>CAKSKB010000001.1 GCA_934464705.1 uncultured Clostridia bacterium
GCCCCATATCATCGCTCAAAGCCGCAAAATACTTTGAAATACCGAGTGCTTCGCCTTCGTTTTTTATAAATTCAAGTGCACGCTGCGCCGCTGATTTTGCAATTCCGAGCATTTTAAGTGTATACTCTTTAAGGTATTTACCCCATACTGTATCGTCAGGTGACTCAAAATCCGCTTCCGAAGCGCAGGTTTTCAGCCAGTCGGTATAATACGGCATGGTTCTCAGAAAATCGTAAAATCTGTAGATAAATTCTTCCGCCGAAGTATCGTCGCGGCCTGAAAATGAGTCCGAAAAATTCACAAATGCGGCGGCTTTTTCCTCATCGTCGTAAAAATAATTGAATGTTTCGTCAAGCGCCTCCGCACGCAGAATTTTGTCCTCCGTTTTTTGAATCAGTTCAAAATCAAACGGAAGGTCTGTTTTCTGAAAATTTTCTTTTATTATATTCTGGCAGAACGAATCATATGTTCTTATGTCCGCACCGCCGAGCAGTATCAGCTGGCGGCGAAGATGCGCATTATCGGGGTGCGCTTCAATCTGCGCCGCAATTGCCGCAGAAATCTTTTCCTTCATTTGCGCCGCAGCGGCATTTGTGAATGTCACAACAAGAATTTTATCAATATCGGTCGGATTGTTTTCATCCGTAATCATTCTGATTACCCGTTCAACCAGAACCGCAGTTTTACCCGAACCCGCCGCCGCCGAAACAAGCGTATCGCAGTTTCTGATATTTATTGCTTCCGATTGCTGCTCAGTCCAGTTAACATTACTCATTTTCAAACTCCTTTGCCAAATCCGCGTATACTTCTTCGTCATTATTAAAATATTTCGTATTGCGGCACTCGCCTTTTCCGCGGCAAACACTCGCATAACAGCAGTATTTGCACGGGCTGTCATTCGCTCCGGCGGTTATAGGATTTATGCTGATATCTCCCCGAAGAATTGCGGAAGAAAGCTCTTTGATGTTTTTCCTCACAGAAAGCCGCAGCAGCCTGAACTGTTCTGCCGAAGCCGTTCCGCCCTTCTTTTTGCCTTCAATTCCTATATATCCCGGGTCATCGTCCATATCCATAATGATATCGCTGTTTTGCAGAACAAGCCCGCGCATTGCGTATCTCCCTTTAAGCTTTGCCTCAATTTCTTTTTGTTCAAGGATATTCCTTTCTGCTTCAAGCCCGGAGGACAGTACGCAGTACAGAACCCCCGCCGGTGTATTATTTTTACCGCAGAGTGCATCAAGATATGTTATAAGCTGAAGATTTACGGCATTATAAATATCTTTTAGTTTAAGTTCCTTGCTTCCGGTTTTGTAGTCAACTATTCTAAGATATTTGCAGCCGTCTTTTGTAAGCATGTCCGCACGGTCAATTTTTCCGGTAATTCGTATGTTTTCACCGCTTTCGGTTTTGAGATTCATATCGGAAACTTTATCACTGTCAAAATTGATTTCAAAACCTTCCGGGCGGAACTTGCTGTGATTGAATCTGTTCAGTATATTGTAAAGATTTGCGGAAAGCTGTCCTGTCAGTTTTGAAAGAATATACCTGTATCTCGGCGAACTCAAGAACAGCCCGTCAAGGAATTCCGGTGCTTCGTGCTTTACGGCGTTTTCCGTCATTGCCGTGCATGATTCTCTTGTAACGCTGCTCCAGGCATTACTGTCCGAAACCTCACGCACGCACCTTTCAAGAATCGAGTGAACAAGTGTGCCGATGTCGGGCGCACTCATTGTATAAACCTTTCTCGGCTTAAGCCTGAGATTGTAGTTCAGAAAATATGAAAAAGCGCATTTTGAGTAGCTTTCAAGCTTGGAAACGCTGCCGGAAAAACCGTTTTCGTAAAGTTTTTGTACGGATTCCTCCGAAAGAGTTATTTTGCTGTTTTCAAAAGTTTTACCGGCAATAAGCATGAGTTTCGACTTCCAGCCTTTGTCCGAGGCAAACCAGTCGTAAATGCTTCCGTGCGGCATACCGTTTTCAGCAAAACGCTCGAATGTATAGTAAGGACTTCCGACCTGCGGCAAAGAGGTTATTATTTCGGTATTGGGGAAAATCTCATGTATTTTAGGTATAATTTCGCTCGGAGCTGATGAAGTTCCGTCTGAATTTGTGGTTCTGTATGAAAAATAAATCTTTTCTTCCGGTGCTGAAAAAATTTTGTACAGAATCTGCATTTCCGCAAGAGCGCGGTGCTTTTTGCTGTTTGAAAGTTCTATCCCGAGTGCGTCAAGAATGTCACGGTCAGCCTCGTCAAACATTCCTCCGCCCGAAGGCGCAGGCGGAAACTCGCCGCTGCACACCCCTACCGAAAACAAAACTTTGATGTTTCCCGGAACAAACCTTGAAGCATCCGATACCGTTACGCAGTCCGCGACCGGAGGTACGCTTCCGATGCTGTTCTCGTTAAGACCGGACTTAAGAACGCTCATGAATTTTGAAAAGGACTGCTTAACCTCAGGCATAAATTTTACCGCTTCATCAAGCGTGTTGATGAATATGTTCCACACCTGTGAATATTCCCTGGCTTTTTGGAACATTCCTTCATTATTCAGTTCGTCTATGATTTCACCGAGCTTTTCATACACTCCGAAATCGCAGAGAAGTTCAAAGAAGCAGCGTGCGTGGGTTTCAAAACTGTGTCTTCCCTTTGTGTTTTCTCTGAACTTTTTGAGCGGATGTATTATAGCATTTCTTGTGCGGCAGATAGCCTCGCTGTCATAAGAACCGTTTTTGAAAATTCTTTCGGTTCTGCTTTTCCAGACTTCATCGTCAGAAATTCTGTTTCCGTAAAGCCCGTATGCAAGTATAAAGTTTTCAAAAGCGTCGGAATCCTCCTCGGAAACCGGCGAAAAAGCAGATTTAATAAGCATTGACACTGCGTCATAGCTGTAATTATACTCAAAAATATCGGAGATTGCATATATAAACACAATCAGCGCGTTTGTGTTTATGCTTTCCTTGCCGTCTGAAAATATCGGGATACCGTTATTAGAAAATATTCTGCCGATAAGATTTTTATATTCTTCCGCATTGCGGTAGCAAACCGCAATATCCCTGAATCTCTTGCCTTCCTCTCTGCAAAGGCGTATAATCTCCTGTGCAACCGCATTGATTTCGCTGTAAGCGTTTGCCATTTTTATAATTTTAATTCCGTCCGAATCTGACTTTTCCGGAGGATATTTGAAATAATTAATACTCAGATGAGCTGCAGCGGTCTGTTTTAAGGCGTCCGCTGCCCTTTCGGTTTTGTAATCCATACCTTCGGCAATGCGTTTTATATTGTTTACAGTCGGTTCAAAGCAAATCAGCACATCCGATTGCAAGCTGTTCGCCGCAGCGGCAATATGCACCTCGCAGTATTTTGCAAAAAGCCTTATGAGAAGCCTTTCCTGGTTGGTAAATCCGCTGAATTTGCTGATTATCACCACAGACCCTGCAACGGAATAGAGGTTGGGATTTTCAAGCAGAAGCTTGTATGTAAATGTAAGGTCATCGTCCGAATCGTTTCCGAACCGGGCGGTTTTTTGATTGTAGCTATCGAAAATCACGGCAAAATCCGTAAGCTTTTCTTTCAGCATACCGCTTGATGTTTCAATTTTGGACCTGACAAAATCAGGGTCAATCGCCGCATGCTTAAACTCCGAAACCGTTTTTGCAAGAGTAGATGCAAATCCGTATTTTTCGGCGCAGGTTTTGTATATGCCGAGTTTTTCTGTGTCCAGCACGCTCTGCATCAGCATGACCTTTGAAGATGAAGACAGATATGAACCAGTAATTTTACCGGCTTCCTCAAAAATTCTTCCGGCAAGCCTCTTGAAGCTAATAACTTCAAACCCGATTTTGGTGACATCGGAAAAATATTTTTCCGCCGAAAGCGAAAACTGTTCCGGCACAATGAGAAATACATTTTTGTCCGCGCAATGAGAAATGATTTCCTTGCACCGCATATTAAGTGCGTTGCTGTCGGTTCCGTATATAACATTAAGGCTCATATGACACCCTCCGTATGCAGTATACTTATATTTTAACACATAAAGAATAATTTTGCAATTGTATATTTACCGAAATTTTTGACAATACTTATCCCGGAGGTGGTTTTCTGTATGGAAACACTGAGAAATATTATTATACTTAACAATCTCAATTCAAATGAAATCGAACAGGCGATTATAATACTTAAAAAGAATAAAGGGAAAAACTATAATGCCGAAACGGATGTAGTATCCGAAGCGCAGAAAATAATCGACGATTTTATAATAAGAAACAGACGGCAGAGAAGAAGAATCAGAGAAGTGAGATCAGCTTTGGTTCTTATGCCGGTTGCGGCAATATTCGGGCTTATGATGTTTCTGATATTCAAGTTTTTGTAAACAAAAATTTCCTACCGCATAAAATTATAGCATGTACCCTGGAAAAGTCAATAATTTTCATGCAAATTGCGGAATATAATCCTATTATTTGCAAAAATAAACTGCAGCTTGATTTGCTGCAGTTCATTTTTTGTTATTCTCATTATTTTACAACAATTTTTGTAACGCTTTCTTTAAACTTTGCGAGTTTTTCGAGAGCAAGGGCGTAAGTTTTATCGTTCACGCCGAAATAGATTTTAACCTTCGGTTCCGTACCCGAAGGACGGATAGCAAAGGTAGACTTGTCCTCCAGAGTGAACAGAAGGACATCCGATACAGGGAGGGTCAAAGCTTCAGTTTTACCGTCAGCATAGGTTATTTTGCGAAGCTTGTAGTCCGCAACGGATTCCACCTTAACACCGTCGACTTCTTTCGGAGGATTGCTCCTGAGTTCTGAAATCATCTCTTTGATTTTTTGAACACCCTCTATACCTTCAAGTGTGATTGCCTTCAAATCCTCAGCATATGCTCCGAAACGGGAGAATATGTCTTCAAGCACATCAAAGAGCGTTTTGTCGAGAGTTTTATAATAAGCAGCCGCCTCGCACACAAGCAGGCATGCGACAACGCCGTCCTTATCCCTTGAATGTGTGCCCGAAAGATAGCCGTAGCTTTCTTCAAAGCCGAAAAGATAAGTGTGGCTGCCGTCTTTTTCAAACTGTCTTATTTTCTCACCGATAAACTTAAAGCCTGTAAGAACATTCATGCAGGCAACGCCGTAGCTTTCGCACATGCGGTCAGCAAGATATGTTGAAACGATTGTCTTGATAACAGCGGCGTTTTTGGGAAGTGTCCCGTTCTTTTTCTTTGCGGAAATAAGGTATTCCAGAAGTATAACGCCAATCTGATTACCTGTAAAAGAGTCGAATTTTCCGTCTTTGTTTTTAGCCATAACGCCGACCCTGTCGCAGTCGGGGTCTGTTCCTATAATAAGTTCGGCACCGGTTTTTGCCGCCAAATCCTCAGCAAGGTAAAAACCTGCCTTATCTTCGGGATTAGGCGATTTCACGGTAGAAAACGCCGGATCGGGCTTTTCCTGTTCCGGAACAACCCATACTTTGTCAAAACCGGCCGCTTTAAGCGCCTTTCTTACCGGAATATTTCCCGAACCGTGCAAAGGCGTGTAAACGATACCCATATCTGCTGATTTTGCAATACCGGGGTTTTGCTGCTGCTCCAAGACCCTCGAAACAAATTTATCCTCATCGGCAGATGTAATCATTTCGATAAGACCCTTTGATACCGCCTCGTCAAAATCCATACGGCGCACGCCTGTGAAAATATCGGTTTTTGAAATATAGGACACAATTTCATCAGCCATTTCGGGCGCAATCTGCTCACCCGTGTCACAGTAAACCTTATAACCGTTGTATTTGGGAGGATTATGGCTTGCGGTTATCATAATACCTGCTGCGGCGCCCTTTTCAAGCACAGAAAACGACAGAAAAGGTACCGGGCGGAGAGCGTCCGAAAGATAAGCCTTTATGCCGTTTGCAGCCAATATGCAAGCCGATTCTTTAGCAAAAACATCGGAATACAGCCTTGAATCATACGAAATGCATACGCCGTCTGACGCTTTACCCTGATTATTCACATAATCGGAGAGAGCCTGTGTTGCCTGTCCGACAGTATACTTGTTCATTCTGTTAGTACCGGCGCCGATAACGCCGCGCAGACCGCCCGTACCGAATTCAAGACTTTTATAAAACCTGTCTTCTTTTTCCTTTTCGTCAATTTTTTTAAGCTCGTCCGCAGTTTCGCTGTCTGCGGATTTAAGCCAAAGTTCGTAAATTTCATTATAATTCATAATTCACACACTCCACAGAATACGACTGCCCGATTAAGGGCAGCCGTACAAAATTTTAATTAAAATCAGAATTCAATGCAGTATTTTTTAACCGCATCGCATACATTTGCCGGGTTTGCGCTTACGGAGAGTACAAATTCTATAGAGAACTTTTCGGATACGCCCTCAAGTCCTTTAAGGAATCCGATAAGCCCGTCAGCATCTCCGCCGGTGATTTTAAGTATTCCGTCAATATATATATCGGTAATATCAAAATTCTGAGAAACTATACCTTCAATGAAACCAAGAAAAACATCGGGATTTGTGATGTTGAATTCTTCGGTATCGACAAGGCGGACACCGATGTCAACATCATGCATAAGCCTGTTGCCCTTGTTAATGCAGACAACCATGCCCTCTGCATTGGCAGAAGCCTTATTAACCATGTCGGTAAGCACTTTTGTTTTGCCGGTTCCTTTTTCGCCCATCAGTATTTTAATCATAATATATACCTCCCAATTAAAAATTATGTTTATAGATATATTGTACTATAGATTGGGAAAAAAATCAAGTGTTTTTTGTTTATTTGTTCAATCTTTTTTCAAGTTTTTCTTTTTGGTCCTCATAACCGGGCTTTCCGAGGAGGGCAAACATGTTCTTTTTGTAAGCTTCAACACCCGGCTGATTGAACGGATTAACACCGAGAATATATCCGCTAACCGCACATGCCTTTTCGAAGAAATAGAAAAGATATCCGAGGTTATATGCGTCAGCCTTCGGAACATTTATTACAAGATTCGGAACATTCCCGTCGGTGTGCGCAAGAAGCGTACCGAGAAAAGCTTTTTTATTTACATAGTCAACCGTTTTGCCTGCGAGGAAGTTAAGGCCGTCGCCGTCGTTTTCTTCTTTTTCGATTTCGACATCGGCAGATGGAGTACCGAAAGAAACAACGGTTTCAAAAATATTTCTTACTCCGTCCTGAATATACTGACCCATAGAGTGAAGGTCGGTTGAAAAATCAACGGCAGCCGGGAAAATACCTTTGCCGTCTTTTCCTTCGCTTTCGCCGAAAAGCTGCTTCCACCATTCGCCGACATAATGGAACGAAGGCTCGTAATTAACAAGAATTTCCGTTCCCTTGCCTTTTCTGTAAAGGGCATTTCTGATTGCGGCATAAGTGTGGCAGTCGTTTTCGTCTCCGGAATAGTCGGTGCAGGCGTCCTGAGCGCCTTTCATGAGTTCATCAATATCCGCACCGCTTACAGCGATAGGCAGCAGACCTACAGCCGTAAGAACCGAGAATCTTCCGCCTACATCGTCAGGAACAACAAAGCTTTCGTAGCCTTCCTCATCGGCTTGTTTTTTGAGAACGCCTTTTGCCCTGTCTGTTGTTGCGTAAATTCTTTTCGCTGCGCCTTCTTTTCCGTATTTTTCAATAAGCATTTTTCTGAAAACACGGAAAGCAAGTGCCGGTTCGGTTGTGGTTCCGGATTTGGAAATAACATTAACGGAAAAATCCCTGTCACCCACAACATCGATAAGCTGTTTAAGGTAAGCACCGCTGATAGAATTGCCGGCAAAGTAGATATCGGGAGTATCTTTCGGCTTGGAATTATAGAACGGCGAACCCAGAAATTCTATAGCCGCCCTTGCCCCGAGGTACGAACCGCCGATACCGATTACAATGAGCACCTCGCTTGTTTCGCATATGCGCTTTGCGGCAAGCTTAATTCTTGCAAATTCCTCTTTATCATAATCGTAAGGAAGGTTAACCCAACCCAAAAAGTCGTTTCCGGGGCCGTTTTTTTCTTTAATCATTTTATTTGCCGAAGCAACCGCACCGGACAAATATTCGATTTCATGCTCGCCCACAAAAGAGAGAGCATTGGAATAATCAAAACTCAACTTACTCATATTACACACACCTTTAAAATAAATATAAGTATATTTTACCCCAAAAGCCGAATTAAATCAAGTCTTTTGATAAATTTTTGTCAAAAAACATAAATATTTTCGCCTCAAAAGGCAATATTGCAACTATTTATATGATAAATTGCGCAGATTTTGAAGAATTTTCTTTTCACGCCTTGAAATTTGCACCTGCGACACTCCGATAATCTTTGCGGTTTCGCTCTGGGTTTTCTGCCTGAAATAGCGCAGAATTACAATTTTTCTGTCCTCATCCGAAAGTTCTGACAGCAAATCTTTAATAACTATGCGGTTGTCTGCATCTTCAAAAGTGTTTGTATTTTCGGCAATTGCGGTGCCGCTTTCGGAAAGCTCGTCCAAAGAGGAAACCGCCGATGCACTCTTTATTGCGTAGGCAACCTCGTCAGCACCGCAGCCAAGGATTTGCGCAAGCTCGGAAACCGAGGCTTCCGCAAACTCCGGATTCTGCCGCAGCCTGTAAATCTTAAGCGAAAGTTCCTTTAAGCTTCGGCTGACTTTAACAATCCCGTCATCTCTCAAAAATCGCTTTATTTCACCGATTATCAATGGTACGGCATATGTAGAAAAACGATAGCCCGATGATTCGTCAAAACGGTCTGCGGCTTTGATAAGTCCTATGCAGCCAAGCTGACATAAATCTTCAAAATCGCAACCGCGGCCGCGGAATCTGCGTGCAGCCGAATAAACAAGCCCCATATTCTCTCCGATAATTTTTTCTTTTGCAGCCTTGTCGCCGCTGCCGGGCGTGAGAATATCGCTATACAAATTACTGCTCACCCCAGCTTTTTTGTCATTACGATTTTTGTTCCCACTTCCCTTTTGGATGTCACCTCTACCGTATCCATGAACATTTCCATAACCGTGAAGCCCATTCCGGAGCGTTCCTCATCGGCGTGGGTTGTAAAAAGAGGCTGCATTGCCTGTTTGACATCATCTATTCCGCAGCCGTAATCCTCAACGGTAACCGAAAAAATGCCGTCCTTCTCTGAAAGTTCCATAATAACCGTGCCGGATTTTTCGCGGTATCCGTGAACAACCGCATTCGTGACCGCCTCCGAAACGGCTGTTTTGACATCTGCCATAAATTCGACCGTCGGGTCATACTGAAGCAGAAAAGCCGCCGCTACATTTCTTGCAAAGCCTTCGTTAACGGATTTTGACAGAAATTCACACCTTGCCTTATTCATGATACATCCTCCTTTAAGCTTTTAAGAGCGGCAGGCACACTTTTGTACACACCCATGATTTTCCTCAGTCCCGAAGCCGTTATAATGCGGTTAACAAGCTGTTTGGAAGCAACAACGGCTACCGTACCGCCGATTGCTGAAACAATCTTGTATCTTCCTATTATAACGCCTATTCCGGAGCTGTCCATAAATTCAAGCTCCGAAAAGTCCAGCACCAGATTTTTCACGCCGCTTCTTTTCAGAACTCTGTCAAGTTCACGCCGCACAAGGCTTGTGCTGTGATGGTCAAGGTCGCCGTCGATGTGTGCCACAAGCGTTCTGCCTACTGTTTCAATTCGCACAAAAAAACCTCCTTATGTAATCTCATAAGAAGGTTAATTCTATATTTTACATTTATTTCCTTTAATAATTTCGATAAACTGTTCGACATCATTCGCAGCTTTTGCGAAATTCATGTCGTATTCCGCCGATTAAATAGAGAGAACCGCAAACGCAGATTAAATCCCCTTCCCTTGCGATTGCCTTAGCATAATTAACCGCTTCGGAAGGATTTTCAAAATATAAATCTGTTGAAAGTGCATCGGCAAACTTTTCGGCGGAAAGCTTTCTCGGATTGTCAGGCTCGGTTGCAATCAGAACATCGCCTGTTTTTCTGAACATTTCGGCGCACTCCGTATAATTTTTATCGGCAAGCATACCGCAGACGATGATAAGACGATCGCACTCCGTATCTTCAAGGCATTCGCAGAGCGCACGCACTCCGGACGGGTTGTGGGCGCCGTCGATTACGATGTTATTATCTATGAATTCAAATCTTCCGATAAATTCTGTGCGCTCAATTCCGGAGAGCACAGCTTTATCGCTGATTTCAACGCCGATTTCCTTAAGAACCGAAACCGCCGCCATAACGGTCTGCATATTTTTAAGCTGATGTGCGCCCTTAAGCGAAGGTTTTATCGGATAAGATTTGTACTTGTCCGTGTTTTCCGCAATTTCGAGAGAGCAGCCTCTTTCGGCGCAGGTGTCTTTTATAACCTCGAGAGCCTCCTTAGGCTGGTCGGGATATGTGACAACGGGAACACCGGGCTTAATAATTCCGCATTTTTCAAATGCAATTTCGGCAAGCGTCTCCCCAAGGTACTCCGTATGGTCATAGTCAATAAGCGTAATAACCGAAAGAAGCGGAGATTTAAGTACATTTGTTGCGTCAAGCCTTCCTCCGAGGCCCACCTCGATTACAGCATAATCGCAATCCGCAAAATAGAGAAAACCGATTGCCGTAACAACTTCAAACTCTGTCGGATGGTTAAAGCCGTCCGCAACCATTTCATCGCAGCATTTCTTTACGGCCTTTGTAAGCTCCGCAAGTTTTTCGTGAGAAATATTTTCGCCGTTAATTCTCATTCTCTCGCAGAAATCCTCAATATAAGGAGAAGTAAAAAGTCCTGTTTTATATCCCTGCCGCTTTAAAATTTCCGCCAGAACAGCCGAGGTTGAACCTTTCCCGTTCGTTCCGGCAACATGAACGGTTTTGATTTTATCCTGCGGATTTCCCAATCGGCGCATAAGCTCTGTAATATTCTCAAGCCCAAGCTTTGAACCGAATTTCAATATTGAATGTATGTAGTCTATCGCTTCACCGTATTCCATAGCGCCGTCCTTAAATCAATTTGTGCGGACTATATCACGCCAGCCGAAATCGCCGCGTTCAAGACCCATAATGAGAATCTCAGCGGTAGCAAGGTTGGTTGCAACAGGGATGGTGTGAATGTCGCAAAGCTTTATAAGTTCGTCAATATCATGCTCAACGGTTTCGGAGTTGAGCGGATCACGAAGGAAAATCAGAAAGTCAATTTCGTTGTATGCTATCCTCGCCGCAATCTGCTGGTAACCTCCGAGAGGTCCCGAAAGAAAGCAGTTTACAGGTATCCCGGTAGCCTCGGAAACAAGCCTTCCGGTACCTGCTGTCGCGAAAAGGTTGTGGTTTTTCATGATTCCCTTGTACGCAATGCAAAGCTGAACCATGAGTTCTTTTTTGGATTCGTGAGCAATAAGTGCAATGTTCATATAATTAACCTCCTCGTATTATTTTTGGTGAATAGCCTTAAAAATCCGCTTGAATAAGCCGTCATTTTTAAACCTTGTGAGCGGAACATCCGCCCCGGCAATTCTTTTTGCGGTATTTTCAAAACATTTTGCGGCCCGTGAATCGGGTATTGAAATCACGGGCATATTTTTTGAAGCGGCAGTAATAACCGCGTCATCCTCCGGTATAATGCCGACTATGCCTACACGCAGCATTGAAATTACGGATTCAATCCCGGTCATAACTCCGGCTTTTACCAGATCGGGGCGGTAACGGTTAACGAGAACCCTTATATTCCGTATGCGGTACTGCTCGGTAAGAATATCCGCAATGCGGTCTGCGTCACGAAGCGAAGCGGCGTCCGCCGTAACAACGATTACCGCCGAATCCGCACCGCTGACAGAGTTTTCAAAACCTCTTTCAACCCCGGCAGGA
The DNA here is from genome assembly GCA_934464705.1 of uncultured Clostridia bacterium. GTDB lineage: Bacteria > Bacillota > Clostridia > HGM11514 > HGM11514 > CAKSKB01. The sequence continues at coordinate 11,857 of CAKSKB010000001.1, forward strand.
GAATCTATCAGAACAAAATCAAACTGCCGTGACAGTTCCCTGCAAAGAATCTTCATTTCATCGGGGTCAATCGCAAGTTTATTCTCGCTCTGTGAAGCAGGCAGCAGATAAAGTTCGCCGAAGCGCCTGTCCTTAATCAGAGCATCGGAAAGCGCACAGCGTTTTTTGATAACATCAACGACATTATATACAACCCTGTCCGCAATGCCAATTGCAATATCAAGCTTGCGAAGCCCAAGATCCATATCGACAATCACGGTTTTTCTGCCGCTCTTTGCCAGTGCGGCACCGAGATTGGCGGTGGTAGTTGTCTTGCCGACTCCGCCTTTTCCTGAGGTAACAACAATAACCTCGCCCATAGTCAGCCCCCAATTTTACAATACTTCTAATATTATAACGCAAAAAACCGATTTTGTCTACGGTTATTTTAAAAAAATTTGCTAAATCTAACAAAAAAATAATATTTTTGAAATATGCTTGAAGATTTGCGACATATATGGTATGATATTTATATATGGGAGTGATGATTTTAATGAAGATTTCCGAACTTAAAGAAAAGCAAACGCTGTCTTTTGAGGTGTTTCCGCCCAAGAGCAGCGATAAGTATGAATCGGTTGTGAAGGCGGCAGGCGAAATTGCGGAACTTAAGCCCGATTTTATGAGCGTAACCTGCGGCGCAACCGGAGGAAACCGCGAGCTTACGGCGTCTGTTGCGGAAGACATTCTCAAAAATCATTCCGTAACGCCGATAGCCCACCTCACATGCGTTTCGGCTACCAAACAATCGATTAATGCACAGCTTGAACTGCTGAAAAATTCCGGGATAGAAAATATTCTTGCGCTTCGGGGCGATTTGGTCGGCGATGCAAAAACGGCTGATTTTTCGCACGCAAACGAACTTATGGAAGAAATCCGCTCGTTCGGTGGATTCTGCGTCGGCGGTGCGTGTTATCCGGAGGGTCACCCGGAATCGGAATGTATTGCGTCCGATATTCATTATCTTAAGGCAAAAGTTGACGCCGGCTGCGAATTTTTAACCACGCAGATGTTTTTTGACAATAATATTTTTTATAATTTTACATACCGCCTGAGAGAAGCCGGAATAACCGTTCCGGTAATTGCCGGCATTATGCCTGTCACAAACGCAAAGCAGATTGAGAGGATAGGTTCGATATCGGGAACATATCTTCCGATGCGCTTTAAGTCTATTGTAGACCGATTCGGCGCAAACCCGAAGGCGATGGCACAGGCGGGAATTGCATATGCAACCGAGCAGATAATCGACCTGATAGCAAGCGGCGTAAAGCATATACATGTATATTCGATGAATAAACCCGATGTTGCGAGGGCTATAAGCAGCAATCTTTCCGAAATCATGAGGTAAAACACATGGATATTAAACAGCTTTGCAAAGAAAAATTTCTGTATTTTGACGGAGGAACCGGCACAATGCTCCAGGCAGCCGGACTTAAGCCGGGGGAAAAGCCGGAGGAATGGAATATTAAACATCCCGATAAAATAACAGCGCTTCATAAGGCTTATCTTAATGCGGGTTCGGATTTTGTTACGACTAACACTTTCGGATCAAACCGTCTGAAATTCGGCAGTTCATATGAAAGCATTATAAAGAGCGGAGTTGAATGTGCGAAATCGGCGGCGGCATCTTGCGGCCACGGCTTTGTTGCGCTTGATATCGGTCCTACCGGAAAGCTTCTTGAGCCTATCGGCGACCTTCCGTTTTCCGAAGCTGTTAAAATATTTGCAGAGCAAATCAAAGCCGGGCACGGCGCAGATGTTGTAATAATTGAAACAATGAACGATTCCCTCGAAACAAAGGCAGCGGTTCTGGCAGCAAAGGAAAACTGCGATTTGCCGGTAATTGTTTCTAATGTTTATGACAGAAACAGCCAGCTTATGACCGGTGCGTCGCCGGAGGCAATGGCGGCAATGCTTGAAGGCTTAAGGGTTGATGCCTTCGGAGCGAATTGCAGCTTAGGTCCGAAACAAATGCTTGAAACCGCAAAAAGACTTGCCGCAGCAGCTTCTGTGCCGATTATAATCAGTCCTAATGCCGGGCTTCCCGAAATTGTGAACGACGAAACAGTCTATAATGTAACCGCAGAAGAATTTGCCGCTTCAATGGCTGAAATAGCAAAATGCGGCGTTTCAATTCTCGGCGGTTGCTGCGGAACCACTCCGGATTATATAAGAAAAACCATAGAATTTACAACAAGCATTACACCTGCACCTATAAAAGATAAGGATATAACGGTTGTTTCGTCGTATACAACCGCAGTTTCGTTCGGTGAAAAGCCGGTTCTCATCGGCGAAAGAATAAATCCGACCGGCAAAAAGCTTTTCAAGCAGGCGCTCAGGGATAATAACATAGACTATATTCTAGGCGAGGGGCTCAAACAGGCGGAATCGGGTGCGGATGTTCTTGATGTAAATGTGGGGCTTCCGGAGATTGATGAACCGGAAATGATGGAAAGAGTTGTCAAAAAACTGCAGGAGGTAACAGACCTTCCGCTGCAGATAGATACTACCGACCCTTCGGCTATGGAACGGGCGCTGCGCGCTTATAACGGTAAGGCTATGATAAATTCCGTGAGCGGAAAAAAGGAGTCTATGGATGCGGTGTTCCCGCTTGCCGCAAAATACGGCGGTGTTATAGTTGCGCTTACGCTTGACGAGGACGGAATCCCCGATTCAGCCGAAAAGCGTGTCGAGATTGCCGAAAAAATACTGGAAGAGGCGGAAAAATACGGAATTTTCAAAAAAGATATTATCGTTGACCCTCTCGTAATGGCAGTAAGTTCCGATTCAAATGCGGCAAACATCACACTGAAAGCTGTAAAAATGCTTAAGAATCTCGGGTTCAGAACATCTCTCGGCGTTTCGAATATATCTTTCGGACTTCCAAGCCGCGAAACGATAAGCTCCGCATTTTTTACAATGGCGCTTGAAAACGGTCTTGATGCGGCAATTATGAACCCCAATTCGCATACGATGATGACGGCTTACAAAACATTCATGTGTCTTTCCGGGCGCGACGAAGCCTGCCTTAAATATATTGATTTTGTGTCGGGTGAAGAAAATAAGGAAACGGAGAAAACAGAATTGACCCTTTCCGGAGCAATAATAAAGGGGCTTAAAGATAAGGCCGCCGAAATTGCCGGGAAGACGGAAACAGAGCCTATGGCCCTCATAAACGGCGAAATTATACCTGCTCTCGATACCGTAGGAAAGGATTTTGAAAGCGGAAAGCTCTTTCTTCCGCAGCTTCTTATGAGCGCAGAGGCTTCGGCTGCGGCTTTTGATGTGCTTAAAAAGAAAATCGGGAAATCAACCGCCGTTAAGGCAAAATTCGTGCTTGCTACGGTCAAGGGTGATGTTCATGATATCGGCAAAAACATAGTTAGGGTTCTTCTTGAGAACTACGGTTATGATGTCATAGACCTCGGTCGTGATGTTCCGCCGGAAACAGTCGTTGAAACCGTTTTGAGGGAAAAAGCACCGATTGTAGGTCTTAGTGCACTCATGACGACAACGGTACCGTCAATGGCGGAAACAATCCGTCAGCTGCGTGAGAAATGCGATGTAAAAATCGTTGTCGGAGGAGCGGTTCTGACGGAAGAATATGCCGAAATGGTCGGTGCAGACAAGTATTGCGGTGAAGCAATGGAAACCGTAAGATACGCAGAATCTCTGAATTTATGATAAAAAGCAGCCTGTCTGGGCTGCTTCAGACTATCGAAAAAGCCCAGTACTATATGGACTTTTTCGACAGTCTGAACATCGGCATTTCCGCCGATGTTTTCGTAAAATTCAGATAACACGGTTTTCGCCCCTCTTAATGTCATATTTTTATTAATATAATCACTGCCCCTCTTTTGTAATCATCACAAGAACTGTTTTGGCAATTATTTTTAAATCCATAATCATTGTGCGGTTTTGAATGTATTCAATATCCATTTCCACCCATGTTTCAAACGGAACATCATTTCTGCCGCTTGTGGTCTGCCATATGCAGGTAAGCCCGGGCGTAACAACAAGGCGCAGCTTTTGGTAATCGTCATACTGTGCAACCTCCGACGGTAGCGGAGGCCTCGGACCCACAAAACTCATATCGCCTTTCAGCACATTGATAAGCTGCGGAAGTTCGTCAATGCTCATCTTTCTGATAATCTTGCCGACCCTTGTAATTCTCGGGTCATCTTTAATCTTGAATACAGGACCGTCCATTTCGTTTTTTTCTTCAAGATGATTTCTCATTTTTTCGGCGTTTGCGACCATGCTGCGGAATTTATAAATAGTAAAAATCTTGCCGTGCCGTCCTACCCTTTTCTGACAAAAAATCGGACTTGCATGCGGGTCGTCAATAAAAATAATTATACCGATAATCACAAAAAACGGCAAAAGAATCAAAAGCGCAAGACACGAAAAAACAATATCAAATAGCCGTTTCTTTATCCAGAAATTTTTTCTCGGTGCTTTAAAAAGCCTGTCCATACCCTCTCTTGTTTTGTCATCAACATTATTATAGTTGATAAAAAAAGAATTAGCGGAAGATGTATGTTTTTCCTTTGTTTTCAAAAAAATACCTCCTTAAAAAACAAAAACCGACTGCACAGAAATGCAGTCAGTCAATCATACCGCCCCCGCACGGGTTAGACACTAAACTTTGCGTCCTTACTTTTCAGTAAGTTTGCCGAAAATTAAAATTTAACTCTATATCTAAATTATATCATATGTTTTTTGTAAAATCAAGTCTTTTTTGAAATACTTTTATACGAACGCTTTACGAGCTGAATACTACATTTTTAAACTTTATATATATCTGCACAAACAAGAACAAACCCGCATAACTACTGGATATATCAGCAATTATGCGGGTTCATCAAATATGGAGACGGCGGGAGTTGAACCCGCGTCCGAAAACATATTCACACGACTTTCTCCGGGTGCAGCAGTCTGTCAGAATTCCCTTTCCAAAAAGAGAGACTGCGCTCTTTTTGGAAAGGTAGCTTCATTTGTCATGCATGGCTCAAAGCTTTGCCGATGTCACGGTCACCGCTTTAATGACGCTCTGCACCGGTACGCGGTCACCCCGGGCAGAACGGACGCCTTAAATGAGGCGTCTTTCGCAGCCGTTAGGCTACTGCTAAATTATCTTCAGCGTTTAAATTTAAAGTTCCGTATTTTAAAGCGGCTACGGTCCGCTACCCGCTTATCGTGCTTCAACATCCCCGTCGAAGCCCTTACGCCCCCAAATCTATTCCAAAATATTGGTGGTAATATAATCTGCACCGAAATCAGTCAGTTTTTCGGCATCCTCCGGTAAATCGCAAGTCCAGCAATTGATTTCGATACCGTTTTGTTTTAATTCAACTGCGATTTCCGCCGTAAGCGCCTTAGCGGAAATATCAATACCGAAATTATGCTTTTTCAGAATCGGAATATACTCCGGCTTGAACTTTTTTACAAGATACTGGATTTTGATATCTTCGTCAATCTCACGCAAACACAGAAGATTGTCAATAGAAAAAGAAATAAATATTATATCAGAAAGCAAATCAAAATCCTTAGCAATACCGTAAATTTCTTTAACATTCTTTTTCGGAAACGGATTTTTAAGTTCAAGCACCGGATGTTTTCCGTAAATTCGGCAAATATAGAAGTACTCTTCAAGCCTCGGAATCCTCAAATCGATTCTCGTGACGCCGAAACGGTCATAAACATGAAGCTTTGAAAGGTCGGCATATGTTGATTTTTCAACTTTCATCGACTTTTCGCAAGTGCGTTTCGTTGAGTCATCGTGAATAACCGCATAAATTCCGTCCGCCGTGAGATGAATATCGGTTTCAATCCCCCAATATGAACGGTTGGCGGCGGCAACAAATGCCGAAACCGTATTTTCGGCCTCAATTCCGCTTAAACCTCTGTGTGCGATAAGCTTAACTCCGTTATTGTTGAATTTGAGTGTATCCAATCAAAGTCACGCTCCAAGCATATTAATTATAGCACATCGGGCGCAGATTGTCAACCGACAATCACATATTCCTCACCCTGAGTTCCCGTTCCATATTGCGTTTTGCGTCGCGTTTTGCCGCATCATCGCGTTTATCGTAGAGTTTTTTACCTCTCGCAAGCGCAACCTCAACTTTTATATTTGAACCGGAAAAATAAAGCTTTGTAGGAACAAGCGTATAACCGTCCTGTTTTACAAGACCGAAAAGTTTCATAATTTCGCATTTGTGAAGAAGCAGTCTTCGGTCACGCTCAGGGTCACGGTTGAAAATATTTCCGTGGTCATACGGGCTGATATGCATACCGTATATATAAGCCTCGCCGTTTCTTATATCAATATAACTGTCCTTAAGATTTGCCTTACCGGCACGTAGCGACTTAACCTCGGTTCCAACCAGTTCAATGCCTGCTTCATAGGTTTCCTCAACAAAAAAATCGTGAAAAACCTTCTTGTTCTGAACAATTATCTTTTTACCTGTTGTCTGTTTATTCATCAGAATCCACCGCCAATTCAAAATCAATCTGTCTTGCTCTCGGATCAGCACCGACGCACACAACAGACACCTTATCGCCGAGCCTGTAAACAAATTTGTTATGCTCACCGGTGAGCGTCAAGGACTTTTCATCGTAAACATAGTAATCATCTTTTAGAGCCGTTATGTGAACAAGACCCTCAACCGTATTTTCCAGTTCAACAAATATCCCGAATCCGGTAACGCCCGAAATATATCCATCAAATTTCTCGCCGATGAACTGCTGCATGTACTCTGCTTTTTTGATATCGTCCACATCACGCTCCGCTTCTTCGGCGTTGCGTTCGGTAATGCTGCAATTTTCTGCGGCTGAAGGCATAAACTTATTCCAGCGCTTTTCGCTTTCTGCGGTTATGCCGGTTTCAAGCCATTCCTTAAGAAGCCTGTGAACCACCAAGTCGGGATAGCGTCTGATAGGCGATGTGAAATGGCAGTAATATTTGGCATTAAGCCCAAAATGCCCGAGATTGTTTTCGGAATATTTTGCTTTCATCATAGAGCGGAGCATCAGGGTAGAAAGAACCCTTTCTTCCGGCTTGTCCTTGCATTCATCGAGAATTTTCTGAAGTTCCTTCGGGTGCGGCGAATTAAGTCCGTGCACCGTATAACCGAGATTATACGCCGTTTTGGCGAAATTCATAAGCTTATCTTCATCGGGTTTTTCATGAACACGGTACATCATTGGCTTATTAAGCCAAAACATGTGCTCTGCAACCGTGCGGTTGGCGGCGAGCATAAATTCTTCAATGATGTGATTGGAAATCGTAATCTCATATTTTTCTATGCTGATAGGTTTACCCTTTTCATCAAGCTTAATCTTGGCTTCCGGGAAATCAAAATCGAGGCTTCCTTCCGCTTTGCGCCTGTTTCTGAGGATAACGGCAAGTTCAAGCATGGTTTTCAGCATTCTGTGAAGCCGTGGATATTCCTGTGACCTGCCCTCAAGAATATCGGTTACGCCCCTGTAAGTCATTCTTTCTTTTGAGCGGATAACCGATTTCGTAATTTTATAGTCACGGACAACGCCGTGTTTATCGATATCCATGATACACGAAAGTGTAAGCCTGTCGGTTTTCGGCTGGAGACTGCAGATACCGTTTGAAAGATTTTTCGGAAGCATCGGAATAACCCTGTCAACAAGATAAACGCTTGTGCCGCGTGTATAAGCTTCTTTGTCAAGTTCGCTGCCGATGTTTACATAGTTGCTGACATCGGCAATATGAACGCCGAGCCTGTAAATACCGCCCTTAATCTTTTTAACAGAAACCGCATCGTCAAGGTCCTTGGAATCCTCACCGTCTATTGTGATAATGGTATCACGCCTTAAATCAAGGCGGTCCGAAAGGTCTATGGGCTGCTTTTCGCGCTTTTCGGCCTCGGAAATTACAGCTTCGGAAAACTCGCTGTTTATATTATATCGTTTCAGAACGGTTTTTATGACAGTATCATGTTCTCCGCTGTAGCCGATGACCTCGATAATTCTGCCCTCCGGGTTCTTTGCCTTCAACGGATAAGAAGTTATTTCACACACAACCTCCTGTCCGTCACGCGCACCGAAGAAATTCTTTTTTGATATATAAATATCCTTTGAAATTTTAGAGTCGTCAGGAATAACAAAACCGCTGTTTCTGCCTGCCTGAAACATCCCGACCACAAATTTATTTGCATGCGCAAGAACTTTTTCAACCTTTCCTTCTGGTCTGCCGTCCCTGCCGGTCTTTTCGGAAACAAGCACCGTATCACCGTCAAGAGCAGTATTTGAAGCGTCCGGCGGAATGAAAAGGTCTTCTTTTTCGGAATCGAATCTTACAAACCCGAACCCTCTTTCGTTTCCGGAGTAAGTTCCCGGAATCAATCCGTCGGCTTCCGATGAACGGATTCGCTTTTTCTTGCCTATTAATATTTTTCCTTCGTTTAACAGCTCGTCTAAAATCGAATTAAATTCATTCATGTCCGATTTCGGTACATCAATAACCGCTGCAAGTTCATTTGCCGTAAGCGGATTGTATTCTTTTGAATTAATAAATTCAAGTATTCTGATTTTTCTGTCTGTATTCAAAATAAAATTCCCCCTTCGGGCATAAAAAAGCCACGCATAAATTATGTATGCGTGGCATCGGTTTCTGCATTATTTGAGTGCAAAATTAATAATTACGGCGAGAACCATAAACAGCACGGCAAGCACGGAAGTAAGCTTGCTTAATTTAGAATCCCAAGTTCTTGCCTTGTTCTTTCCGAAGAAGGTTTCGGCACCTCCGGCAATGCTGCCCGAAAGACCCGCCTGCTTACCGGACTGGAACAGAACAATCGCAATAAGAACCAAACATACAATTATATAAATGATATTAACAGCCAAATTCACAACAACAACCTCCCATCTGCAAAACATTACTCATAACTCAATACATATATTATAACATAAATTTCAAAAAAATCAAGGGTTTTTTTGAAAATATTTTATATTTTTGTTGTTTTGAATGAAGAACCGTATTTTATTTTCAGTTTATTTATCAGGCTTTCGGTGCAAAAGACAGAATTTTCACCTTTAAGCGCCCGCCACTTTCCGTCATCCGAATTGAAAATGTAAACCTCGGTATCACCTCCGCGGAAGCCGCGGAAAATATCTGCTGCCGCCATCATACCGTCGCTGTCTGTTTCGATTATGATTCTTACGCTGTCGTAAACCGGAATCTTATTGAGAATTTTAAGTTCAAAAATGTTAAGTTCCGGTACTCCGCTGTCCGGAATTGATATTCTGCCTTTTACCGATACGACATTACCCTTTTTCAAATCGGCAGAGCATTTGGAAAACGATTTGGGAGTGACAACAAGCCCTATGCTGCCGTCAAAATCCGCAATGTCCGCAAATGCCATTTTTGCTCCGGTTTTTGTGGTGCTTATCCGCAGTCTTGTGATGATACCGGCAACCTGTATCGTGTCGCCGTCGGACGCATCGGAAGAAAGCAGGGTTCCGATCGAAATATCCGAATTTGTTTTAAGGGCAAATTTGTACTCATCAAGAGGATTTCCGGTAAGATAAAGACCTGTATATTCATGCTCCATCTCTAACCTGTCCGCAAGCGAACATTCTTTTATTGCCGGAAGTATTCTGTCGTCCTCCTCGCTTCCGAAAAGCGACAGCTGTCCTTCAACACGGCTGCGGTTGCCCATCTGAACATCATCAAGCCAGTCCTCATAAACCGCCGCCATCTGCGAGCGGTTTGCGCCGAGATTGTCAAACGCGCCGCATTTTATAAGCGCTTCAACAGCACGCTTGTTTAATTCGGTGCCGCTGCAGCGGTGGATAAAGTCATAAAGGTCAATAAATGCACCGCCGCGGTTTCTTTCGGCAACAATCCTGTCAACCATATTCCTGCCTATGTTTTTAACAGCCGCAAGCCCAAAACGGATATTGCCGTTTTCGGTTGTAAACACGCCGTAGCTTTTGTTTATATCCGGAGGCAAAAGTTGTATGCCCTTTTTTTTGCAGCTGTCGGTATATCTTGCAACCTTAGATGTATCATTTAAAAACGCCGTAATCAGAGAAGCCGTAAATTCCGCACCGTAATTCGCCTTAAGCCATGCGGTTCTGCACGCAATCACTGCGTATGCGGCAGCGTGAGATTTATTGAATGCATATTTGGCGAAATCAACAATTTCGCCAAAAATATCGTTAGCTGCACTTTCGCTTACTCCTTTTTTGAGAGCACCGTCTACCCCATCTCCGCCGTAAATAAACAGCTTGCGTTCTTTGGTCAGAACATCTTGGTTCTTTTTTGCCATAGCACGCCTTACAAGGTCGGCGCGCCCCATTGAATATCCGGCAAGCGTCCTCACTATCTGCATAACCTGCTCTTGATAAACGATGCATCCGTATGTCGGTTCAAGAATCTCTTTCAGGAGCGGATGCTTGTATTTGACATCTTCCGGGCAGAGTCTGTTATGAATATAAGTCGGAATCGACGCCATAGGTCCGGGGCGGTAAAGCGATATGGCAGCTATAACATCTTCAAAGCAGTTAGGTTTCAGTTCACGGAGAAATTTTCTCATACCGCCGCTTTCAAGCTGAAAAACGCCGTCGGTATCACCCGAGGATAAAAGCCTGTAAATTTCCTGAGAATTGAGGTCGATTTTTTCAATATCTATCTTTGCGCCGTGAGATACGGCGGCAATTTCAACCGTGTCCTGTATTATTGTAAGATTTCTGAGCCCAAGAAAATCCATTTTTAAAAGCCCAAGCTTTTCGACATTTTCTTTGGTAAACTGCGTGGTTATAACATCGCCCTGCCGCTGGAGCGGAAGATAATTGTCGGCGCTTTCTTTATAGATAACCACGCCCGCCGCATGGATAGAGGTATTGCGGTACATACCTTCAATCGTCATTGCCTTGTCAATCAGCGCTTTGACTTTTGAATCCGATTCATATGCACGCTTAAAATCGGAAGACTCCGCCATTGCCGATGACAGCGTAACCTTCGGGCCTCTTGGAATAAGCTTTGAAATCCTGTCAACCTCCGGAATCGGTATATCCATTACCCTGCCGATGTCACGCACAGCCTGCCTTGCCGCCATTGTACCGAAGGTGACAATCTGGGTAACACGGTCGGCGCCGTATTTTCGGATAACATAATCAATAACCTCGCCCCTGCGCTCGTAGCAAAAGTCAATATCTATATCCGGCATAGACACTCTTTCTGGATTGAGGAAACGCTCAAACAGCAAGTCGTATTTTATCGGGTCAACGGTTGTGATGTCGAGAAGATAAGCGGTAAGGCTTCCTGCGGCGGAGCCTCTGCCCGGTCCTACTGCAATTCCGCTCTGTTTTGCAAATTTTACAAAATCCCAGACGATAAGAAAATAATCAACAAATCCCATTTGTCTGATTGTTTCAAGCTCGGATTTTAATCTTTCCAAAAGCGATTCCGTTCTTTTGCCGTATTTTGCGTCCATTCCGTCAAGACACAGTTTTTTCAGATATAAAAATGCATCAATGTTATCAGGGGTATCGAATTTGGGAAGATAAGTTTTTGAAAAGTCAAAATCAACATTACATCTTTCGGCGATGATTGCAGTATTCAAAAGCGCCTGCTCATATCCCGGAAGAGCCGCAAGCATTTCGTCATACGACTTTATATAAAACTCGTTTGTTTCAAATTTCATGCGGTCCGTATCCGATAGCCGCTTGCCCATCTGAATACACATCAGAATGTCCTGTATTTCGGCATCGGATTTATTCACATAATGAGAATCATTCGTTGCAACAGTACCCAGACCGAATTTTTCAGCCAGTGCGGAAAGCGAAGCATTCAAACTGTTTTGTACGGCTATTCCCTGATTTTGAAGTTCAATAAAGAAATTGTTTTTGCCGTATATAGAGATGAATTTTTCCGCAAGCAGTTCGGCTTTCTTTGTGTTTCCGTCAAGCAGAGCGCGCGGAATATCACCCGCCATACATGCCGAAAGCGCAATTATACCTCCGCTGTATTTTTGGAGCAGGTCAAAATCAACTCTCGGTTTATAATAGTAACCGTCAAGCTGTGCACGGCTGACAATTTTAACAAGATTTTTATATCCTTCGTTATTTTCGGCAAGCAGAACAAGGTGACCGCAAGAAGAGTCAAGCTCATAGGTTTTATCCGTCATTTTTCTTGCCGCCGTATAAACCTCGCAGCCGATAATCGGCTTGATACCTTGCTTTTTTGCTTCACAGTAAAAATCCACTGCGCCATACATAACGCCGTGGTCGGTAATTGCACAAGCCTTCTGACCAAGTTGCTTTACCCTTTTTATAACATCGGGAATTTTGGACGCTCCGTCCAGAAGGCTGCACTGAGTATGAAGATGCAGATGAACAAAATCATGCATTTTTATAAACCTTCCGCAATTGAAATTAATTTTCTGAATCTGTGATTTGCGCCGGACTTTGACACCTTGTCCGACAAAAGACCGCATATTTCCGAAAGCGGAATTTCCGGATTTTCAAGCCTCAAAAGCGCAATTTCCTTAAGCTCTGGTCTTAGCGAGTCAAGCATACCGGCATTTTTGATTTTTTTAATGGCCGCAAGCTGCTTTGCGGCAGCGTCCGCCGTTTTGTTCATGTTCGCGTTTTCAAAGTTTGTGCGGCGGTTTATATTGTTTTTGACATCCTTTATTATAACCGTGTTTTCAAATTCCATAAGCGAGTTTACTGCTCCTATAAGGCTTAAAACATCGGATATCGCATCCGCCGCTTTGAAATAAATCACATAATTGGACTTACGTAGAACACATTTCGGTACAAGCCCGAATTTCTTCAAAAGAACCTCCAAATCACCTGAAAGCCGTTTTCTGTGAGTAACAAATTCAAGATGATAATCCTTTTCGGGTGAGGTCATTGAACCGCACGAAAGAAACGCTCCGCGTACAAACGATTTGGCGCAGCAGTCATTTTTAATCATTCCGTTATAAATTCTGAACTCCGCCGTTCCGTCCTCACGCAGGATATTGAGGTCTTTAAGGATAAACGAAGAACTTTCGGGATTTATGTTTATAAAAAGAAGATTTTTTTTGACAGAAACCTCCGGCTGAACTGTGTATGCGTGTTTCAAAAGATTAATAATCTGTTTGGCAACGGAGGTGTTTTCTGTCGGTATTTTAAGAAAACCATCCTCAAACCGTGCGGAAAACAGCACAAAAGCGGCAAGTTCCGCACAGGCACAGCATTTGGTGCCGACGCTTTTTCTGCTGCACAGTTCCTCTTTTATTTCAGATGCAAATGACATAACAAACCTCGCTATCTTTTGTTCTGCCCGTCAAGCATATAATCTCTGTGAATAATGTTGGAATTCACTCCGCTTTTGGTAAGAAACTCAAAAAGTTTTTCGGCAATTGCAACACTTCTGTGTTTTCCGCCGGTGCAGCCTATTGCAATAACGAGCTGCTGTTTTCCTTCGTTTTTATAATGCGGCAATAAAAATTCAATCATATCTGTAAGCTTTGAAAGAAATGTCTGCGTCTGTTCATGGCTGAGCACAAAATCAGATACGGTTTTATCCATTCCGGTAAAATCCTTAAGTTCTTTGATATAAAACGGGTTAGGCAGAAAACGGACATCAAAAACAATATCCGCATCAATCGGAATACCGTATTTGAATCCGAAAGAAATGACCGTAACCGAAATATTTGCATCGCCGTTTTTTTCATCAAGCATATCGTAAAGGATATTTCTCAGCTGCTGCGGTTTAATATCGCTTGTGTCGATGATAATTTCAGCATTATCTCTCATCGGACGGAGCATTTCGCGTTCGGCTTTAAGCCCATCAACAACCCTTTCGCCGCCGGCAAGGGGGTGCTTTCTGCGGCTCTCTTTGTACCGCCTTACAATAACATCGTCCTTTGCCTCAAGATAAATGATTTTATAGTTAACGCCGCACTGTTCCGAATTAAGCCAAGAGATGAATTTATCAAAACCGGTACCGCTTCTTGTGTCAATGACAAAAGCGATTTTTTCGATTTCTTTGCGTGTGCAAAGGCATAAATCGATAAATGACGGAACCAGTTCCGGAATCATATTGTCAACGCAAAAATAGCCCAAATCCTCAATATACTTTTTCGCCTGGCTTTTCCCCGCACCGGAAAGCCCGGTAATTATCAAACATTCCATAAACTGCTCCTATAATATGCAAATTTCACATTCAAGCGAAACGCCGAATGTTTCAAAAACTTTCTTTTGAATATGTGCAATAAGCCGTTTCACATCGTCTGCCGTCGCACCGCCGGTATTGATAATAAATCCGGCATGAAGCTCGCTGACCTGCGCTCCGCCTACCGAAAACCCCTTGAGACCGCACTGCTCGATAAGCGCACCGGCAAAGTGCCCCTTCGGGCGCTTGAATACGCTCCCCGCACTCGGAAATTTCAGCGGCTGTTTGGTTTTTCTGCGGTTAGTATAGTCATCGGTCAGCGCCTTGATATCCTGTTTTTCCGCTCTGTGGAGTTTAATTTTCGTTGATGTTATAACCTTAAGCGGTTCGCCGCAAAATATACTGTGACGGTAAGAAAAATCATGCCCGGAATTATCAGCTGTTTTCATTTCACCGTTTTCAACATACACGGTTTCAAAAACAACAGAATCCATAGAACCGCCGTAAGCACCGGCGTTCATGCGTACACCTCCGCCGATTGACCCCGGAATACCGGAGGCAAATTCAAACCCTCCGAGAGAATTACGGTAAGCTTCCGCGGCAACCTGAGGCATAAGCGACGCTGCGCCGCATGTTATAAAATCGCCGTCGCACATGACCGTATCATCACTGTACTTAATTACCATACCTCGAAAACCGTCATCGGGAAAAAGCATATTTGAGCCGTTACCGATAACAATTTTAGGCAAGTCTGTTTTCAGCACTCTTATAAGTTCTTCCAGCGTTTTCGGACACACAAAGAGATCGGCGCAGCCGCCGATTCTGAAGGTGGTGTGCCTGCTCATCGGTTCGTTTTCCGTATAGCTTATATCTTTCAATATTTCAGAAATATCGGTCACATTAATCCTCCGTTACATACTGTTTTCCGAGGAATGCGGCGCCTATAATGCCTGCGTCATTTCCGAGGGCAGCTGCTTCAATTGCAGTGTGCTGCTCGGTTTTACAGTAATCATGGGCTTTAACATACTCTCTTATGGGGTTGATAAGATAATCCCCCTGTCCTGAAATTCCGCCGCCGATAAGAAGCTTTTCGGGCTGGAAAATAAGTATAATATTTGTTACGCCGACGCTGACATACTTGATGTACTGATTAACAACATCGATTGCGGTTTTATCTCCGAGTTTTGCCGCATCAAAAGCAAGCTTGCCGTTCACGCCGCCCGATTTTGAAAGTTCCCACATTTTAGAATCCGGATTTTTATCCATAGCTTCTTTTGTCTGACGGATAAGTGCGGTCGCTGAAGCGTAAGCTTCCCAGCAGCCGTTGTTGCCGCAAGTGCATTTTATGCCGTCAACGCAGATTGCCATATGCCCGAGTTCGCCGCCGGCATGGTTAAATCCATTTATTATTTTATTGTCGATTATAACACCGCCGCCAACGCCGGTTCCGAGAGTAATCATAATGCTGCTTTTTGTGCCTTTTGCCGCACCGACCATAGCCTCGCCGAATGCCGCAGCGTCCGCATCGTTCGCTATATAAACCGGAACATCAAAGGTTTTACGAAATTCATCACGCATGGGTGTATTGTAAAAATTAAGATTATTTGCATATACCAGAACACCGTTGTCGGTATCGCAGGTTCCGGGGCTGCCGATGCCTACCCATTCGACATCGGAAAGCTGAAAGCCCGCGTCAAGCGCAACCTTTTTTGAAAGTTCCGCCATATCCTTTATAATTTCAGAAGACGGTCTTTCAGCATTTGCCTTGACACTGTCCTTATGCAGGATTTTACCGTTTTCATCGACAACACCTGCCGCAATATTTGTTCCTCCGAGATCAATTCCTATATACATTTACAAATCCTCCGTTAATTATATTTATTACTCGCTGAAGTCGCCCATGAGCCGTTTGTTCAGGATTTCCGCAGCGTTATATCCCATTCTTTTCTGCCTGTTATTCATAGCGGCAACCTCGAGAATTACCGCAAGATTACGGCCGGGTTTAACAGGTATGGTTATAGAGTTGACTTCTATACCCAAAATATCAACCTTTTCGGTTGTAAGCCCCAGCCTGTCATACTGTTTTGTGTTATCCCACGCTTCAAGCTTAACGACAAGGTCGATTTTTTCGGAATCCTTAACCGCACCCATACCGAAGATTCGGCGCACATCAATAATTCCGATACCCCTGAGTTCTATAAAGTGCCTGATAACCTGAGGCGATGAACCGACAAGCGAAATAGCCGATACTTTTTTTATTTCAACCGCATCATCAGCCACAAGGCGGTGCCCTCTTTTTACGAGTTCTATTGCAGTTTCGCTTTTGCCGACGCCGCTTTCGCCCAAAATAAGCACGCCTTCACCGTAGATTTCAACCAAAACGCCGTGGCGTGTGATTCTCGGTGCAAGATTTTTGTTAAGATAAGCGATAAGCGCAGCCATAAATGATGAAGTAGCATGATAAGTCGAGAATACCGGAACATTATTTTTCCTTGCAGATTCGAGAATTTCAGGAAAAACCTTCAAATCCCTCGTGATTATAAGTGCCGGAATCTTTCTGCTTAAGACAGCCTCAATACTGTCAAGTCTATCTTTCGGCGCAAGACTTTCAAGATAGGTGCACTCAACCAGCCCGATTATCTGAATGCGTTCGCTGTCAAAATAATCAAGATAGCCCATAAGCTGCTGACCGCATCTGTTTATATCTCTTGAAGAAATCATTCTGTCCTCAATACCGCCGCCGTCGTATATGCTTTCGAGTTCCATATCCTTTGCAACCTGCTGCAGGGATATCGAAAATTCATTATCGTTATTTTCCATAGCTTATCTCCGTTCGGTAAAATTTTCACTATATATTATATAATATTTTTCGTCATTAATCAATAGTTTTTTAAAAAATAATGGCACTGCAATTAGCAATGCCAAAATTATTTGATATTATTCAGCGGAATTATCGGCAGCCGAACCGTCTCCGGCTGAAGATGTAGCGTCCTGCGTGCTCTGTGCAGCCTGCTGCTGTGCCTGAAGTTTCTGACTGATTTCGTTCATTTTTGCAGTAAAATCATTATAAAGCTTTTCGGCATTCTTCTTGAAGTTGCTTTCTTCGTTCTTGTTGACTTTAACCTTAGCCTTTGATTTTACATCTTCAATGTGCTGCGAGAACTTGTCGCCGGCAAGATTTGACTTGATAGCTTCCTTAACCGTAACCTGCTGACCGGAGGAATCGGATGTGGTTTCGTTGAGATCCTCATCGGTAAGCTCAACCTTCATAAGTATATGATAGCCGTATGTTGATTCAACAATATCGCTTATCTGACCGGGTTCAAGCTTAAAAGCAGCGTCCTCAAACTCCTGAACCATCTGACCTTTTGTGAAAACATAGCCGTTAGGTGCGGACTGAAGACCGGGGTCTTCGGAATTTTCATTCATAAGAGTATCGAAATCCGCTCCGCCATCAAGCTGTTTTTTGATGTCTTCGATTTTTGTGTAAGCGTCGGCAGAAACATCCGTACCGTCATCGGTAGTCTTCTTGATAAGAATGTGCTTAGCCTTTACATAGTCCTTGTGGAATGTCTTTGAAATATCCTCATCGGAAACAGCGTCCGCCGAGAACTTTTCATACCATTTGCTTGCATACATGCTCAGCGTTGAGAAATTCTTATACATATCCTCGGTAATACCCATACCTTCAAGCTGGAGGTTGTACATTTCTTCGCCGTAGTACTGCTTTGCGCTGTCGATATTGGAATCGATTGTTTTTTGGTCATCCTCTGTAAGCTCAATACCCGCATCTGTAGCGCCGGACTTATAAACATACATGAGGACCGCCTGGTTAAGAGCGTTATCCATTGCGGATTTAATTTTGTCATCTGTCCAGGAATTATCGCCGGAACTGTCCCCGGCCGCAGCCTGATCGCTGTACATCTGCATCATAAGAAAATACTTGAATTCGTCAGAAGAAACGGTTTTACCGTTAACCTCGGCATAAACACCGTCGTCACCGTCGAAATACTCTACCTTATAATTAGGCTTTGTCGCAGCGGTATCCGAAGATTCCGTATTGTCTTTCTTTGAGTCCTTCCCGCTGTCTTTTCCGCAGCCTGTAAGAAAAGCACAGGCAACAAGAGACAGACAAAGAAGCATAATAAGTGATTTTTTAAACATGTTCATATCTCCTTGAAAATTTTTAATGCCTAATAATTATAACACAATTGTATATAAAATACAAGTGTTTTTTTACAATTCACACAAAATTCATTATAATTCAAGCTTTAAGCTTTCGGCATAAACCTCTTTTTTGGGAATTCCCCGCTCTTTGGCAACGGTTTTTATTGCCTCTTTTTTGTCAGCACCCGAGGAAATAAGCCGCAAAAGATGGTCGGCAACACTGTCCTCAAATACAGGCTCGCATTTTTCGGCACCTTCGAGAATCAGAACAAATTCACCTTTGGGCTGATTTTCGGTATAGAAATTAACAGCCGCAGAAAGCGTTGTTCTCACGGTTTCCTCGTGAAGCTTTGTAAGCTCGCGGCAAAGCGAAATCCGCCTGTCGCCGAAAACTGAAAACATATCCTTCAGTGTTGACAGCAGCTTATGCGGAGCCTCATAAAATATAATTGTACGCTGTTCGTCTTTGAGTTCCTCAAGTCTTTCCCTTCTGCCCTGGCGGTTGACGGTGAGAAAGCCTTCAAAGCAAAATCTGCCGGTTGGCAGTCCGCTGACGGAAAGCGCCGATACAGCAGCGCAGCACCCCGGAATCGGCACCGCTCTTATACCTTCGTCATGACAAAGCGAAACAAGATCCTCGCCCGGGTCCGAAATTGCAGGAGTTCCGGCATCGGAAACAAGCGCAATATTCATGCCGCTTTTAAGCTTTTCCGCCAAAACCTCGCTGCGTTCCCTTTTATTGTGCTCATAATAGCTTATCATAGGCTTTTTTATTCCCAAATGATTAAGCAGTTTTAGCGTATGCCTTGTATCCTCGGCAGCAATAATGTCAGCCGATTTGAGCGTTTCTATAAATCTTTCGCTCATATCGGAAAGGTTTCCTATCGGTGTAGCGCAGACATATAGCGTACCGTAGTTTTCGATAGTCAATTAGCATCAGTCCTTTATATTCTGCCGTAAATACGGTTAATTTCATCTGAATATTCGGTTTTGTTTTTGTAAATATAAAGCGGAGGTTCGACAGTCAATTCAGCACCGCCCGACCGTATGGCTTCAAGCAGAACAAGCTTCGCCCTATCACCGCTTCTGGAATGAACAAAACGAATCCGTTTAGGTTCAAGCTTATGGATTTTGAGCGTAAAAATAAGTTCGGCAAGTCTGTCCGGACGATAGACAACAGCAAATTTTCCGCCGTGTTTCAAAAGCGAAGCGGCAGCAGAAACCACATCGTCAAGCGTGCAGAAAATTTCATGCCTTGCGCAGCGCTTTTCCTCACCTGCGCTGAGAAGACCGCCTCCCGACTTTATATAAGGAGGGTTACAGGTCACAACATCAAACGACGAAGCCGCAAAATGCAGTTTCCAGTTTTTGAGATCATCGCACACAGGAAAAATTTTATTTTCCAGCCGATTATATGTTATGCTCTTGTTTATCAGTTCAAAGTTTCTTTCGAGAATATCAATCGCATGAATTTCCGCAGCATCGGTTTTTGCCGAAAGAATAAGCGGAACGATACCGTTTCCGGAGCATAAATCCAATACTTTGGCACCGGGCATTACGGAAGCGTAATTTGCAAGCAGAACAGCGTCAACCCCGAAGCAGAACAGCCGTTTGTCCTGAAATATAATCGTACCTCCGAGCTGAAGGTCATCAATGCGTTCAAATTCGTTAAGTTCCATAAGAATCACCTAAAAAAATGAGGCGGATTATGAAATCCGCCTTTAACAGTAACTTTATTAACCCCCAAAGGGGCAGATGTAAAATTACTCAGCAGCCGGAGCACCAACAGGACATACACCTGCACAGGCACCGCACTCGATGCACTTATCAGCATCAATTACATATTTGGAATCACCCTGGGAAATAGCTTCAACGGGGCATTCTGCTTCACAAGCGCCGCAGCTGAGGCACTCATCGCTGATTACATAAGCCATTACTAAACACCTCCTAAACCATTATAACAGTATTGTAACACATAAATCCAAAAAAGGCAAGCCTTTTTTTAATTATCTTCAAGTTCTTTTAATTCTTTTGGGTCGGCGGTCTTCTTTTCGGGAGCGGAATCCTTAATAACCTTAAGGTCCGACGCCTGATAAACCTTGGTTGCGCCGTCCTTTTCAAGTTTAACTTTAACAATACCGCGCAAGAGCTGCGTGTCGGTAACCAGACCCTTGCCGTCCGGAGTTTTAACCGACGCACCGTTTTTCGGAGTACGCCTTAAAAGGTCCTTATACGCTTCCTCCTCGTACTTAAGGCAGCACATAAGCCTGCCGCAGGTACCGGAAATTTTGGTGGGATTAAGCGAAAGGCTCTGTTCCTTTGCCATTTTAATTGAAACCGGCATAAATTCGCCTAAGAACGAAGAACAGCAAAGCGGTCTGCCGCATATGCCGAGCCCGCCTATCATTTTAGCTTCATCTCTTACGCCGATTTGTCTGAGTTCTATTCTTGTTTTGAAAACATACGCAAGGTCTTTAACCAAATCCCTGAAATCTATTCTGCCGTCAGCCGTGAAATAAAAGAGAATTTTGCTGCCGTCAAAGGCGTATTCAACCTCAATTAATTTCATGTCAAGCTTGTGTTCGCAGATTTTATTACAGCAGACCTTAAAAGCGTCAGCCTCTTTTTTCTTGTTGAGCGCAGCCTTGTCCAAATCCTCTTTGGTAGCAGAGCGAATCATTTTTTTTAGCGGCTGTGTTATGTTATCGCCGGGAATACTGAAATTTTTAAGCGCAACAATGCCTATTTCAATACCTCTGGCAGTTTCAACAATTACATTTTCCCCATCTTTAACCTTAGCGCCATCGGGGTCAAAATAATAAACTTTTCCGGCGTTTTTAAAGCGAACGCCAATAACCTCAACCATGTAATTCCTCCCAACTTCTGATAAGCATATCCGAAACAGTCAGAGTAAAATTACAGTTGTTTTTTAATCTGAGCCGAATATCCTGTACAATATCGAAAATATTAATATAATTAACCGCATGTTCAAAATCGGTTTTTGAGCGCAGCAAAGCTTCGTGGGCAATACACGAAAGCGCAAACGAAATATTATCCTTTGTTATAAGCGGCAATACGGATGTCATATCGCCGTCCGAAAAAACATAATCAAAAAACTCTTTTCTTATATTCCTTGATTCTTCAATCAGTTCAGGGGTTTCCGCCATGGAAAGAGCCGTCCCCGGAGAGCCGAAACTCAAAGATACAAGCTCTGAAAGCATATTTTTATCACAGCGGTTCTTTATCACTTCAAGCGTTTCTCCGTCAGACAACGGCTGAAAGCGAATCATAACTGCACGGGAAGTGATGGTTGGCAGCAGAAGCCCGGAATTGTCTGAAACCATTATAATCGTCATGTATGACGGAGGTTCCTCAAACATTTTAAGTATTGCATTCTGAGCCTGGTTGTTAAGCCGGTCTGCCTCCGGTATAATTATAAACTTTCTGTCGGCCAAAAACGGCTTTGTTGCTGCAATATTCCTTGCAATCCTCATTGCATAAACGGAATTTGCACCTATCGGGCGTGTTGACGGCAGCCTCGATAATGCCCCGAGAAGACTGGGCTGATTAACCAGATCCTGATTAATTTCAATCACATCGGGGTGCGAGCCTGCGCCGATTTTTCTGCAAGAGTCACATACTCCGCAAGGAGTTCCGCTCCCGCTTTTGCACAAAGCTGCCGCCGCAAACCATTTTGCAGCGGTTGTTTTGCCGATACCGTAGATACCGTCAAATATATAAGCGTGACCGATATGCGATTTTCTTATCGAATCGGAAAGCTGTTTTTTTATAGCATGGTGACCTGTAAGCTGAATCATATTTTCTCGAATCTGTCAATATTGAGTACAAAAAGCGTTGCGCCGCCCACATCAACCTCAACCGGGAACGGAGCCGCACCCTTGGCGTCCATAACATTCGGGCTTGAATTAACCATAACCTTCTTGCGTCCTTCGCATTTTGAACGGATAACATCAACAACGGTCTGAACCTTCTCGTTCTCGACACCGATCATAAGGGTTGTGTTCCCCGACTTCAGAAATCCGCCCGTAGACGCAAGTTTTGTAACATAATAACCTTCACGGTTGAGCGCAGACATAAGGTTTGCGCAGTCAATGTCCGGCACGATTGCCATAATAAGTTTCAATTTCAGCACCTCCGAAACAATGTATACATTCTGACTATATAATTATAACATCTTATACATAAAAAGTCAAATGTTTTTTAATTCTCCCGAATCAAGGTCGAGAACATAGTCTTTGTCGTATCTGAAATAGAATTTTCTTGAATCACGGTCAAGCCTTGCGTTATCGAAGAATTTACCTCCGCCGTAGCTGACCGACTTGAAATTATTCGCATAATCAACACAGGTGCCGTCCGCAGAGATTTTTATAATACACTGCGTTCCGCCATGCATAACCCCGCCGAAGGAAATGTACATAAAAGTATAATCGTCCGTATCGAGCCTTTCCTTTACTGTATAAAACATACTCATACCACCTTCGGTATAATACTGTATCCACTGCTCTCTTGTCGGCTGAACGGGCGTTATGTCGGCAAGCTTTGCGCGGAGAGATTCCATCTCAAAATAAATAGCTGTATGCGAACCGTCGGTTTTGAAAACGCAATTACCATCGTCCTCGGACAGAAAATAACCGGCTTTGGTTTTGAAAGATATACCTGCATAAGTATCGTCGCAATAGACTTCTCCGATTCCGTCGGGTATCTCCCACGACAATGAGCCGTAAACAAACGGGTCGGAGGAAAAAGTAATTTTACCGTTTTCGACCTTAGCGTTCAAATGCTTTTCACTGCACAAAAGAGAGAGTTCGTGGGAGTTATCATATATAAATTCGAGCGAAACCGTTCTGTTTTCCGAATCCCAGAAATATCTTGCGCCTATATCCGAAAACACCTTATCTCCTGCAATATCCTCAATCGCAACCGCCATTTTACCGTTCAGCGAAAATGCCGGAAGAAGCTTGTCATACATATATGTTTTTATGTCGGTTTCATAAGTTTTGCCTATTGCCGTGCCCGGCTTTTTATCACTGTGCGAAGAACCGGAAATAAGACATCCCGGCGAAGGAACGCTCCATATAAGCGTCCTGTATTGATCGCAATAAGTATAGCAATAAGCTTCAAGGACATCTTTAATAACAAATGCGGTTTTTCCTCCTATATTATATGAAGGAACTTCAACGCCGTTTATGAACGCTTTAATATCGGTTGCATAAATCTTGCCGCTGACATCTCCGGATTTCGCAAAAGCGGAGAAACCCTGACATATAATACCAATCATAAGAATAAGCGTAATAAGTTTTTTCATTATAATTACCCCCTGTTTTCCGCCATTATATTAAGAGCCTTAATTGTTGCCCTGCAAAGTGCGCGGGCAGCTTTTTTCTGATATTCCGTATTTGTAAGCTTATAAAGGTCGTCGGGATTTGAAACAAAAGCTATTTCGGCAATAACCGCCGGCATTGCGCTTTTTCTTATAACATACATTTCCGAACCGTCCACAATACCGCGGTCAAATGTACCGATTTCCGCAACAACTTCTTTTTGGATTATCCGTGCAAATTCCTCACCGCTTATGCCGTAGGAATCACCGCCGCCGACAAAGTAAAGCACCTCGCTTCCTTCCGCAATATCGTTGCTGAAAGAATTTGAATGTACGCTGAGAAAGAGCGATGCATTGAGATTATTTGCTTTAACCGGTCTGTCATAAAGGCTGACATAAGAATCATCGGTTCTTGTCATAGCGGTTTTAACCCCTGCCGACTTCAGCATATTGTTAAGATAAAGCGAAATCGCAAGGTTAATATCTTTTTCAAAAACCTCGTTTGCCGAGCCCTTGTTGCCAATTGCGCCGGTTTCCTTGCCGCCGTGACCCGCATCGACATACACAAGGAGATTTTTCGCCTTGTCGCTCAGTTTGACGCTGCCGTCCCACGCACCCGAATCAGAAGGTTTTTGCATATCATTTTGCGGCGGCGCAGCGGTTGTTTGCCTGTTTTCTATCTTTATTGTAATCGTGCTGCCGTTTTTCTGAACCGAATAAGCAGCCATCGCACTTAAGTCAGCAACAATTCTTGTTACATACGGATTTGCTTTGAACTGACCGCAGCGCACACGCTGAACATTTCCCGTGCCGACATTTACGGAGGATACATTCCCTACCGCAGCGTCATCCACATCAACCACAATCCTGTTTTTACCGTCGTTTGTAAGCTTAAAATCGTTAAATGATTCAATATCACCGTCGAAAACAGCCGTAATATTCATATAATCGCCGCTTTGGGCGGCATTTACAGATTTAAGCGTAATTTTATTCATCTGTTTGTTTATGATGACCTTTGATTCGGCAGCGTCCCACGAAACATCTGCGCCCAGTGTTTCGGCTACAAACCTTACGGGAATCATGACCCTTCCGCCGACAAGTTTTGCGGGACAGTCAAGTTTTATATTTTCGCCGTTAACCGATGCGGTATCGGAATCCGCATACATTATTATTTCGTGTTCATGTTCGGTGATAACCGCCTTTTTTTCTGTCGGAACCCATGAAACATCCGCACCGAGAGCTTCAAGCACTGCGCGCATCGGAACGAGCGTTCTTGAATTGACAATCATCGGACTGACATCCGTATTAATTTCGCTGCCGTTTACAAAAAGTCTGATATTCTGTGCCGCAAAAACACCGACCGAATTAATTAGAATCAGCAAAACCACCAACACACACAATTTTTTCATCAGTAATCACCCCGTTAAAATGTCTGCTGACCGTCCCTTTCAATGCCGAAATGGCTGTAAGCCGCCGGCGCTGCAATACGCCCTCTCGGCGTGCGGTCAATAAAGCCTATCTGCATAAGATACGGCTCGTAAACATCTTCGATTGTTGTGCTTTCTTCACCTATGCACGCCGCCAGAGTTTCAAGTCCTACGGGACCGCCGTTATATTTATCGATTATGGTCATAATCAGCTTTTTATCAATAGAATCAAGCCCCAGTTTATCAACCTCAAGCTTATCAAGGGCAATATCGGCGATTTCTTTGGTTATAACCCCGTCCGAGATAACATCGGCAAAGTCACGCACACGCTTTAAAAGCCTGTTGGCAATACGGGGCGTGCCTCTTGCCCTGAGTGCAATTTCCATAGCGCCTTCAGTCTGAATCTCAATACCGAGTATCCCGGCAGAGCGGAGCACGATGCTGACAAGCTCCGACGGGTCGTACATTTCAAGCCTGAGTATAACACCGAACCTGTCACGCAGCGGCGCAGAAAGGTCGCCCGCACGGGTGGTTGCGCCGATTAAGGTGAATTTAGGCAGATCGAGCCTTATTGAGCGTGCCGACGGACCTTTTCCTATTATAATATCAAGCGCAAAGTCTTCCATAGCCGGGTATAGTATTTCCTCGACCGACTTTGAAAGCCTGTGAATTTCATCGATAAAGAGCACATCATTTTCAGCAAGATTTGTAAGTATCGCCGCCAAATCACCCGGTTTTTCTATTGCCGGACCGGAAGTTACCCTTATATTTACGCCCATTTCGGAAGCAATAATTCCTGCAAGAGTTGTTTTACCGAGCCCCGGAGGACCGTACAGGAGCACATGGTCGAGGCTTTCGGAACGCTTTTTTGCAGCCTGAATAAAAATCTCAAGATTTCCTTTTGCCTTCTCCTGACCTATGTACTCATCAAGACTTCTCGGTCTTATTCCCTTTTCAAATTCCGCCTCCTCGGTAACAATTTCGGAAGCTACAATTCTGTTTTCAAAATCCATTTATTTTCACCTCATAAGAAGTTTAAGCGCCCGCTTAACCGTTTCTTCGACAGAGAGTCCGCCTTCGACCTTTGAAAGAACACTCTTTGCCTCTCCCTGTGTGTAGCCGAGCACCATCAGTGCCGAAACCGCCTCGTCGGAAGAATCGGTAAACGCACCGTAATCCTGCGGCATTTCGGCAATTTCGGCTTTTTTCATTTTATCTTTAAGTTCAAGTATAATCCTCTGCGCAACCTTGGGGCCTACCCCCGGAGCCTTTGTAATCGCCTTGATATTGCCTGTTACAACCGCCAGGGCAAACTCGGACGGAGAAATTGATGAAAGTACCCCAAGCCCGACCTTTGGTCCTATCCCGGAAACCGAAATCAGCAGTTTAAATAGATTCAGTTCCTCTTCGCTTAAAAATCCGTACAGGTCAAGTGCGTCCTCACGGACATTAAGATATGTATAGATTTTTTTCTTTTCTCCCGCAGAAAGCTTTGATATCACCGAATCGGTTGTGTTAATTCTGTAGCCTACGCCCCCGGCATCGATGACAATAAAATCAATGCCTTTGTGCGCAACCGTTCCTTCTATATAATAGTACATTTATATTCCCTTTCTTTCGCGAAGTATTCTGATTCCGCCGCCGGCATCTGTCGGCGGTTTAACATGAGCGTGGCAAACTGCTATAGCCATGGCGTCCGCCGTGTCGTCAAGCTTCGGAATCGTTTCAAGATGAAGTATCGCTTTCACCATTTGCTGTACCTGCTTTTTGTCTGCTCTGCCGTATCCTACAACCGCCTGCTTAACCTGCAGCGGAGTGTATTCAAAAACATGGCAGCCGCCCTGAACCGCAGCCAGCATCAGCACTCCTCTTGCGTGCCCGACCTGTATGCCGGTGGTAACATTGGTGTTGAAAAACAATTCCTCCATTGCAACCGCATCGGGCTTGAATGTTTCCATTAAATTTTTCATGCCGTCGTAAAGCTGAACAAGCCTTTTTTCAAACGGCGTTTCGGCTTTTGTCTGAATGCTTCCGCATTCCACGGCCGAAAATTTGTTCCCCTCACAGTCTATAATTGCATAACCGACTATCGCAAAACCGGGGTCTATGCCAAGTATTCTCATAAATATACACCTTTTTGCATAAAAATACAATTAAATTTTGTATAAAATTACTCTTGATTATTATATCATATAATAGTATAATAATAAATAGTTAATTTCAAATTGAAATAAAATTTTAATTTAACGGAGGAAGATAAAATGGCTAAGGAAAAAGTAATACTTGCATATTCCGGCGGACTTGATACTTCGATTATCATTCCGTGGCTTAAGGAAAATTTTGATTACGAGGTAATCGCGGTTGCCGGTGATGTAGGTCAGGGCAAGGAACTTGAGCCTCTTAACGAAAAGGCAATTAAGACCGGCGCAAGCAAAATTTACATTGAAGATCTTAAAGAAGAATTTGTCAAAGATGTAATCTACCCTACCGTTAAGGCAGGTGCGGTTTATGAGGGCAAATACCTTCTCGGCACATCGATGGCGCGTCCTATAATTGCAAAAAGGCTTGTTGAAATTGCGCGTAAGGAAGGTGCGACGGCAATCTGCCACGGCTGTACCGGTAAGGGTAATGACCAGGTTCGTTTCGAGCTTACAATAAAGGCACTTGCACCGGATCTTAAAATTATCGCTCCGTGGAGAATGTGGGATATCAAATCCCGTGACGAAGAAGTGGATTACGCACTTGCGCGCGGTATAGATGTTCCGGTAACAAAAGAAGAAAACTACAGCATGGATAAAAACCTCTGGCATCTGAGCCACGAAGGTATGGAACTTGAAGACCCGTGGAACGAGCCTAAGTCTGATAAATTCCTTCAGATGATGGTTACACCCGAGCAGGCACCCGACACTCCTACATATGTGGAAATTGACTTTGAAAAGGGCGAGCCTGTAGCAATTGACGGCGTAAAATATGCTCCCGTAGCAATGATTGAAAAGCTCAATGATCTTGCAGGAACCAACGGAATCGGTATTGCCGACCTTGTTGAGAACCGCCTTGTCGGAATGAAATCGAGGGGCGTATACGAAACTCCCGGCGGAACGCTTCTTTATGCGGCGCACAATCAGCTTGAATATTTAACGCTTGACGCACAGACAATGCATTATAAAGAACTTGTTGCGAATAAATTTGCAGAACTTGTGTATAACGGGCTTTGGTACACACCGCTCAGAAAGGCTCTTTCCGCATTCGTTGACTCAACGCAGGAAACCTGCACAGGTACCGTTAAACTCAAGCTTTATAAGGGCAACTGCATAGTAGCCGGCGTTAAGTCCCCCTACTCTCTTTACAGCGAAGACTTCGCAACCTTCTCTGAAGATGAAGTTTATAATCAGAAGGATGCTGACGGATTTATCAATTTGTTCGGTCTGCCGCTCAAGGTTCGCGCAATGCTTCTCGGCGATAAGGAAGATATAACAAAATAAACAGAATTTGTACAAAAAGCGTGAAAGCAATTTCACGCTTTTTGCTGAAAGGAAACACTATGAACAATACAAAACTTTGGGGCGGAAGGTTCTCAAAATCAACAGATGAAAAGGTTGATGATTTCAACTCGTCTATAAGATTTGATAAAAGGATGTACCGCCAGGATATAAAGGGCAGCATTGCCCATGCAACAATGCTCGGAGAATGTGGCATAATTTCAAAGGATGACGCCGCCCTTATCGCAAAAACACTTGGCGAAATACTTTCCGATATTGAAAGCGGCAAGGTTGAATTTTCGGTAGAAGCGGAAGATATTCATATGAATGTGGAATCGATTCTTATTTCGAGAATCGGCGATGTCGGCAAAAGGCTGCACACCGGCAGAAGCAGAAATGACCAGGTAGCGCTTGATATAAGAATGTACCTTACGGATGAACTTAACGAAATTAAGCTTATGCTCAAAAAGCTTATGGAAACGCTTGTTACGATGGCAAAAGAGCATACCGAAACCCTCATGCCCGGATATACCCATATGCAAAAAGCACAGCCGATAAATTTTGCACATCACCTTATGGCATATTTTGAGATGTTTTCAAGAGATTATGACCGTGTGTGCGACTGTATAAAGCGCTGTGACTATATGCCTCTCGGCTCGGGTGCGCTTGCCGGTACCACATATCCTCTTGATAGAAAAAGGGTTGCGGAACTTCTCGGATTTTCACACATAACCGCAAACAGTCTTGACGGTGTTTCGGACAGGGATTTTGTGCTTGAAGCCGCTTTTGATTTCAGTACAATCATGATGCATTTAAGCCGTTTTTCGGAGGAAATAATAATCTGGAACACAAATGAATTTTCGTTTATAGAGCTTGACGATGCATTTTCAACAGGGTCAAGCATAATGCCGCAAAAGAAGAATCCCGATATTGCGGAACTTGCGCGCGGCAAGACCGGAAGAGTTTACGGAAATCTCATGGGATTGCTTACGGTAATGAAATCCCTTCCGCTTGCTTACAATAAGGATATGCAGGAGGATAAGGAACAGCTTTTCGATTCAATAGATACCGTGAAGCAGTGTCTTCCCGTTTTCACCGATATGATAGCAACAATGAAGATTAGAAAAGATGTTATGCTCCGCCAGTCAAAGCACGGTTTTACAAATGCGACCGACGCTGCGGATTATTTGGTTAAAAAAGGCGTTCCCTTCCGCGATGCGCACGGGATAATCGGCAAAATGGTTGCATATGCCATTGAGCACAAAAAAGCGCTTGACGATTTTTCAATGGAAGAATTCAAGAGTTTTTCGGATAAAATTGAAGACGATATTTATGACGCAATAAGTATTCAGACCTGCGTGAACGAGCGAAAAGTCGACGGAGGCCCGGCGAAAGTAAAAGAAGCAATTGCCGCAGCCGAAAGCTTTATTTCCAATCTGAAATAATCAAAAAAGTCCCCGATTAAGGGGACTTTTATTATGCATTAATAACTGTTATAAACATATGGCTGATTTTATCCGGTACAACCGAATGACCGAGAGTGTAGGCGTATCGGTATTTATCACAATCGCTGTCCCTGACCTGAATTTCAAGCAAAAACCTGTCATTGTTTTCGTTTACGCCCAATTCAGCCAGAGAAACCGAAAACAAACCTTCGGTATTTTTCGGAACCTCGGTTATGTTTATCTTTTCTACCTTGGGTTCATTGTGGAATACATATGTAACTTCCTCCGGGCACCTGAGCTGCGGTGCGCTGACAGGACCTTCCTCGCCCATAACCAGCGCCGGCGCTTCGCCAAAATCCGTTTCTTCGACAGTAAACATAACCTCGCCTTGTTCTGTCGGAACAGGATCAGCGGTATAAATGATAATATCCGAAGAAGCAATGAGTTCCGATTTTAGAATCAGACGGTTATCGCTTACAGATATGTATATCGGAGGACGGGTGTCACCGTAATAATTTGTAAAATACAGCGAAGATGCCGAATTAATATCGTTTGCTACATAGAGCGGCAAATTCACAAGAAGTTTTGCGGATTTTACATCTAAGTTGTCCGACTCTACGCTGAAACAATGTTTTCCCGGCGGAAAAGAGCCGCAAAATTCATATACTTTCTTTTCGTGCGGTAAAAGAGCATACTCGGTTTCACTTTTGAGATTACCGGAATTTTTAGGAGAGGCTTTAATATAAGCAGCTCCTTCAGCCGCAGCATCGGATTTGTTTTCAAGTGTTAACATGAGATTTACAGTGAAATTACCGTCAGCGTTAAAAACAGGCTCACCCGATAATTCTATTTTACTTATAACTGTCCCGATACAAGGTTTGCCGGAAGTATTTTTGAAAACAATTCCTTCGGCGAATTTTCTTATATCAAGATTAAGTTGGCTTGAGTTTTCTGCGGCCTTTCCAAGCAATATTACATTTTCAAAGCTGAAATTCTTAATTCCGTGCTCATCCGAAAACCCTTCAAGGCGTGATGCTTCCGGCAGAATATCAATCCCGGGTTTCCCTATGAGTGATATGTTTTTGAAAGAAAAATCATGCATGCATCCCTTGCGGTCATCCGTACTCCACTCCGAGTCTGTAATTCTGAAGTCGAAAAGCTGCGCGCCCGGAGTATCTTCAATCCGAATATTTTCAAATTCGACATTATAAACCTCCGCACGGTCGCCGTGGTGGGCACCCATAAGCGGATAGCCGGTCGTACTGTGAATAATATCAATGTTTTCATACCGTATATCATGAACCCTGTCGGCACGAAGCGATACGCCGATTTCAATAGGCCTTGCAAAATCGTTCCATAAAACACTGTTTTTAAAGAGAATATTGTATACATCCCCTACTCTCCCGAAAGCCTTTGTCATATCGGTCGGCGACCCCTCAACCACATAATGCACACTCTTTTTATCACGCTCATCAACAGCTTTTACAACAAAGCTGTCATCCCATGTTCTGATAAACGCTCCGTCCACAGTCACTTTTCTCGAACCGCAGACATCAATACCGTCGTTATTTCCTCTGTAGCCGATAATTTTTACATTATTAATATGTACATTTTCACACCCGAGCAGCCTCAATGTCCAAAACAAGCTCTCGGTTATGGTAATATCCTCAATTTCGACATTTCTGCACCCAAGCACATCAAGGCAAATTCTGTATCGCTTGTCCTCAACTCCCGACTGCGTTATGATGCCTTTGCCGCATATCTTGATATTTTCACAGTCATTCACCTCAATTTTTGAATTGACGCAAACACCATCATCAACCACAAGCGCCGTATTGTCTTTGTCTATTAAAATCCGATCCTTCCTGCAATCCTCTGTTATATGAATAATATTCATTCCGTCAAGTTCATATTCACGCTCTTCCGAAGCAAAAATCAGGAGATTATCATCTGACGAACCGTTAAAC
Source organism: uncultured Clostridia bacterium (assembly GCA_934464705.1). Classification (GTDB taxonomy): domain Bacteria; phylum Bacillota; class Clostridia; order HGM11514; family HGM11514; genus CAKSKB01. The sequence continues at coordinate 43,868 of CAKSKB010000001.1, forward strand.
TCTACCGAAAAATTTGACGGCTTTGATAAATATATTTTTACCGAATGTTCGTCAAAGCAGAATTTAACAGCGGCCGACAAAGGGCGTATAACAACATCCCGGACCTCTCTTTTGGTTTTGATTTCAATTATATCGTTACCCGAAAATCCGCAAATGGCAAATTCCTGAACCCTCTCGCAATTGTATGGTGCGGGTTTTATAAGGGCAGTATTGACCTTTTGCTCCTGACCGTTTTGAAATACCTGATACAAATTCACAGCTTTGTTCCTCCGTACTCAAAAATTCTAACTGCGCCGACTGACGGTGCAGTGCTTGCCGCTTCATCCGAAACACAGATAACATCCTTATCGGACAGTCTTTTTAAAAGAAGTGCTTCCGCCTCTTTGATCTCTGTTTTTCCGCCGATGACAACTCTGTCAGACAAAGATTCAAGAACAGCGTTTATCTCTCCGCATAATACCGTCCCTAAAAAGCAGCTGTATACAGCATCAATACTTTCGGAAAACAGATTTTTCAGTATCCTTGCTTTGAAAAGCGCCGCGTTAATCCCAAGACGGCACGAAGCGTGATAACCTTCAAGCAGATAGTTTTCGTCAAGCGCTGAGTGCTTAAGGTCAACCGCAGATTTAAGAATGGTATGCTGCGAGAGAGCTGCAATCATTTCGCCTGTCATATATGTGGTAAAATGCGAAATTCTGCCCTCGGTATCCGTTTCAATCAGCTTTGAGTGAGAACCGGGAAGAATAAAAATGCAGTTGCTCTGCGCTTTGTCGCCAAGCCCGAAAATCTCGGTTTCCTCGCCTCTCATCATATCGGTTTCCGTAAAGCTTCTGCCAACCGTCTTAACTCCGGGTATGAACACAAACGGTATGCCCGATATATCGTCAAGACACACTTCGCGCATTGCATTATGGAGTTCCTTAATTCCTGCCGGAGCGCAGATGTGATTAAGATTATAAAGCCCGCTTTCGGATGTAATCATGCCGGAAGCAATAATTCTGTATGGGTCGGCTTCCGAAAATTTTTCAATTGCTTTTCGTATTTCCGACTTGTACTTTTCGGAATGTTCCGCCCCGAAATTTGCGCCGATTGGAAGTTTAACCGTTTCCGCCGTTTTGCCGTTTGCAAAAAGGGATATTCTTGTGTTTGTTGTTCCGCCGTCAATAGTAATATAGCTTCTCAATTCAATCACCGCTCACCAAAGAAACATATTTTTTTGCAAGTTTGGTAATCTCCGCAAAATCGCCGCAGTCAATCATTTTTTTGTTTACAATACTGCCGCCTATGCCGAATCCGCAGACGCCCGCCTTTATGTAATCTTTCATGTTGTCCAAAGATATTCCGCCAACTGCCAAAAGCTTTATATGCGGAAGCGGAGCTTTAACCGCATTTATATATTCCGGACCCAAGCCTACCGCCGGGAACACTTTTACAAAATCGGCACCGCACCTATCTGCAAGCGTAATTTCGCTCGGCGTGTATGCCCCGGGCATGGAAACCATGCCGAGAGCCTTGGTTTTTTTAATAACTTCGGGAGTTGTGTCGGGCGAAATAACAAATTCGCCGCCGGCGTTTTTCGTAAGCTCCGCCTGTTTTTCTGTAAGAACCGTCCCTGCGCCTATGAACATGCGGCTGCCGAAATGCTTTTTCAACATATTTATATTTTTTGCCGTTTGCTCATCGCTCACAGACCCGTCAGCACTGTATGTAATTTCAAGCAGCTGTATTCCACCCGCATACATTGCCTCCGCAAGCGGAACAAGTTTTTCGCTTGAAACACCCCTTACAATCACAATGATTTTATGTTCTTCAACCGCTCTTATAACATCACTGCACATAGAACCAACCTCCTAAAATCCGTATCTTTCACGCTTATCGGAAACAAGGCAGGCACCGTTATCGATAATCATGGTAGTACCCGTTACAGACGATGCTGCCTCCGACGCCAAAAATACGATAGCCTGACCGATTTCCTCAATTGTCGCCCACTTTTTGAGCGGAACTTTATAATAAGTTTCTTCTTTGGCATCAAGTCTTGTTGCGCCGGTGTCTGTCCAGCCGGGAGCAACGGTATTTACCCTTATCCCGTACTTTGCAAGCTCGATTGCGGCATGCTCCGCCATCTTTGCCGCCGCGGACTTTGCCGAAGCATACACAGCAACATCCGCAAAATGGGCGACTGTATTATTTGACGATATCAGAATTATGTTGCCCTTTGTGCCGCTTTCCGCCATGATTTTTGCGGCACGCTGCATGCAAAAGAATGCTCCTCTGTAATCAACAGCGCAAATCTTGTCAAAAAGTTCTGGCGTAGTGCTCAGAAAATCGGATTTCTCGGTAATACCGGCATTGTTGACAAAAACATCCAATCTGCCAAAATGTGAAATTACCTCGTTAAACATACGGTGTATATCGTCAATTTCGCTGACATCTGCACGGACGCTCATAACCCGTACGCCGTATTTTTCCGCCTCCGAAAGCGTTGTTTTTGCACCCTCGGTACTTCCGCAGTAAGAAAACGCAACATCATATCCGTTCTTTGCAAGCACCTTTACAATACCGCTTCCGATGCCGCTTCCCCCGCCCGTTACAAATGCGGTTTTTCTATTTTTACCAGCCATATCTATCCGCCATTTCCTTATAAAATTCGTCAAACAGCCTGTCGAAATACTCGTCCGTATCATATGACGGTTTACGGCAATAATCGGTCTTGATTATTCCGCGTCTTTTAAGTATACGCTTTTCAAACGATATAATCTGCTCAACATTCTGCCTTATGTGATTAAGCATAGGCAACAGGCGATTGTGAAGTTCTATCGCTATTTCCCTGTTCCCGTTTATATAGTTGTTGTAAATATCGAGGTAAACATCGAACATCGAACAGCCCGGCATTGCGCCGACTGCTCCCCTGTCCATACATTCAATAAGCTGAAAACCGGCATTGCCTACAAATATTTTCATCTTTCCTTCTGTCAGATTCATAAGATTCGTCACATAAGGTCCGGCAGGTTTGCACTCGATTTTATAATATATCATGTTCGGACATTCTTTTTCAAGTCTGCAGAAGGTTTCAGGCTGAATTGCAACACCTGTCTGCTCCGGTGCATATTGAGCCATAATCGGGATTTTAACTGCTTTTGCTATTGCCTTCATATGCTCATAAAGATACTTTGCACCCGGCTTCAAGAAAAACGGCGGCAACAGCATAAGGCAATCTGCACCGAGAGCCTCAAACTGTTTTGCTCGGGATACGGCAACCTCGGTAGAATGATCTGTAACCGATATGATTGTTTTGCCGCCTGCTTCCTTAGCGGCTTTAATTGTTACTCTCGCCATTTTTTCTCGTTCTTCGTCGCTTAATTTGTAGTATTCACCGGCTATTCCGAAAAGGGTTACGGCATGGCAGCCGCCCTTTATTAATGTTTTTACAAGGTTCTCAAGACTTTCGTAATCAACCTCGCCGCTTTCCGTAAACGGCGCCGCAATTATAGGGCAAATTCCTTTTATATCTGTCATTTTTAACATCTCCTCATTCTTTATACTGCATATATGTAAGGTCGCAGCCTTCGTCAGCCTGCGTAACATTATCGATAAAATTGCGCACAAACCCTCGCTTTATATCATCATGGCGCTTAGGCTCGAAGTTTTTGAGCCTTTCTTTTATTTCTTCATCCGAAATTTCAAGTTCTATAAGATTATTGTCAACATCAAGATGAATTATGTCGCCGTCACGTACAATCGCCAGAGGTCCGCCCACAGCGCTTTCGGGTGCAACATGAAGAACCTGCGTTCCAAAGCATCCGCCGGACATTCTCGCATCGGTTATCCGCACAAAATCGTTTATCCCCATCTTATTAAGTTTCGGAGGAAGCGGCATAAAATTGCCGTTTTCGGGCATACCCGGCGCACCCTTGGGACCGTACCCCCTGAGAACTATAACCGTGTCTGCCGTAACATCGGATTCATCATCCAAAAGGTATTTCTGGCACTCCGTCAAATCGTCAAAAACCTTTGCCGGTCCTCTGTGGTTGAGCAGATGAGAGCTTGCCGCACTCCTTTTGATAACTGCGCCGTTTGGTGCAAGATTTCCGTACAGCACCGCAATTCCGCCTTTTTCTTCAATCGGGTTGTCAAGCGGTCTGATTACGCTTTCGTCATAAGGCATATCAATGTCTTCAAGGTTTTCCGAAACGGTTTTGCCGGTAACTGTAAGGCAGCTACCGCAAAGCATATCTTCCATTTCCTTCATAAGCGACGCAACACCGCCGGCATTGTGAAATCCCATACCGACATTTTCCGTGCCGTGCGGTTTAACATTCACCAGAACGGGGGTTTCCTTGCTTATTCTTTCAAAATCGTCAAGTTTCAGATTTATTCCGGCACGCCTTGCGATTGCGATAAGGTGAATAATTAAGTTTGTTGAACCTCCCGTTGCCATCAGCACTCGAATTGCGTTTTCAATTGAATTTCTGTTTATAATATCAAGGCACTTTATATCTTTTTCAACAAGTTCAACCGCTTTTCTTCCGGTCTCCTCGCTTATTCTCAGCTTTTCGGCAGACACCCCAAGGCATGACGCCGAATTCGGCAGCGCTATTCCCAAAGCTTCCGTCACAGTCTGGCATGTGTTCGCCGTACCCATTATCGGGCAGGCGCCTGCACTGCCGTAAAGGCATCCCTCGTGCTTTGTCATTTCATCAAGAGTGATTTTTCCGGAGGTATAATCGTTATAAAGATAGAAACTGTCAGTTCCGCAGGCGAGGGTTTTACCCTTGTAGCTCCCCGGAAGCATAGCACCGCCCGGCAGGTAAATCGTCGGCTTATTTGCGGAAACCGCTGCCATAAGCTGCGCCGGAACATTCTTATCGCATCCGCCGATTAGCACAACTCCGTCAAACGGATGGCGTTCGATAAGTTCCTCCGTTGTGATTGACAGTAAATTCCTGTAAACAAGGCTCGAAATGTCAAAAAACACCTCGCATATGGACATAGTATTAACCTCAAGAGGAAACCCTCCGGCAGCCCAGACCCCTCGCTTTACCGCTTCGGAAAGCTGCCTGAAATGAATGTGTCCGGGATTTGTTTCCGCCCATGTATTGATAATTCCGATAATCGGTTTTTCGATATCCGCATCGGTATAGCCCATTGATTTAAGGAGCGCATTACGGATAAGCCCCGTTCTGTCCCCTCTTTTTTTCCAAGAAACTGAATAATTGTTTTTCATAACTACTCCGCTTTCGTGTTTTTCTTTAATTGTATCATTCTAAAAACCTCAAGTCAATCGACGCATTTGATTATATGGTTGACAAATTTGACATAGTGTGATACTATAGAATTGAAAGGATGAACTGATATGGAATATCTTGAAAAAAGGTTCAGCTATACTGCTGCTGCGGAGCTTAATCTTTATTACTGCGGAAAAAGAGTCAAAACCAAAAATCATAAATACGGTCCTCAGGTGCGTGACCATTTTTTGCTTGTGTATATAAAGGAAGGAAGCGGAACACTGATAAACGGAAATGATTATATGAATTTATCGTCCGGTCAGCTTTTGTGTATGTTCCCGGGCGAAAAAATATACTATACAACGGAAAAAGACAGCCATTGGAGCATTCTTTGGGTGGGTGTATACGGCACTAAAACGGGATTTTACATAAACAGTCTCGGGATAACACGGCAAAATCCTGTTTACGACTGCCCAAACCCCGATGAAACCGAAGCGGCGATTGAAGAAATCATTGAAACTGCTGACAAAAACAATGCATACGGGAAGCTGAAAACTATATCTAAGCTATATGACTTTTTCTCATCGCTTAATGACAAAAGTTCCGAGAAATACATAAGCGCCGTTCCGGCAACCGATATTCACGGAACTGACACTCACGAAATTGTGTATTTATCTGACAATGTATATATTCGTGAAGCGGAAAACTATATAAGATTCAATTATGACAGGGATATAAGCGTAGGCTCACTTGCGGATTCGCTCAATCTGTCTTCCGAATATTTTTCAAGACTATTCAAAGCGGAAACCGGTATGTCACCGCAAAATATGATTATAGAATACAGAATTAAAAAGGCGTGCTCGCTTCTGAAAAGCACAAACTTTACCGTAACCGAAATCGCTAACTGCGTAGGAATACAGGACCAGCACTATTTTTCAAAGCTTTTCAAAAACAATCTTGGCTGCACACCGAGCGAATACAGAAAAGCATAAAAATAAACTGCGGCAAAACAATTTGATTTTGCCGCAGTTTATTTTTTGCTATTTATCTTTCGTGCAGCGGAACATACTCTCTGTACGGAGAAACCGCTTTGTATGCCGGTCTTATAATTTTGCCTGCATTAACAAGTTCCTCGATTCTGTGTGCGCTCCAGCCGGCAATTCTTGCTACTGCAAAAATCGGTGTATACATTTCCTCCGGCAGATTGAGAAGCGAATACGCAAATCCGCTGTAAAAGTCTATATTCGGGCTTACACCCTTGTAAATTCTGCGTTTTTCGGAAATAACCTCTGTTGCAAGATCTGCAACACGGGTATAGAGCCTGTACTCTTTTTGTTTTCCCTTTTGCTCCGAAAGCTTACCGACAAAGCTTTTAAAAACCTCGGCTCGCGGGTCTGAAATCGAGTAAACCGCATGCCCCATACCGTAAATCAGTCCGCTTTTGTCAAACGCTTCTTTATTTATGAGCTTTGTGAGGTAGGCCTTGATCTCATCATCATCGTTCCAGTTTTTAACATGCGTTTTAATATCGTCAAACATATGCTTAACCTTAATATTTGCGCCGCCGTGCTTAGGTCCCTTAAGCGAGCAGAGCGATGCGGCAACGGAGGAATATGTATCCGTGCCGGACGAGGTAACAACATGGGTCGTGAAAGTAGAATTGTTTCCTCCGCCGTGTTCCGCATGAAGTACAAGAGCCAGATCAAGAATTTTCGCTTCAAGTTCCGTAAATTTTTTATCGGGTCTTAAAAGCCTTAAAATATTCTCGGAGGTTGAAAGTTTGGGATCCGGTCTGTGAATATAAAGACCCTTTCCTTTAATAAAGTGCCTGTAAGCCTGGTAGGCATAAACGGTCAGCATCGGGAAAGTCGATATAAGCTGAATACACTGGCGAAGGACATTCGGTATGCTTGTATCATTTGCGTTCTTGTCATATGAGTAAAGAGTAAGCACACTTCTTGCGAGCGAATTCATAATATCCTTATTCGGAGCCTTCATGATAACATCGCGGGTAAAATTTGTAGGCAGCGTACGGTAATTAACAAGCAGTTTATTAAAATCTGCGAGTTCCTTCTCGTTCGGAAGGGTTCCGAACAGCAAAAGGTATACAGTTTCTTCAAATCCGAAGCGGTTTTCTTTAAGGAAACCGGAAACGATATCTTTTATATTTATTCCCCTGTAGTAAAGCTCACCGTGTGCAGGAATCAGTTCATCATTAATTTCTTTTGATGAAATTATGGTAGAAATTTCGGTAAGACCGGTGACAACACCGCGGCCGTCAAGGTCACGAAGTCCGCGTTTAACCTGATGCTTTGCATAAAGCGCAGGGTCAATTGCACCGTTTTGAATACATTTGTCGGAAAGTGCATAGATATCTGATGTAATTGTAGAATAGGTCGCCATAAAATCATCTCCTGTTAATATAAATTTTATTGTTAAAAAAGGTATCGGAGCACTGCTTCAATACCTTTTAAAACTTAAAAATGCAGCATTCTGGTCGCTATCGAGAAATACACAAGCAGCGAAAGCGCATCCACAATTGTCGTAATAAACGGGCTTGCCATAACAGCCGGGTCAAACCCAAGCTTATCGGCAAAAATCGGCAAAGTGCAGCCAATAACTTTGGCTATAACAACCGTTACCGCAACCGTAATACACACGACCCCTATTGTAATCGGGTCAAATACCGCCATATTTCCTATCAGCATATAATCAACAAGATAAACTTTTGCAAAATTAACCGTTGCAAGAGTTATACCGCAAAGTACGGCAACTCTCAATTCTTTCCAGATAACACGGAAAACATCTTTAAACTCAAGCTCACCCAGCGAAATGCTTCGGATAACCGAAACCGCCGCCTGACTGCCCGAGTTACCGCCCGTATCCATAAGCATCGGAATAAATGCCGAAAGCGTTATGTGCGCCGCCAGAGCATTTTCAAATTTTGTAAGAATAATCCCGGTAAAGGTCGCCGAAATCATAAGCAGCAGCAGCCATGGGATTCTCGCCTTCCAGGTTGCGATCGCGCTTGTCTGAAGGTAAGGCTTGTCGGTCGGTATGATAGCCGCCATTTTTTCAATATCCTCGGTTGCCTCATCTTCCATGACATCAATAGCGTCATCGACAGTTACGATACCCACAAGCCTTTGCTCATCGTCAACAACAGGCATTGCGAGAAAATCGTACTTTTTAAAGTTGTTGGCAACAACCTCTTTATCCTCAAGCGTATGAACATAAATGAGGTTGGTTTCCATAATATCGCCTATAACATCATCTTCACCGGAAAGAAGAAGCGTCTTTGCGGATACCATACCGATAAGTTTTCGCGATGAATTGACAACATAGCAGGTATAAATCGTTTCCTTATCGATACCGGTTTTCCTGATAACCCGCAACGCCTCTGAAACCGTCATATCCGCCCGGAGCCTGACATATTCTATTGTCATAATGCTGCCGGCGCTGTCCTCGGGATATTTCAGAATTTCATTAATCATCTTTCGGGTTGACGGGTCTGTATTTTCAAGAATTCTGTTCACAACATTTGCCGGCATTTCCTCGACAATGTCAACTGCGTCATCGATATAAAGCTCCTCAATGACATCTTTAAGTTCGTTATCGCTGAAGCCTTTGATAAGCATTTCCTGCAAATCGGATTCCATTTCGACAAAGGTTTCCGCAGCAAGTTCTTTTGGAAGAAGCCTGAAAAGAAGCGGAAGCTTCTGCTCGGGCATATCATCAAAGACCGAAGCGATATCGGCAGGGTTCATTGTGATGAGAACATCTCTCAAAGTGTTGTACTTTTTTCCGTCAACCAGAGCGATAAGAGTATCTTCAATATTAACATTCCTCTCGCTCAAATTGCACACCCCCTATTAAATTTTAAAAGAACATAATAAGAGTAAGTGCAAGTAAGATCAGCTGCAAACAGACGCAGGTCTGCTGCATGTTAAAAATCCGTATCTCACTCGCGGCTTACTACTGCCCGAATTACCGCCTGCGTCCAAATTGCTCACCTCACATTATAGTTGAAATTAAAATTTTTGCATTAAAGCTTAAATTTATCGTGAATTGCGTTTACCGCCGCCTCGGCGTACTTTTCCTTAACCAGCACCGAAACCTTGATTTCGGAGGTGGAAATCATCTGGATGTTGATGTTAGCGTCATAGAGTGCCTCAAACATCATAGCTGCAACACCGGGGTTATTTACCATACCCGAGCCTACAATGGAAACCTTTGAAACATCCTTGTCAACATTCATTTCCGAAAAACCGATAACACCGGCATTCTGGTTAAGTGTGTCAACCGCTGCGTCAAGATGGTCAAGCGATACAGTGAAGGATATATCCTTCGTATCGTCCCTTCCGATAGACTGAAGTATAATATCAACATTAACATTTTTCTTAGCAAGCATCTGAAAAACTCTGAAAGCTTTGCCCGGTTCATCCGGAACACCCATCAAAGCAATTCTTGCAGTATTGTTATCTCTGGTTACGCCTCTGACCAACATTTTTTCCACTTGACTTACCTCCTTAACTTTTGTGCCGGGAACTTTATTAAAGCTCGATTTAACTTCAAGATTAACATTATATTTTTTTGCCACCTCAACGGAACGGTTATGAAGAACATTTGCTCCGAGGCTCGCAAGCTCCAGAATTTCGTCGAACGAAATATCATCAAGCTTTTTGGCAGTTTTGCAGATTCTCGGGTCTGCGGTGTAAACGCCGTCAACATCGGTGTATATTTCGCATACATCCGCATGTGTAACCGCCGCCAGGGCAACTGCGGAAGTATCCGATCCGCCGCGGCCGAGGGTTGTAATATCGTCATATTTATTTATGCCCTGAAAACCGGCAACTATAACAATGTTCTTTTTGTCGAGCTCAGCAAGGATTCTTTCGGTATTAATTGTACCGATTCGTGCCGAACCGTAGTGTGAATCGGTATTAATTCCGGCTTGCCAGCCGGTGAGAGAAACAACCGGATATCCCATTTTTTCAAGCGTCATCGCAAGAAGCGCCATGGAAATAACCTCGCCCGAAGAAAGAAGCACATCCATTTCCCTTCTTGAAGGCTTGTCGTTAACTTCTTTGGCTTTTTCAATAAGCTCATCAGTCGTGTCGCCCTGTGCCGAAACAACAACGATAACATTGTTGCCCTCGTCATACGCGTCCGTCACACGGCCGGCAACATTTCTGAGTTTATCGGCGTCGGCAACGGAGCTTCCGCCGAATTTCTGTACAATCAAACTCATTTGACTTCCTCCTAATCGTTTAAAACTCTTATTGACGAAATGACCTTAACGCCGTCAATATCATTGAGTCTGCTGATTTTATCAATCAAAACGCCGTCGGCGTCGGTATAAGTGATAAACGCAAGCCTTGTGCCGTCGAAAACCGACACTTCCGTTTCCAGAGCTGCGTTAATTTTATCGGAAAGATCCGAATTACATTCCGTCAATACATAATATGCGGTTTTAATGGATTTGTAATCTATTACCGCACCGGGAATTTCATCGCCCCATGCGGGAGATTTGAATTTGCCCTTGTTTTTTGAAATATCAATAACATCGGCAACAACTGCGCTCGCCGTCGGAAGCTTGCCTGCTCCGCGGCCGTAGAACATGCAGTCGCCGACCGAATCGCCCTTAACGAAAATACCGTTAAAAACACCCTCAATGCCTGAAAGCGGATGGGATTTTTCGATGAGCATCGGCGAAACCCTTACGGCGGTTTTGCCGTCATCGGTTTTCTTATAGTAACCGATAAGTTTTATCGAATATCCGAGTCTGTCTGCAAATTCGGCGTCATCGAGAGTAATTTCGGTAATACCCTCCGTGTGGATAAGATCGGGATTCACATAGTGTCCGCTTGCAAGCGATGCAAGAATCGCAATTTTGCGGCATGCGTCATGCCCGAGGACATCGGCATCGGGATTTCTTTCGGCATACCCTTTATCCTGCGCCTTCTTAAGAACCTTATCAAAATCCTCGCCGTCATTAATCATCTTTGAAAGAATATAATTCGTTGTACCGTTGAGAATTCCCAATATTTCGTGTATGTCGTTTGCGGCAAGACAGGACGCCAAAGGCCTGATAATCGGAATACCGCCGCCTACGCTCGCCTCGAACATATAATTAACATTATTTTTTTCGGCAAGCTTCAAAAGTTCGGTACCGTGTGTTGCCACAAGCTCTTTATTTGAAGTCACAACGCTTTTGCCCGCTTCAAGAGAACGCCTTGTGAACTCGTAAGCCGGCTTGATGCCGCCCATAACCTCTATAACAATATCGGCATCGGAACTTATGATGTCCTCAAAATTTTTGGTAAAAAGGTTAGCGTGCGGAAGCTCCGGAAATTCCCTTATATCGAGAATATGAGTAACAGTGAGCTTTTCCTGCAGCTTACCGGTTTTTGCGGTATTTTGAATCACCTCATAAACTCCGGAGCCGACCGTGCCGTAACCGAGAATTGCAACATTTGTCATTATATCTGCCTCTTTTCCGTCTGAAATTTGCGTGCAGCGCAGCTTTGCGGCAAACGAAGTTTAGCCGCTTCATATATTATACCATAAGTAAAAATGCTTGCTTGCAAGGGCATTTTTACGCAGCCGTCAATGATGAAGGCGAACAGATGTTCGCAGCAAAGCAAAGCTTTGGAATAAACGAAGTTTAGCCACTTCATATATTATACCACAATATCACTACTTTTCGCAAGATTTATTTGACATATTTAAGCATTTTTTTTAATGAAATCATCTTTATTTTTTGGTTGAAATTTGTTATAATAGTATAAAAAGAAAAATTTATACCAAAGGGAGCGTGTTAATATGAAATATGTTATATTTTTAGGCGACGGCATGGCTGACCTTCCGGTTGAGGAACTCGGCGGAAAAACACCGCTCGAATCGGCTGATAAGCCGAATATGGATTTTATTGCATCCCACGGAAAACTCGGCATGGTAAAAACCGTTCCGGACGGAATCAAGCCCGGCAGCGATGTGGCAAATCTTTCCGTTATGGGCTTTGACCCTCTTAAGTATTATACGGGGCGGTCACCGCTCGAAGCTTACAGTATCGGCGTTGATATGATTCCCGGCGATATTTCGTTCAGGTGCAATCTCGTGACGCTTTCCGACGATGAGCCGTACGAAAACAAAACCATGGTCGATTACAGTTCAGACGAAATTACAACCGCCGAAGCGAAAAAGCTTATAGAAGCTGTAGATGAGGCATTCAGAACCGAAGAAATCGAATTTCATTCAGGTATAAGCTACCGCCATTTAATGCTGTGGCACGGAGCAAAAGACAGTTTCAAACTCACACCGCCGCACGATATAAGCGGTAAGAGGATAACCGAACATCTGCCGAATAACAAAACGATTCTTGACATGATGAAAAATAGCTATGATATACTTAAAAATCACCCCGTAAATCTCGAAAGAATCAAAAACGGAAAACGCCCTGCAAATTCAATCTGGATCTGGGGTGAAGGCTCAAAACCGGAGCTGCCGAGTTTCAAGGAAAAAACGGGGCTTTCCGGCACAATGATTTCTGCTGTTGACCTTCTTAAGGGTATCGCAATCTGTGCAAAAATGGATTCCGTAGATGTTGAAGGCGCAACGGGAAATGTCGATACGAATTTTGACGGCAAGGCGCAGGCTGCGATTGAAGCATTAAAAAACGGCAGTGATTTTGTGTACATTCATGTTGAAGCGCCCGATGAGAGCGGTCACCGTCACGAGATAGATAATAAGGTTAAATCAATTGAACTTATCGACGAAAAAATTATCGGCCCGGTTATGAAGTATCTGAAACAAAGCGGTGAGGATTTCAGAGTAATGGTTCTCCCCGACCATCCCACACCGATTGTTTATATGACGCACACATCAGACCCCGTACCGTTCGCAATTTATGACAGCAGAACGGAAACAAATTCGGATGTTAAATATACCGAAAACTACGGAAAGCAAACAGAGGTTTATGTTGAACCCGGCTTTAAGCTTATTGATGAACTTCTTGAACTTTAACATTAAAGAGCAATCCGCGAAAATGCGGATTGCTCTTTTGCTATCTTAAAATAATTTTCTCACGGATTTCCCGTGGTTCAAATGTTATATAACCGTCATTTAAAGAAAAAAATATTTTTTCTCCGTCTGCGGTCACTTCGGAAATGCTTTTTATATACGGCATATGAAGCATACCGAGTTTAACTGAACCGACAGAGATATTAATTACGGTTTCGCTATCTGTTCTGATATAAGTCCCCCAAGCCGTACCGGCTGCCCAGAACGACTTGAAATCGCCGCTCGCAACAGGATTAAAACCTATTGTTTTATTTGGTAAATCGAATTCAAATCCCGAACAAATCGGCAGCAGCGCAAAGCTTGCCATGGAGCGCGCATAATTGCTTCCGCATTCTATTTCGTTCCATGGGTTTCTCTTTTTACCGTCATAGCGGTTTCTTACGGACTTTACAATTTCGAGTCCCTCTTTTTCAAAACCTTCGCTTATAAGAAGCCCTGCGAAAGAATATTCAAATCCGTGCATGGTTTCTTCGCAGTAAGGAATAGGAATAGACGGCTTTTCGGTACCTTCCGGATAATCGCACATAACCGCCCCCGATTCATCATTAAGCGAAAAAACGCGCCATAGATTTTCATGATTTCTCATGCTTGTTTTAAAGTTATTTACAAACATATTTTTTAGTGCGGTTTTCTTTTGTGAGCTGTCAAAAATCTCTCCCAGACCGCATATATTTGCATGCCACTGTGCAAGCATCTGGTCAATTTCGCACCCGTCTTTTATCTGATATTTAATTTCCTTCGTTTCGTTATTCCGATAATCTTCCGTACCTTCAAAACTGTCTATAATGCTTATGTCTTTAAGATCTATTTTTTGTATAAAGTATTTTCCGTTAAAAAGATTATTTTTCGTCCATTCAAATCCGTTATCGAAAAGCCGTGAATATTCAGCCGCTTTATCTTTAAAACCGAGATATGAAGCCATTTTTGATGCTGCTTTGAGCGCTGCAAGATACATGCCTTCAAGCCATGACGATGCCCCGAAAAGTTCCATGTCAAGCGTATGGTGCTGACGGCCGTCTATAACACCGTCTTTATTGCTGTCCCATCTGTCGGCGTTATTTTCATTCCATGCATACTCAAGAATTTTAACCGTGTCGTCCCACACCGATTTAAGCCATTCATCATCTCCGCTCAGTTTCCACTCACGGTATGTTTTAATCACGGAAGCCATTTGCCCGTCAACGCACGCATGAGCAAACCTTCCCTCTTTTCGCCCAAACGGAAGCAGAGTTCTGAAAGTCATATGTCCGTTTTCGTCAACATTATACTTAAATTCATAATTTCTGATACCCCGTTCGAGTTCCGGGAACAAAAAACAAAGCGCATAGGCATACGACCACACATGAGTACAGGTTCCTTCACATGAGCCGACCGTTTCCATAACGCCTTCCCACGCCCAGAAAGAGCCGTCCTCAAGCCGCAGAACGGTAGGAGATTTAAGCACTGACATTGTTGAACTGACAGCATCAATAACAGCATCGTCAAGAGTTGATGAATGTAATGCATTTTTAAATTCAAGCGTTTCCCGATAGAGTTTATCGAAATTTTCTGCACAGTAAGCCAATGATGCGGCGGAATTTTCAAACCGTGCCGCATAATAGTTCTTCCATGTTACATCGCTGAACTCTTTAGTCCAGTAAAGGCGGTATTCCGGAACGCTCCAAGTGAGAACAAACTTCAATGTTCCGCTTTCTCCCGGCTTTAATGTGATTTTTGATGCGACCGTCGCAACATCGTGTGTACCGGGCGAATCGTAGTGCCTGCTCAAAAGCCCGCTGCCCGAAAATTCATTCCGGAATGTTACATATCCGTCCTGCCACTTTCCTCTGTACCAATATTCCTGCACAAAAGTATCTCCGCAGAGAGCACAAACGGATAAATCGCCCTTACCTTCTCCGTCTTTAAGAATTACACCGTTATCGGAAATCTTTTCGTTAAAGCCTGAATCAAAGGGATTCCCGACAGTGAAACATCCGGTAAATTCGACATCAAAAGACTCTGTATTTTTTATACCGATTTCAAAGAACGCCGCCGGAAGGCTTGATTCTTCCGCTTTCAAAGGAATCATCGGGTTAAACGCCGTAAGTGAAATATCACCGGGGAAACCGCAAGAATTAAAATCTATTTTCGCAATCGGGAATTCGCCCGTAAATTCGTGGCTTTCAAAGTGAGGAAGCCCCGCAAATGTTTTAGCGTCAACCCCGAAACCGAAGCCCGTAAAATGATTTTCTCTTTTAATTCCGCCGGTCAGGTCTTTTTCTATATCTCCGGCAAGTGATTTGGAAATGCTTTTTCCGTCACCGTCGGCACGGATGAAAAATCCTGTATACGGATTTATGCTGCCTTTATTGGGTCTGTTGAAAATTTCCCAGTCGATAAGATGTCCCGAGCCGCTCAACCCTATAGACCCGGTACCTATTCCGCCGAGCGGAAAAGATATTTCGCCGCAGCTGCTTTTATTGTACTTCATTTTTTCACTCTCCTTAAAAATAAGGCTGCCAAAAAAGCTTGGCAACCCAATGCGTATTATTTATTTAATGACGCTTTTATAAAATCTTTGAACAGCGGATGAGGTCTGTTCGGTCTTGATTTGAATTCCGGATGGAACTGAACCGCAATAAACCACGGATGATCCGCAATTTCAATCATTTCAACAATCCTGTTGTCGGGAGAAGTACCGCAAAGCTTCAGTCCCTTTGCCGTAAGCTCTTCACGGTAATCATTGTTAACCTCGTAGCGGTGCCTGTGTCTTTCGTAAATCAGTTCCTGACCGTAAGCTTCATAGGCCTTGGAATCAATATCGATTTTACACGGATATTTTCCGAGACGCATAGTGCCGCCGAGCATTTCGACATTTTTCTGCTCCGGCATAAGGTCGATAACCGGATGTGTAGTTTCGGGATTTATTTCGGAGCTGTTTGCATCCTCATACCCCAGAACATGTCTGCTGTATTCGATAAGAGCGGTCTGCATACCGAGGCAGATTCCGAAATACGGAATTTTATTTTCTCTCGCATACTTTGCAGCAAGAATTTTACCTTCGATACCGCGGTTGCCGAATCCTCCCGGAACCAGAATTCCGTCAACATCTCCGAGCATTTCGGAAACATTGTCTTCAGTAACAACACAGGAATCTATCCATTTAATATCAACATCTGCACCGTTTGCAATACCGCCGTGCTTAAGCGCTTCAACAACGCTCAGATAAGCGTCATGGAGCGACACATATTTGCCGACAATCGCGATTTTGGCAACTTTATTAAGATTGCGCAGGCGTTCAACCATATCCGTCCATTCCGAAAGGTCAACAGGTTTTGCATCCAAAGCAAGCCTTTCGCAGACAATGTCTGCAAGACCTTCTTCCTCAAGCGCAAGCGGAACCTCATAAAGGTACTGTGCGTCAAGGTTCTGCACAACATACCTCTGGGGAACATTGCAGAAAAGAGCAAGCTTTTCTTTGATTTCATCATTAATCGGAACTTCCGTTCTGCATACGATAACATCCGGCTGAATACCAAGCCCCAAAAGTTCCTTCACGCTGTGCTGCGCAGGCTTTGTTTTAAGTTCCTCGCTTTTTGTAAGGTACGGGATAAGCGCAACATGGATAAACATTGCGTTCTGATGCCCCACCTCCTGTGCAAACTGTCTTATTGCTTCGAGGAACGGCTGACTTTCAATATCGCCGACTGTACCGCCGATTTCGACAATTACTACATCAACATTATTCTGAGCGCCCTTGGCAATCTGCGCCTTTATTTCATTGGTAATATGCGGAATAACCTGAACGGTATGTCCGTTATACTGCCCGGCTCTCTCCTTCTGAATTACCGAAGAATAAATTTTACCGGTAGTCACATTGCTGTGAGAATAAAGAGTTTCATCGATAAATCTTTCGTAATGCCCGAGGTCAAGATCGGTTTCGGCACCGTCGTCCGTAACGAAAACCTCTCCGTGCTGACACGGATTCATAGTACCCGGGTCGATATTAAGATACGGGTCAAATTTCTGGATTGTTACGCTGACCCCTCTGCATTTGAGCAATCTGCCCAAGGATGCGGCAGTTATGCCCTTTCCCAATCCGGAAACAACACCGCCGGTTACAAATATGTACTTTGTAGGCATGTTAACCTCCTGTAAAAATCAATAATAAATTAATTATACTACAAATTCAAAAAAAAATCTACACTTTTTTTAAAAATTTCTAAATTATTTTCAATCTACATATTTTCTAAGCTTTGAAACGGTTCTTTGCGGCGCATCTTTTGAATTTTTCCAGTCCGCGTCCTTGTTTTTATAGTCAAATTTTTGGGTAAACCAGTGTATGTCTCCGTTAATGCGTTCCATTTCGCGAATCTGCAAACCGACAAGCATTTCCGAAAACTCAACAAATTCTTTTTTTGAAAGCTCTTTTTTTGCCGTTTTAAGAAGCCTTGTAAAATGAGTGACGCAAAAACCCTTTGAATTTTCGATTTTTCGGCAGAATTCACCGTCGGTGCTCCACATATAAAGTATTACATTCAGGTATTTTGAAAAAACATCGTTCATGTAATCGCATACCGTGCACGAATTTTCAAGCGTTTCAAGCTCGGATAAAATATAATCGGTATCGGCAAGCTTTTTGAGCCCTTTTTTCTTACTGAGGATTTCATTCACAGAATTGATGTGCGTATCCATTACAAGCGCAAGCGGAAGCTTGTTCTGATACTCAATCATCTTGGATAAGTGACGACGGCAGAATCCCTTTTTGTTTGTTTCGATTCTGAATTCCGGTTTCATCATAGCGGGACCGAGGCAAAAATCAAGGTTTTTGGTTTCGAGATTTTTTTCAAGAAAGCAAAGCGGACATTCGCAGTCCTCACCAAATGCGTCGTTCACCGGAATTTCGTAAATTTTTTCTGATTTCATAAATATATTCCTTTACAACAGTGATTATTTGATGTATAATTTAAGTATATCATATTTTACAGAAAGATAAAAGGGGTATTATGAAAGTTTACGAAAAAAATTCATCCGTTTTTCTGGAAGATGCAGAAAATTTTAATATCAGGCAAACATTCGAGTGCGGTCAGTGTTTTAGATTTCATGAGTATGACAGCGGCTATTTTGAAGGCGTAGCCTTCGGAAAATATCTCGGCATATCGCAAATCGGTAATCTTGCTGTGATTCATAACTGTACAGTTGACGAATTCAATACAGTATGGAAAAGCTTTTTTGATTTTGATACCGATTACGGCAGAATTTCATCGTCCCTTGCAAAGGATGATATAATGAAAGAGGCAATTTCTTTCGGCGGCGGAATCAGAATTCTTAAACAGGATATGTTCGAGTGCATAGTGTCGTTTATAATATCTCAAAACAATTCCATATATAATATAGAGCGTGTCGTTGAAAGAATATGTGAAAGGTACGGAACACCGATCGGAATTTTCAACGGAAAACAAAGATACGCTTTTCCTACGCCATATCAGCTTTCAAAGGCGACCGTTGAAGAACTTACAGCGCTTAAATGCGGTTACCGCGCGAAGTATATTACAGGCTTTACAAAAGCGGTTGCAAACGGAGAGTTTGATATTGAAGCTCTTGATAAACAGACCTCAGACGAAGCTAAGGAAAAACTGCTTGCTTTTAAAGGTATAGGTAATAAAGTTGCTGACTGTATACTTCTCTTCGGTTACCATAAATTTGATGTTTTCCCGACGGATGTGTGGGTTAAAAAAGCAATGGCTGATTTGTACTCGGTTGATGTAAAGAATATAGACAGATTTTCAAACGAATATTTCGGAAAATACCGGGGCCTTGCGCAGCAATATCTGTTTTATTATAAAAGAAGCAGCGAAAATTAAAAATCAGGTATTGAAATTTACTGAATAATATGCTATAATAATATTCGCACCGCATGCGGATGTGGCGAAATTGGCATACGCGCAAGATTTAGGTTCTTGTGCCCCGCGGCGTGCAGGTTCAAGTCCTGTCATCCGCATTAACAAAAAAAACCGCATAATTGCTGATAAATTCAGTAGTTATGCGGTTCTTATTTTTAAAACATTTATACTGTTACATAATTATAAGCTTGCTTGTTTCTTCTTCAAGCAATTTGAAAACCTTGGCAACCAAATACCCGTCTGCGACGGCATGATTAAGCCGCACCGTTACGGGCATCATCAGGCGTCCGTTTTCTTCCCTGTATTTACCCCAGTTTATTATAGGTGCAAAAAACAGATGACCGTCGGGAAGTTCGATATTCAGCGAATCATAACTAATCCACGAAATATACGAAGCGTCAAACCAGTTCGGGTGATTTGCCGTATCAAGGCCGTATTCACGGGTTTGCTTAGCATTTTCGATATCAGCTGCGCAGTTTTTGTAAAATGTTTTATAATCCTCGGAATACTCCGTGTAAACCGGCGTGCAGGTTTCGGTGTCATCATGAAATATGTATTGCGTCGGGTTAATTTTGTCATAACAGATAAGCGTGTCGGTCTGCCATAAATATCCCATTTTGTAGTCATCTCGTGAATTTAACACCTTTGCAAGAATATATAAAAAATTTATATAAAACTTTGTTTCCGTCCTTTTTGAAAACTCTTTAAGTTCTGTTACATCAATCCTTGATGTAATCGATGTAGAACATTTGCAGTCCTCCGAAAAATGGCGGAACACGCCGCTGCGGTAATACTTCTCTTTATCTATAACTCTGTAATTCATTTTAATTCTCCGTTTCTGACAGGATATATCAAATTTTCTTCTTTTTCGGCAATGGGAGTTCATCATACATTGCATTAAAAAGCTGCGTCAGGAACTGCTTATCCTCAATCTGCTCCAGTAAAATCATGTCTTTTGCACCGTCATAAGGCGGTTCATGAGGGGCGTCAGGAAGCATAGTTTCAGCCGACGGAACAGGTTTTACCAAAAGCCTGTTGTCACAAAGATATGCGGCTATCTTTCCGTTCTGATAAATAATGTATTCCCCCATCATTTGCCTGTAGGTTATATTATCAATTTCGGACAGTTGTTCTAAAACAAAAGTTAAATACTCCTTATTTGTTGCCATTGTTAAATCCCTTCCGTTACCATATTTCGACTCTGTCGGAAGACGCTACCCACATTCCGTCATTTTCCGTTATGCCGAAAGCCGTGTAGAATTCATCGCAGTTTACAACTACACGGTTTACACGCAGTTTATCCTCCGAGTGAACATCCATGCCCGAAAGATATTTTGTAAACTCGCGTGTTTTTGTGCTTGCCCACGCCCTTGCCATAGAGTGGTAGAACTTTGTGTAATCTGGATTTTCAAGTCTTGATACAACCTCTGTAAGACACTGTACAGCACCCTGGTCAGCCACATTTTCGCTAAGGGTCAGCCGTCCGCTCATCGGAACGCCCGGGATACCTTCCTGCCCTTCGTAAAAATCAACCATTTTTTCGCAGCGCCGCAGAGTATTAATGCGGAAATCAAAGTCCAAAAAATCACCATGCCGAACGGTGCCTTTTCGCAGTCAAGCAGATTCACCGCATAGTAAATATGCTCGCCTACAGGAATTGAATAAAGCGGCAAAACAATAAGCACAAAATAAAGCACATCGAAAATACCAAAAAGCAAACCGCACATGTTTTTTATGTTTGTTTTGTTTTCATTTTCCGCAATAGATATTATTTTTTCACCGGACAGCAAATCGTCAATCGATACCGAAAAAAACTTTGATATTTCTTTAAGCGAATCAATGCTCGGGTATCCTCTGCCGGATTCCCATTTTGAAATCGCCGTCCTTGATACATACAGGCTTTCGGCAAGTTCGTCCTGCGTAAGCCTTCTGTTTTTTCTCAGTTCATAAAGCTTTTCTCCGAATTCCAATTCAATCCCCCTTTCTGTCAATCAGCAGCACGGCGCCTTTATAAATGAAAAATAACCCGGCACTTAAAAGAACACCGCCGACAATATCCGTAAGCCAATGAACTCCCGAAACAAGTCTGCCGATTACCGTAAATACAGAAAAAATCATAGCAATACCGACAATTATTTTCATTGCCGCAATATTTTTAACCCTGCGTTTCGCCTCAAAAGCAAGTGTAGGCATAACGCTCAGAACAAGCAGCGTTGTTGACGACGGATATGAGGCTTCAGATTGTCCGCCTATGAGAACGGGTCTGAAATTAACGGGAGTCATTTCAAATATCAAATAGCAGAATATGACAACCGTATAATAGATTCCGAGAAGAATAATATCATAATCGACCTTTAACAGACTTCTCCTCTTTACCATCTGAGCAAACCCGGCAACGCCGAATACCATGCACACAATAATGGGCACCAGACCAAGCCAATCAGTTAGTGTGTAAATCGCCGTGTGAACGCCTGTCCATGCAAAAAAACGGGTATTTACCGCTGCAAAACCAACAGGTGTTCCGCTTTCCCCCGCGGGTTTTACATCAACCGTCTGTATCAGCACTGTCCAGATTACAAATGCCGCTGCAAGCATAATTCCAAAAACCAATATTCTTTTTCCGTTTCGTTTCATTTTTTCTACTTCCTTTTCGTTTGATTTTGCCGTAAGGCTAAAACAAACATAACACAGAATATAGAAAAAATAAAGAATCGCAGCGTCACATAAGCGATACGGAGCGTGTCACCCCCGCAAATTTCAGGATTTTCGGAATTTGCACATCACGGATTTGATGAATTGAATGTTCGGTAGAATAATCCGATATGCTCATCAAGCATTTTTATACATTCCGCTTCACGCTCGGGCTGGCGGTCGCAAACGCCTATAAGCGTGATAATGGGCGCAACATACATAAGCGAGAGCGTTTCGGGATTTTCGTTTTTCAGCACGCCCTCTGCAATGAGGGTTTTAAATATTCCTGCATGATAACGAATAAGCCGCTCCACAAACCTTTCGGAATAAAGCTTTGAAAGTTCGGGAGTTCGGAACTGCTCGATTGTCATCATTTTACGGAAAAGCGCTATGCTCTCGTCATGCATCGTGAAGTTAATGATTTTATGTACCTTGTCAATCAGTTCTTTCTCGGTAATATCGAAAAAAAGCGCAGTATCGCTACCGAAATTCCGAACATGAATCTTAATTGTATCCGTAAATTTTTCAAACTGCCTTGAAGTATCGGCAACGATGGCATCAAAAATTGCCTGCTTGCTCTGAAAATGACTGTAAAGCGACGGCGCTTTAATTCCCACAGCGCTTGCAATCTCGCCAACGCTTACGGAATCATATCCGTTTGCAGCAAACAGTTCCAGCGATTTTTCAAGTATTCTCTTTTTTGTATCTTCCTGTTTCATATATCCTCCTAACTAATGCTCGTTAGGTACATTATACTCCGATAAAATACAAAAGTCAATATCTTTTCAAAAATTTTCCGTAATAAATTTCAGCAGTTAACATGCAGTTTGCTTACAATGCTCGATTTGCACATCCGGTTATAGCAAACAACCGGTATAATCACCGAAAACCCGGCAAGCGCTGCAGCCGAATAAATCAGCGGTGCAGCAGTAAAGCGGTATGTGAAAAACCACATCTGGTTCGAAATCGCCGCAATAATGCCATAGCATATAAAATTACCTGCGGTCAGCGTGAAAACCAAAGCAATCGCCGCATACAAACCGCCCTCGCATATAAGCATATTTTTAAGCTGACTGCCTGTCATTCCGATTGAGCGCAGCACGGCAAATTCGTGCTGTCTTGCGGAAATCGAAGTTATCATTGAATTAATGAAATTAAGAAGTCCGATAAGCCCAAGAATAAAGCTTAAAATGCCTCCGACAATCAAATACATTCTCTGCATGCTTCTGAAATTATCGAGAGAGAAATCGAAAGAACAACAGCGGCAGACTTTTTCGGCATTCTTTTTATATTGTCAAAAGCCATGGTGAACGAATTGATACCGCAAGTTCTTTTTTTTGCTTTTTGCCGCTTTTTACTTTATACATTATGCTCACCTGCAATTCTGCCGTCCTCAATGCGAATAGCGCATAAATATGAGCGTGGCGGCAAGCAGCAGAATTATTAATGGTAAAAATAAGATAATCATTTTTCTTTCTCCCATACATATCCTATGCCGTAAACAGTTTTGACAGGAATCCCCGGAAGTTTTCGTCTCAGTCTTTTTACACAGACTGATAATGCGTTTTCTTCAACAAATTCCGCACCGTCCGACCAAACACCGTCTATAAGTACATCTCTTGTCGTCGTTCTGCCCATATTCTGAGCGAGCATTTTCAGAAGTTTTTGCTCGGTTTTGCTCAGTTCAACAAAAGTATCGTCATAAGAAAATTTCATATTTTCAAAATCAAAAGCGAAGTTTTTATATCTGAAAACGGTATTATTCTGCTTTCTCCTCGTTACCGCATTTACTCTCGCCCGCAGCACCGCAAGAGAAAACGGTTTAGTTATGTAATCGTCAGCACCGCTTTCAAGACCGGTTACAATATCGATTTCCATATCATTTGCCGTAAGCGCACTGCAATTTGCAAATGCACCCATGTTAATTCTTAAAGATGTTGCAGTGTCATCGGCAAAAATCACTTCCTTAAGAGAAGTGCAGCCAAAGAATGCAGATGTTGAAATCATGCTGACCGACCCGGGGATTTCAGCTTTTTCAAGAGATACGCAGCCTGAAAACGCTTCCGTTCCTATATCCGTATATCCTTCGGGAATCGTAACACCGGTTATCAGTTCGTTGTCTTTGAATGCATCACCGACTTCCGTGATTTTATATACCGTGCCGGAAAAATCGGCTTCGGAAGGCAGAACAATATTGCCGCCCTTCCCGTTATAAGCCTTTATCTTAACGGTATAGCTTCCGTAAGAATATTAACGGTCAATCGTAATATTAACCGCAGGCGGAAGCGAAAAACTTACAGCTGATGTTTTGCCGAAAAACGCCTCTGACAGGAGCGTTTCGTGGAGCACCTCCGCAGCTGATATTGCAGAGGTTTCACCGAACGGAACCGTCACCGCAAAAAAAGCAGGCAATGCCATCATTACAGCCAAAACGGAAAACGGATTAAAAGCAAGCTGCAATGTAACGGTTAATGCGGAAATCCCCGGAACAACGCCGGTTACGGCAGCTGTTACCGCAAACAAAAATACTATTGCAGGCAATGTAATTCCGTTCGGATTACGGCTCGGAAATGTAAATAAACTTGCAACGGTTTCCTTTACATTTGAAAAAGATTCGGTTTTACAATTTGCTGAATTAATCGGCAAAAACGGCTTTACTCCGCTCGGAATAAAGTGGAATGACGATAATACAGCAACCGTGGCATTATCATATCTTCAGGGCGGCGCCGGCGGAAGCGTGACAAGAACAGAACTTTTCGATGTTGCGGAAATAAACTTCAAAGAAATTCTCCAAAATATGTCTGTTGGGATAAAACTCATTGATGTTTCGGCAGCAGGCTATAACGAAAAAGGAGAAGCTGTGTATTTTACAACAAAAATAACTTCAGCAAATGCAGTTACTTCTGTAAGCGATAAGACAAGCTGTGATGTGAATGGCGACGGAATAATCGACCTTCTTGATATCACATATTGCCAAAGATATTACAAAAGCGACAATACTTCTCCCGATTGGGAAAAGTTCAGCCACTGCGATATAGACAGGAACGGCACTATTGATATACAGGACTTAATTATAATTCTGCAAGCAATGTAAAACTCCGGCTGCAACAAGCGAATTGTTGCAGCCGAAGTTTCTTTTAAACAAAAAATCCGCCGAATAACTCGGCGGTTAATGTAGTGCTATTTTTTAAGTTCTCTAAGACAATCATTACAGATATTTTTGTCTTTGTAAACAATAACATCTCCCGCATTGCCGCAGAAAATGCATGCCGGCTCATACTTTTTCAAAATAATCATGTTACCGTCGACATAAATTTCAAGAGCGTCTCTCGGGTCGATATTCAGAGTACGCCTAAGCTCCTTCGGTAAAACGATTCTTCCCAGCTCGTCAACTTTTCTGACTATTCCGGTTGATTTCATAATACCACCTCCACTAAATATAGTACCACATTTTTGTCCATATGTCAACAAATAAATTGATATTTTTGCAAATTTTTACGAAATTCGGCGTTTATATTACATATATAACCATTTTTGTCAATTTAACAGTGAATAACATCAATATGCTCCGGTATTCGCATTCTTATCGTCATATACTTTTTCCGCAGACTCTTTTCTTAATTCGACCGGAGTTTTGTTAAGTCTGGACTTTATAATATGATTAAGATAATTCTGGCTGCCGAATCCGCACTGACGCGAAATTTCCGCAATGCTCAATTCCGAGGTTTTAATAAGCTTAACCGCATGACTCAGGCGTATATCGGCGATATATTCGCAAGGAGTCATGCCTATAATTTCTTTGAATTTAATTCGGTAAAAATTACTGCTTAAATACGCCATATCTGCAAGTTCGCAAAGTGAAATTGACTGTGAAAAATGATTATCGATAAAATCACGGGTTTTCATTATGTTTTTATAATATTTATGAATACTGAAATCGCTCTTTTTCTCGTATTTTTCAGTGCCGAACGCAAGATTGAGAACCGAAAAAATCCCCGCATACACAGAAAGCATATTGTCATCATTAACCGTAAGCTCACCCATAAGATTGTGCAGGTTTTCCGCACAATGCCCTTCAACAAGAGCCGACGGCGGAAGCGTATTCAAAAGATTACAGGTATCAATATCGTCACATATAAAATGAAACGCCCTGCATGAAAAATTGCCGATTGTAAAGCGTTCATCACCCGGCTTTGCAAAAATAACCGTAGTCTGACTGTGATTAATTCTGCTGTCATTAATAAAGCTCAGACTGTTATCCTCCGGATAAAGCTCAAACTCAAACTGTTCGACCCGTCTTTTCTTGGTTATATCACATTTAAAATAATCTTTTGAAACAAAATCATCGCTGAAAGTCAATTTTATCACAAAATGCACCCCACAGCAAAATCATTAATATCCTTTAGCTGCAATTTTATCAATCAGCGCAGTGCATATATCATCGCACTGCTTTTCGTTTTCAGCTTCAACCATAACCCTTATAACAGGCTCTGTACCGCTTTTTCTGAGCACTACCCTGCCGTTTCCGTTAAGTTCATTTTCTGCTTTTTGTTTTTCGGCGGCGATATCGGAATCGCAAATAGCCGCTTCTTTATCATCCACCCTGATTTTCTTTGTAATCTGAGGATAAAGGACAAAATCTTCGGTAAGCTTTGAAAGCGGAAGCTTGCTTTCGATAAATATCTCCATAATTTTTATGGCAGTTATCAGCCCGTCACCCGTAGTACCGTACTTTGAAAAAATAATATGTCCGGACTCCTCGCCGCCAAGGCTTAAAGAGTTTCTCTGCATAGCCTCGTAAATATTTTTATCACCGACATCGGTTTTCACAGATTTTATATCAAGACCATCAAGCGCCTTATCAAGCCCCATATTGCACATAACGGTTGAAACGACTGTGTTTTGATTAAGTTCACCTTTATTTTTCATATACTCCGCACAGATATAGAGTATATGATTACCGTTAAGTTCATTCCCGTTTTCATCAACCGCAATGCACCTGTCAGCATCGCCGTCGAATGCAAAGCCTATATCAAGATTATTTTCAACAACAAATTTCTGCAGCTGCTCAATGTGGGTTGAACCGCAGTTTTCATTGATATTCAATCCGTCGGGGCGGTTATTAATTACAAATGTAGAGGCACCAAGAGCGTCAAAAATGCTTTTTGCAAGCATCCATGTGCTTCCGTTTGAGCAATCAAGCCCGACATTAATTCCCTTATACGAGTGGCATGCAAGAGAAATAATGTAACCAATATACCTGTTTCTGCCCGCTGCGTAGTCAACAGTACATCCAATATTTTCACCTGTAGCAAACGGAATTTCGCCAAGCTCACCGTCAATATAGTTTTCAATATCAAGCAGCATCGACTCGCTCATCTTTTCGCCGCGGCTGTTAATGAGTTTTATTCCGTTATCATAATACGGATTATGACTCGCCGAAATCATAATTCCGCAGTCGAAATCCTCTGTTCTTGCAACATACGAAACAGACGGTGTTGTGGTAACATGAAGAAGATACACATCGGCGCCGCTTGCAACAAGACCGGCAACCAGAGAATATTCAAACATATAGCTTGAACGCCTTGTGTCCTTGCCGATAACAACCTTACACTTGTGCTCTTTGCCGTAATGCCAGCCAAGATATCTGCCGACCTTATAAGCGTGTTCAACATTCAAAACCTTATTCGCTTCACCGCGGAAACCGTCCGTACCGAAATATTTACCCATGAACACTCTGCTCCTAATACAATTTATTGTGTCTGAAAATAATCATAGCCGAAAGCCCGGCATAAAGAAGCGCCTCACAGAGAAGCACGGCAAATACCGAAGTTTTTCCGAAAAACATAAATAATATCACTATTAGTTTCAATGCCGCAAATGCAAAAAACGATATCCTCGAAAAGCTTTTAGCCATGTGAGCAAGTTCGATTACATCAGCGCAGCGCTCAACGGAATTTCCCGCAACCGCCACGCTTGCGTCAATATATGCGTCATCGATTTTCTCTTTACCGAGATATACCGAATAAACACCGGAAACAAGCCAGTCATGCCAGCCGAAAAGTGCAATTCTGCCGCGGACATTGTCCATAATATCGTTAAGAATCTTAGTTCTGTCGTCATCGACCGAGAAATAATCGGCTTTGAGAATATTTCTTATATTTTCTATCCCGCTTTCTTCCTCACACCCGAAAACAACAAAATTCTTTACTCCGCAGCGCTTCATATCCGCTATAACATCGGAAAGTATATAAAAATCATTGCGCTTGAACTTGATATTTCCGATATAATTACCGTCAACCGCAAAATGTATTCCGGAAAAACCGTTATCGGTGTTAAACGGAATATAAACTTTCGATTTGAGCATAAAATCGGTATTTCCCGAAACAATCTGATGACCGTCAATATATGCAAAACAGCCGGAATGGTCAAAATCCTTATAACCGCTTATGCGTGCGGAGGAATCGGTATATCCCGAATAAAGGCATACCGCAGCAGCATAAGGAAGTGTGGACTTTGAATAAAGAGCCGAGGCGATATCTTTAAGATTATCTTCGGAATACTCATCGAACACTTCTATGCTTTCAACTTCAAACGAGCCGATTTTTTCCTTAAATTCAAAAACCGCCGTTGAAACTCCGGAAAGACCCGTAACCGTGTCTGCGCTGTTAAACACAATGCCGTTTGAAGCGCCGCTGTATAAAGATTTTATGACGGCAAAGTCAATTATATTCTTGACCGAAACAGACGCCGAAAGAAGAAGCAGCACAACAACACAGTCAAATTTTATATTTGTAAAGAAAGAAATCAGCAGTGCAATCAGCGATGAAAACAGGAGCAGAGATGAAATAATTCTGCTGTATCTGTTTAATACCGGATAACCCCTTTTCGCTGCGGAAAATGCCTTTTCCGCATGCTTTTTAAGCCTCTCCGCATGAGTTTTGTCAACGGAATTTGAGGACTCATAAATAATCTGTGACGAAAGATTGATATACCCCGCCATAACACGGTCGTTTATACCGACTTCTTTTGTTTCGTGCTCGTGGGTTACGGTTTCGGTGTTTACAGCGGAAAAACCGTCGATAACAATACCGTCGGTAAGAAAAATCTCACCCGGATTAACAACAATTTTATCTCCTTTTTTTATCTGTTCGGGCATGCTGACGGAAACCGCCCCGAACTCATCGATTACATTAACATGCTCAACGCTGCTTTCGGGATAAAGAGAGTAAGCCGACTGAAAATAACCTATAAATGCCTTTTCAAGGACACCGAGGTAATAGCATATATTAACCGTCAGCGCTGCATATTTAATGCCGAGGACAAGCGAAAACGCATTAATAAGAAACAGTATAACGGTATCGTTAAGCACTTTTTTCTGAATAACCGACACCGCAGCACGGTAAAGACTTTCTGCGGTAACCATAAGATATGCAATTACAAAGAAAGTTGTAGAAATACCACTGCTTTTTGTAGAACATCCTACAAAGAGCAGAAATACAGCCGCAACCAGGCGCACAATACGCAGTATACCCTCTTTTTCTTTGAGATTAGCGAGCTTTTTCACTTGAAATCATCCTTTCAAATTCTTTAGTACAGTTTTATTTATAAGGTTCTCCAGTTTCAGGATAATTGCATCCCAATTATAGTTTTTGCTGATATAATTATATCCGTTATCTCCAAGCTGTCTGCGGTTTTCCTCATCGGAAAGATACTCAACACACGCCTTGAATTCATTAAAATCAGTATAGTAAATTCCGCCGTTGCTGCGGCGGCAATGCCCTTTAAGAACTTCACATTCACCGTTTGCTATAACAGGCTTTTTCTGAATCATTGCTTCGGCAAGAACCATCGAAAAGCTTTCAAACTTTGACGGTATAATAAGTGCATCGCACGCTGCGATTGCGCCGAGCTTATCTTCGTCCGAAACAAATCCCAGCGAATATATATTATTCGACTGCGGAACCCCAATATCCTCTTTTCCGACAAGAACAAGCTTTAATTCCGTGTTAAGCCGCAAAAAATAATCAAACAGTTCCGAGCAGCCTTTTCTTTCGGTTATTCTGCCGGCATAAAGCAGAAATCTGCCGCCGATTTTGAATTTCTTTCTGAAAGCTTCCGCATCACCCGGAGGCAGTGTATCAAACCCGATTCCGCCGATATCAAACGGAACGGAATCTCCGAACATACGGCGAACGAAATCAGCCTCCTCCGGAGTATTGAAGAAAATTCCTCGCGGCAGGTTAAAAACACTTCTGAAAATCGGACGGTAAATTGCTTCTTCATCATGAGCAGTCGGTATAAGTATGCTCTTTTCCGGAACCATCGCAAGCCCGGCATATGTTGTGTAATATAAATATGTGAAGAAGACAAACACATCATAGCAATCCCTGTGATAAGATATATAACTTATCAAATCCGGAGAAATCGGTCCCTGCTGCATCATCCAGTTAAAATCGGCAAAAAATCCGAAATGCCCTTCTTTTTTATCCTTATAAAGTTCGTGTTCAAATTCACCGCGGCGGCAGACGGAATCAAACCTTCTTACGGTAACGCCGTTTAATTCTTCCGCTCCGGGCGCAAAACGGTTTTCCCATGTATAGTAATCCTCTGCGGTAGTTGTAAGCACATCGACGCTATGCTTTTCCGCC
This sequence comes from uncultured Clostridia bacterium, assembly GCA_934464705.1. Taxonomy (GTDB): domain Bacteria; phylum Bacillota; class Clostridia; order HGM11514; family HGM11514; genus CAKSKB01. The sequence continues at coordinate 74,399 of CAKSKB010000001.1, forward strand.
ATTTTCTCGGCAAGCTGACGGCAATGCTGTTCCGCACCGCCGTTAATATTTTCGCCGTAGCGCTGAACCACAAATGCAATTTTCATAATCAATCATCTTTCATAATACCGCAGCTTTTCAGAATTTCAAAAAGCCCGGTGCGAATTTTTTCTTCGGAAAAATCCTCAAGCCGCCTTTTCTGCGAATTAACAATTTTATTTTTAAGTTCCGAATTTGTTAGAATTTCATTCATCATAGCAGCAACGGCAAAATAATCTTTTTTACTGAAAAGCACAGCGGAATCCGCCAAAGTTTCCGGGATTGCCGCAGCGGAATACGCAAGAATAGGTATGCCGTAATGCATGCACTCGGCAAGCGGAACGCAAAAACCTTCGTGTTCGCTCATGCAAAGAAACAAGTCGGTATTTGAATACAGCTTGTACATCTGTTCGTAAGAAAGCCTTCCGGTAAAATAAACATCTTGTAAGGGAAGCGATTCGGTAAGATGAATAAGCTCACTCAGATACTTTTCCATTCCGCCGTACGAACCGGCAATATAGAGGTTTGCTTCCTTATTAAAATATTTTTTATAATAATAAAATGTCCGGATAACATCCTGCTGGCACTTGTTGGGTGCAATTCTTCCGAGAAAGAGAATATTAGTTGTTTTCGATTCTCTCGGAAACACAGCAGCACGGCTGTAATCATAAAGAATAGGCAGCACTCCGGTGTTTTTGAAACCAAGTTTTTCAAGTTCGGTTCGGTTGTATTCTGAAACCGCAAGGGCAGCGTCATAAACCCCGCTGCATTCTGCCAGCTGAACGCGCGCCTCAAGACATGACAATTCGCTTTTCAGGTTATAACCTTTAAAAAAGTATGAAGGTGTAATATTATGATACACCAAAATCTTACGGCAGTCAAGCTTTTTTACGAACCCGTTTACCGAAGAACCTATTGCGAAATGATGAATAACACAGTCTGCCGGGCGATAGTCTGCGATATTTTTGACCTTTGCCGAAAGTGACGGATGAATATTCTCGGCATAAATATCGCTCTCCGCACCGAATGATTCGATTGCAGCTTTAAGAGCAAGCGCATTATCGGTTATTGCGTCACCGTACTGCATATCCGCAAGCAATTGGACTATTCTCATAGATGTCACCTGTTTTTAAGCTGCTCAATTTCAGCTTTCAGTTTTTCATTTTCGGCTTTCAATTCATAAAACGAAGCCCAGACAGTATGATTAAACTCAACCTGCTGGTCAAAAAGGCGGTCAACATACCACTTATAAAACTTAACGGTTTTCAGCTTTAAAGCAACAATAATTTTACCTATGCCTTTTCTGTGAGAGGTCACGGAAAGGTCATTTACAATATCCCATCTTCTGTCAGCGTTAAGCCTGTCCTGAAGAAGCATATCCATACGCATATCCTCGGGTGTACCCGAAAATTCGGGTTTTTCGCTGCACTTTTTCCGTATTGAATCTATAATTTTATCATTTTCAATTCCGCAGATTTCAAACATATCATTCATTGCTGCCCCTCCTGTTCATTTCATCAAGGTACTTTTCAGCGATTGTTTCCGTATCACCGTATTCAATCATTCTGCCCTTATCAAGCCAGACAACGGAATCGCAGATTTCAAGAACATCATTCATATTATGCGATACGAATACCATAGTAACGCCCTTTTTCTTGAATTCCTTAATTTTTGCAATGCATTTTTTCTGAAAATTAATGTCGCCGACTGCCAGAATCTCATCTATCAGCAAAATGTCCGGCGAAACATGAACCGCTACCGAAAACGCAAGACGGGTATACATACCGGAGGAGTAAGTTCTTATAGGACTGTCAATAAAATCACGCAGCTCCGAAAATTCAATGATACTTTCAAGCTTGCTGTCTATTTCTTTCCTTGAAAGCCCGAAAATCGAAGCATTTATATAGATATTCTCACGCCCGGTAAAGTCGGGGTGAAATCCGGCGCCAAGCTCCAAAAGACTCGAAACCCTGCCGTGCGTTATTATTTCACCCGAGGTTGGATATATAATCTTTGTAATCAGCTTTAAAAGCGTGCTTTTGCCGGAACCGTTATGACCGATAAGTCCTACTGTTTTACCCGACTCGATAGTAAGATTTATATCTTTTAAAGCCCAGAAAACATCAGCCTTTGAAGAACGCAGAAAGAGAAGGCGTTCTTTAAGGGTTGTTGCTTTGTCGTGATAAATCTTGAAGCTTTTTGAAACATTTTTAATCTCAATCATTATATTTCCTCTGCAAATCCTTTTTCAAGCGCATTGAACACATATACCCCGATAACAAAAATTATTATCGCTTCGATTCCCGAAAACAGCAGATAAACCGTTTTCGGCGGCTGCCCGTAAAAAAGCACGCTCCTGAAACTCTCGGCAAGCGTTGCCATCGGATTCCAGATCAGAATCTTCTGAACCCACTCGGGCATCGTTTCCATAGAATAAACCACCGGTGTTGCGTAAAACCACGCCATTGTTATTATTGAAACAATATGCTCAAGGTCACGCACATACACATTTAATGCCGAAAAAAGAAGGCAAAATCCCGATGTGCATACAAACAAAATCAAAAGCAGCAGCGGCAGATACAGAAGATTTGCACCCAAAAACGGTCTTGAGCAAATAATCAAACCGGCCGCTGTTATTATAAGTCCGTAAAAGTAATTAATAAGCCCGGCAGCGGAAACCGACAGCGGCAGAACCTGTCTCGGAAAATATATTTTTTTTACAAGATTGTAGTTCTCAACAATACAGTCCGTGCTGCTTGTTATCGACGATGAAAAGAAAATCCACGGAAGCAGTGCAACAAACAGAAACATTGAATAGGGCCTTTGAACCGCAGTTGCTTTCATAATAAGCGGAAACAGAAACGAATAAATGGCAAGCTGAAAAAGCGGATTCAAAAAAGTCCACAAAAATCCGAGAAACGAACCCTTATACCTTGTTTTAAGGTCTTTTCTTACCATGCATTTAAGCATTTCCCAATAGCTTATAAGTTCCTTAAAAAACTTTATCATTTCAATCTCCATTCCGCTGCCCTGCGGCGGTGCAGGGTTAAACTCCCATGTCGTCGAGCTGCTTTATTATATCCTCTGCTGCCTGCCGCGCATCTCTGACATCCCAGAAAATTTCAATTCTTGCGTGATTCTTCTCGGAAATCGGATATGCTCTGTTTACAGAATCAACAAATCTTCTGCAAAGATTTTTTAGAAGCGGTGCGTTTTCTTCCGTAAGACGAGAAGAAAGCGGAACAATCATATAATCGTAGTAAACCGCCTTGATTCTCATGTAGGTTTCAGGGATAAACGGCTGCAAATCAACCAAAGTATCAATCGTGTCACCCGCTCCGTCATAATCACCGCTGCGGATTTTGTATATTGCAAGCTGCGTAATCGTCTCATAATTATATTCATTGAGCGAATAAGCTCTGTCAAGGCAATTTTTAGCCTCATAAAGATACTTCTGCTCACCGCCCGAACGCCCGAGCGTGACATTTGCGTGGGTCACAAGATAATCAACCTTTATAGGCATAAGCGTTACTGCGCGCTTTGTATAGGTATAAACCTCTTTTGCGTTATCCGCAGTCGCAGTTTTGACGGCATGATTATAGTTAAGGTAAGCAACTCCGTTGAGAGCCGCCCAGAGAGCCAGAACCGCAGGAACCGCAATTGCCCACTTTGAATAACTCTTTTTTGTTTCTCTCTCCGGAGATACAAGAAAAATCGCGGCGAACAAAAGAGTCTGAATTGTATAGTAATCGGTATCAAAATCAAAAAGTGTGTGTAACAGTATCATAAACGAAATCGTAATCAAAGATACCGAAACCGAAGTTTTTTTGCTTTTTGCAATATTCAAAATAAAGTTAAAAATCAAAAATGCATAGAGCATAATACCGAATATACCGGCATCGGTCATCATTTCGGCAAAATAGCTGTGAGGGTGAGCAACCGTATAAAACTGCGTCTGAACGCTCGGGTATACATACTGCCATGCATCGCCGCCGATACCCAAAATCGGGTGCTGCTTGAATATTTTGAAAGCATCCTTTAAAAATACCGCACGCTCGCTGACGGTTGCCGAAGAAATTGAGAACTCCTTAATTCGGTTTGTCAGCTCTGCCGGCATAACGAAAAATACGGCCAGAACACCAAGGGCAATTATTGCAGGCGAAGCCGCAAGTATATGCTTAGGTGTAAAAAGCTTTTTCCAAAGCTTAATTTCCGATAAAAACGACAGTGCACCTGCAATGCAAATACCTAAAGCAAGTAAAGATATGCAAAGTCCCGGTTTTTCGCAAACAAATTCGCCGTTTCTTGACGAAAATGCATTCATAAAACCGTTCATAACCGCTGCTGCCGAAAATACGGGGATAATTACAGAATATATATATTCCGAAAATTTATCCGATTTGCGATTAAGAATAAGGAATAAAAGAACACCTGCCGAAAAAACAAACCAACAGCCTCTCGACTGCGTATAGAGCAGCGTCGATATAAACAATGAATTACAGCCAAAAACCACCGCTTTCAGCAGTTTTTTATCGGTTACCGAAGCAATATAAAGTCCGAGAATAAACATACACGAAAAATATATCGCCGAAGCATTATGATAATGAAAAACCGAAAGAAGCAAGCCTTTAGCCTGATCGTATGCACCGCCGATACGGATTACATTCAGCGAATCGATTATACCCCAAAGTGCCGAAACCGCCGAAATAAAGAACAGCGGAACCACAAAGCAGCTGAAATTGTCTTTCACCGTACGCCTTGCGAGCAGGCAGAACAGATAAATACCGATATATCTGAAAATATTGCTTATGGAATCCCACGGCGAAACTGCCGTAATGCTGCATAAAATATATACAGCTGATGCAGCAATTAAAAGCCAATCCGCAAGCGATTGCGGCCTTATATTTATTTTCAGTTTAAAGACGGCAAACACAAAAACCGCAGCCGTAATGAGCCAGAAAACATATCTTCCGCCTTCGCGGTACATACCTTCCGTGAAAACGGAAAGCGCAAGAACAATACCGAGAAATGCCGCTGTTAATTTTTTAGTGTTACCATTTTCCATAGCTAATACCTCTTATTTTTTCTTTTTTGAACTCATAAGCATCGAAATCGGAAAAACAGCAATAAGACAAATTATCAGAACTACCACAACATAAGCGAGCTTGTTTGTGGTTTTCTTTTCTTTTGCAGCTTCTTCCGCTTTCTTTTCCTCATCGGTCGGGTCGGGGTTCTGCGCAGCCTCAAGAGCAGCCTTGACACCGCTTTTTGCAGCGTCAACATCGGCAGCCTTAACATAGAACTCGCATTTTCCGTTAATAAACTGATACATGTACATTCCGTTCATGCGGACATAGCTTACCTTTTCCGAAGTACCGTCAGCCATGTTGACAGTATAAGAAAATTCGGGGTTATCCGGATTCTCAGGAACATTGGTTGCCTTTCCGTCAATTTTGATACCAACTATGCTCTTGTAGCCTTCGGTATAAACTTTATTGTCAACGGAAATGCCGTTAATGAAGAGTTCTCTTTTTTCCTTGTCGGAATAATTTTTCTGCGAAAGCTCGTAATCTACGCCATCAACGGTTGTTGTTATGCTCTCAAAATCCTCTCTTGCGGGAAGATAAGCATAACTGTTGAGATAATCGAATATGTCAGCCATAAGGAATGTAAAGCTTTCCGCAGGAACAAGATAAACCGAAGGCAAATCGCTGCGTTTTACGATATAGTTTCCGTCAAAATTATTACCTATCAGTATTTTATAATCCGCATCGGCGGTTTTAATCTCGTAATAATTTTCGGGATTCACAAGGCCCGATTTTTCAAGCTGTTCCTGGGTAGGTTTATCCGAAACGAAGCCGGTAACCGTAACCGAAGTCATCGGAGAAATTACATATTCGCTGAACTTCTCGTCATAAACGCCGAGGTTGAAGGGCTTGGTCATTTCCCACGATGTCATAACATCAATCTGCTCATCGAGGCGTTTGACAGTCACCTCTCCGACGCCGTAAACAGTCATGGTGACTTCTTTAATATCATCGGCATTGACATCTATAAGCGAAGTCGTTCTGTAAGAATTGGAATTCTTTTTCATGTTTTCCGCCAAAACATTTGAAATTGTATAAATACGGTCATCATCGGAAACCATGAAATAATACCCGTTTCCGCCCTTGGTTGCGTCACCGAGATAAAAAGACTTTGTTTTGCCGTCGGTTGTTGTAACTGTTGCGGAAGCCGCCGGCTTTTCAAGCCCGTAAGATGCCTTTTTCTCCGAGGTATCCTCAACCGTAAGAGTAGGAATTACCTTAACATAGTCAAGAACAGTGGAGTTCAGCTGTGCCTGATTGAAAAGCAAGTCTTCTTTATCTTTTACAAACCACTTTCCGTCTTTGGCATAAATTTCAAAGCTGTCACCGTTTTCGATTTTAAGAGATGAAATTTTTTCTTTTTCGATTTCAAACACGGGTGTACCGCTGCGCTGAACGGTTTCGGTCTGTTTCTTTTCGGTTTCCGGTGTTTGATTTTTGCTTGTATCTCTCGAAACAAACCAATAAACTCCGCCCAAAACAATTACTGCGCAAAGCAGAATAATAATACTCTTTTTTGTTTTCACAAATATCTCCTCCTTGCCCAGACAACAATACCCAAAATCAGAATTACGGCGGATATTGCGAAAATAATCTTGGTATAAAGCCAGCCGTCAGCCGCAGAGAGAGTAAGAGTATCCGAGTATGCCCTCTTAGAACTGATTTTTATACTGTCTTTGAAGCCGCACATCCAGCCTATGCTTTTAAGATAGAAATCACGGTTTGAATACCTTGAACCTTCCTCGAAATAGTCGGAAGAGAACAAGTCGGTTGTACCGCATACATAAAGGTTCGCTTCTTTGTCGCCTTCAATCTTTGTTGCAAGAACGGCGGAATACTGTTCACCCTCGGAAGCCGTTTTGGAATCCGAAATTCTCCGCGAAGCAGCGGTTTTTGAAGAATAAAGCATAGCAACGGTATTTTGTGCACCCTCCGCATTTTTCTCAATGTATCCGAGAGCGTGGGAATCCTTCAGAAGCAGTATACTGTTATCGTCAAAAAGCCCTTCGGCAAAAGAATAATCCGTTATATACGGGTGCATAAGTTCTCCGCTCTGCATATCAATTCTGTCATTATCCTTTTCAACGATATAATTATCCGTAACCGAGATTCCCCAGGCACTGCAAAGCTCATAGAGCCTTGAAAGTCCGGTCGTATCGGGGTCAAGATAAATCTGAACATTCCCGCCGTTTTTGAGGAAGTCACTTATCTTTGAAATTTCAACAGCGTCAAAATCGGTCTTCGGACCGTAAGAGGTTATAAGCGCAGCATTCCCCGGAATATCCTGTTTCAGAAGGTCGATGTTCTTAACAGTATAATTCTCGGAATTAAGAGCCGTTGCAACAGTTCCCAAATCGTCCTCGTTATGGCCTACTATATTGTAAACAAGGGAATTTGCATCGCTCGAAACATAAATAATATCGTTTGTAAGAGTATTCTCAACCGTATAAAGAACATCATCTTTTGAAAAAAGGTTGCCCGAATATTCAATCTTGGAGTTTTCGCCGCATTCAAAGATAACCGAACCGTAAGATATATTCTGCTCACTGTACTTCGACGCAAACGAATAATCCTTAACAATATCAACCGATTCAATGGTAATCCTGCCGTTTGCGGCATTGGAATACCTGTTTAATATTTCGGTCACACGGCTGTCCATCGGCTTTTTTTCCGATTCTGCGAGGTAAACCGTTATATTCTTATCGAGTTTGGATAAAATATCCTCCGACTGCTTTGAAAGCGTAAATCTGCTGTTCGAAGTCAGATCTGCGGCAAAATTGAACTTATTTCCCGCTTCGGTTGCAATGAGGTTAACAAACAAAAGAACCAGCACAAAACCGAGGGTGAAAACAAGCGCCTGAATTTTATATGTTTTATTTCTGTTCAACAAAATCCCTCCTCAGCTCCATCTTCTTTTTTCGATAACCTTAACCGTCAGGAACAAAAACAACGCACAAAGGCTCAAAAGATAAATAATATCCGCGAAATCGAGCACACCTATGCAAAAGCTTTTGTATCTTTCCGTAACGGAAAGCCACTTAAGAGCAGCATTGATTTTTACACTGTCAACCGAGCCTCTGAGCGAATCCCCTATTTGGATAAAAAGAAGTGCCCCAAAGGTAAAAATAGCAGCTATAACCTGATTTTCTGTTAGTGATGAAATAAACAGACCAATTGCAATAAATACCGCACCGACAAGAATAAATCCTATATAAACCGAAATTATAACACCGGGCTCGGGGTTACCGTTAGATGCGGTGATATACGGAAAAACAAGCGACAGCAGCATCGGAATTAAAAATACTATCAGTGCCGAGAGGTACTTTCCGGCAACGACCGAGTAAACCGATACCGGCGAAGTTAAAAGAATCTGGTCTGATTTTGTTTTGCGTTCTTCCGACAAAAGCCGCATCGTAAGCACCGGAATAAGAAACACAAGCGTAAGCATAAGGGTTTCAAAAAGCGTGCTCAAATCAGATGAATTTGTCACGATATTGTAAGCGAAAAAGTAATATGAAGCAAACGCCATAAACACGCTTACAAATATAAAACCCATTATCGTGTGAAAATAAAGGCTCAGTTCTTTTTTTAATACAGCAATCATTGTGCAGCCTCCTTTTCATAATCGCTCGTAAGCTTAACGAATATTTCTTCCAGTGTAAGTTCGACCGGCTTTAAGCCGACAATCGCAACATTCTCTGCAGAAAGCTTTTCGGAAAGCAGCTTTCTCGCTTCGAGAGAGTCACCCGAAAAGACAACCGCATACTCGCTTTCTGAATTTGTTTTTTCAAAGCTTTTAACGCAGGTCAGCGATGAAAGCACAGCTTCGGTTTTTGCATTGTTTCCGAAAACAGACAGCATATAACGGTCGCCAATCATTTTTTTGGAAAGTTCCTCCGGTGTATCTTCGGCTACAATCGTGCCGTCGTTTATAATAATAACTCTTTCGCAGATTGCACTGACCTCGGGAAGCACATGAGAACTCAGGATAATTGTATGCTCTTTTTTCAGTTCTCCTATAAGCGTTCTTATTTCGATAATCTGTTTCGGGTCAAGACCTACGGTAGGCTCGTCAAGAATCAGCACCTCGGGATTACCTATAAGCGCCTGAGCAATGCCTACGCGCTGCTTATATCCCTTTGATAGATTTTTAATCAGCCTTCCGGCAACATGTTTTATATGTATAACATTAAGTATGGAATCGATGTGCTCATCGCGCGCTGTATCAACTCTTTTTTCTGCGCCCTTGAGTTCAAACACAAAATTGAGATACTCCCTCACCGTCATATCAAAATAGAGCGGAGGAAGTTCCGGGAGATATCCGATTCTCTTTTTAACCTCATAAGGATTCTCAAGAATATCATATCCGTCAACGGAAACCTTACCGGAATCCGAAGAAATATATCCCGTTAAAATGTTCATGGTTGTGGTTTTCCCGGCACCGTTAGGACCGAGAAAACCGACAACTTCACCCTTTTGAATCTCAAAGCTGATACCTTTTACAACGGTTTTTTTACCGTATTTCTTAACCAGATTATCAATTTTAATCATTTTCATTCTCCGTTTTTTTCTCAACCATGGAAATATACAGTTCTTCAAGCTGCTTTGCGTCTACAAAGTCGGGAGCGTTAGTCATAAGCTCCGAAGCGTTCTGCTGTTTCGGGAAAGCCATAACATCTCTTATGCTGTCCTTTCCGGCGATAAGCATAACGAGCCTGTCAAGACCGTAAGCCATTCCACCGTGCGGCGGAGCACCGTATTTGAAAGCATTGAGCAGGAAGCCGAAACGCTGTTCGATATCGTGTTCCGAAAGCTGAAGAACATCAAACATTTTTCTCTGAAGGTCACTGTTATAGATTCTGAGGCTTCCTCCGCCGAGTTCCGTGCCGTTAAGAATAATATCGTAAGCCTTTGCACGAACCTTGCCGAGATCCGTATCCATAAGTTCAATATCCTCATCCATAGGCGCCGTGAAGGGGTGATGCATAGCCATGAATCTGCCCTCTTCCTCGCTGTATTCCATAAGCGGAAATTCGGTAACCCAAAGGAATTTGAAATCGTTCGGATCTAAAATTCCGAGGCGCTTTGCAACTTCAATACGAAGCGCACCGAGAGAATCAAACACAACCTTGTTTTTATCGGCAACAATCAGGATAAGGTCGCCGGCAGAAGCCTGCATTTTATCAAGAATCGCCTTCATTTCGTCATCGGCAAGGAATTTTGCAATCGGGCTTTTGATTTCGCCTTCCTCAACCCTTATCCATGCAAGACCTTTTGCTCTGTAGGTTTTAACAAATTCACCGAGAGAATCGAGTTCTTTTCTCGAAAACTTTTCCGAACCGCCGTTTACATTAATCGCCCTAACGCTGCCGCCGTTTTCGATTGCACCGGTAAAGACTTTGAATCCGCAATTTTTGACAGCGTCCGAAATATCGTTAAGTTCAAACCCGAACCGCATATCGGGCTTATCGGAACCGAATCTGTCCATTGCTTCGGCATAAGTGAGCCTGAGGAAAGGCGTTGTGATATCGATACCCTTAACCTCTTTGAAAACTCTCTTAAGAAGTTCCTCGTTAAGAGAAATAATATCATCAATGTCAACAAAAGACATTTCAATATCTATCTGTGTAAATTCCGGCTGACGGTCGGCACGAAGGTCCTCGTCGCGGAAACACTTTGCAATCTGAAAATACCTGTCCATACCCGAAAGCATAAGCAGCTGCTTATAAAGCTGGGGCGACTGCGGAAGCGCAAAGAATTTATTGGGGTGAACACGGCTCGGAACAAGAAAATCTCTTGCGCCCTCGGGTGTGCTCTTAATAAGAATCGGCGTTTCGATTTCCATAAATCCGTGGGAATCGAAATGATCTCTTACAATCTTAACGATTCTATGCCTGAGCATAAGGTTTTTCTGCATTGCCGGGCGCCTCAAATCAAGGAATCTGTATTTCATCTTGACATCGTCATTAACATTTATATCATCGTCAATCTCAAACGGAGGCGTTTCGGAAGTGTTGAGGATTCTGAGTTCATCAACAAGAATTTCAATCTCGCCCGTTTTGAGTTCGGGGTTTATGTTGTGCTCATCACGCTTAACAACCGTACCCGAAACAGCAATAACAAATTCACCTCTGACGGATTCCGCTTTATCAAAGAGCGCCTTGTCGGTATCGGGGTTAAAAGCAAGCTGCACAATACCGCTTCTGTCACGCAGCCAAACAAATATAAGGCTGCCGAGGTCACGCCTTCTCTGTACCCATCCCATAACAATGACCCGTCTGCCCTCATCGGAGAGTCTTAAATCACCGCACATATCGGTTCTTTTGAAGTTCTGAATATTTTCCATAGTAATTCTCCTCTATTTAAGAAATGTATCAATTTCGTTAAGCTTTATTTCAGATTTTTCGCCGGTTTCCATGTTTTTAAGTTCCGCACAGCCCGATTCGATTTCGCTGTCGCCCAATACAACACTGTAACGCACGCCGAGCTTGTCGGCATATTTCATCTGTGCCTTAACGCTTCTCGAAAGCAAATCCTGTTCGCACGAAAAGCCCTTTTGTCTTAAATCAAAAGCAAGTTTCTGCGCATACTTTTTCGCCGGCTCGCCTATTGAAGCGATATAAATATCAGTTTTCGCATCTTTCGGAATATCCTTGTTTTCAAGAACAAGAATCAGTCTTTCAAGACCGAGCCCAAAGCCGATTCCGGGCGTTTTCTGCCCTCCGAGTTCTTCCACAAGTCCGTCATATCTTCCGCCGCCGCAAACCGTACCCTGTGCGCCGATTTCGTTAGACACAAACTCAAACACGGTTTTGGTATAATAATCAAGTCCCCTTACAATATGCGGGTCGATTTTATATTTAATACCGAGATTTTCAAGGTTTGCCTTTAAACCGTCAAAATGTTCTCTGCACTCATCACAGAGATAATCAAGAATAACCGGTGCACCCTCTGCAATGCTGTGGCAAATCGGTGACTTGCAGTCAAGAATTCTCAAAGGATTTGTTTCAAGCCTGTCATGACAGGTACCGCAAAGTTCTGATTTATGTCCCTCAAAATATGCTCTGAGTGCCTTGTTGTATTCACTGCGGCAAACCGGACACCCGATTGAATTGATATTCAGCGTAAGATTGTCAATTCCGAGTTCACGTAAAAATGTATGAACCATCGAAATAATTTCAGCGTCAATAGTAGGTCCGGAAGCGCCGAAAGCCTCAACGCCGAACTGATGAAACTCCCTGAGTCTACCAGCCTGCGGCTTTTCATACCTGTAGCACGGGGTTATGTAATAAAGCTTGGTAGGCTGCGGCTGCGCATATAAATTATTTTCAAGATAAGCACGCACGGCAGGCGAAGTGCCCTCGGGCTTTAATGTAATGCTTCTTCCGCCTTTGTCGTTGAATGTGTACATTTCCTTCTGTACAACATCGGTCGTATCGCCTACTCCTCTCTGAAAAAGCTCGGTATGCTCAAAAACAGGAGTGCGGATTTCCTTAAATCCGAATCTTCTGCACACATCCGCCGCCTTGCCTTCTATATAGTGCCATTTATACACATTTTCCGGAATGGCATCCTTTGTACCCTTCGGAGCCTGCATCATTTACAATTCCTCCTTAGAAATTATGTTATTGTCAATATAGTTCCAGATATCTTCTTTTCCAAGACCCGTTTCGGCAGAAAACATGATAACTTTATCTTCGCCGACGGCAAGCGCTTCGCAGATAGCGGCCTTGTTTTTGGCTACTGCGGTTTTCCCGAGTTTGTCTGTCTTGGTGGCAATCACCATATAATCAAGCCCGGACGCCTTAATCCAATCGAACATTGTTATATCGTCTTTTGTGGGATTATGGCGTGCATCCACAAGCTGAAAAATCGCTTTAAGCTGTGCGCTTTTGGCAAGATACTCATTAATCATATCCGCCCACTTCTGTCGTTCGTTCCAGGAAACCTTTGCATAGCCGTATCCCGGAAGGTCAACAAAATACAGTGCATTTTCGATTTTATAAAAATTCAGAGTAGCTGTTTTCCCGGGGCTTGAGCTTGTCCTTGCGAGTTTTTTTCGGTTTACCAGCCTGTTTATAAGAGATGATTTGCCGACATTCGACCTGCCGGCAAAGGCAATCTCCGGCAGCGTAACATTAGGATACTGCCTGCTGCTTACAGCCGATATAATCAATTCCGCATTGTTAACATTCATAAAATACCTCACTGTCTGAGTTCCGGCAAAGCCTTGCTTTCACTCGGAAAATATCTGTAATCCTCTTTGTCCGCAAGTGCCGCAGAGAGCACCTCATCAATCGACTTAACCGGAACAAAAGTCATATCGTCCATTACCGACTGCGGTATTTCTTCAAGATCCTTGCGGTTATCCGCCGGAATTATAACGGTTTTAATACCTATTCTATAGGCCGCAAGAGCCTTTTCTTTGAGTCCTCCTATGGGCAGGACCTTTCCGCGGAGAGTTATTTCACCGGTCATTGCAACAGTATTTTTAACCGGAACTCCCGAAAGCGCCGAAACGATGGCAGTTGTCATCGTGATTCCCGCTGAAGGACCGTCTTTCGGCGTAGCTCCCTCGGGAACATGAACATGAATATCTTTTGTTTTATAAAACGAGCCGTCGATACCGAGTTTTGAAGAATTGGCACGAATGTAACTGATAGCAGCCTTTGCAGACTCTTTCATTACATCGCCAAGCTGTCCCGTAAGCTCAATTTTTCCGTTTCCGTCCATGACATTGACTTCAACCGACAGCGTAACGCCGCCGACGGAAGTCCATGCAAGACCGGTTGCGGTACCGATTTCGGGCTTTTCCTCCGCTTTATCGCCAAGATATTTTTTACCGCCGAGGAAATCCGAAAGATTATTCCTTGATACCGTAACACTTTTATATTCGCCCGCAACAATTGCTTTTGCCGCTTTTCTGCATACATCGGCAACAGAGCGCTCAAGCGAGCGCACGCCTGACTCTCTCGTATAATAATTTATTATATCACAAATTGCCTCATCTGTAAACCTTAATTGCCGTGCGGTAAGACCGTGATTTTTTCTCTGTTTCGGCACAAGATATTTTTCCGCAATGTTGAACTTTTCAATATCCGTATACCCCGATATTTCGATAACCTCCATGCGGTCGAGAAGCGGCCGTGATACAGTATCGAGAGTATTTGCCGTTGTTATAAACATAACATCGGACAAATCAAAAGGAATTTCGATATAATGGTCACGAAAAGCGCTGTTCTGTTCCTTGTCCAGAACCTCAAGAAGCGCCGCGGCCGGGTCGCCTTTGAAATCGGTACTCATTTTATCAATCTCATCAAGAAGCACAAGAGCGTTTCTGCTGCCGGCGGTTTTAACGGCATTTATTACTCTGCCCGGCATAGCGCCGACATATGTTTTTCTGTGACCTCTTATTTCGGCCTCATCACGAATACCGCCGAGCGACATTCTGACGAATTTCCTGTTAAGCGCTCTCGCAATCGATGAAGCAATCGAGGTTTTTCCGACGCCCGGAGGACCTACAAGGCACAAAATAGGACTTTTTATATCGGGAGAAAGTTCACGAACCGCAAGATGTTCTATAATTCTTTCTTTAACCTTTTCAAGCCCGAAATGGTCATTATCAAGAATTTTTTCAGCATTTTCAATATTGGTTGTTTCCGTCGTTTTTTTGTTCCACGGAAGCTCCGAAACTGTATCGAGATATCCTCTGAGCACGGCGGCATCGGCAGAACCCGACTGCATTTTTTTAAGTCTGTCAAGTTCCTTGTTTATTTTCTTCATTGCGCCGTCCGGGAGCCCGAGCTTTTTGAAAGTTCTGCGGTATTCTGCAATTTCCTCGGTTGAGCCTTCTTCGTCACCAAGCTCCGATTCGATGGCTTTAAGCTGTTCACGGAGATAATAATCTCTCTGATTTTTGTCCATCTGACCTTTGACCATGGAAGAAATTCTTTGTTCAATTTTCAGAATATCGATTTCCTTAGTAAGAACAGACGCAAGAATTATAAGTCTTTTGCATGGGTCAAGCTCGGTAAGTATATCCTGCTTTTGCTCAAAGCCTATAAGCACATTTGAAGCGATTACATCAGCAAGTCTGCCCAAATCCTTTATGCCGGAAACCGAAGCAATTGTTTCGCCCGAAATTTTGCCCGAAACCCTCGCATAGACATCGAATATTTCAAGGACCTTTCGTCGGAGCGCTTCGTTCTCATCGGAAGAAAAAGCAAGTCCGGGATATTCCGGAGTGCTGACGCTCACGGAAATATACGGCGAAGCTGTAACCTCAAGCTCAATATTTCCCCTCTCGATGCCTTCAACCAGAACCCTGACCGAATCTCCCGGCAGTTTCAGCATCTGCTTTATTCTCGCAACCGTTCCGACGGTATAAACATCGGAAACGGAAGGAACTTCGACTTCGGGATTTTTCTGAGCCGAAAGAAAAATCAGCTGACCGTTTGCCATAGCATTCTCAAGAGCGAGAATTGATTTTTTTCTGATAACATCAAAATGGATCAGCATATATGGAAACACCACGAGCCCCCTGAGCGGAACAAGCGGCAAAATTTTATTGTCGAGTAAATTCAATTGTCATCTTCCTTTCATACCTATCTTAATATTATATATGTTTTTTCACTTTTTTTCAACCATATACTTAAAATTTTTTTAATTTTTTTTAATTTTTATGCTAATATCGGCTAAATAATTGACTATTTGGGTCAATTATGGTATACTTAATGTAATATTTCATACGGAAGTGATAAACAATGCCTATAAGAATACCGGAAAATATACCGGCATCAAAACAGCTAAAAAAAGAAAATGTATTTGTAATGAACAGCAAAAGAGCGACCCGTCAGGACATAAGACCGCTGAAAATTGTGATTCTCAATCTAATGCCCACAAAGATAACTACCGAAACCCAGCTTTTAAGGCTGCTCAGTAATTCACCGCTGCAGGTGGAAATTGACCTCATGAAGGTGTCAACCCATATTTCAAAGAACACCCCGGAAGAGCATCTTTTGAAATTTTATCATACATTTGATTATTATAAGGACGAAAAATTTGACGGTATGATTATAACCGGCGCACCAGTTGAAACAATGGCGTTTGAGGAAGTCGATTACTGGAATGAACTTTGCGAAATCATGGAATGGTCCAAAACAAATGTTACATCGACTTTTCATATATGCTGGGGTGCGCAGGCAGGGCTTTATTATCATTTCGGAATAGAAAAGCATTTGCTGGATAAAAAAATGTTCGGCATATTCAAGCACAAGGTATTAAACAGGCGTTCAAGGCTTCTGCGCGGATTTGACGATATTTTCCCTGCGCCTCACTCAAGGCATACCGGAATTGATGAAGAAGCGGTCAGAAATGAGCCTTCACTTGAAATCATGGCGGAATCCGAAATTGCCGGTCCGTATATTATAGCGACAAAGTCAAGAAAGCAGATTTTTGTAACAGGACACAGCGAGTATGACCCTCTTACGCTGTCGGAGGAATATTTCCGCGATTTGGAAAAAGGGCTTGAAATCGAGGTACCGTACAATTATTTTCCCGATGACAACCCGAAAAAAAAGCCCGTTGTTTCGTGGAGGTCGCACGCAAACCTCCTTTACTCCAACTGGCTGAATTATTATGTATATCAGACAACGCCTTATGATATAAGGAAAATCAAATAATTCTGTTTTTTACCAGGTATAAATACCAGAATACCGTGAAGGATATAAGTATAAGCATAAAAATCAAATATCTTCTCTTCAAAAAAGCACCCCCTATCGTCTTATGACGAAGGGGGTGTGTTTATTACTATAATCTCTTTACGATTTTTTCCTGAATGTAAGAAAGCGTTGCAGCTTCTGTTTCGGAATCAATATCAAGGTCTACATCGGAAATGATTATAAGTTCGTTTTCAGCGTCCCAGAAAACAGTCTTACCGAAGGCTTCGGAGATAACTCTTACCGGAACCATTGTTCTCTCATACATTACCTGAGGAGCAACATCAAGCTCAAGAGCTTCGCCGTCAACAGAGTAAGCCTTTTCATCAAGCGTCATAACAATCTGCTTTCCGCCGAGATTAATGGTGATTTTTCTTGTGTCGTTATCCCACTGTACATCAGCGCCGAGGCTTTCAGCAACGAATCTTACGGGAACAAGAGTTCTCGAATCAACGATTGTGGGTGCAACATTGTAATCTTCGGGGTCAATCTGCGATTTGAAACCGTTAACATATGAATACTCACAGTCAACACGAAGAACAATGGACTGTGAAATTATAAATTCATAGTTGTTTACCGGAGTAGCAAGACTGTTAAGAACAACATTGCCTTTTGAATCCTTAACGGAAACCATGTAGTATCCGCCTACTTCATCAGCGGCAACAGTATGTGTTTCGCCTGTGCCGACAGACTTTTCATATACACCTGCGGGGGTATATTTTGAACCGAATTCTTCTTTTGCAGCGGTTTCGGTTTCGTTGAGTTTGCCCGATTCCTCAGCATTAAAGAACCATTCATAGGTATATGTTTCTTCGGTATCGGAGCCGAAAGAAGCGTTTACGCTGCTGAGTGTAAATTCTTCACCTTCATTTGCTCTGCCGGAAATCTTAAGTGCAGCCGGAACAGCCGGGATTGCGTCACCGTCAAAAGCTTCAACTTCCGAGCCCTTTGTTTCGTAAAGAGTGAAGTAATTGCCCTCTGTTATAGCGTCTTCTTCGCTGTCAAAGCAGTTAAGAACGCAAACACCGTCAACAAACATAAAGATGTTAACGTCGTCGTTTACATTAATTGCACCTGCGCTGATGTTTGCGGCGGTTTTATCTTTAATGAAATCATTTTTGATAACCGCAAGGAACTTCTGACCGCTCTTGCCCCATCTCTGAAGCTCAATCTGATCCTGCTTGATTACAACAAGGTAACCTCTTCCGCCGCCCCATATAGGCGAAGAATATGAAGAAGAATTAAGTACAAATCCTCCCCATGCACTGCCTTCTGCGAAATCAAATGTCTGTTTGTACTGAACAAGCTTATTTGCGTAATTATCATTCTTATAAGCTATGTACATAGTGCCGTCGTTGTTGTTGACAAGTTTTTTGTCTTCAAAAGTAATTTCCTTGCCGGCGTCGGCTCCCCAATTATCCTTATCGGAAATAAAGTCACCGAGATTTACGGCTTCGACATCAAATTTTTCTGCTGAGCTTGAAGCTTCATCGGAGGGCGCTGCCGTTTCCGCAGAACCGTCATCCGAAACCGCTGTCGTTTCATCCTGCAGCGCAGTTACCGTAACGGAATCATCCGCCGGAGTGTTTTCCGCGGTATCGTCGGCAAATACCGCCGCAGAAGACGCGGAAACCGACAATGCAAGAAGCAATGCCGCCATTTTTTTTGCATTTTTCATTTTGTCATTTCTCCTTTAATAAAATTATGAAATTATTATATCATTTCCTTGTGAAAAAATCAATAGTTTTTCAAAAAAACTTAGCAATTTATATTGATATGCAAAAAAATAACACCAAAGAGATATGTTTACCTCTTTGGTGCTGTTTTATACTGTTTAATTATTCAGCAGTGCCGAAAGTAAAATTCTGAGCCGCTGAAGAAACGGTCTCATCGCCTACATCACCTGCATAGGTGATGTAAGGAATAAAACTATAGTTTTCACCGGCAACCATAGCCTTACCGAAAACTCTGATACCGAAAGCGCCTGTTGTGAGAGGGTTGTCACCGTTAAATGCGGGGAGAGTTATTTCCTTGCCCTCGGCATTTTTTAGCACGACGCCTGCGCCCTTTGCCGTGCCGTTTACCTTGGCATAAACAACCGCTGCGGGGCTGCCCTCATATTTTGCATTTGTCTCAACGCTTACATTGTCAATTGTGGGTACGCTCGGAGCCGCCTTAAATGTAACCGTCAAAGTCGCATCGGCAGCCGGCATCTTAGCCGTAGCTTCTCCGCTTGCGTTGAGAGTGATTACGGTATCGTCAAGCTTAACCTCGTCAACCTCATAACCCGCATTGGGCATTGCCTTGATGTTGATGTCTGCATTTTCTTCAAGCTTAACGGTTGCGCCGTTTCCGAAAGCTTCACCGTTAACGGTTACGCTGCCGCCTTCGCCGATTGCACCTGTGAGGGTCTTTGTTGTGTCAACGGGCTCGAGAGAACCTGTTGCATAAATCTCATCGAAGTAAGCTGATGTTCCGCCGGCTGTGCCGAACGAGCTGTTACCCTGCAGTGTGAAATAGCTGTTGTTTGCCGGTTTTTCAACGTCTGTAGGAACTATATCTTTAAAGCCTAATAATTCGCCGTCCATGTAGAAATACATTGTCCAGCCGTATGCAGCCGAGGGGTTCTTTTCGATAGAGAACATTACATGATGCCAGCCCTTTGTTCTCGCTTTGAATCCCCAGGAACCATTGATAATACCGAAAGTAGTAGGATTAGTCTTATACAACATAGTACTATCGCTTGCGGTTGCTGTTGCATTTGTCATCATACTGCCGCTAATTTCTACAGACTTCATATCCTTCCACTTATCGGCAAATGCGCCGTAACCCCAGTCGGACACAAAATCAGAATTCGTGCCTATCATGTCGCAAATACGAATGGTTGCAAAGCCTCTTCTGTTACAGTTCTGGTCGGAAACATTCATATCGTCATAGAACCATCCGCCGATTGTACGGTAACCGTTGCTGAACCAGTCTGTACCCTCGAGCGAGAGTCTTACATTCCAATTAGCGCTAATTTTTTCATGAAGCGTATCGGAAGAAGCGCCGTCATAATGACCGCCCGTAGCCGTTCCGGGGTCGCCGGTAACTTCAAACTTAGCCAAATCGGGGTTGGTTGTTGCAAATGTTGAATGAACCATAAGAAGGTTAGCCGTTTTGCCGCCGACCGATGCCGTGATAATAGCCTTTCCGTCTATAGCGGTTGAGGAAACCTTGCCGCCTTCAACCTTGAACACCTTGGAATCCGAAGATGTGAATGTAACGCCTTCGGTGATGTCGCCTTCCGTGCCGTCATCATAATAGCCGACAACGTTGAGAGGAACATCGGTTGCGTTTTCATTGATATAATAGTTCTTGTTCTTTGTAAGGCTGATGCTTGTAAGAACAGCGTCAGCAGCTGTTTTCTTTGCAAAAGCAACCGTAAGAGTCGCGTCACTGACAGGCATCCTAAAGGAAGCCTCATTGCTTGTGTTGAGCGCAAGAACGGTATCGCCAAGCTTAACGGAATCAACATCATAACCGCTGTTCGGTGTAACCTTAACTGCGATGTCGGAATCGGGTTCGAGTTTAAGTGAAGCGCCGTTTGCGAAAGCTTCACCGTTAACGGTTACGCTGCCGCCTTCGCCGATTGCACCCGTGAGGGTCTTTGAAGTATCCTCAGTTTCAAGCGAACCCATGAGAATACCGTCACCGATATATGTTTTATAAGTGGCGGAAACATACATAGGTCTTACTTCCATAGCTGCCCAACCATTCGAATCTTTAGGTTTACCGTTTGTTGCATCATCTGTAGGAACAACATCTGCGGTTGCAAAAAGTTTGCCGTCAAAATATGAATATACCGACCATCCGTATTCAGCCTCCGAATTTTTTTCAAGAGAGCATATCAACTGATGCCAGCCTTCTGTTCTTGCAATACCGGGAATAGCCCAAGCATCATTCCCACCGATACCGCTTCCAAGACCAAAGCCGTTACCGGAACAGTAATAAGTACTTGCACCTCTAAAGATAGCATCTATAACTTTGTAGCCCTTCTTATCCTTCCATTTTTCGTAAAGAGCAGGTGTATATCCATAATCTGCGGCAAAATCGCCCGTTGCCTGATGCATAAGAGCAGAATCACATATTATAATAGTTGAAAAACCGCAATAGTTTTTAGAGGACGAAGTATCTAAACCGTCATCATAGAACCAAATACCGAATGAACGGTAACCGCTGTCCCACCACCTGTACAGAAGAGATTGATCATGAGCATTTGCGGGGTCGTGATCTTTTACCCATGATTTTCTCATAAGACGTAAAGCCCAGTCGTTGGGAAAACCGCCGAATGCGCCGAGGCCGAGATGTCCGCCGGTGGGCGTGCCGGCAGCACCGCTGGTTGCATAAGTTTCCTTATCACCGTCAAAGAAATCGGAAGTAATAGGCTGATCTGCCTCCGTTTTGTCAGCTTGTCTTGCAAAAAGCATTGTTTTTGTAAGAGTACCTTTTGTAGCTGTTACATAACTAACAGTAACGGTTGCTTTACCCGTTCTTCCGGTAGAGCAAAGCTTGTTGCCGTTGAAATAGAATACCGC
This sequence comes from uncultured Clostridia bacterium, assembly GCA_934464705.1. Lineage (GTDB taxonomy): Bacteria > Bacillota > Clostridia > HGM11514 > HGM11514 > CAKSKB01. The sequence goes on from CAKSKB010000001.1 coordinate 95,798, forward strand.
CGTGTTGTCAGATGCGAAAGTGGCAATATCATCACTGATATCAACCCTTGTGCCGTCAGTCGTAACACCGTATACTTTGAGAGCAACATCTGTTGCATCGTCGCCGGTATACCAGGTTTTGTTCTCGGACATGTCGAGATACACAAAATCCTGCGGTGTAGCGTCGGCATATGCTATTGGTACCAATAGCATGCTTACAATTGTAAGCACCGTGAAAATTACTGCGAGTTTTTTGAGCATTGTCTTCTCCTCCAAATTAATATATATTTTATTTGTTTGTGCGCAAGATTAAAATATGTTACAATTATGTCATACAATATTTACTCGAATTTTGCAAGTGTTTTTTACAAAAAAATGCGAAAAAATATTCGATTTTTATAAAAATACCATATAAATTCGGCAATAAATACAGAAGACCGCAAAAGCTGCTGCGCTCCGCGGTCTTTCCGTACAGCAGACATAAGTTCTGCGAATTAACATAAATCCAAAATTGTTGCTCTCATTGCGCGAAAGTGTTTATTCCGCAGGTAATTTATAAAAAGGTGTACCCGCCGGCAGCCGGAGCCGCCGGCAGATACGAAAAATAAGGAGAGAGCAAATTAATTATTTGTCAAGCAGTCTTTTGAGTATGCTTGCTGCCTGAGCGCGTGTTGCGGTTTTATCGCCTTCAAAGGTGGTGTCGGTCATACCGGAGATAAGTCCTGCGGTTGTGCAAACATCTACAGCCGGTTTTGCCCAGTCTGCTATTGCGCCCTTATCCTCAAACTTATCTATTCCGCCGTTTTCGCCCTTCTTACCGAGGTAAGAATATGCGTTGGAGATTATTACCGCCATTTCACTTCTTGTGATTGTATCGCCGGGTCTGAACTTTCCGTCAAAGCCGGTGATTATTTCAGCTTCTGCGCAGGCGTTTACATATCCTGCATACCAGCTGCCGTCTTCAACATCGCCGAACTTGCTGCCCGTCTTTTCTTCAAGCTTGAGGGCGCGTGCGATAAGCGCTGCAAATTCCGCTCTGGTAATGTTTCTGTCGGGGTCGAAGGTAGTTTCAGTTACGCCGCTTACAACTCCCAGGCGGTACATCGCCATGATGTCAGCCTTTGCCCAGTGGTTCTGAATATCGTTGAAGCAGAACACCGTATCAAGGTTCGGGTTTGTTGTATCGGATGAATAGAATCCGCCGTTGCCCTTGTTTCCGCCATAAGGATTGGAAACTGTTCCGCCACCGCCGTTTCCGTCGCCGTTATTGTTATCATCGTCAGGCGCTGCCGAAGCTTTGACTGTGATTGAAAGACGGTAAACGGATTTAGAACCGTTCTCTGCGGTAACAACAATTTCGTTGCTTCTTGCAGGCAGAGCCGAAACTGTGGGAATATCAACAGTTGCAGCCTTGTGATTAGCCTCTGCGGTTATTGTTGCCGATGTTGTGCCCTCGGGGAGAACAATCGCATAGGTGAATTTATCCTTGGAAAGCGAAATTTCCGTTCCGTTAACCGCAAGCTTTTTGAGCGTTGAGTCTGACGACTTAACAGTGCCTTCGTAAGCAACGATTGTGCTGCCTTCGGTGAGCGCAAACTTAGCCTGCTGTTCGGATATTGTCAAACCGGGAATTTCTGTTGCAAAGCTATTCTTAACATAGCTTACGCGGCTTTCGGTTACACCGTCTACCGTTACATTAAGTGCAGGAGAATAGGTTTCGCCGATTTCACCGATTTGGCAAGCCAAGCCGACTTTCTGAAGCTCATCCATATCCAGATTGTCTACTGCGGAGATAGTGAACTTGCCGCTTGCAAGACTAACCGGAGCCGAAATTTCAACAGTTACGGTCTTTCCGTTAATTTTAGCCGTAATCTTGCCCTGAGGAAGCACGGAACCGCTGAGGGTTATCGTACCTGTAACATCGGAAAGGGTAAGATCAATCTTTTCCAAATCGGAAGGAATATTGATGTTGCCGCTTCCGCGCGAATCTGTAATTGAAGTAACGCGTGCATTTGCAAAATCAGCAATTGCGCTGTCAAGCTTTTCGGAAGCTTCAGCAAGACCGTCCGGAGTAGCTGCAGCGCCCGACTCGTTAGCTTCTTTGGCTTCGTCTATAGCGTCACGCAAAGCGGTGATAGCGTCAGCCGGATACTGTCCAAGAGCCGAGCCGCTTTCAGCTGCGTCAAGCTTTTTCTGAGCCTCATCGATCTGAGCAAGGAAATCCTGCTGACCGGTTACGATATAAATTGCCTGAGAACGAACGGGCGTTCCCTTTCTGCCGAGCGTATCAACCGGAGTTACTTCCATACGGATATATTTTCTGGCATATTCTGCGCCGTATTTGAAAGCTGTTGTAACAGCGCCGGAAATTTCGGTGTACTCGGAATACTGATCGTTATCGGCTGCAAGCCATCTGATAATCGAAGCGCCCTCGGGGTCACGTTCGGAATCGGTGTAGGTATAGCTGCCGATCAAGGTATCTGCGCCGCCGCGTACTATCTTAACATTAGCCGCAACGGGAGGATTGTTTTCATCCGTAAGCCTTCCGATCGATTCGTAAGGAATGTTTGAGAAGCCCGGAATTGCCTTGCGGATTCTCTGATAGCCTTCATCCGTCAAAGCGTAATTGCCGCCGTCCCAATCCTCGAAATAGGTCTTATAAAGCTCGGGCTCGTTTTTCAGAGTAAGGTTGTTTTCGTGTGGTATATAGCCATACGAACCGCTATATTTATATGTATTGCCCGGAGCTGCGTCGATATACATATAAACATTGCCTGTAATTGTGTTCGGATACTCGTCGAGATAAACGATATCATCGGCGCTTGTTGCCTTCTTGATATCCGCAAGATACGGCCAGCGGTCAAGATACAACTGATTATCCTTGATCCTGTCATAGCCGGCCTTGAAGGAAGGCTCGGTATCGCCGGAAAGATAGCCGTACCAAGCTGTCTTAGACCAGCTTGCCTGGTAAATCACCTGAGGCGCGTCGATAAGCAGATTGTTATAGAAATTGTTATCAATACCGCCGTGAACCTTAAATACCTCAACATTTTCAACGCCCGGTCCGAGAACATTGTTGTAAACATCCATGTTGCTGCTGCCGTCATCGGTAAAGATACAGCAAGGATAGAACTGCGATGCTATGCTGCTGCCGACATTGTAGAAATGATTATAACGGATAGTCATCTCCTGGTCGGTAATATCACGGCCTGTGTAAATCGCACCCATATCGGCTGCGTTACGGCAAACCTCGTGGAAGTCGTTATATTCTATAACATTGTCAATGCCGTGGAAGGAAATTACATGATGCTGGGAGTTATAGAAATCGTTGTGGTTAACGATATTGCCCACACCGTCCAAATAAACAGCCGCGCCGTAAACTTCCTTACGGGTCGAGAAGTCATGAATACCGCAGTTTGTTACATAGTTTCCTGCAGGGGTGATTGAGCTTTCAACACCGCCGCCAAGCGTAACGCCGCTTGTACCGAAGTGATAAAGCTCGCTGTTTTTAATACCGGTATTTCTCGAGTTATCACCCGAAATAGTTATAGCGTCCGTTCCGAACATATGGATATCGCAGCCGTCAACCGCAACATTAACGCAGTTGCTTAACGACAGGGCTCTCTGCCTTGATCCGGTAATTTCCAGACCGACAAGCGAAACGTTCGAAACATTGTTCATTCTTACAAGGTCAAAGTTTACGTTGGTAACGGTCATCTTAGAATCGGCGTTCATTCCGTCTACCGGGTAGAAATACATCTTGTTGTTGGTGTAATCCACATAAAACTCGCCGGGTTCATCGATTTCTTCATATACATTGTAAACCTTGAGGTTTCTTGTGATACCTGCTTCTCTTGCACCGTAGTGGAGAGTCTTTTTAATGGAAATAATCTTATTGTCCTTGTCGATATCAACCGGCGTCCATTCCGCTGCCCAGTCAAATCGCCAGAAACCGATGAACCAGATATCCGAAGTGTTGTGAGTCCAGTTTGAAATAACATCGGATGTATACTGCAGTTTGATCGGCTTTGTAGGATCGGAAGGAGTAGACTCGGTAACAACCGCAGGTTCCCACTCGCTTCTGAAATTACTGTTCGGCCAATGCGAAAGCGTAAGATCCTTTTTATCAACTTCAAAGAGCGGACCGTACAGAATATATCTGTCAGCCGAAAGCTGCTGAAGGTCTGTAAGACCGAGTTCGCTGAGGTCGCCTTCCAAAACCTTGCCCTGAGCGTCGGCGGATCTGAGCTTGCTCTTCATTTCGCCGTCAACAGGCTTGAATTTGGACAAGTCAACATCCTTGCCGCCCGAAATCGAAACCTTTTCATTTCCGTAAGGACGGTAAACGATAGGAGAATCCTCCGTACCGCTGTCGCTCTGGTCAAGAGAGAATGTCTTTGAAAGATGATATGTACCTTCTCTGAGGTAAACGGTTACGCCGCCCTCGGGAAGCTTATTGTCGGCAATCATCTTTCTTACGGTATCTCTTGCCTTTTCGAGTGTTGCAAAAGGAGCGGAGATTGTACCGTCGCCGGAATCGTCACCGTCGGTTGCAACGAAAATCTGATTATCTTTTACAACAACAACCTGAACGGGATCGCTCTTAACGGCGCTGCCTGCGAGGTCGAATGTGTCAACCGGAACAACCTCGAACATAAGGTAACGGCCGCTGTAATTTTCTGTAATTTCAAAAGTTTTTTCGGTAGCACCCTTAATTGCCGAAGGAGTACCGTCGGGCGATTCAAGCATGTACCACTGGTAACGGCTTGTGCCTTCTGTATCGTTGTTTTCGTCGGCAAAGGTGTATTCGCCTGTTATCGTGCTGCCGACTGCAGCCTTGCCCGAAATTTTAACATTGCTTGCAGTAGGCGCGATATTAGCCGATGAGATGAGCAGAGGCGCACTCTCGTAAGATTTCGCATCATTGCCCTTATCGGCAGTGTTTTTAGGTGTTACGGAAAACTTAACATATTTGCCCGAAAGCGATTCGGGAACAGTAATGGTTTTTGCGGCGTCAACAGGCGCTGCGTTGTAAGCGCCGTCAGCCGTATCGGAATAAAGCCAAGCAAATACCGAGCCTTCTTCTTCATCGCCGTTTGCGTCAAAATATGTGTAGCTGCCTGTAAGCTCACGGCCTACAACAGCGCTTCCCGTAATTGTAACATTATTAGCCACAGGTGCTGAAGGAGCGGCAAAAGGCGCGCTCTGCGCTGCAACACCGGTAGTGGGTTCAACGGTTGTTTTGGGTGTTACTTCAAATACAAGATACTGATTGTCATCAGCGTCTGTAAGCTCATATGTAGGAGCCGCTGCCGCTGTGCAGGTACCAGTTTTAACAACTGTCCAGGAGGAAACATCGTCAAGATCCGTTCCTCTGAGCCATCTGTATTCGGACTCCGCTTCAGCTGCGTTCGAATTATGAGAATAGGTATATTTACCCGTCAAAACCGAGCCGCTCTTTTCAATACGAACATTCGTAGCCAGAGGGCGAACCTCACTTGATTTATAGGTAAATCTGACTTCGCTTACATCAATATCTGCAGCGCAAACTTCGTTGAGATACTCGTTTGACAGTCTGAATTCTTTGAAACGCTTGCTCCATTCGGTAAACGCATCGCTGTTTGTCCAGTTTGCCGAGCCGAGTGTGTTTCCTTTATCATCATTTATGGTAAAGCTTACCTCACCGCTTTCGGGATTGGCAGTGAAAATAAGGTTGTACCACTGACCGACTATTGAAGAATAGGTGCGAATAACAGAACCGCTTTTTCCTGTATCATATGTTGTATCATTAATTACAGCGCCATTCGGAGCAGTTCCTACAGCAAAAGCCTTTTCTGAAATCCAGCCAAGCTGACCGCGCTGACCTCCGCCCATTTCAGTATAAACGCAGAGAGCGTTGCCGCTTCTTCCTTTAACTTGCGGAAAACGTACACGCGCTTCAACCTTAACAAGGCCCTTTATATCGTTGTCCCTGATAAGATACACGCCCGTTCTTGTTCTTCCTGACGGCTTGTTCTCATCGCTCAGCTCTGAAAAGTCTGCGTGAAGATACTTTGTTCCGTCTTCTTCCTTAATCTCATATTTTACGAATTTATCGCCCTCGGGATTGTAGATGTAATCGCCGTTATAAGCACCGACGGTTTCACCTTCAAAGTTGTTTACAACAACAATATCCTCATCCACAACCGCCGGAGTGCCGCCCGTAAACTTAACGGAAAGGGTTTTGTCTTCGGTAAGCGCCGGGATAACAATCTTGTTGTCGGTTATCGTAAGCTCGGTATCGCCGATCTTCGCTTCGGTTGCCTTTGCACCGGAAGCCGGAACGAGTGTAACGGTTGTTTCTTCACCCTTGTTAACAGTGAACTTTTTACCGTTTTCAATCGTTTTGCCGTCAACGGAAACAGAACCGTTTCCTGCAATGCTTACGGTTATATTGTTTACTTTGTCGTCATCCTCTTTTGCATTGAGGGTAACCTTGATTTTGCTTACATCGATGCTTGCAGCACGGGTATCAAGAAGATACTCGTTCGAAAGCCTTAATTCTTTGAAGCAGTTTGACCATTCGGTAAACGGACCGCTGTTTGCCCAGCTTGCGGAACCGAGAAGCTCACCATCATCGTCACGAACCGTAATGCTAACCTTGCCGCCGTCGGGATTTGCAAAGAAGGTAAGGTTATACCACTGACCGACTATCGAAGAATAGGTGCGAATAACAGAACCGCTTTTTCCTGTATCATATGTTGTATCATTAATTACAGCGCCATTCGGAGCAGCTCCTACAGCGAAAGACTTGTCGGAAATCCAACCAAGCTGACCGAGCTGACCTCCGGCCATTCCCGTATAAACACAGAGATAGTTGCCGCTTTCTCCTATAACCTGCGGAATACGAACGCGCGCTTCAACCCTTACCGCGCCTATTGTTTCATTCCCCGTAAGAAGGTTTATACCGGTTCTGGTTTTCGTTGACGGTTTGTTCTCATCATTGAGCCCCGAAAAATCGGCACGGAGAAACTTAGTTCCGTTTTCTTCTTTGATTTCGTACTTTACGAAGGTATCGCCCTCGGGATTATAAATCAAATCCCCTGTGTAGGCGCCGATCTCTTCACTCTGGAAATCGGTGATAATCTCAGGCGCTGCCGTAACCGCGCACGGAACGAGCATCGCGGCAATCATAACCATACAGATTATCAGTGTACTGACTTTTTTCATTTTTGAAACTCCTTTCAAATTTTTGAAGCACTTTGCCTCTTTTCAATAGTTTAATACATTATACTAAAAAACGCAATCTGTTTTTGTTGTATAAAAAATATGATTTTGTTCCTTTTATCTTAAAAGCAATTGACAAAATCAAAAATATCGTTTATTATTATATTATATACAATATCGAACAAACAAACCGTTTTTTCACAATTTAACCTCTCGGCGAAAATTTTACCTGTTTAAGAAAAAAATTACCCGAATTTATTACTTTGCTGCAAAGGATGGTGTTTCCATATGCTTTTTTTCGAACGTCCGGACTATGCTGTCAGCCATAGCTACTCTCCTATCGTATATGCAAATGATTTTGATATTTTCATTACCGAAGTAGGTCACAGCCGTTTTAAGAAAACCACGCTTAACGTTGACGGCGAAAGCGATCCCTGTTATACAGGCAACAAAAGGCTGCCGGTCGGCAATACTCTCTTTTTCTTTTTAAAAGGCGGCGGATATTTTCAGGACGGTGACAAAAAATACAACGTAAGCGAAGGTGACATTTGCATTACTTCAAATGCAAAACCTTACACGGTGAGTTACAAACCGAACACAGAGCAGATTTATATTAATTTTAACATGAATACTTACAGCGTCAAGGATTTGTTTTCGGATATTAACAGACCGTTGATTTACAAAGATAAAGCAGGGATAGGTAAAATGATTTTCGAGGCTTTTAAAACGGAGGATCTCCCTCACTCCATTTATATGAAAGGGCTTATTTTTCAGGCGCTTTATCCGTTTTTAACCGACTTTTCCGAGCAAATCCGCCAGCTTACCGAAAACAGCAAAAAATATTCATTTGTTTTTAACTACATTAACGCAAACTTAAACGCTTCTCTTACCACGACAGAAATTGCGGCGGCGCTTCATGTATCTCCGTCTTTCCTTAAAAAGAAATTTGTGAAAGATACGGGCTTCACGGTTAAGAAGTTTATAGAAAAGCGTCTGCTTGAAAAAACATTTAACGAACTGAGATATACCGATATAAGAATTAAGGACATTGCAATAAAATACGGTTTTTCATCGGAATACTATTTTTCGGACTGGTTTTTGAAGAACGCCGGCTACCGCCCGTCAAGCATCAGAAAAGGTTTTACGGGCGCACACGAACATTTTTCTCTTTATTAAGCTTACTTTTGCAATAAAAACACGCATATCAGAAATGATATGCGTGTTTCACTAAATTACGAAGCTTTTTTGTGCCTGATTTTAGGCTGTTTACCTTCGGTTATGCAGTCCTCGGTTACTATGCACTTCTGTATAGTTTCGTCGGAGGGGATTTTGAACATTATGTCAACCATGGTTTCTTCCAGGATTGAGCGCAGCCCTCTTGCGCCGGTCTTTCTTTCGATAGCCTTATGCGCAACTGCTTTTAAGGCAGGTTTATCGATTTCGAGCAAAACGCCGTCAAGTTCAAAAAGCTTTTTATACTGTTTGACAAGCGAGTTTTTCGGTTCAGTAAGAATTTTCACGAGAGCCGCCTCATCAAGCGCATTGAGAGAAACCGAAACCGGAAGTCTGCCGACAAATTCGGGAATAAGCCCGAATTTAATAAGGTCATGCGGCTGCATCTGACTGAAAACCGTACCTATGTCAAGGTTATCCTTGCTTCTGACCTCTGCCCCGAAACCAAGCTGTTTTTTGCCGGTTCGGTCAGCGATTATTTTTTCAAGCCCGTCAAATGCACCTCCGCATATAAACAGAATATTCGTTGTATCAATCTGTATAAGTTCCTGATGCGGATGTTTTCTGCCGCCCTGAGGCGGAACGGAAGCGACAGTGCCTTCAAGGATTTTAAGAAGCGCCTGCTGAACACCTTCGCCGCTCACATCCCTTGTAATTGAAGGGTTCTCGGTTTTCCTTGAAATTTTATCGATTTCATCGATATATACAATGCCCTTTTGAGCATATTCAATATCATAATCGGCAGCCTGAATAAGTTTAAGAAGTATGTTTTCAACATCTTCACCGACATATCCGGCCTCCGTAAGAGTTGTTGCGTCAGCGATAGCAAACGGAACATTGAGTATTCGCGCCAAAGTTTGTGCAAGAAGTGTTTTTCCGCTTCCTGTCGGACCGAGCATAAGAATGTTGCTTTTTTGAAGTTCAACATCGTTATCCGTATCACTGTAAATTCGCTTATAGTGATTATAAACCGCCACAGCCAAAGCTTTTTTCGCTTCGTCCTGACCGATAACATATTCATCGAGAATCTGTTTGATTTCGATAGGCTTCGGAAGCTTTTCGGGCTGTTTCGGCTGTTCTTCATGCTCATTCTCGCCGCCGAAATCTTCCTCAATTATTTCGCTGCAAAGCTCAATACACTCGTTGCAGATATAAACCCCTGGACCTGCGATAAGCCGTTTAACTTCACTCTGGTCCCTTCCGCAGAACGAGCATTTAAGTTCGCCGTTATCATTATCCATATTTTTCGGCATTACTTCACCTCTTTGCGGCTTGAAATTACCTCATCAATCAGACCGTAAGCCTTAGCTTCATCTGCCGACATGAAGTTATCTCTTTCGGTATCATGCTCTATAGTTTCGAGCGGCTGACCGGAGCGTTCGCTTAAAATCTGATTGAGTTTTTTCTTCATTTTAACAATGCGTTCAGCGTGAATCTGAATATCCGTTGCCTGCCCCTGTGTTCCGCCGAGCGGCTGATGAATCATAATTTCGCTGTTGGGAAGCGCATATCTTTTACCGATAGCGCCGGCAGTGAGAAGAAAAGCGCCCATGCTTGCAGCCATTCCCACGCAGATAGTCGACACATCACACTTAATATACTGCATAGTGTCATAGATTGCCATGCCGGCGGTTATCGAGCCGCCGGGGCTGTTGATGTAAAGAGAAATGTCCTTATCCGGGTCCTCGGCTTCGAGGAAGAGAAGCTGTGCAACCACAAGGCTTGCGGTTGCGTCGTTAACCTCATCGGAAAGAAAAACAATTCTGTCTTTTAATAATCTTGAAAAAATGTCGTATGAACGCTCGCCTCTGTTGGTCTGTTCAACGACCATAGGTACCAAACTCATGTAAAAACCTCCGTTTCATATACGAGATTCAATTATTCTGCTTCTTTTTCTTCTTTCTTTGTTGTCTTTTTTGTTGTTTTGGCAGCAGTTTTTGCAGTTGTAGTCTTTTTAGCCGCAGTTGTTTTCTTTGCAGCAGCCTTTTTAGGCTTTTCTTCGCCTTCCGCAGTTTCCTTCTTTGCGGTTGTTTTCTTAGCAGCAGTCTTCTTTGCAGCTTTTTTCTCAACTGAGTTTTCTATAAGGAATTCGATTGTCTTACCGATTGCAATATCGGTTTTAAGACCGTCACCGAGACGCTCCTTAATATCCTTTGCTTCCATCTTGTAAGCTTCGGCAAGCTTTTCGGCTTCCTTATCGACATCTTCGTCGGTAGCTTCAATCTTTTCGAGTGCGCAGATTTTTTCGAGGGCAAGAGTTGTCTTAACCTTCTTTTCTGCCTGTTCTTTAAATGACGCTCTCATCGTCTTTGCGTCGGAACCGAGATAAGACATATATGTATCAAGGCTGATACCCTGATATGAAAGTCTCATTTCAAAATCCCTCATAAGATTATCGATTTCCGATTCAACCATAGCTTCGGGAATATTAGCCTTCATATTTTCGCAGAGCCATTCCGAAACAGCAGCTTCCTTTTCGGCTTTTGTTCTGTTTTCGGCATTTGCTTCAAGCTTTTTCCTGGTATCTGCCTTCAGTTCATCGAGAGTATCAAACTCACTTACATCCTTAGCAAACTCATCGTCAAGCTCGGGAAGAATCTTCTTTTTAATGCTGTTAAGCTTAACTTTGAATACTGCAGGCTTGCCTTTAAGATTTTCGGCATGATATTCTTCCGGGAATGTAACATTCACATCAAATTCATCGCCGGTATTCTTTTCAACAATCTGTTCTTCAAATCCGGGAATAAATGTGTTTGAACCGAGTTCAAGTTCGTAGTTTTCGCCCTTACCGCCTTCAAATGCAACACCGTCGCAGAAACCTTCGTAATCGATTACGGCAATATCACCCATTTCGGCAGCTCTGTCTTCAACAGTTTCAAGCCTTGAGTTCTGCTGCTGCATTCTTTCGATTTCCTTGTTTACATCGTCATCGCTTACAGTATACTCAATTTTTGGTAATTCTATACCCTTATAGTTTTCGATTTCAACTTCGGGCTTAACAGTAACCTTTGCGGTAAGAACAAGGTCTTTATCTTCGCCGATTTCCTTGATGTCAACTTCAGGACGGTCAACAGGCTCGATTCCGGTTTCCTTAACAGCTTCATCATATGCATCGGGGAAAAGAATATTGATTGCTTCTTCATAAAAGATTTCAGCGCCGTACATTCTGTCAATCATGAATTTCGGAGCTTTGCCCTTTCTGAATCCCGGAACATTAATTCTCTTAACCATTTTTTTGTATGCCTTCTGTTCAGCCGTCTTGAAATCGGCATTGGCAACGGTAAATTCAAGTGTTACTTCGTTTTCTCCTGTTTTTTCAAACTTTGCGTTCATAAAAAAATCCTCCAATAATTTAATCTGATAGTTTAAGCGGCATAAATTTCAAATAATCGCATGAAACAAGCGAGAATCTTATTCCGTCGATTTCATCGGGAAGCTTCGCTGCTTCATGATTACCGTGAAGATGACCGTAGCAGACGGATTTTATGCCGAACCGCCTGAAAATGTCCATATACTCTTCACTGATGCCGCCTCTCAGATTCGTCGGCGGATAGTGAAGGCAACAAATGATGTCACCTTCTGCACTTCCAATCGAAAGCAGTAATCTTTGAAGTTCACGGTTCCATATTCGGGTATCTTCGTCAGCAGTACCATTATTGCCCCACCCCCTTGTTCCGCATATAGCAAAATTTTTATAACTGAAACTGTTGTTAAACAGAAAGTTAATTGTGTCAAAACCCTTTGCGGTTTTAAACTCGTTCATTTTTTTCAGTGTGCTCCACCAGTAATCGTGATTGCCCTTGCCTATTATTTTCCGTCCGGGAAGGCTGTTGATAAAACTGAGATCGGTTTCCGCTTCTTCAAGGTACATTGCCCAGGAAATATCCCCGGGGATAAGCACTGTATCATCTTCCGACACATTTTCGCGCCAGTTTTTTTCAAGAAGTTCTTCATAATTATCCCACCCGAAAACATCCATAGGTTTATCGGACGCAAACGAAAGGTGAAGGTCTGATATAGCAAAAAGCGCCATGATTACAAACCTAAAAATTCGGTAACGACATCCCGCATACCGTCTTTTGTAACCACCTGTTCAAACCTCGGTTTCTTGGTTTCAAGCTCGGCAAGCGACTTCGGAACAGAAAGCCCGGAAGCTTCCGCCACCTCAGACAAAAGCTCAAATTCGGACTTATTGTCCGGAGCCTCGCCTTTTATAGCCTTATACACGCTGTTGTTAAATTTGAACGGACTTGCGGTCGAAGCGATTATCGTTTTGGTATTATCTCCCGTTTCCGCAATATACTTTTTATAGACCGCATAACCGACAGCCGTATGGGTATCCATAAGATATCCGTACTCTGTGAAGGCATCGTTAATTGTTTTCAGCGTTTCGTTATCATCGCAAAAGTCAGCCCATAAAAGTTCATCTATCGCTGTCTTCATGGAAGGCGTAATTTCGTATTTACCGTCATTTTTGAGGTCGTGCATTAACTTTTTGACGGTGTTGCAGTCCGAAAGGTCATAGAGAAGTCTTTCAAGGTTACTCGAAATCAGGATATCCATCGACGGCGAAACCGTAAGATTAAACTTGCGGTTTTTATTGTAAACTCCCGTTCTGATAAAATCGGTCAGAACATTATTGCTGTTGGACGCACATACAAGCTTTTTAATCGGCACTCCTGCACGCTTTGCATAGTATGCCGCAAGAATATTGCCGAAATTGCCGGTCGGAACAACCACATTTATTTCATCGCCGAGTTTAATTTCACCGTTGTCAATCATCTTGCAGTACGCATCGATATAATAGACAACCTGAGGAACAAGCCTGCCCCAGTTTATGGAGTTTGCGGACGAAAAATCATGGTTTGCCGCATTAAGCTTTTTCTTGTATTCGGAATCCGTAAAAATCTGCTTTACAAAAGTCTGAACATCATCAAAGTTACCCTTAACCGCACATGAATAGACATTGCCGCCGCTCTGTGTTATCATCTGCAATCTCTGAATATTGCTGACACCGCCATCCGGAAAGAAAACGATAATTTTTGTCCCCGGTACATCCGCAAAGCCTTCCAGTGCAGCCTTGCCCGTATCACCGGATGTAGCAACCAGAATTACAACCGTTTTGTCAAGCTTGTTGATTTTAACGGAAGTCGTAAGCAGATACGGCAGAATCTGGAGTGCCATATCTTTAAATGCACAGGTAGGACCGTGCCAGAGTTCCAGAAACGATACACTGTCATTCAATTTATGAAGTTCGGATATATTTTTGCTGCCGAATTTTTCGGAAGTATAAGCACCGCTCACGCAATGATTAATCTGCTCGGGCGAAAAATCGGTCAGAAATTTTGAAAGAATCGATTCTGCCCTCTCGTTATAGGTTCTGCCAAGCAGATTTTTAATTTCGTCAAGCGAAACCGACGGAATACTTTCGGGAATGAAAAGACCGCCGTCATCCGAAAGACCTTTTATAATTGCCTGCGATGCCTCAACTCTTATTTCATCGTTTCTTGTACTTTTGTAAAGCATTGAATACACCTCTTTTGAAATTGGATAATAGAACTTTTCAGCCCGGAGGCCAGCCTAAATTTCTGCCGCCGAGAAGATGAAAATGCAGATGACCGACCGTCTGACCGCCGTCCTTGCCGCAGTTGTTGACAATACGGTAGCCGTTTTCGGCAATTCCGAGCTGCCCCGCAATTTTGGCGGCAACCAGAAAAATATGCGAAACAATCGCAGCATTTTCCTCATTAAGTTCGTTTGCCGAAGAAATATGCTTTTTCGGAATTATAAGCACATGCGTCGGTGCAGCCGGGCTTATATCATTGAAAGCATAAACGAGGTCATCCTCATAAACCTTCGATGACGGAATTTCACCCGCAATAATTTTACAAAACAAACAGTCCATTTGTTCACCTACTTTATGATTTTTTCAAGCGTTTCGGCTGCACATCTGAAAGCGTCATCGATTTTTGACGCGTCTTTACCGCCCGCCTGTGCAGAATCGGGCTTTCCGCCGCCTCCGCCGCCTACTGTTTTTGCAGCTTCTTTAATAATATTGCCTGCATGAGCGCCTAAAGATACAGCGTCTTTATTGGCTGTAACAATGAGGTTTACCTTGCCGTCGTTATCGGAAGCGAGTACGACAACAAACGGTTCGGATACTTTATCCTTAATCATATCGGCATAATTTCTCAAAGAGCCGATATCACTGCCGTCCAGACGGTTTGTGATAAACTTAACACCCTTAATGTCTTTTGCTGAAGCAAGACAGTCATCGAGAGTTCCGAGCGCAAGCTTGGCTTTAAGGCTTTCGTTTTCCTTTTTCAGCTCTTTAATCTCACTGTGGAGCTGTTCTATTCTCATAACAGCGTCGTCTTTATTTGCTTTAAGCGCAGAAGTTACGCTGCCTGAAAATTCCTCAAGTGAATTGAGAAGTTTAAGAACTCCGCAGCCGGTAACTGCTTCTATACGCCTTATTCCGGCAGCAATACCGCTTTCGGAAACAATCTTAAACAGCGCTGCCTCACTTGTGTTCCTAAGATGCGTTCCGCCGCAGAATTCCGTGCTTCTGTCGCCCATTTTTACGACCCTGACAATGTCGCCGTATTTTTCACCGAACAGAGCCATAGCTCCGGTTTTTCTTGCTTCTTCTATCGGCATTTCACAAACTGTTATATCCGTTGCATCGAGAATCATCTCATTTACGAGCCTTTCCGTTTGCGAGATTTCATCGGGAGTCATTGCGGTGAAATGCGAAAAGTCAAATCTGAGCTTATCCGGCAGAACAAGCGAGCCGGACTGTGCAACATGGTCACCGAGAACAGCTTTAAGCGCCGCCTGGAGAAGGTGCGTAGCGGAATGATTTCTCGAAATTGCCGCTCTGCGCTTTTTGTCAACCGACATTGTGAGCGTATCCCCTACGGAAACACTGCCGAAAACAAGTTCGCAGTGATGTACAAACTTACCGTTTTGCTTTTTGCAGTCCGTAACGGTTATTTCGGCGGAATCGGATTTCATGCTTCCCGTATCGCCGACCTGACCGCCGCTTTCTCCGTAGAAAGGAGTTTTATCGGTTACAATAATGAATTTACCGTTTTCTTTATCGAATTTTTCAACTGAAGCGTTTTCATATGCGATGAATTTAACCTCCGCATTGCACGAAAGCACATCATATCCGACAAATTCCGTATCGATATTTTTTATCAGAACCGCAATTTCATCGTCCTTCCAGCCTTCGCCTTCAGTATCGCCTCTTGCGGCTCTTGCGCGTTCTCTCTGCTCGTTCATTTCATTTTCATAAGCATCCATATCAACGCTCATGCCATGTTCCTCAAGGATTTCAACCGTGAGGTCAATCGGGAAACCGTAAGTATCATAAAGCTTGAATGCTGCCGCACCCGAAAGCTGATTTTTGCCGTCTGCCTTAAGTTCGGTTATATAGTCATTGAGAATTTCAAGACCGCTGTCAACTGTTTCGTTAAATCTTTCTTCCTCGATTTTTACGATTCTCTCAATATAGCTTTGTTTGTCAACAAGTTCAGGATAACCGGAAGCCGATTCTTTTACGACAGTGCTTACAACCTTATAAAGGAAAGGTTCTTTAATTCCGAGAAGCTTCCCGTGCCTTGCGGCGCGTCTGATAAGCCTTCTGAGGACATATCCCCTGCCCTCGTTTGAAGGGATAACGCCGTCGCAAATCATGAATGTCGTCCCCCTGATATGGTCGGTAATAACACGGAGGGAAACATCCGATTTTTCATCTTTTTTATATTCAACACCGGCAATGGAGCTGATGTGTTTCATTACATTTCTGATAGTGTCAACCTCGAAAAGATTGTCAACACCCTGCATAATTGCTGCGATTCTTTCAAGCCCCATACCGGTATCGATATTGGGATGTGCAAGGCGGTTATAAGTACCGCTTTCATCCTTGTCGAACTGCGTGAATACAAGGTTCCAGAACTCGCAGAATCTGTCGCAATCGCAGCCAACGCCGCAGTCGGGCTTGCCGCAGCCGTATTTTTCGCCGCGGTCAAAATATATTTCGGAACACGGACCGCACGGACCCGTACCGATTTCCCAGAAATTATCCTCTTTGCCAAGTTTTTTAATCCTGTCGGGAGAAACACCCGTTTTAATCCAGATATCTCTTGCCTCGTCATCATCTTCATAGACTGTTACCCACAGCTTGTCAACAGGCATTTCCATAACCTTTGTAACAAATTCCCACGCCCACGGAATAACCTCGCTCTTGAAATAGTCACCGAACGAAAAGTTGCCCAGCATTTCAAAGAATGTACCGTGGCGCGCCGTTTTGCCGACACGCTCAATATCGGGCGTTCTGATACATTTCTGGCAGGTTGTAACCCTCTTTCGCGGAGGAACTTCCTTGCCGGTAAAATACGGCTTCAAAGGTGCCATTCCGGCGTTTATCAGAAGAAGACTGTTATCATTCTGAGGCACAAGCGGAAAGCTCGGGAGCCTTAAATGCCCCTTACTTTCAAAAAAACTCAGATATTTTTCTCTGATTTCATTCAAACCTAAATTTTTCATCAACATCTACTCCAATTTTATCCAAAAATTTTATTTTTTATAACTTCACAAGCCTCGCGGCTGATATTGCATCCCAATTTATAAAGCGGAACATTACCGGCTATCTGCTCAATCACAGCAAGCGCCTTTTCCATGGAAGGCTTATAAACCGGTCTTGTCATCATGCCGCGCACAAGATAAGGCAGCGCTTGCTTATAAGTAATTCTTTCTGCAAAATTAACTTCGCTTCTTTCCAAAAAAACAAGAGCCCTCATAGGTGCAAAAGCATTGATGTTAAATTCCGTTTTGCCGCTCCACGGAGTGCCGAAAACGGTTAATCCGTTTTTGGTACACCTTATTGCGGGCGAATCGTCATTTATAATTTCAGCCCCGAAATGTTTTTTCCAAAGCTCCGTATGTGTTGATTTGCCCGTACCTGAATCAGCTGTAAAAAGCACGGCAGAATTATCATAAATAATCGTGGACGAATGATAAACAATTCCATTCATTTCAAGTATGCGATATCTGAAAGCCTCACCCAGCATATTAAACTTTCTTATATCCGTATCGGCGCCGCCGATTTCAGAAACATCGATAAGTTCCGACGAAACCTCAGACCAATCTTTTGAAGCACGGACAGATGCCACGCAGATATCCTTATACATATCATAAAAGATATATTCATCTTGTGTTTCGCAAAAAAACCTTGCATCCCTCGTTGCGTAAACCTTGTCCGAAGGGCGCACTATGAAATCTTTAACCGAGACGCGGACCGTCATATTCGGTTTATCAAAATCACCGGTATAATCTGCGGTGCGCCTTTTGAAATATTCATTATCAAAACCTTCTGCCGCAATCGAAACTCCGGCAACATTCAATTTAATCATACTTCATTTTCCTCACATACAAAGCGGCAGTCCTCTATTTTTACGATTTTATCGCATATATCAAGAGCCGCTGATTTGTGTGAAACAATTATACAGCTTTTATCCGTAAGCGATTTTATGTTTTTAAGAACCTTTGCTTCGGTTTTTTCGTCAAGTGCCGAGGTTGCCTCGTCAAGGAGAAGCATCGGAGAATCATAAAGAAGCGCTCTGGCAATCGCAATTCTCTGAATCTGACCGCCCGAAAGACCGCCGCCACCCTCTCTCAACTCGGTATCATAACCGTTTTCAAGTTCAGAAACAAAATCATCGACGCATGCAATCGAGGCACATCTCATAATATCGTTTTCGGAAGCATCTTTGTTATAAAAACGGATATTATCCTTAATAGTCCCGGAAATAATCATATTTTCCTGAGGAACATATGAAAAATACGCCCGGGTATCCGACCCAACCGGTATTTTTTCATCACCGGAACAAAGATATATATTACCGCCGCTCGGGGAAACAAGCCCCAAAAGCAGCTTTAAAAGTGTGCTTTTGCCAATCCCGGATATACCGGAAACCGCCGCAAACTCACCTTTTTTAATAACTAAATCAGAATCCTTAATTAGCGGTGCCGATGTATATGAGAAAGTCAAATCATCAACACGCACACTATCTATTTTATCATATAATTCAAAATAGTCAACACTTTTTTTCTCTTCTTTCATATTTTCAAGTTCAATTATGCGCTCGGCTGAGGCGAAAGTTGAAAAAGTTTTTGAAAGAAGCGATGACATATTGCGAAAAGGCGTCTGAATCTGCGACACAAGCCTCAGCATAGCTATAAGCGTTCCGTATGTTAAAGCACCTGCCGAAATCTTAAGTGCTCCCCAGCCGAGCGTAACATAATACCCGGCAGTGAAGATAATGTAAAGCCCTACTCCGGCAAATGTAGCGGCGGCGTTTCTTTTAAGTTTAAACCTGTAAGCCGCCTTTTGGTACTTTTCGGCACCGTCAGACACAGCGTCTTCCGCACGGAAAGCCTTTACCGCAATCACATTCTGCAAAAGTTCCTGCATAAAAGAACGCGTTTTGCCGTCCGCCTCCTGGCATCTCTTATGAAGTGCCTTAATTTTTCTGCTGTAAATCCTCCCGAAAATGAGAACTATAGGACCTAGCGGTATAATGCAAAGCGCAAACGACGGCGCAAGCATATATAAATAGTAAGCACTCAGAATTATGGTAACGGCAAGCGAAACAAATGTCGGAATAATATCGGCTATACCGCTTACAATTATATTTACATCGCTTGTGAGCCGGTTCATAAGTTCGCCCGAATGATAAGTTGAAAGTTCCGTCCAATCCTTTTTCAAAAGAGAACAAAACAAATCTTTTTTCAAGCGTATTTCAAGCTTTCCTCTTATTCTTGCGTCTGTAAGGCTGCCTGCGATTATGAGAATAATCTGTACCGCAAGATAAACCGCAAGCGTTGTAAATGCCGATTTCAGGTCGCCGTCGGACTGGTCTGTAACTATATCGATAAGTTCTTTTGAAACCATGGCAAACCTAACGCCGATAACCGACAGCACGGCGTTTACCGCAATTTCAAAACCTAAAAAAACAGAAATCAGACCGGCTTTTCTGCAAAGCCATTTAAAAACACTAAAGCTCATCTTTTCACCAAATAACTTTTAATCTTACCGATTGTATGTCCGTAAATTCTGCATATCACGCCCCGCATGGGTCTGAACATAACCCAGAATACGCAATAACTCCTGTATAAAAAGCCTGTACAGCTGATTTTTTTGCCTTTGCGGTAAAATTCCCTGACAACGCCGATTATCATGTCCGGGTAAACCGGGCTTTCGAGGGTATACTGATTATCGCCGTTCATTGTGAAAAACCCGTCATTAACCTTTACAATCCGGTGCATCACATATTCTCCCGTTTTCCTTCTGTAAAGAGGAATGTCGTATTTTGAAAGGGGCCGCGACACTTTTGTAAGCACCACACTGTCAGTTCCGCTGTGGAGCATAGGAAACATGCTGTTCCCCACAACAGTAAGGCGCACATCTCTTCCGCTTGATAAAAGCTCCTCGATAATAGGCGTAATCTGATATATATCAACTGTTTTAAGCTTATACATCTTCGAGCACACCTGCATCAGCAAGTTTTTTTATAAATTCATTCACATCGCTGTACGACTCATCACAGGAAACCGTATACTCGCTGCGGAGCTTCTCGGCAATCTCATCGGCAGAAACCGGCTCAAGCATGGAATTCCAGATAAAAGCGCCGGATTCATTGAGGGTAATCATGGAATCAAAATCGACCGTGTCACCACCGATGGGGACTACAATGTATTCATCCATAACCTGTTTTAATATGTATGTATCTTTAATTTTATATTTTTTCATTTTCATTCCTCCGAATTAGTTTTTCAGACTCTGAAGCGGAGCTGGTATTCTGCCGCCGCGCTTAATAAAATCAACACTTCCGAAGTTGTGAACCGGCATAATCGGAGCGGTTCCGAGAAGACCGCCGAATTCAACGGATTCACCAACACCCTTTCCGCAAACCGGAATAACTCTTACAGCAGTTGTTTTGGTGTTGACCATACCTATAGCCGTTTCATCTGCAATTATTGCGGAAATTGTTTCGGCGGTTGTGTCACCGGGAACCGCAATCATGTCAAGCCCTACAGAGCACACGCAGGTCATCGCTTCAAGCTTATCAATACCGAGACTGCCTATCTTGGCGGCATTAATCATACCTGCGTCCTCGCTCACCGGAATAAACGCACCGCTGAGCCCGCCTACATAAGATGACGCCATAACGCCGCCCTTCTTAACCGCATCGTTAAGGAGCGCAAGCGCCGCCGTAGTTCCGTGAGTACCGCAGCTTTCAAGCCCCATTTCCTCAAGAATGTAGGCAACGCTGTCGCCAACAGCCGGGGTCGGTGCAAGAGAAAGGTCAACAATTCCGAAAGGAACACCGAGGGCATTTGAAGCCTCCATAGCCACAAGCTGACCCATTCTTGTGATTTTAAACGCAGTTTTCTTAATGGTTTCCGCAACCGTCCCGAAGTCTGCTCCCTTGACTCTTTCAAGAGCCGCCTTAACAACACCGGGGCCGCTCACGCCGACATTAATAACCGTGTCAGGCTCGCCTATACCGTGAAATGCACCAGCCATAAACGGGTTATCCTCCGGTACATTTGCAAAAACCACAAGCTTTGCGCAGCCGAGGCTGTCCTCATCGCGCGTAAGCTCAGCCGTCTTTTTGATAATTCTGCCCATGTGCGCAACAGCGTCCATGTTAATGCCTGCTTTGGTAGTTGCAACATTGACAGACGAGCAAACTCTTGTTGTTTCCGCAAGCGCATACGGAATTGAATCTATAAGCCTGCGGTCACCCGTTGTATAACCTTTATGTACCAAAGCCGAAAAGCCGCCGATAAAATTAACACCGGTTTCAAGCGCCGCTCTTTCGAGAGTTTTTGCATACATAACATAATTATCCTCGCCCGAGCAGCCTGCAACAAGGCTTATCGGCGTAACCGAAATTCTCTTGTGAATAATCGGAATACCGTATTTTTTTTCGATTTCCTCACCGGTTTTTACCAGATTTTTCGCACATCTTGTGATTTTATCGTAAATTTTTTCGCACGCTCTCTTTGCATCAGAATCACAGCAGTCAAGCAGCGAAATACCCATAGTAATAGTTCTTATATCAAGATGCTCTTTTTCAATCATCTTGTTGGTTTCAAGCACTTCAAACTGATTTATCATATCGCACCTCTGTTATATTCTGTGCATGGAATTAAAAATATCCTCATGCTGAACCCTGATATTCATATCAATCGTATCGCCGAAACTGCTCATAAGATCGGCAAAATCGCCGAATTTTATGTCAAGCTTTTCGACATCAACAAGCATAATCATAGTAAAATAGCCCTGCATAACAGTCTGCGAAATATCAAGAACATTCACATTATGCTCCGCAAGAAGCGCAGAAACCTTTGCAATAATGCCCACTTTGTCATGTCCGACAACCGAAATAACCGCTTTGATCATAATTATATTCTCCTTTGTCTTGCAGCTTCAAGCATTAAAACGCCCGCAGCCACAGATGCATTTAATGAATTAATATTTCCATACATCGGTATAGAAACCAGAAAATCACATTTTTCCTTAACAAGCCTTGATATACCGCTGCCTTCCGAGCCTATAACAATGGCAAGAGGCCCGGTAAGGTCAGCCTTGCCGTAGACAGACTCACCCTCCATCGCCGCACCGGCAATCCAAAGCCCTTTTTCTTTAAGTTCTTCGATAGCGGAGGAAATATTGCCGACCTTGCAGACCGGAACATATTCAAGCGCACCGGCAGACGCCTTTGCAACAACCGCACTCAAGCCAACGGCTCTTCTTTTCGGAATAATAACACCGTGAACCCCTGCCGCATCCGCAGTTCTTATAATAGAACCGAGGTTATGAGGGTCGGAGATTTCATCCGCAATGACAATCAGCGGAGCTTCTCCGCGCTCTTTTGCAAGATTAAGAATATCGTCAATTTCGCAATATTCATGCATTGCGGTATATGCAATAACCCCCTGATGCGAACCGGTATGTGACATACTGTCAAGTTTTTGCTTTGCCGCTTCCGAAATCACAATCCCCTTTTCGCGCGCTATTGCCCTTATTTTAACCAGAGAGCCGTCGTTAAGGTCTCTCTGAATAAAAAGCTTATCTATTCTTCTGCCTGATTTGAGAGCCTCAAACACAGGATTTCTACCTTCAATTCTGTCTTCTGCCAATGAATTGTTATCTGCCATAATCAAAATTCCTTTTTATATATGCATAATTATACTATTATAATATTGTACATCTTTTTTTGCTTTTTGTCAATATAAACGGGCAAAAAAATCGCACAAGTCACAGACTTGTGCGGCATAATGCTATAAATTAAGATAATTTTTAATTAAAAACTCGATAAGTTCATCCCGTTCAAACCTGCTTATCATTGTACGGGCATTCTTATGGCTGGTTATATAGCTTGGGTCACCGGATAAAATATATCCGACAATCTGGCTTACGGGGTCGTATCCCTTTTCGGTCAGAGCCTCATAGACTTTATCGATGCACTCCGCTATTTCCCTGCTGCGGTCAAAAACCAGATCGAATTTCATTGTATCGTCCATACTATCAACCTCCCTAAGTATATTATAGCGCATAAACGCTGTAAAATCAAGCGTCAAAACGCAATTGAAACAAATTTGTTAAAATGTGCCGTTTTCGTTGTCGAAATAATCTATTTTCATAGCCTTTCGCACATTTCTCAAGGTATCGGAAGCCTTTTCTTTCGCAGTACAGCTTCCGTTTCTGAGAATCTCGTACACCTCCGGTATACGCTTTTCCCACATGAGGCGGCGTTCTCTTATAGGTCCGAGTTCCGCCTGCATTACATTGTTAAGGAACTTTTTAACCTTGATATCACCAAGACCGCCCCTTGTATAATGCTCTTTAAGTTCGCCGAGATTATTATACTCCGGCAGAAATTCTGCAAAATGCTCATCTCTGCAAAAAGCGTCAAGATAAATAAATACCGGATTTCCGTCAACATTGCCGGGGTCCTGAACACGGATGTGGTTAGGGTCTGTAAACATCGACATAACCTTTTCGCGTATTACATCGGGCTCATCAGAAAGATATATGCAGTTGCCCAAAGACTTGCTCATTTTCGCCTTGCCGTCGATACCCGGAAGCCTCAGGCAAGCACTGTTTGAAGGCAAAACGATATTTGGTTCAACCAAAGTATCACCGTAAACCATGTTGAATTTATGTACGATTTCACGGCACTGTTCAACCATAGGCATCTGGTCTTCGCCTGCCGGAACGGTAGTCGCACCGAACGCAGTAATATCAGCCGCCTGGCTTATGGGATAACAGAAAAATCCCACGGGAATACTTGCCTCAAAGTTGCGCATCTGAATTTCAGCCTTAACGGTAGGATTTCTCTGAACTCTCGAAACGGTAACAAGATTCATATAATAAAATGTAAGCTCCGTAAGCTCGGGAATCATAGACTGAATAAAAATTGTTGATTTTTCGGGGTCAATACCGCACGCAAGATAGTCAAGCGCGACCTCAATTATGTTGCTTCTGACCTTTTCGGGGTGCTCAGCATTATCGGTAAGTGCCTGTGCATCGGCAATCATTATATATATATCGTCGTAATTTCCGGAATTCTGAAGCTTAACGCGTTCTTTAAGCGAGCCGACATAATGCCCCACATGAAGCCTTCCGGTAGGACGGTCGCCGGTCAAAATAACTTTTATATCTTTTTTGCAAGAACAATTCATAGTATTATCTCCTTTACTGCAAGTTAAACCAAGCGCCGCCTGTTCCGTCATAATTCAAATCAAAAACGCACTTTGGAGCAGGATCATCTTTATTAACCTGAAAAGCAACCCAGCCTTCTTTATTACCTCCTGGATATATTTTCCCTTCAAATCTCGGTTCAGGCTCAACAATGGACTTCGAAGAATATTCTTCATTGTTTGAACTGAATGCTTTAAAAGAATACGAATTTAAATCATATGCCTTATCATTAGCAGTTGCAATGCAAGATATAGCAACTTTTACAAGTATGTATTCCTTCCCTTCGTCAGGATCATCATTAAACATATTAGCAGCTTTAATTCTATCAAGCGCTAATTGACCTCTGAAAGTTTCTAATATTCTAAGAGAAACAGTATAATTATCCTCAGGAAAATACTTTTCTTCGTGTATATATGTTTGAATTGTATTTATAGGTGCAGGATTAGCTCTCGAATAAGAAACTGGCAAAGCCGGTTTGCTGCCAATCTCAACTTGCCTTTCATTGTCATTCCACTCAACTGGAACATTCAATGCCTCGCCGATTGCTCTAAGAGGTAAATATGTACTTCCATCAACCACTAACGGCTGTTGATCGCTTTTAAACTCGTTGCCGTTAACTAATATTTTGAAATTGGGAATTTCTACATTATAACTTGCCGCAAAGACAGTTGTAGAAATAACGATCCCGATAACAATGCCAATTAATACATTCTTAATTTTCATAGATAATTCCCCTTTTCAGTTAGAAAATCAATTTAGTACTAATATTGATTATACCACAAACCGCCAATTCTGTCAACATCAAAAATGCGGACGGCAACTGATTTGCCGTCCGCATAACATCGGATTAACCCAATTATTTTACAAGTCTTGAAAGAAGACTTGCAGCCTGTGCACGGGTTGCATTTGCAGCGGGACCGAAAGTACCGTCGCCCATACCCGAGATAAGACCTACCGAAGAAGCCACATCAACAGATGACTTAGCCCAATCGGCAATTTCACTCTTATCGGTAAACGAATCGATACCGCCGTTTGCGCCGCTCTTGCCGAGGTAAGAATAAGCGTTCACGATGATAACGGCCATTTCCTGACGGGTGATATTATCGTTCGGTCTGAACAAGCCGTCGAATCCTGTGATGATACCCGCATCAGCGCACGCACCAACATAAACCGAGTACCACTCTGCGGAATCAACATCTTTGAAGTCTGCAGTTTTATCTTCAAGCTTAAGTGTGCGAGCGATGAGCGCTGCAAACTCTGCTCTTGTGATATTTCTGTCAGGTTCAAATGTATTTTCGGTAACACCGGTTACGATACCTGCCTTGTACATAGCCATAACATCGGTTCTCGCCCAGTGGTTAACCATATCCTCAAAGCAGAAACCTTCGATTGAATCAAGATTCGGGTTTGTCGTATCGGTTGAGTAGAAACCGTTACCGTTATTCTTGTTGCCGTAAGGATCTGAAATCATTCCGCCTCCGCCCTGTCCGCCGCCCTGAGGATTATCATCCACTGTAACAGACGATGCGTAGAACACAAGTTCGGAGAGTGTTTTCATGTAAACAACAAGTTTGTCACCCGAAACATATTTAACCGCCTCATTGGTGCCGATTGCATCAGCTGCCGAAGCATAAGAATCATCTTTGCATCTTGCGTTGATGTCAGCATATCTGCCCCTCGAGGTGAGAATTGCAAGTTTCTTACCGGAAACATTGGGAAGCTCAACTCTGATAAGCTTATCGGCAGAAACATTTGCTCCGAACGAAAGTGCAGCATAAACATCACCGTTAAGGTTTGCGGAAGCAGCTGCCGAATATACCGGAGCAGTTAATGAACCGTTCCAGGAATCCGATGAAAGCTTTGTACCTACCTGAATATTGGTTGTAACGGTTCCGATAGGAGTCTGAGAAACCATATCGATTCCGGGCTGCTGAGCGGCTTTGTTCACATTGAGCGTAAGAACCGCACCGTTTGCGATGTCAAATCCCGAATTGTTACCGTTATAAACAAGGTCATAAGTCTTATTTGAAGTAACTGTGCCTTTGGTAATAATACCGGCATTATACTCGGAAATTGCAGTTTCAATAAGGAGAGCAGCCTTATCAACCGTCTGCTGCGCCGAAGCTGCATTAGCTCTTACAGCCTTTGCATCGGCTACAGCAGTTTTAACAGCATCGTAAAGTTCCTGAGTGCCCTGACCGTATTCACTGCCAACGCTTGCATAACCGAGAATTCCTTCACCGGCAGCAATGGCCTGATCAAGTTTTGTGAAATCAACATCTTCGGGATAAATCACCAAATCTGTTGCACTTGAATAGAACTGAATGTAACCGTCCATATCGGAAAGATTTGTTCCGGTATATGTGTGATCATAAAGCAGATCACCGTTTATGTAGCAAGAATATTTAACACCGTCGGCAACATCATAAACACCGATCGTCATCTTGTAATCAGTATTTACACTAAAGCCTGTACCGAAGTTATCGATACCGGGGCGTGTGGGATTCCAAAGCTGTGCTTCAAGGTGGTCATCATGGAACCACATAAGGTAACCGCAATTGGAATTCTTGCTCCAAATTTTGGTTGTCGGATCCTGAATTCTGAAGAGGAAACTGCCGTTAACGCTTGTTCCTTCATCGCCCCGGAGCTTGCAGTCAAATGTAAAGAGAACATTCTTATACTTTTTATAATTATATGTTACACAAGAACCCGCTTTTACAGTCATAGAGCCGTCTGCATTGAACTGCGGCAGAGAACCCATAACAGCTGTCCAGTGCGAAGGATCGGTATCTGTAATAATCGGTTTCAGCGACATGTATTCAACATTCGTGATAACCGAAAGCTTGAACATGTTGATAGCTGTTTTGAGGGCTTCAACCTGTGAATCAACTTCAAACTGAACTGCATCTTCGTTTGCTGCAACAGCGTTTGCGGAAGCAATAGCAGCTTTAAGAGTATCAACAGATTTCTGTGTATACTGACCTTCAAGTGAACCTACAACTGCGTTGTTAACGAGTTTTCTCGCTTCTTCAATACGGTCGTAAAGTTCATCCTTGTCAACATCACCGCCGACAGAAATTGTAACCTCGCTTGATTTTACCTTGTCGCCAAACACTCCGTTATAGTCAACAGGCATAATTTCATAGTAAATCTTTCTGCCCTCGTATTCGGGAAGAACCTTAAGCTTTTTACCGTAATATCCGGTTCTTTCATACTTCCTTGTCGAAGGATTATAGATGTACCAGATTGTTTCCGAAAGTGATTCAACATCACCGTCAGCATCGGCAAAATCATAATCAGCTTCAAGGATATTACCTGCCGAAGGATTGCCGGCAACAGTTGCATTTTCAACAACAGGCTTGTTGCCGTAAGCATTGGAATCCGCACCGATATCGGACATATCGATATTTCTGAAATCCGGAATGGTCTGTCTTACCTTTGCAAGTCCATCATCGGTAAGCTTAAAGTTTTCGTTGTCATAATCAACGAACAGATCCTTTTCGGGAGATCTCGAGAAATATGTATTGCTTTCCGTTGTAATTGAACCGTTATAAAGAGCGCCCAGACCTTTTACAACAAGGTTGTTGTTGAATTGATTCTGGAATCTCGGAGCATACTGATGCGCAATGTTCGTAAGCGCCGCATAGTCCTCCGCATTGGCCTTCGAAGGATGGTCTTTATCATGATATTTATCATAATAAACCTTCAGTGTAGATTCAAAGAAATCCTTTGAAAGAAGCTCTGTCCACGGCTGCCACTGAGTGCCTTTGAAGCGTTCCTTATAGGTATCTGTATAGTAACCGCCGTTTAAGAGATTATCATCCCAGTAATCAACGAACTTGTTGCCGCTGTAGTTTATACCGTAGTAGCACAGGAACGAAGAAATATACTGACCGGTTTTGCCGTCATAATCACCGTAGCCCTGGAACTGCTGAGCATAAGGATTATCAACGAAAATGTTGTTTTCAACAAGTGAATACTGACCGCCGTACGACTTTGTAGCAAAATACTTCCCGCCGTGTTCAGCTACCATAGTACCCTGATAGAAGATATTATCATGGAGGTAAGGACCTGTGTTACCGTCATCCCAGAAAATTGACTGCGACCAGCCTGCAGCATAAAGCCCGCCGTTGTGGTGGAAGTAGTTGTAAGCTATTTCATGGCCGAAATTCTGCGGATTTCTTCCCCAATACATTGCGCCCATATCGCCTGTCCATTGAACAGCATGATGAATTTCGTTCTTCATAAGCCTGTGACACATACCGCTCATTGCAATCATTTCATGATCGGAATAGCTGATTTCGTTATTCTCGACAGTCTGATTGTACCCCTGAATATTGACGGAAGGCGAGTAAGAAAGCTTAAGCGTGCTGAGTTTCTTAAATACATTATTGCGTACAACATTGCCGCCGCCTGTAAGGGTTTTAGTATCACCGCCGTTGATTCTTACACCGCCTGCAGCGCCGTCGATGAGATAGCAGTTCTGCATAATGTTGTTATCGCCGCTGAATGTATTTGCATCGGTAAAGTGAGCAAAAGTACAGCCGTCAACCTTGGAATCTTTCATTCCGGTAAAGTTAAATGCCGCAGCTCTTACATATTCAAAATCGATTCCTTCCATAACAATGCCGGTGCTCTGATAAGCAGTAATAAAGGTCTTTTCAGCAAAAGGAACCATTATTTCAGCCTTAGAGATATTATCCGGGTCATAAGGATAGAAATAAATCTTTGAGTTTTCGGTATCCATATAAGATTCACCGGGCATATCGATTTCATCTAAGAGATTGGAGAAATAAAACTCATCACCGGACTTTGGTTCATAGTCGCCTACACCGTATTTGATTGTGAGGGCTTTATCGTCCGCATTGAAAGCCGAAACATAGTTTGAACTGTAAGCCCAATGAACACGGAAGTGCGCAATTATCATAAGGTCTTTGAGGTCGGATTTCCAAAGCTTTGCTCTGTCTGTTTCATCATTATAAGTGATGGTCGAAGGTTCTCCGCCCTTTTTGCCGTCGCCGGATTTTACCGTAATAGGTCTGTCAATAGGGCCTTCGCCTTCCTGAACATCCTGATTCGGCCAGCGCGCAATACTCATAGCCTGTCCGTTAACATAGAGTCTTACCTGATTTGAGAACTTATCGTTTCTGCCATCCTTTGCAACCTTACCGCTGTGGCTGTAATCGGTCAGAGCCGGAATACCGCTCGGGAATAAAGAAGAAAGGTCAGCAACATAAAGGTTTTCTCTTGCAACATCATCTATAACGCAGTCAAGAATATCGGTATCGGTAACCTTGGACACAAGATTTTCAACATGCTTACCGCCGGTAATTCTTGCCTTTTCGTTGTTGTAAGGCTTGAATGTAAGATTCTTATCCGCACTTGTGAGCGAAAGAGTTGTTTCTCTGTAATACTCACCGCCGCGCAGATAAATTGTAATCTGATCATCATAGCCGTTTGCACGGAGTGCTCTTGCTGCATCTCTTGCCTTTTCAAACGAAGCGAAAGGTGCGTCAACAGAACCGTCTCCGCTGTCGGAACCGTTGGGAGCAATAAAGTATGCAACATCACCGTTCACAACATCAACAGTAGCAGAAGTAACCGCTGTACCGGCTATGTTAAGAGAGTTTTTAGGTATAACCGTAACTCTGATTTTCTTGCCTATATCATCTTTTGTAATTGTGTAAGATTTATCTGTTCCTACTTCGGTCCATGTTGTACCGTCAGCGGAAATCTCCCACTTGAACTCACTCTTATCGGCATATTCTCCGCCTTCATAATCATACTTTGCGGAAACATTCATACCGAAAGATGCGCTGCCGGACACGGTTACATTTGAAACTTTCGGCTTTGCACTTTCAGGGTCAACAATCTTGCCTGCCGTTTCAAGGATAACCGGCTCGCCGTCTTTTGGGTCAACCGTAGAAGAAGGTGTAATGATTACTCTTAAATACTTGCCTTCCTCGGCAGTAGTGAGCGGATAGGACGAAGCCGTTACGCCTGTATCTGTCCATGTTTTTTTGTCAGCCGAAATTTCCCATTTATAAGTAATGGAAGCCATATCGTCGGTATCTGCGTCGGGATCAACAGCCGAAGCGGTTGTTGTAATTGTGTTTCCGACAGAAAGGTCGCTCGAAATCGAAGCGCCGATTATCTCCGGAGCACGGCCGAGGTCAGTGTTCGGAGTATAGCAGATAATATCATCATAATAGAAATTAAACGATGTATTGCCGATAGGTCTTATAATCTGGCAGTTCTGCGCAACATAAGGGTCACGGTTAATAACCTCACCGTCAATGTAAAGCGTTATCATACCGCGGTCAGAATGTTTTGCATTAGTATAGTTACCGTACGCTTCTCCGACAAGCGTAAACTGATGCCATCCCTTGCTTCTTTTAACAGAAGTTTCGGTTATATTCTGATGCGCAGTATCACCGACATAAGCATCGGCAGCATCATCAACAAGCCCTGCAAGCTTAGCAGCAAAATACCGGCTGTTAGGAGCGGCAGTTCCAACGGTGTTCATAAAAGCATAGGTGTCTTTCGAACCGTCAAGCACACCGCCGTCAACAGCTAAAGTTCTGTTTGATTCGGATTTTGTAGAAGCGGTCGTGCTTGAGCAAGTGTCCTGAACATAGAACGAAGGCTTGTAATTTGCACTCTTCGTGCCGTCATCATAAAACCAGCCTTCAAAAACAAAATCCGCTTTGCTTATACTCATACTGTAGTTATCGCGGTTGCCATTGGATTTTGTTGTTTTTATAGCATGATCGCCGGTTCTCTTAATATCCGTAACGATCTCGGTACGCCCATCCTTTATACCAAAAACTTTGGTTTCTGCAACAGTACCGTCTTCAAATCCGCCGTCGTTAAACTGCTTGTTCGGCAGAATATGTACAATAATTTTAGCGGTCAAGTCACCGTATTTTGCTGTTACAACCGAAAAACCGTTTCCTCTTGTAACAAAATTGATTGTACCGGTATCTTTGCCGATTGTAAGAACTTTTTCACTTTCGGATTCCCATGTAACACCTTCCGAAA
Organism: uncultured Clostridia bacterium; assembly: GCA_934464705.1. Taxonomy (GTDB): domain Bacteria; phylum Bacillota; class Clostridia; order HGM11514; family HGM11514; genus CAKSKB01. Next base: position 127,038 of record CAKSKB010000001.1, read on the forward strand.
GAAGCGTTCTGTTCCCGTCTGCGTCAACGCCGTAAGCCTTGAGCGTAGGGGTCTCGGAGGCATCGGAATATCCGACTTTGTTTGAATCAAGCGTAATTGCGGTATAGCTGTCGGCTGCTACCGTAACGCCCGTAAACACGGATAAAACCATTGCCAGTGCGAGAATAAGCGTTAAAACTCTCCTCATTTATTATTCCTCTTTTCTAAAAAAATTTTTATATACTTTTTCGCTTCGGAGCAGCGAAAAAGCTTATATCATATAAGATTATAACATATTAAAACAAAAAGTTCAATATCTTCTTGTATGTCATAATTCACAAAAATCACTTATTACATTTGTGCACAATGCACAAATCGCATTGAAACTTTCAAAAAACTGTAATTTTAATCAAAAAAGGTCATGCCGTCCGGTGGCGTTCCGAACGGCATGACATAAAGCAATGAAGAGATTTGTAAACTTCCGTTGTAAAACGGAATTTAGGTAATCGTACAATTATATTATAACATATGTTTTGCTAAAACGCAATATGCAATTTAAATAAGTTTTTGATATATTTTCAAATATATTAAGACATTTTTTACAATTCAACTATTGTTACACCCGACTCGCCCTCTCCGAAATTGCCGAGCCTGAAAGATTTTACCCGTTTGTCGGATTTAAGGAGCTTCTGTATACCTGCTCTCAATACGCCGGTTCCCTTGCCGTGGATTATCGTAACCTGATGAAGTGATGCAAGAACTGCGTCATCAATAAATTTTTCGGTCAATAATTCTGCATCATCAAGCGTCATACCTCTGAGGTCAAGTTCACTCGAAACCTGTAAAAGTCTGAGATTCGAAGAACCTCCTCTGACATATCCCGACGGCTTTTCGGGTTTTACATCCTCGCAGAGCGCAATATCGTTCAAAGTCAGGTGCATTTTCATCAGACCTACCTGCACCGTCACCTTGTTATCACCTTTTTTTGGAAGCGTAAGCACTGTTCCTGTCTGATTGAGTTCAATAACTTCAACCGTAGAGCCGACTTTAAGCTCGTTAATTTTTACGCTGCCTTTTTTCTTTTTGACCGGCTTGACAGCCGAAACATCATTGAGCTTTTGATTAAGCTTTGTTTTGACTTCCGCCATTTCCTTCTGCGAAATCTTGGCAGAATTGTTTTTCATGCGCCGAACTTCATCTAAAATACCGTCAGACTCTTCTTTAGCCTGCAGCAAAATCCGCTTAGCTTCCGCCCTTGCCTTTTCTATTATTACATCGGCCTTGCCTGAAATCGTGTCTTTCTCATGTGCAACTGTTTTCTTTATACTTTCAATTTCGCGTTTCAGCCTTGCCATAGTTTCTGCGTCCGAATCGATTTGCTTCTGTTTCTTTTCAAGATCGGTGAGCACATCTTCAAATTTAACATTTTCATCACTCAGCCTTGATGATGCTTCATCAACAATCTCTTTGGGAAGTCCGAGTTTTGAAGAAATCGCAAAAGCATTGCTCTTACCCGGTATACCTATAAGAAGTTTATATGTCGGGCGCAGCGTTTCAACATCAAATTCGCATGAAGCATTTGAAACAAAATCGGTTGTAAGCGCATAAATTTTCAGTTCGCTGTAATGGGTTGTGGCAGCAATATGCGCACCGCTGCGCCTTGCATTTTCTATGATTGAAATTGCAAGAGCCGCACCTTCGGTCGGGTCGGTACCGGCACCGAGCTCATCAAACAGAATAAGACATCTGTCCGAAAGGTGTTTTGTAATGTATACAATCGTTTTCATGTGTGCCGAAAAAGTCGAGAGGCTTTGCTCGATGCTCTGTTCATCGCCTATATCCGCAAAAATATCCTCGTAAATTCTAAGTGTGCTTCCGAAATCTGCGGGCACATGAAGCCCCGACTGCGCCATAACACTAAGCAAACCGAGCGTCTTAAGCACAACAGTTTTACCACCGGTATTCGGACCGGTTATAATAAGCGAATCAAATTTCTCCCCGAGTCTCACATCAACAGGCACAACTTTTTTCGGGTCGAGCAGAGGGTGCCTTGCCTTCTTGAGATTTATATACTTATCATACCCTATTTCCGGCGGACACGCATTCATGCTGTCGGAAAGTCTTGCCTTGGCAAATATAAAATCAAGAGTGGTAAGAATTTTGTAATTCTGCATTATTATTTCAGAAATACCGTTTACCATACCCGTGTATTCCTCAAGAATTTTGGCAATTTCGTCGGCTTCCATACCTTCAAGCTCACGAAGCCTGTTGTTTTCGGCAACTACGGCGGCAGGCTCTACAAAAAGAGTCGAACCGCTGGATGAAGTGTCATGAACAATGCCGGAAACTTCCCCTTTGTGTTCCGCCTTGACGGGAATCACATACCTGTCGCCCCTCATCGTAACAATCGAATCCTGCAAAGCTTTTGAATATTTCGACGAATGTATCATATTATTTAAAATATCTCTTATTTTATCATTTGCCCTTCGCATTTGTTTTCGGATTGAATTAAGTTCGGGACTTGCACTGTCGGCAATTTCGTTTTCCCCTATCAGATTGCCGAAAATGGTATCTTCAAACCTTTTATCCGGCATCAGCATATTAAAATAGGAAGAAACCGATGTTTCCTGTTCAAATTTGTCCGATGAACCGTAAGACTTTATAACCCTCGCCGACTGCATAACCTTACCGCAGAGTATCAGTTCCGGAATATTAAGAACCGAACCGATTTCCGCGCGCTTAATTGCGCCGGCAACGGGTTTAAGTGCGGAAAAAGAAGGCGAGGAACACCTTGCCGTCATTCTCTGCGCATCGGTTGTTTCGGAAACAGCCGATTTGATTTCGGTTTCATCGGCAGACGGCGAAAGCTTAAGGCACATTTCCTTAGCCTCCTCGCCGACCGCATAAGAAGCGAGTTTTTCAAGTATTTTATCAAATTCAAGTATCTTTAATGTTTTTTTATTCATAGTTAAAACCGTCCTTTAATACAATTATATCAAAAAAATCAATAAAATAAAAGTATTATCTTGAAAAAAGTGAATTTTTTTGATATAATTATATTAATAAATCAAAGGAGTGTACATATGGAATTTATAAAAGCATTAATTTTGGGTATAATTCAGGGCATAACTGAATGGCTGCCCGTGAGCAGCACAGGGCATCTTCTGCTTGCAGATGAATTCTGCAAACTCGGCGGCGGAAAAAGCTTTGTGGATATGTTCATGGTAGTAATTCAGTTCGGTTCTATCTTGGCGGTAGTGACGCTTTATTTTCATAAGCTGAATCCGTTTTCGCCTAAAAAAACATCCTTAGAAAAAAAGCAGACCTGGACAATGTGGTTTAAGGTGCTCGCCGCAACAATTCCTGCCGGCGTTGCGGGAATCCTTCTTGACGACTGGATAAGCGCAAATGCTCATCAGTGGTATGTTATAGCAGCTGCGCTGATTGTTTACGGTATTCTTTTCATAGTGCTTGAAAACCGAAACAAGAAACCGAATATAAATTCAATGAACGATATGAGTTATAAAACCGCGGTATTAATCGGCTGTTTCCAGATGCTCTCGCTTATTCCGGGTACATCGAGGTCCGGTTCTACCATTCTCGGAGCGGTATTTTTGGGAACATCAAGAGCAGTTGCGGCAGAATTTTCATTTTTTCTTGCTATTCCCGTTATGATAGGCGCAAGCGGTCTGAAAATTGCAAAATATGTGCTTAAAAGCGGATTTGCCTTCCCTCACCTTTCCGTTTTGATTTTCGGAACGGTGGTGGCATACCTTGTATCGCTTGCCGCAATAAAGTTCCTTATGGGATATATCAGAAAGCATGATTTCAAAGCTTTCGGTTGGTACAGAATTATTCTCGGTATAGTAGTTATACTTTACTTCTCAATTTTTGCGTAATGCCAAAATCAGCACCGATTCTTTCGGTGCCGATTTTTATAAAAAAATTCACAGCACAAAATGTACTGTGAATTGGCGCGCCGTGCAGAATTCGAATCCGCGACCTTCTGGTCCGTAGCCAGACGCTCTATCCAGCTGAGCTAACGGCGCAAATATTAACAACAGCATTTATTATAGCATACCCAGCGGATTTTGTCAATAGTTTTTTTGGTGATTTCGTGATTTTTTTTCCAAAACCCTTGACAATTGGTGCCCGATGTGCTAAAATAGTAATATCTTCGGGGCAGGGTGAAAATCCCTACCGGCGGTCATAGTCCGCGAGCGTATGCTGAACCGGTGAAATTCCGGTACCGACGGTTACAGTCCGGATGGAAGAAGAATCATAGCTTTGCATTTCTGCACCCGATTATTCCGGGTGCTTTTTTATTGGAGGTAATAAATATGAAAACGAAAACAAGAACTATTGCAGTATGCGCAATGATGTCGGCAATTTCGGGAATTCTTATGATGCTCGAATTCAGTGTGCCGTTTGTGCCCTTTTTTCTGAAACTCGATATTTCGGAACTCCCCGCGCTCATAACTGCGTTCGCGATAGGTCCGTGGCAGGGAGCTGCGGTATGCCTTGTTAAAAATCTGATAAACCTTCCGTTTACAACTACGGGCGGCGTAGGCGAACTTGCAAATTTTCTCTTGGGCGCAGTCTTCGTTCTCACTGCCGGAATAATATATAAAAATCACAAAAACAAGCACAATGCCGTAACAGGCAGCATTTTCGGTTCAATCGTAATGGGAATAATCAGCTTTCCGGTAAATTATTTTATTACATATCCTGTATATACAAAACTCATGCCGCTTGACAGCATAATAGAGCTTTATCAAAAGATTTTCGGCGGCGTTAACTCACTCGCACAGTGCCTTTTGGTATTCAATGTACCGTTCACAATATTCAAAGGATTGATTGTATCATTGATAACAATTCTGATTTATAAAAAGCTTTCGCCGATAATAAAGGGCCGAAGCGACAAAAAATAATAAAAAATTTAAATTTTTTTTGAAAAATTAGAAATATATCCTTGACATTGAACTCAGTTTAGGTTATAATAATATTAAATCGGTTTAGATAGATGGTGTAAAAACCCTGCTATTCTTTTTTAATAAAAGCCGCATTCAGTTATGTGCCTTACGGCACCGGTTCGCGGAGGGAGGGATAAGGATGTCAGAAATCAGAATAAAGGACAATGAGTCTTTAGATAGCGCACTCAGACGATTTAAAAGGCAGTGTGCAAAAGCAGGCGTTCTGTCTGAGATACGCAAAAGAGAACACTATGAAAAACCCAGTGTTAAGCGTAAAAAGAAATCAGAAGCAGCCCGTAAAAGAAAGTTCAGATAGTTCTGAGCTGAGGCAGCTTAATTGTTACTGCAATTGAACTCTGCGGAACTGTCTCATTTGTGAGGCAGTTCTGTTTTTTTGCCTAATAGAATTAAAACAATTATTGTACCTACCGATAAAAGGAGCGAATAGATTTTGAAAAATCAATTTACATTCAATGATATACTCGGAATAATAATCAAGCGTTGGTGGATAATACTTTTGTGCGGCGTAATCGTAGGCTGTGCAGCGTTTGCATATACAGAACTGCTCGTTTCCCCTCTTTATACTTCTAAGGGAACGCTTTATGTAAATAACAAAAATCAGAACAATACCAATCAGCTTACAACGGGTGATGTACAGCTTTCGCAGCAGCTTGTAAATACTTATTCGCAGGTGCTCAAAAGCAAAACATTTTGTCAGAACATCTCGCAAAAGCTGAGCAACGGTCTTTCTGCGGCCGACATACAGGGTATGATAACAATGGAGGGCGTAAACGAAACCGAAATTCTGCAAATCAGTGCGGAATCAAAAAATCCGGAAATTGCGAGAGCTGTTGTTCAGGAAATTCTTAACAATGCTCCCGAAGAAATAACAAGAGTTGTCAAGGCAGGTTCCGTTGAGGTTGTGGATAACGCAACCCTCCCCACAGAACCCTCCTCCCCTAATGTAAGAATAAACACGCTCGTCGGAGTTCTTATTGGTATAGTTCTTTCTATATTCGTAATCTTCATCCTCGAATTTTTCGATACAACAATCAAAGATGAAGATGAACTGTTTGAAAAATTCAATATTCCGGTGCTTGGAGTTATACCTAACTTCACTCAGGAATAAAAGAGAAAGGGGTTTACTGAAATGTTCGATTTTCTTCGCAAAGCCGACGAAAAGGAATTTGAAAAGAAAAAGCAGGAATTTGAGGACAAAATAGTTCATGCAAAAGCAAGACCCATTATAAACAATACAACCTCTTTTTCGGTAAGAGAGGCATATAAAACCGCAAGGACAAATATCATGTTTGCACTCGGCGACCATGACAGCTGCAAAAAAATTGTTTTCACAAGCGCCTCCCCGGGCGAGGGTAAAACAACAACCTGTATAAATATTGCCGAAACATTTGCGCAGCGGCCGAATACAAAAGTTTTGCTTGTTGACGGCGACCTTCGCAGACCGAGAGTCAATCAGAGCGTCGGGCTTAAAAATGAAGTCGGGCTTTCAAATCTGCTTGCGTCATTTTGCGATTTGCAGACTTTCAAACCGCAGAAAACCGAATATGGATTTGATTGTATAACAGCCGGTTCAATTCCGCCCAACCCGTCGGAACTCTTAGCTTCGTCAAAGGCAAAGGAAGTATTTGATTATTTTTCGAATTTTTACGATTATATTTTCCTTGATACTCCGCCCGTGACCGTTGTTACCGACGCAGTTATTTCAAACAATTTTGCGGACGGCGTTGTTATGGTTGTAAGACAGAATTATACAACATATGATATAGTTAACAAAGCAATAAGCACATTGAAGTATGCAGATTCCAAAATTCTCGGTTTTATACTGAATGATGTTGAAAGCGCAAGTTATAAATACGGCAATAAATATACAAATAAGTATTATAAGGAACAAGATTCCTATGGGTATTATTACGGCTACGGCTCAACTCCCGACTCTTCCAAGAAGGAAAAATAAAAAGGTGATGCTTTCATGATTGATTTTCACTCGCATTTTCTGCCGGGAATGGACGACGGCGCAAAAGATACCAAAACAGCAATAGAAATGTTGAAATCCGCAAAAAAGCAAGGCGTTGAAACAGTAGTTGCAACGCCTCATTTTTATTGCGACGGCAAAACGGTTGACTCATTTTTGAGAAAACGCACCGCAGCTTATAATCATCTTATGAAGCGCATTGTCGAGCAGGGGGAAGAAAACAATATTCCGAAAATAAAACTCGGATGCGAAGTTCATCTGAGCATATCTCTCGGCGAACTTGAAGATGTTGATAAACTTTGCCTTGAAGGAACAGACTATCTTTTGCTTGAAATGCCGTATCAGCACTGGCAGCCGTGGATGTTTGATATGATATATTCTGTTTCAACGCAATTTAAGGTTATCCCGGTAATGGCGCATATCGAACGCTATGCCCCGATTAACAAAAAAATCGAAGTGTATTACAATCTGTTTAATATGCAGGTTCTCGGTCAGGCAAATGCGGAAGGCTTTCTTGATTTCCGCTCACGGCAGTTTTTATCAAAACTCATAAGGCGAAACTGCATCCATGTAATCGGTTCGGATATGCATAACATGTCTTCCCGTCCGCCGAAAATGGAAGAAGCGGCTGTAAAAATTAAGAAAAAATTCGGTACGGATTTTTTTGAATCACTCGAACATAATACAATTAAAATATTTAATAATGAGCGAATAAAATAATCACATCGGTTTTGCACCGATGTGATTGCTTTTTAAATATCGTATTTAATCTTAATCCTCCCAAGCTTTTGCAGCATGGGTTCAGCTATGAAATAAAGGAAAAACACAGTTGCAAAGGCATGCACCAAATCCATAGGTATTCCCGGAATATACGATGCTATGAGCATTGAAAGCGTAGGTTTCGGCTGAGTCATTAAAACAGAAGCCGGATTCATTATACCTCCGTAAATTACAAACACCGACAGAAACCCAAAAACACAAAGCGACAACCGTGTAATCCGAAATTTTTTTTCGCCAAACAGCAATCCGGATAAAAAACCGATAATGCCGAAAGCAAACATCTGCCAGGGCGTCCACGGTCCCTGACCGAGAAAGAAATTTGATAAAAATGAGCTTGCCGCTCCGACCATAAATCCCCTCTCGCTGCCGAAAGCAATTCCGGATATTATAACGAGTGCCGCCAATGGCTTGTACTGCGGCAAAAAGAAAAACGCAAGTCTGCCCACTGCCGCAATTGCACACATGGCGCTTATAATCACGATTTCCCTTGCTGCGGGTTTTGATTTTTCAAACCTCACCGCAACGGCAAGCAAGGTTTCTAAAATTATCAGCATGCTTATAAAGTAATACTTCCTGTCGTCAAACAGATACACCCCCGAAAGCACAGTCACGGGAATCAGCAAAAGCAGTATTGCAGCGGAAAGCCTGTTCCTTTTACCGTGTTTTATATTCACGGGCAAAGAAAACAGAATTTCTTTTTGCGGAACGAAGCAAACAACCGAGAAAAAAGCAAGAAAAATGCTTGCAATTTGAAAAACAACATTTCTGAAATCCTCATATTTTCCGCAAAGCTTAAATTGAACAGTCAAAAAAAGCAATGCAAAAATTATTCCGCCGAAAAAGTTTGATTTAGGTTTTTGCGGAGGCTTTGAATCTTCGTGCGGCTCTTTATCATCAGGTGTTTCTATATTATTTTTATGAGGTTTTTTACCGAGAGATTCGAGAATATCCTCCGGCAAAACAGCGCCGCAGATAATACCGGCTGACATCTTGGCAGCCGCAGTTGTATAAAAATTACTGTCGGAAAACACATTTGTCGGAGTTCCGACACTGACAAGCTGCCCGCCGAAAAGTATAGCGCACCTATCGGAAAATCTCGCACAAAATTCAATATCATGCGAAACCGTAATGACAGATTTGTTGCGTTCGCAAAGCCTTTTAAGCAATTCGCCCAAATCGGATTTGAAGGAAAAATCAAGGCCCTTTGTTGGTTCGTCAAGCAAAATGACATCAGGTTCGGTAAGCAAAACCATTGCAAGACCGAGCCGCTGCTGTTCGCCGCCCGAAAGGTCATACGGATGCCTTTGCCGAAACTTATCAAGACCGCAGAATTTCATAATATATTCTGCATTACCGGCGTCCACAGTCAAATCATACAGTTCCTCCATGACAGTATTTTTGGTAAAGAGCGTCCGGGGATTTTGCGGCAGCATGGAAATTTTGCAATCACAGATACATTTTCCCCGATATGCACGGTTAATCCCGCCAATAACGGAGAGCGCAGTGGACTTTCCGCTGCCGTTTGCGCCTACTATGGAAAAAATTTCGCCTTTTTTTATATCTAATGTTAAGCCTTTCAGAATATCTTCCGAATTCTTATCATATCTGAACCAAATATTTTTTACCGAAAGCGCAGTGCTTCCGAAAGTTCTTTCTTCTTTTCCGATTTCGTTTATCTCTTTGCCGGACACATAGTTCGCAAGCCATTCTCTTCCGCCGCGAACCGTAAGCGGAATATCGTCCGTAAATTCCGCCGCAACCCTCGAAGGAGTGGGAAATGACATAAAGACATCCGGATTTTTATTATATACTTTCAGAGCAGCAGATTTAGGCGGCGCGTCGCATATTATTTTGCCTCCGTCCATTACCAGCACACGGTCGGATATGGGCAGAACCTCTTCGAGCCTGTGTTCCGAAATAATAACAGTTGTGCCGAACTCTCTGTTTATCTCATAAACGGTATTTAAAAATCTGCTTGCAGAGAGAGGATCAAGCCTGCTTGTAGGTTCGTCCAAAATCAAAATTTGCGGTTTCATGACCATGACCGAAGCAAGATTCAACAGCTGTTTCTGCCCGCCGGAAAGTTCGGAAGTTGTTTTTTCAAGCCAATTATGAATGCCGAAATAAAGAGCAGTTTCAGCGATTCTTTTTTGCATTTCGCACGGTTCAACGCCAATAGATTCTGCCCCGAACGCAAGTTCATGCCAGACTTTATCAGTAACAATCTGAGAATCGGGGTCCTGCATAACAAAACCTATTTGCGACGCTTGTTCCCTTTCTGATAATTCTGAAATTGATTTTTCGCCGAAAGTTATACTTCCGCGCAAATTTCCGTGCGGAGAAATAACGGGTTTCAAAAGTCTTAAAAGCGTTGTTTTTCCGCAGCCCGACTTTCCGCATACGGTCACAAACTCGCCTTTTTTTATATTAAAGGAAACTCCGCACAATGACGGTTCATCGCTTTCAGGATAATAAAATGTTAAATTTTCCGTTTTAATGCCGTCCATCTTGCCGCCTCCCTTATTTCAATAATACTCGGCAGCAGACACAGTACCGCATAAACCGCAAATACCGACATGCTGTACGGTGAAATATGCCCTGCGGAAAACGAAGGGAAATATGTATACCTCATTGCACCGCACATTCCGCCTGCAATAATATAAAACAGGCAAAAAATATTAATTCCGAGTATCAGCTTATCACGGAACTCAAATTTAAAAACCGTATACATTGTACGGTTTCCGCATGAAAATCCCCTGCTTTTCATGCTGTCGGCAGTATCCGCCGAGTTTTCAAGTGTCATGGATATAAGCGCCGAAATTTCGCTCAAACCGCATTTTAATTGAGAAATAAAACCGCTGCCGCATTTGCCGAGAGATTTTTGCGCATTCTTTATTTCCCGATAATTTTCTTTAAGTTTCGGAACAAACCGCAAAGCCATAGAAAACACAAGTGCAACAGACGGAGAAAGCTTACCGAAAATATACATAAGTTTATCCGAGGTTACAATTTTGTTAAATGCCGAAAACCACAAAACAACACATGCAAGCATCGCTCCCGAAGCAGCACCGTAAATAACCGATTCGAGAGTTAACGGGTTTCCGCTTTGGAAATACATGAGTATTGTTGCTCCCTCGTGATTAAAAAGCGGATTCAGCAAAACGCTTAAAGCAAAAACAGGCACAGCCAAAAATACCACCCGCTTTTTTTCGCAAACCATAAACGAATATAAAAGGCTCCCCATAAAAGATGCGGCAAGGCAAAAAGGGTTCATAAGAACTACCGAAAAAAGCATTACAGATATGAAATAAACAATATTAACAAGCGGATGAAATCGTTTAAATTCAGTCATAAAGCTAATTAGCGGCGTTGCTGCCGCCTATATCCCTTCCTAAATTACAGGTGTAAAGAAACTCTATTTTATCCCCCGGCGAAACTTTGAATTCGCTGCAGCCGTACTTCGGAAACTCACCGTTAACCCTGTACATCCACCCCGAAAGCTCTCCGCAGTCAAATTCATAGAGATTCCCTATTCCTTCAATATAAATATTATCATAAGCAGGCGTTTTTGAAAACTCCATATGTATCTTGTGGCTCTGCATTTCGCGAAGAAGTATGTCAAAAACGCTGTCACCGTCCTTAATCTCAGCTTTGGTTTCCGGGAAAATCAAACCGTCGGACGGAACAATTCCCTCTTTGTCCGAATTAACCTTACCCACCGCCGCATCACAGCGAACAGTTAAAGTGCAGGTATTTTCCGCCTTTTCCGAAATTTCGGGCTCTGTTGCTTTTGGTGTGTCATCAGCCGGCAGTGGCTGTGAATCGCCGTCTGCTAAAGAATCATTTTTTTCTTCTTTCTGTACTTCCGAAGCTTCACCGCTGTCACCGTGAGCAGGCTTGTAAGTTTCTTTAATCTTCACACCCGAGGGCTTTTCCTCTTTTTGAACAACATTATTATTCTTCGGAAGAGGGTCACTTTTCTCAAAATCGGCAAAATAAACCGCAGCTAAGAGAGCAGCTATTAAAACCGCCAAAATTACCTTAATATATTTTTTCATAATTTGTTACCAACCTCAAGCAAATTATAAATCATAACCGCCATTTCCGCACGGGTAACGGTCTTTTTAGGTTCATAATCGCTGCCCGCATTTTCAAAAATTCCGCAGTTTATGCAAAAATCAAAAGCATCTGCCGCCCAATCCGAAACCCGTGAGTTTAGACGGGAATACGAAATATTAACATATTCCGAAGGCAAAACACCGCAGACTTCCGCCGCCCCCGCAAGCATTACCGCAGCTTGTTCACGGTTGATAAGCTCATTCGGAAAAAACTCGGTTTCCGACACACCGTTCACTATCCCGTGCCTGAATGCTGCACAAACCGTAGAAAAAAACCAGTCACCGGGCGTGACATCGGCAAATATACTTTCGGATTCCGGAGGTATTTCAAGCGCATTTACGGCAATTGTAGCAAACTCGGCACGGGTTATATGGTCTTCGGGGGCAAAAATCCCGTTGGATTTACCGCTTACTATACCGCACTTTGCAAGGTATTCTATTTTTTCCATGCCGTTTATATCGGATAAATCCGAAAAAATATCACTCTCAACATCGCTCATATCAAAAACCGGGGCCGCACCGGAATTAAACCTTTCCATAGCGGCATATGCCAAAAGCGCCTGCTCGGTCGCCATTTGATTTGAATTGTCAGTTTCATTTGTGTGGCGGAAACCGCCGTCGGAGTTTTTAAAAGATTCAAATCCCTGATATACCGATTTTCCGCCGTTTCTTGAAAACTCATACGGAGAAATTCCGAGACTGCAAAGAGCAACAATGACCTGCGATGAACTTTCTGAACTTTCCGTACCGCCATAAGAAAACAGACCGTTATCATTGATGGCATTTTTAAGAAAAGCAACCCCGTTATCAACCGCATCCGTATTCATTTCTTTATACGGTGCAAGCGCCGTGAGCGCCATTGCGGTCATATCAGGGTCTGAATCGCCGCCCGCAATCGACCATCCGCCGTCGGAATTTTGCCGGCTTATAATAATATCCTTGTAATCATCGGTAACCGCCGAACCGCTGCCGCAGGCATTAAGTGCAATCAGCGCCCATACGCTGCCGTTCAGCCCCTGCGATGATGTGCGGCTGACATCATTGAGTTTTTCGAGCAAATTATATTTCCCGACAATACCGAAGGGCTTACCGAGCGCCGCAAGCGCAATCAGCGCTCTTGAATAATCCGTATACTTGCGGCTAAGTTCGCCGTTTTTCTCATTGAGCGCGGTTGACAGCGCAGAAATATAACTGTCACCGTAGTCCTTCGGCAAATCATATCCCAACCTCACCAAACCAATCAGCGCCCACTCCCCTCCGACGGAAGAAACAGAAGGCACCGAAACTTTAGCATATACATATTCCGCAGTATTATCGCCATCGCCGAAAACGGCAAGCGAAGAAAAGCATAAAATCAGGCACAAAGCAAAACAAACACGCCTCATCAATATCATTCCTTTGTTCTCGTAAGATTTTTTACCCAGCGATAGCTGTTGCCGTAAATTGCCGCCGGAATACATTTAAGATACTGGTCGCAGTTAAGAAGGATAAGAACCGCAACCGGCGAAAGCTTAAATACAAATGCGGCAAGCAGCGAAAGCGGTACACAAACACACCATATTGCAACAAAATCCATAATCATAACAAATTTTGTATCTCCGCCGCCTCTTATAACACCGATATTCATGCACATCTGATACGACATAAACACCAGCACCGTAGCCTCGATTATCATAAATACGCCTGCCAAACTCTCGGTTTCCGGCGAAAGATTATAAAGGCTCAGGAACGGCTTTCGTATAAAAAACAGAATTGAACCTATAGAAATACCGATAGCAATAAAGAGCACCTGAAGCGTTCTCACATACTCTTTCAGAACGCTCATGTTACCGCTGCCGACAGCCTTGCCGATTATTATTGACGCCGCCGAAGCCGCCCCCACCGATGTAACCTTCAAAAACAGAAATACGGTTGACGAAATAGAATGTGCAGCAATTGCATTTGATGACATATGCCCCAAAATAACCGTTTGAAGCGCCGTGTTAAGCCCCCACAGAAATCCCGTTATAAGAACGGGAACGCTGACCTTCATAAAATCCTTTGTAAGCTCAACGCTGATATTTTTAAATTCGGAAACTCTCCACCCGATAATTTTATCTTTTTTCAATATGTAAAACGAAACAATAATAAATTCAAGTATTCTCGCAGTGAGTGTACCTATTGCGGCACCTTTTACGCCAAGCTCCGGGAATCCGAAATTGCCCTTGATTAAAAGGAAATTAATTGTACAGTTTACAATCAGAGAAATAACGGATGTATACAGCGCTATGCTGACCTTTTCAACAGTCCTCAAGCCGCCGAGCAGCACATTGGTAACCGCAAAAAACGGGTAAGTAAAGCGGATAATCAGAAGATATTTTACACCCTCTTTTATTATTGCACCGTCATTTGTAAAAATGCCAACTGCGCCCCTCGGAAAAAGCGACACAAGCGAAAAAAGTATAACAACAATAGCCGCAGCACCGCAAAAGGCAACGGACATGATTTTCCTGATCGGCTCTGTATTTTTTTGTCCCCAGTACTGGCTTCCGAGAATAATAATGCTGTTGCTGACAGCAAAAACAAGCTGCTGAAGTATAAACTGAATCTGATTTACCGCGGCAACTCCGGAAAGTGCGGTTTCGCTGTAACCGCCGAGCATAATGTTATCGGCAAGATTAACGCTCAGGACCACAGCCTGTTCAAGCATAAGAGTGAGCGTCAAAATTGCAAACGACTTATAAAATTTTTTATCTTTTGTAAACATCATCAGCCTCCAGGATTTGCGCCGCAGTTTTGACATCATGTGCAATTTGAACCGAAAGTTCTTCTTTTGAGGAAAATTTGATTTCCCCTCTCAAGAATTCAACAAATTCTATTTCAAGTTTTTTGCCGTAGACTTCCCCGTAAAAGCCCAAAATATGTGTTTCAACAGTTGTTTTATTCAGGTCGAAAGTCGGATTCCGCCCAATATTTGTAACCGAATCAAAGCGTTCGCCGTCAATATATGTTCTGCTTGCGTAAACGCCGTCTTTCGGAATAACAATTCCGTGCGGCGGTTCAATATTAGCAGTTCTGAAGCCGAGCTTACGCCCGACGCTTCTCCCCTTAAGAACCGTTCCGCAAAAGGAAAAAGAATACCCGAGCATAGCGTTTGCTTTGGCAATTTCTCCGTTTTCTATATATTTTCTTATTGCGCTGCTGCTTACTTTTTCACCGCCCAAAGCCACCTCGGGCACCACTATAAGGTCAAATCTGCGGTTTCTGAGGTCGGATACCGTTCCCGCATGCTTAAACCCGAACCTGTAATCAAAGCCGGTCACGACAACAGAGGCATTAAGAGCGCATTTAAGATATTCTGTAAATTCTGCCGGAGTTTTTCTTTTGAAATCGTCCGTAAAGTCCTCGAAAAATATGCTGTCTATATTAAGTTCGGAGCAAAGCTGAATTTTTCTTTCATTGGTAATAACCGAAACCTTATCTGCTTTTGGATTGGTGCTGAAAGTATAGAGCACCGTTTTCAGATTCTTCTCCGCAGCAGCGGATTTTGCTGTTTCGATAAGTTTTTTGTGCCCTATATGAAGCCCGTCAAACATACCGAGCATCACAACCGAAGGAGCCTTAATTATGTCGCCGCTTTTATAAACAATCATAGATTACCCTCATACAGCATTATATCGGGCTTGATTTTAAGACCGCTTCCTGTTGCAATGCACAAAAGGGAGCCGTCCGCACCAAACACCTTACACTCGCCGTTCATACCTTCAAACTCTATCACATTGCCGTTTTTGATTTTTCTCTCATTCTCGCCGCTGACCGTAATCTTCGGCACATCTACAACCTCGTCAATCGAAAGCGCGCAGCTATCAAAACCGCAGCGTTCCAATTCTTCAAGTGTAACGGAATTTTCCAATCTGAAATTCCCGCTTGCCTCTCTTGTAAGTTCAGTCATGACTGCTCCGCAGCCTAAAGATACGCCTATGTCATGAATAAGAGAACGAATATAGGTACCCTTTGAACAGCAAATATCAAGCTTGTTTTTACCGCAAAGCGATATGTCATAGATTTCAACCTCTCGCGGTTTCCGATCAACCGTAACGCCGCGCCTTGCAAGTTCATAAAGCTTTTGACCGCCGATTTTAATTGCCGAATACATAGGCGGAACCTGACTTATTTTACCGGAAAATGCTTTAATACACTCCGAAAGTTCCTTTTCCGAAACCGCAGCCGGTTTTTCGGACAAAATCTCGCCGGTTATATCGTAAGTATCGGTTTCAATCCCGAGTTTAAGCCCTGCTGTATAACGCTTTTTTTCACACAGCAGCCTGTCAGAAAGCTTGGTTGCCTTCCCGACAAGCACGATAAGAACGCCTGTTGCAAGCGGATCGAGAGTGCCGGCGTGCCCCACTTTTTTTGTATGAAAAATACGCCTCACACGGGCGACAACATCATGCGATGTCATTCCCTGCGGCTTATTTATAACTAAAATACCGTTCATTAATTTATCACCAAATTATCTTCAATCAAATTAACAACTTTTTCGATAAGCCCCTTCCCGGCACCGTCCGCCGTAAAACCTGCAGCTCTGCTGTGACCGCCGCCGCCGAAAACCGCAGCAACCGCTGCGGCATCAAGCGATTCATCGGAACGAAGGCTGATCTTGCACATTCCCTCATCTCTTTCGTGTATAAACACGCCGATATTCACGCCCTCAATCGTCTTAATCATGCTCGACACAAACTCCACATCACCGAGTGTAAGCTGTTTTTCGGTATAGTCTTTATAAGAAAGATAATACACCGCAATTCGGTTTTTGCAGTAAAATTCAATGTCATTAACAACGCTCGCCTGAAATTTAAGCTTTTTTATAGGGACCGTATCATAAAGCAAACGGTTGATTTCGGCAAATCTGCCTCCGATTTCATATAATTTTTCAGCAATCCTGTGCGTCCGAACCGTCACATTTGAATACTTAAAGCAGCCCGTATCGGCGGAAATCGCCATATAAAGCGCCTCGGCAATGCGGGTATCAAGCATATTCGGAGCAACAGCCGAAATAAGTTCAAAAATAAGTTCACCCGTAGCTGCGGATTCCGGCTCGACATAATTAATATCCGCAATGCTGCCGTTGGTTTTGTGATGGTCGATGCAAACCGTGCTGCCGCAAAAAAGCTCTGCACGGCTGCCCATTCTGCCCAAATCCGCGCAGTCAACCGCAACTGCAAGGTCATAATTTTTCATACTGCCGTCAAACACCTTGTAATCATAAGGAATTATCTTCGTGAGCCGCGGAAATTCCTCAAACACAACATCAACTTTCTTTCCGAATTTTTCAAGAAACATAGCCAGCGCAAAGCATGAACCTGTCGCATCACCGTCCGCATTAGTATGCGGAATAAGAACGATATTTTCTGCTTTATCAAAAGCCGATTTAATTTTTTCAAAACAATCCATACTATCTCACCATATCAAATAATATAATATTATTTTATCATAAAAAGCGATAAAAATCAATTGAATTTTCATAAATTAAAAAATAACTTAAAAAAGCCAAAAAAAGACTTGTATTTTCCTGATTAATATTGTATAATAAAATCAAATTTAACAATGGGAGATTTGCACATATGAAAAATGATATTTTTGCAGATATAGCCGCCGGAGGAATCGGCGGCAGACAGGAACTTTTGTATACACCTGAGCCGGAGAAGCACGCAAAGAAGCTGTCGCAGCCCGTTCTTTGCGCTTTTGAACCCATAAAAACACCGACACATATATCTTCAAAGGAAGAACTGTACTCCGAGCTTGCTAAAATCCGTGAATACTACAAGCCTTTTATGCGTGACCTTTCGCCGGAACTTCCGATTATGAAAAAGGTATTGAATATCAAAAATTTCAGGCTTGACGGCAAAGATATAACCATTCCCGAATACGGCGGACCTTCGGGATATGCGCTAAAAACTTACGAAACCGAATTTGAAGCCCCCGAACTTTCGGAAACGGAGGCAGCATACATATGCATAGGCGGCGCAGACTATTATGCGGTCGTTTATATCAACGGCGTATGTGTAGGTACACACGAGGGTTTTTTCTCGCCGTTTGAATTTGAAATCACAAGAAACATAAAAAGCGGAACAAATTCTCTTAAAATAGAACTCTACAATGATGAAAAATACGGCGAAGGCGGCGATAAGCTTTATGCCGCAACGGGACTCGGTTGGGACGACCCGTACACCGGCTGGCATCACTGCCCGTCGGGAATAGGGCTCTACGATGATGTTCGCTTTGAAATCAGGCAAAGGGTCAATATAACCGATGTTTTTGTGCGCCCGATGGAAAACAAAGCCGAAGCGTGGATAGAAATCGAAAATGCGGATTATGCCGAAAAAGATTTAACCTTTGAATTATCGCTTTACGGCAGAAATTTTGAAGAAACCGTATTTGAAAATATGAAGATTTCGCCGGCTACGCAAAGGACGGTCGGAATGTGCGACAGTTTTACCGAAGCAGCTTTGGGCGACCGTATCGGAGAAGAAATGAGAGCGCCCGCACTTCACGGCAAAAATATATATAAACTTTCATTTGACATTGCAAACCCTAAAATATGGGATACCGAAACGCCGTATCTTTACGAATTAAAGATAAAGCTTAAACAAAACGGCGATATTAAAGACACCGCCTCGGTGCATTTCGGTATGAGAAGTTTCACTCAGGATTTGGACTCTGACCCTAAGGGAATGTTTTATCTCAACGGCAAAAAAATAAGGCTCCGCGGAGCAAACACGATGGGCTTTGAACAACAGGATGTTATGCACGGCGACTTTTCGCAGCTTACCGACGATATTCTTCTCGCAAAGCTTTGCAACATGAATTATCTTCGCATAACCCAGCGGCCCGTCCAGAGCGAGGTGTACGATTACTGTGATATGCTCGGACTCATGACGCAAACCGACCTTCCTCTGTTCGGCTGTATGAGGAGAACCAAGTTTGCCGAGGGCGTCCGTCAGGCGGAGGAAATGGAAAGAATCGTCCGTTCCCACCCTTGCAACATAATGGTTACATATATAAACGAGCCGTTCCCAAATGCCCATAATCAGCCTCACCGCCACATGACGCGGCCTGAGCTTGAGGGCTTTTTTGAGGCATGTGACTTGGCTGTTCATATGCAGAACCCCGACCGTGTAATAAAGCATGTTGACGGCGATTATGACCCTCCGACATCAAGCATGCCGGATAACCACTGCTATCCCACATGGTATAACGGGCACGGAATCGACATCGGAAGGCTCAATAAAGGTTACTGGCTGCCGATTAAACCCGGCTGGTACTGCGGAAGCGGCGAGTTTGGCACAGAGGGGCTTGACTTTCCGGAGGTTATGCGCAAATATTATCCCAAAGACTGGATCAGAGAACCCTTTGATGTTTCAAGAATAGTTAATTCGCAGACTGCACCGTTTCATTATTTCTTTTACGATACACAGAGCACAATGGAGGATTGGTGCAGAGAAAGCCAGGAATATCAGGCGTTCGCAACAAAATATATGACCGAAAGTCTGCGTAGAAATAATCTTATGATTTCAAATGCAATTCACCTGTTCATCGACGCATGGCCCGACGGCTGGATGAAAACAATTATGGACTGCGAAAGAACCCCTAAACCCGCATACTTTGCATACCGCTATGCCCTTGAACCTGTGCATATCAGCCTAAGAACCGACCGCCTGACATATTTTGCCGGAGAAAAGGTCAAAATCGAAAGCTATGTATGCAATGATACCAATACAAGCGGCAAAGGAGTTTGCACCTTTGAAGTTTACAGGGACGGCAAACCGTTTATGAAAAGCGATGCGGAATGCGAAATCGAAAACTGCAAGGTAACTTACTGCTCCGATATATGTTTTTCCGTTGAAGACATTTCGGACAGAGAAACGATTACCGTTAAAGCAATTCTTCAAATCGGCGGTAAGGCTGTTTCGTGGAACGAGCAGGAAATCGAAATTTTTGAAGACTGCACCGTGCCGGAAAACGATAGTGTCGAGATTATAAAGCTGTCAGAAGGCGTACATAAAATTGCGGGCGAAACAGTCACCGTTAAAAAGTGCGGTATGCTGCCGCTGCATTTTGTATCGAGAAACACCGGAAGCAAATATACAAAAGAATTTAAGAAAAACGATTTCAGGCTGTGGTACGATAAGGCTTCGGATATGATAACACCCATAATCGAAACAACATTTGAAGCTGAAGGATTTACCCCGATACTCACAAGCGGAAACAAAGATAAGGACGGCAGCTGGCACAGTGAACTTGCCGCAGCCTATAAAGAATACGGCGGAAAAACTTATGTTATATGTCAGGTTGATTTAAGACAGGAAAACCCGATTGCAAAAAAATTTTTGAAAAATCTGAAAGAAGGATAATTCTATGAATATTGAGTACAAAAAGACAATCCCCCACGCAGGTACATACGATGTTATAGTTGTCGGCGGCGGTGTTGCCGGCATAGCAGGCGCCGTCAATGCGTCAAGGCTCGGCATGAACACACTTTTAATCGAAAAGACCATCAATCTCGGCGGCCTTGCAACGATCGGACTTGTGAATTTTTTTGTGCCGATGTGCAACGGACGCGGAACACAGATTATAAAAGGCATGGCGGAGGAGATGCTGCAGCTTTCCAAAAAATACGGTTTTTCTCGAATGTCGCAGGACTGGGAGAACGGGGAGCCGGGCGAAGGCAAGACGATGCAAAGATATGTTTGCAGATATTCCGCTCCGATATATATGCTTGCGCTTACGGAATTTCTGAAAGAAAACCATGTTGATTTGCTGCTTGATACCACGCTTTGCGACGCAGTCTGCGAAGACGGCATCGTCAAAGGCATAATTACCGACGGAAAAAGCGGTCTTGAATATTACACCGCAAAAATGTTTATAGACGCAAGCGGAGACGCCGACCTCTTGGTAAAGGCGGGGGTTCCGACGGTCCAGGGCAAAAATTATCACACATACTACGGTTTCGTAACAAACTCGGAGCTTTGCCGAAAGGCTGCCGACACAAAAGATATGGCAGATTTATATAAGATGCAGTTCGGCGGAAGCTCAACCCTTTACGGCGAAGGTCATCCCGAAGGGCACAGATACTGGCTCGGCACAACCAACCGAGATGTTACGGAATACATTACTGAAAATCAACTCGAGCTGCTTTCAAAAATCAAAAATGCCGACCGAAGCGAAAGAGATTTAACGCTTCTTCCATCAATGCCGCAGCTGCGGACAACAAGGAGAATTGACGGAGATTATACACTTGCCGAAACCGACATTTATAAGCACTTTGACGATTCGATAGGTGCAATATGCGATTTCGACAGACGCGATTTTCTTTATGAAATTCCGCTGAGATGCCTTACCAAAAGAGGGTTCGGCAATATTATAACCGCAGGAAGAAGCGCTGCCGGCGAAGGCTACGCATGGGATGTTTTGAGGGTAATTCCGCCGGCAATAATAACCGGTCAAGCTGCCGGTGCGGCATGCGCAATTGCAATAAAAAGCGGCATTTCGGTGCCGGCTGTTGATATAAATGAGCTGCAAACACTTCTTGAAAGTCAGAATGTTTTAGTTCATTTTGATGACAAGCTGGTGAAGAAGGGCGGCGGCGAAAAAGCCGATACCGGGCACTTTTAATTCTTCAGTCTTTTAAACTCCTTTGACGGGAAAAACAAAAAATTCAACAAAGGCATTTTGTCGGCAATATATGCTGCCGCTGCGGAAAAACCGATTCCGCAGGCGGTACCGAGAACAACATGAACAACCAAGTTTACAACACCGATACGAATAAGCAAAATCCTTATTGCTGCAGTAAAAATCGTATGGAGAAGGTATATCTGAAAAGAATATTTGTTCATAAAACCGAGAAATTTTGCGGCTGAATTGTTTTTTTGCAGCAACGATACAAAAACCATGCTCGCGCATATTCCGAGCACCATAACCGTTTCTTTTACAAACGGAAGATTTATAAAATCAAAATACGAAAGCACAAACCCCAAAATCAAATGGCAAAGCAGAATCGCATATTTGATTTTCCGGTTTGTGTTTTTTAAAAATTCAACACTGAAAACCGTCCCGAGCCCGAACGCAAGTGCCGACGAGGAAACAACAGACAGACTTCCGAAATCAAAAACATACCCGACAGCCGCTGCCAGAACCGTAATCTGCAGATTGCTCAGCTTCCAAGACAAAACCGCCCATATGCAAAACAAAAAGAACAGCGCATACAAAAACCAATATTGCGCTATCGGCGTTTTCCAAATAAATTTAATATCGGAAACCGAATAATTTGTGTTGGAATTTACAGCAAAACTGTTAAGCAACACATAAACAGCGGAAAAAAACACATACGGTACACCCAGGTTAAGCAGCTTATGCCCCACAAACCGCAGCCTTGTGCCCTTGCTTTTCCATTCATTTGTAATCCTGTAAACATAGCCGCTCAGGAACAGAAACAAAGCAACATGAAACGACCAAATAAACTTTTCGAGCGTAAAAAGCGCATCCGGAACTTTAATTCCGCAGAGTCTTATCCCCATTATCACATGACCGAAAACCACAAGGAAACAAGCATATCCTTTTAACCTGTCAATAAACACATCTCTCATAAAAAACACCTTGCACTATTTACTTTTACATTCCGAAGAAACAATATACTTCGGTCTGCCTTTAATTTCCTCGTAAATTCTTGCAACATAGTAGCCTATAATTCCAAGACTTATCATAATAATACTGCCTATAAAAATAATTATGATTATGACCGTTGTCATACCTTCAAGCGCACGGCCCGCTATTTTGTCAACCAAAGCCCAAACGCCGAAAATGCACGCAATAACAAGCATTACAGCACCAAGTATTGTGACAATCTGCATAGGTGCGGCAGAATATGCGGAAATATTGGAAACCGCATATTTAATAAGTCCGAAGGCGCTCCATTTCGATTTACCGCCCGCCCTTTCGGAAACATCAAATTCAACAGTCGTTTTTTTAAAGCCGACCCAATATGAAACCGCTCTGAAAAAGCCTTTTTTCTCCGGCATTTTATTAAGAATATCAATCACCTTGCGGTCAAGAAGCTTGAAATCCGAAGCATTTGACATATCAAAACCGACAAAACGGCTGAGTATCGAATAAAACGCTTTCGCTGCGGCGCTGCGGAGCTTTCCTTCTTCTCCGCGGCTGCTTTTAACACCTTCAACTATCTCAAACCCCTGCTGCCAAAGGCGGTACATTTCAACAATTTTTTCGGGCGGATGCTGGAGGTCGCAGTCGATTACAACGGCGCAATCTCCGTTTGCCGCCGCAAGCCCTGCCGAGATTGCGGCTTCCTTACCGAAATTCCTTGAAAAGCACAGTCCGCGGACATTCGGCTTGTTTTGAGCCAAAAGCTTTACGGTATCATATGTTGAATCGTTTGAACCGTCATCAACAAATATAATTTCGTTGTCAATACCGGCACCTTTAAGGACGGACGATATTGACGCATATGCATCTTCTATCAAATTCTGTTCATTATAAGCCGGAACAATAACAGACAGCATTTATCACACCTCATTTTTTTCAAAAAGTTCCTCAAGACATGTAACCGACATCGGTCTGAAATAGTAAAATCCCTGCAGCATATCGCAGCCGGCATCAACCGCAGCCGCTTCCTGCTCCGCGGTTTCGATGCCCTCGCATATAACGCGAAGCCCCAAATCCTTTGCGGTACGTACAACATTTTTAAAAATCAAACGTCCTGCCTGCGTGTTTACATTTTTTGTAATCGAGCTGTCTATTTTCACAATATCAATCTCTAAATTCTGCAAATCGTCGAAGCTTGTATAGCCGCCGCCAAAATCATCAAGCAAAACCGGAATTCCTTTCGACCGTATTTTTTTAAGATTGTCAATTATCCGTTCTTTCGCTTCCCCGTTTATTTTTTTATCCTCAAGAATTTCCAGCGCAACGGATGAACTGCTGATATTGTATTTATCAAGTATACCTATTATTCTTTCGGCAAAACAGGGGTCGCAAAGGGTTGTTCTTGAAAAATTGACAGCATAGTTATATCTTTCTCTGACTTCCCTTCTGTTTGAAATCCATTTGCAGTTCTTTTCAAAAATGTAATAATCAAATGTATCGCTGAGAGCAGCCGAATCAAGCGCCGACATGAATTTTCCCGGAGTTATAATACCGTCCTGCTTTGAATTAAGACGGGAAAGAACCTCCGCTCCGACAATTTTCTTGGTTTCGGCATTTACAACCGGCTGATATTCAAGAAAAAAGCTGTTGCTGTCTATTTCGCTTTTTATGCTGTTTTCGATTTTCAGCTTGCTTTCCAATTTTTTCCCGACAGTGCCGTTCCAAACACAGTAAACGGTATTGCTGTTTTTGGCAATAACGCTTGCGCTCTCCGCACGCCTGACAGCCTCATCGAAAGAAATATCCGAAGCCACCGCAGAGTACAATCCGAAATTCGTTTTTATAAGATTAAACTCACCGCTTTTAATCAGTGCGGCAGTTATTTCATCGTTGCACCGGCTGATTCTTGAAACGGCTGTGCTTTCATCTGCTGATGCTAAAGCAATGCAGTTTTTTTCTCCGACACCGGCAAATTCAAAAGAACTGCCGAGGCTGCCCGAAACAAGCGGCTTGATTCTGAAAAACACATTCCAAACCTTTGATTCGGAATATATTGAGGCAGCGTTGCCGAAAGAAAAATTTATATATACAATAACACGGTTTTTTCGTAATTTTCCGAGCTTGTTAAAATCGGTTTCGAGCTTTGCGGAATTTACAAAGCCATCGGTTTCCGCTGCACCGTCAGCCGATTTAAACGCTTTATGCCCGAAGTAAATACCTATTGCACCCAAAATAAGTATAAATACGGCAAACAGCGTAACCGTTATATACGGGTACTTGAATATGCTCATTGAATCATCCTTTCAGAATCGTAAAAGACGGAAATTCGGTACTGTTCCCCGTATATTTCATACCGTTTTTTTCAGCTGAAGATATGCAGTTTTTGCCGTCTTTGCGCGCCGTAATTTTTCGTCTTGTAAATTCCTTTATTAAAAATACGGGATTGAAGGTCATAAGGCACTTTAAAACATCGCTCTTTGGAGCACCGCAGCGTTTATATTCCGCCAGGATTTCAAGAAACGCATAATCTATTGCCTCATTCTTAAAATATCCGACCTTTTTATTAATTTCCTTAATCGTTCTGCGGAAAACGCAAAGCAATCCGGTGTTTATTTTTTCCCTGAAATAAATACCCGAAACATAAAATTCAAGCATATCACGGCTGAGCACCCCAAAAATTTCAGGATAATGCCTTTTCTGTATCGACAGCACTTCTTTTTTCTGTTTTTCAAGCGTTGTGCCTGTAATCTGGCTGCCGTGAATTCTGTAAAGCATAAGATAATCTCTCTGAATTTTTATTGCCATACCGCTTTTCGCCGCTCTTGCCCATATATCAAAATCCTCCGTGCAAGTGAGAGTTTCGTCATACCCCAGTTTTTTTATCACATCGCTTTTTGCAATAACTCCGGGGTGCAAGATCGGATTTGTAACCAGTAAAAGAGCCTTTACAGCCTCAAAATCACATCTGCCGCCGCCACCGCCCGAAGATGCTTCCGTGCCGCTCAGGGTCATATATCTGCACGACGAAATCATAACATCGGAATGGGCTTTCATAAATTCAAGCTGTTTTTCAAGCCTTTCGGGGAGTGCAATATCATCGGCATCCATTCTTGCAATATACCTTCCCCTCGCCAAACCGATTGCCTTATTCAGCGACGCCGGCAGTTTTAAATTGTATTCGTTTGTATATACCCTTATTCTATTATCGGAAGCCGCATATTTTTCAAGAATTTGCGCAGTAGAGTCTGCGGAACAGTCGTTGATAACAATCAGTTCCCAGTCTTGAAATGTCTGTCCGCATATGCTGTCTACAGCCTCACTGAGATACTTTTCGCCGTTATATACGCTCATGATAACCGATATTTCGGGGGTACCATTCATTTTCCGCCACCGAGTCCTTTCATTATTTTACAGAAATACAGAAACCAAAACGCAGTACGCACAAAGTTTTTCTTAATCATGGCAACGGCAATCTTGCTTTTCGGTGTCAGATTTTTGAACTCCGCCCGTGCGATTTCCTCTTTGTGTACGCTTTTTGATATAAGCCTTTTTATATCCTTTGCCGCTGCGAATCGATTGTTTTCCGCCGCGGCTGCCAAAGTTACAAAACACATAAAACATGAATACCGAGCAATCTGGTCTGCCATATCAGGCGGCACATTCGTTTTTATTTTTTTGAGATATTTAACAACAGCTTCGATTTTTAAAATATCATTGATGTTAAAAGCATTGGTCAGAGAATCAGACCTTATTGTATATAAATACGCAGCTTTTTTGCTCATATAGACGCTTTCGGCATTAATAAAGCATTGAGCCGTACAGCATAAGTCCTCCCCGAGCGAAATGCTTTTATCAATGTCAAGCTGAGGTTTCATAAGCAATTCTCTTTTAATAGCCTTCCCCCACGAAAAATAAAAAATATGCTTCATGTTCTCATCAAGAATAATTTTGGAAAGAATTTTATCGGTTATATCCTGCCTATCATAAAATCCCTCATCTGCCATATCTTCAACTTTTTCGCCGGGCACACCGTTCACCGCGGGAATATAAGAAAACGAAACTATATCCGCATTATAAGTTTCTATTATGTCATGTGCCGTTTCAAGAGCATCGGGGAGCAGTGCGTCATCGCCGTCAAGATTAAATATATATTTTCCAGAAGCGATTCTTAATCCTGCCTGCCGTGCGCTTACAAGTCCACCGTTTTCTTTGTGAACGGTTTTTATACGCATATCTTTTTCTGCGAATCTGTCACATATTCCGGGACAGCCGTCCGGAGAACCGTCGTCAACCAAAATAAGCTCAAAATCGGAAAATGACTGACAAAGCACGCTTTGAATGCATTGCACAAGATAATGTTCAACTTTATAAATCGGAACAATAACCGAAAAAAACATTTGAATCATCCTTTATTTATCGCGCAGAGTAACCAAAAGCTTTTGCAGCAAATACAGTTTGCGCTTAACAGCAAAAGCGAATATTGCCTGTTTTTTCGGCAGCCTGTACCACGGATAGTGTTTCAGAGCGCCGGCAATTCTGTCGGCTGTGCATATAAGCTCAAGCCGTCTTTTTAAGTCACACCATTTTAAGCCGCAATCCGAAGCATGCATAATTTCCTGAGAACACAGCACCCTCGCAAGCCCCTGGGTCATTCTGTCAAGGTATATTTTATATTCGGAATAAGGCACCGCCTTTGAAATTCTTTTTTCGATTTCGTCAAGCAAAACAAGGCTTTTTAAAAATTTCTCACCGCTGTATGACTTTGAAACAGAACCGCCGTTTCTACAGTATCGGTAAAAGACGCCCCGAACACCGACCGCCCTTTTAATGTGCGGAAGAAAATCCAGCGTAAACAAAACATCTTCGGAAAGCACTTCCCTCTCCGATAAAAATCTAACGCCGCTTTCGGTAACTGTTTCTTTCAAATAGAGATTAGTACACACACTCATGCCGTACCTGCTGTCCCTCGGCTCATCGGGAAGAGCTCCGAAAATACCGAGCATAAGTTTTTTGACATCATGTTCACCTTCAAAAACCGTATTTCGGTCAAAATAAACAGTTTCTTCATATTCGTTATCTTTGCCGAACATATTACCTCCGACAAACGATATCCCCGACATAACAAACTGCGCACCATAGTTTTCCGCCGCCCCGAAAAGCGTTTCAAGCATATCATTTTTAATATAATCATCAGAATCAACAAATGCAATGTATTTTCCGTGCGCCGCCTCTATGCCGCTATTGCGTGCCATACCAAGACCTTTGTTGCTCTTATGAATTACTTTAATCCGTTCATCATTCATTGCCGCAAAATCGCACATTTCAGGAGAGCGGTCGGGAGAACCGTCATCAACAAGAATAATTTCTATATCTCTAAGGGTCTGCTCTTTTAATGATTTAAGGCATCTCTCCAGATATTTTTCCGAATTATAGACGGGCACAATAACACTAACCTTAGGCTGACCCATAATTTCACCTCTTTGCAATAAGCCCGGAATACTTTTCTGTCAGTATTCCGCAGTATTTTTCCGCTGTAAGTATATCCGCGGCGGATTTGATGCAATTTTCTTTGATAGTTCGGTACAGCTGCGGATTTTCCGTCAATTTTTTGATTGCAGCCGCCGCAGCTGCGGGAGTCGGCTCATTAATTAAAACGCCGGTTTTGCCGTCCGATACAAGTTCTGCCATTCCGCCGCTGTTCATTGTTATAACCGGGACCCCCATTGAATGAGCCTCCAGAATAGTCAGCGAGCAGTTCTCGAAACAAACAGACGGCACTATCACAGCTTCGGCTTCTGAAAGCAGGTTATTAAATTCTTCACCTGTAAGAAATCCCTTGAGTTCAATATTAGGTATCCCGCGAAGAAGATTTTCATCCGGCCCGCTTCCGGCAGCAGCAAATTTGATTTCGGGCAGCAGCTTTGCTGTTTCCGCCAGAAGCCCGATTCCCTTTTCCTTGGAAAATCTCCCGGCAAAAAGGATATAAGGCTCACAGTCTTCGTGAGTGCCTTGGCACCGCGGCAATTTTATAAAGTT
The DNA here is from genome assembly GCA_934464705.1 of uncultured Clostridia bacterium. GTDB lineage: Bacteria > Bacillota > Clostridia > HGM11514 > HGM11514 > CAKSKB01. Next base: position 155,558 of record CAKSKB010000001.1, read on the forward strand.
ATGAATCACATAGGTTCTGCCGCGGAAAACATCGCTTGCCTCAAGGAGTTTTCCTTCAAGGAATCTGCTCGGGCATATATATAAGTCAACCATTTTATATGTTTTCAGCCATGAATAAAGCATGCCTTCAACAGAACCGATAAGGCTTTTCGCACGGGACTGGTGTATACATTTATGCTTCAGACAATTAAACCTGCTGCCTACTATGCATCTTGTACACGGCATATTTTCCTCAAAATCATACAGCAAATGATTAGGGCAAATCATCTGATAATCATGGACCGTCTGCACAATCGGAATGTTTCTTTTCTTAATTTCATAAATTATCGACGGTGTAATCTGAAAATTGATATTGTTCATATGAACAATATCCGGTTTGAAACCGTCAAGAATTTTTGCAATTTTCCGCTTAGCCTCAAATGAAAAAATAATCTTAAAAGGATAGCTGAAACGGCTTAACGAATCCGAGTGAAAATCAACACTCTGCGTATACAGTCCCAAAGAATTTCCGACAGTATTTTTTTCATCATACATGCCGAAATACTGAACATCATGTCCGCAATCCGAAAGAGCCTCGCCGAGCTTCAGCATATAGCTTTCTGCACCGCCGCGCGGATATAAAAACTTATTTACCATTAAAATGCGCAACTTAATCACACCGCCCTGTTTCCGAATACTTTCTTTTCCGTTTCCGACACCTGCATGTCAAACCCATGCCCTGCCATGAGCACCGCAAGTACTGTCGTGAGAAGCGGATAATTCATAGTATTATCCGTGCTTGAAACAATTGTAAGGTATACCGTCAGGGCAAAAGTTATAATTGCGTTCTCGGTCTTTGACTTTGCACCGAAATACTTAATACGCACAACCGTCATGGATACAAGCCATAAAATATATCCCCAAAAACCGAGGTCAATGAAATACTGCAGAAAGTCGTTATGAACCGCCGAAACACCGACATTCATGTTTGTATTAAGCTGATATGTCAGGAACCCTATTCCGTTACCGGCAAAGTCGGGTGAAAATTCGTAAAATTTATCGACAGAAGCATAAACTTCCGCACGCCCCGTGGTATCTACTCCGATTTTTTCAAGCATTTCAAATGCGCCGTGCTTTATTACGGCAATATATCCGAACATCAGAATTATTATCAGAACAGTCAGAAAAAGCGTTAATGTTCTTGCGGTTTTTTCATGGTACTTCGCAATGAATTTCAAAACGAGCGATAACACAAGAGATACGGCAATCGCAATCATTGCAATTCGTTTGAATGCAGATAAAAAACAGAAAAGCGTCAAAACAAAAAGCACGAGATACGATGCGCCAAACTTAGGCTTGAGTATCATATAAATCAAATATGCCCCCAGGCAGAACGCAAGCTCATGCACTTCGGCTTTTACTATTATGTCACCGGTCTTTTCGGCAAATGTTGCAACGAGGGTAACAAGCTCCGAAAAATATGCCGCCAAACCGTTTTGCGCTATGATTTTAACAATCATCAGGATGTTTGCGGCAAGTATAGAAACGAGGTTATACCAAATTCCCTTCTCGCCGAACACATAAAGGAAAGCCATCCCGGCAAGCGAAAACGACAGCATATTTGAGTATATAAATATAGAGGACAATCCTCTTGCGATTACCGCAGTGTCAACACGGTTATAAAACCATATAAAAAGCGACACGGTAAAGGTCACAAGCAGCGGAACACTGTACACAGCCGCAGATTTGACCGCCGGAATACCTCTTGCGATGTCGGGCTTAGCCAGGAAACTCACGGCAACGGAAAAAACTAAAGCAAGAGCAAATGCATGGCGGTAAGAAACAAAAACGTCGAGGTTAATTGTTTCGGTCAGAAAATAATACATCATTGCCGCAACCGCAACAAAGTAAAACTCTTTAATTTTTCCGTAAATTCCGCTGTGCATGCAAATCCTCCTCCGTAAATTATTTTTGCTCCGCAACCGCATCCGAAACAAATGACCTTTTGCTTCTTATCGCTTCGGCAAAGAGTTTTCTTGCCGTGCGGTTCTCTTTGAATGTTTCGGCAATTCCGACTCTGTATTCAATTTTAACATTTCCGAACTCATCTCTCTCGTCGAGCCTTGCCCTGAACATGCCTAAAATATCCTCAACCGTAATATAATCCGTTCTTTCTGAAACGATTATGAAACTGCCGTTTCCGTTATAGAAAAACTGCGGCTTGGTTTTGCCGAAGGCTTCTTTAAGATACGAAGCGAAAAGCTTTATTATATCGTCACCTGCGGCATGGGAATACTCATTGTTTATTGCGGTAAGATTAGCGATATCGACAACCGAATAAACAACGCCGTCATCGAGGAGCTTCTTGTCTTTTGATTTAAGGTATCTGTCAAAATACGCACGGTTGCTCAAACCCGTCATGCGGTCGGTATAGAAAACATAATCAATGATATCGCCTATTCTGCCGAAAACAATCGCTCCGCCGAAACAGAGAACCATAAGGAAGAAAAACGCAATCAGCGTATAAAGTCTGACATTTACTCCTTCTTTTACAGATGACGACGAAAGCACGGAAATATAGCTTGCGCCGAGATATTCGTTATATTCGTCGTTAGTTTCCGTTGTCAGGTTATAAATGCCGTTGAGTTCATCAAGGAGATTTGCTATGTCACTGTCAATTTCTTCTCTCAGCACCGGGTAATTCGCATCATGAAGCTCCGTACAGGTTTTCCCGGAGGATGCACACTCACCGTTTTCGCATGCACCCGTGCACTTCTGAAATGTATCAAGAATATATTTGCAATAAGCTGAATCTATAATTGAATGTTCCTTGGCTTCGTTGTGGTCTCTCCAGCTGTATACAAGCTCGTCATAGGTAACCGTCTGGTCGCCTGCCTCAATGGGATTTCCGTCGGAATCGACAAGATTCCGTTCATGGAGGTTATCGAGAATATACTCAGATGTTATATTTGTGTTACCCGAGTCACGCATTTTTTTAACATACTCGTCTATAACCTTTACTACATCGTTTACAATGCTTTCTTCTTTTGCATTTGATATATTATTGTTGTCAATTCTGGTTGTGTAATCCGAAACCAGCACCACTTTATTCTTTGTGAGCTGATACTTGAATATCTTTGAAAACAGTCCAGAAACCTTTACCGAGCGTATATAATTGAACTCATCTGCAAGGTCGGCAAAGGATTTATCCGTGCCGGTTGCTCTGTAATAAGGAGTTTTTTCCGATGCCTTGTAAAGGGTTTCAAGGGTTTCGTCAATACCGTTATCGATCAGTTCCATAATTTCTATATAGTCATAATCGTCCTTATTAAGATTCTCGATTGTATTCTTAGCCGGTGCCGCATTTACATATTTGCGGCTGTATTCGGAAAAATACACATCAAGAGTTTCATCAAGAATTTCTCTTGCAAATTCCGAGCCTTCCGAACTGTTTGCCGCAAATGAAACTATATAAGTGCTCGGTTCGTAAACATACTCCTCGCCCTCGTCAAGCTTAGCCTGTTTTTGGGCAACCTTGTCCTCATCAGGAACCGCCTCGATTGTTATTCTTGAAATAAGACTGTCAACCGAATATATTCCGGTAAGCCCCATGCGCTGAACAACTTTTGACATAATCGCAGAAGACTTGATTTCGTTCACATCAAGCTTATCGCCGGTCGGCGCAAGCCCCTGTTCCGCCTGTTCATCGTTATAGTGAATTACCTCGGAGGCAACATAAGTGTTTGACGACTTAAGCTTTAAGTGTATAGCGTAAGTTGCCAGAATACAAAAAACCAGAATCAGCGGCAAAAGTTTTCTGACATATCTTGCGACTGAAAAATTTCTCATTATATCCGCACCTTTCCTGTAAAAAATTATGCCGCCCCGCGGTTTTTGCGTTCATTCGCAAACGCCTTTGAAACCGAACCGAATACTGCCGCAATATACGAAAGCACCGCAAACATCATAAGCACTTTAAGCTCAGAAAAAAGGGAGGTGCCGTTAATGCTTACAGCAATACACTGATTCATTTTATTGTCAAAATACTCTCTGCCGGCTGTGATTGCCTCATTTGCAAATTCGGTAATGCTTTTGTCAATAGATTCTATAAGCTGGTCAACCGATGCACTTTCCGCTGAATCTGAGGATGCTGCGGACATCTTTTCTATAATCAGATTATTGTCCATAATACTTTTTTCGTTATCCGCAACCTTATCGCTGAACTCCGTTGCCATCACAGAAAGCTCATCTATGCCGACCTTTGTTCTGCCCATATAATATTTTCCTCTTTCGTCCCATGTCGGCACGAGAACCACCCTTGTCATTTCTTCTGCATACATATCGATTGCCTGATTGCAGAGGTCAAATGAAACGGCGTTTTTTCTGCGGTCGAAATCCGTGTTTGTATTCTGATAAGAAAGTCTGTCAATATAGCCGTCTTTGTCACGGACAACGCTTTGCTGCAGGATAAGTGCCTTAAGGTTTTCTTCAATCTGTGTTTCTCTGAACTGATAAACCTTGCCGGCAATTGAACCGAATGTCGTGTTATTCTGTGTCACGAAGCTCGGCGCGTCCTTATCCAAACCGTACAAATAATTCAGAACAGAAGAAGTTTCCTTATCGAAATAAGACACAACATCCATATATTCCATTTTTCCGAAATCGGGTTTTTGCGAGAGAATTTCCGGAGAATAATCATCAGTATACTTTTCGATGTAATATTCCTTATATGAAGCCATTATAAGTTTGATAACATTCTCGGCGTCAAGGTGCTGTGTTTTTCGGGAAGCGCGGTATGTCACAACATATTCCGTGGATATATGATAGTTTGCCTCCGTATCGACGCTTCCCTGAACTGCAGGGCTGACGGAAAGACACTTTTTAATATCCGAAACCGAAACCTTTTCCAAAGCACCGTTTTCGATTGCTTTTTTAATAACCTCATCGCTTGTTATTTCAGCCATATTGTAGCGTGTTCCGTTGGAATTAAGAGCTTGAGACGCCTCCGAATAATTAAGCGAAACCACCGCATAAACCGAATTCTGATTGTAAATGTGATTGAAAATACCGAAAAGTCCGGAGGTAACAAATACAAAAATCAGCATCCAGGCCTGAAAATACTTTGCATTTTTGAGTATAGAAGCAAATTCCTTTTTTGTCATTTTCCTTGACGAAAAATACACAGCCGCAGCCGAATAAACAATCATCACCGCAGCAATTAAATACAGAACAGTTCTGAATATCGAAGCATACAATTAACGCCACCCCTTTGTAATCAGTATTTATTTATATCAACAATAACCAGTTCGGGCTTATTGTTGACTCTGTAAATATTATTGTTTGCAAGCCCCGAGCTTACAATAAGCGGACTGCCCGAAACCTCATATCTTCCGTAGACATAACAGCCTTTTCGTTCCGGGAAAAATCCACCCTCTTTCGTAAAGAGCGAACCGAACATGGGGATTCTCGCAACACCGCCGTGGGTATGCCCGGCAAGAATAAGGTCGCCCCAGGAATACACATCGGTATATGTTTCAAAAACGAACGGCTCATGGATTGCCGTAATTTTAAGATTTCCGGTATTTTTATAGATATAATCATCAAAGCTGCGCCCGGCATATGACCAGAACGCCGAAGGATTTGAGGTGAACACTCCGTAAATCTCCACTTCAGTTGACCCTACTGTTATAATATCCGTTTCGTTTTTAAGAACCTTCACACCGGTTTTTTCGAGTTGTGTTTGAAAATCGTCCTTTTTATCCGTCAGTTTTGACGGGTCACGAGTCAGGTCGTTGAATCCGAACTCGTCATCAAGCGCTTTTTGCGAAAATCCGAAATCATAGAATTTTTCCGTTTCGTTATTACCGTAAATATAATAAGACGGCGCAATTTTCGCAAGTTTTTCGCATAAAGCAAGCGTTTGATTTTCGGAACGGTCTGATGAATCAATGCAGTCGCCTGTAAGCACAATCAGGTCTGGCTTAAGCTTTTCAATTCGATTTATAAGCTTGGTGTTACCGCTGCCGTAAACGCTGTTATGCAAATCCGATATCTGAATTACCCTGACCCTATTATTTGCTTTTATGCTGCTGACACTGTAAAATGTTTCGCGGAATGTTCTGTTTGAAATATAGTTTTCGGCAATAAGGGAAACCCCGAGCGCTATAATAACAAACACCGCACAAAGAAGAAACAGTTTGGCGGTTCGCATCTGCCTTCCGAACTTAACCTTTTTTTGCTTTTCCGGGGCAGAGTTACGCTTATAAACCTTTAACTCCTTGGAATAACCCGCAACCGAGCAGATATTAACCCACACGATATCCTTGTAGTCACGGTTAAACTCTTTTAACGATTCGTTTCCGTAATACCCTACAATAATTTTTTTGCTGTCTATGCTTTCAAAAACAAAATCATCAATCCATCTGCGGTAGACATCTTCGGGAAGCGCCATCTTGAGGTGCTGTTTTATGAGCTGCCCGATATGGCCGTATTCACCGGAAGTATCAATGTTCATAAGCCACACAGTCCTTTCGTTTATTTTCAAAAACCTTTTTGTATATAGCGAGAGTAGCGTCCGCTACATCGTTCCAGTTGTATTTTTTCAGAATAAAATCGGCGGCGTCTTTTTTAAATTCATTAACAAACTGCGGATTATCACATAACCGCTGTAATTTTTCGGTCAAATCTTTCGTATCTCCTTTTTTGAAATACACAGCGTGGTTTTCCGCAACCGCTGTATTTTCCGGAATATCCGAACAAAGCAGAGCGTTTTTATATGCAAGCGCCTCCAGCAGACTTAATGACATTCCTTCAATATCCGACGGCAGACACACCAAATATGCGTTGCTGTACATTTCGTCAAGAAGATCGCCCGATATAAAGCCGGTAAATATTATATCATGGTTTGAAGCCGCTTTGCTTTTGATAAACTCGACATATTCATCCGTATCGCTTGTATCACCGGCTATAACGAGCTTTTTGTCTGTGCTTATGCTGTTATAGGCGTCTATGAGATAATGTATACCCTTTTCGGCAGTAAGCCTTGAAATAATGCAGATATAACCATCCTTTTCAAGTCCGAACAGTTCTGTTATTTTGTCAGCCTCTCTGCGCTGCGGCCTTTCTATACCGTTCGGTATAATAACCGACCCGCGGTTATAAGTTGCTTTGAAGTAGTCATGTGCATTTTGGCTGAGGACTATAATTTCATCGGCGTGTTTTGCAAGGGCTTTTTCACCGTATTTTATATAGCGAGCCGCAAAACCGTTGCCCCATTTTTCCCTTTGCCAGTCAAGACCGTGAACAGTCGCAACACACTTTTTGCCGAAAAGTTTCGGAATCCACATTGCCGCACACGGACCTTCCGCATGAAAATGCACAATATCCGCATCGCTGAAAGCAGCCATAACCGAAGCGCTGTAAGACGCAATCAGAGCCGAAAGCCCCCTGCCCTTTACAGTCGGAGCATTTTTAAGCTTTACACCCTTGTATCTTCCGCCCGAAACCATAGCAGCATGTTCGTTCTCATGCTTATCCGAAGAACGGTTGTAGCAAGTAACCTCCGCACCCCGTTCAACCAATAAAGGGCACAGCGAAGTAAGAACATTTTCGATTCCGCCGCGCCTTGACGGAACAACCTTATGACCAACCATAGCAATTTTCATTTTAATGCCCCTTTCCTGATTTGCAGAGTATCGTACTCGGTTTTTCTGTCTTTTGAAAAATAAAAACGGCTGAATTTTTCGCTGAAGCCTGTTTTTTCGCCGTGTAACATATACCCGGGGTGAAACAGAATCTCAATATCGGAATTTTTCTTTTCCGCAATTTTTATATATTGCGGAATAACCTTTTCGACCCTTGATTTATCCATACGCCCCGAAAACATAATTCCCATAAAAAGCGCGGTCTTTATTCCGGACCTTTTAAGCTCGGTTTTGTTGAGCAGACCCAAGAATTTCAATATCAGCTGCTTTATAATATTAACCGGTCTGTAGGTCGGATAAAGCGAAAGACACTTAATATAAGGCAAAGTCGGCTCACTCGGAAAGCGAATATACTCCGCGTCAACCTTCATGTCCGAAAGCACCTTCAAAAGTGTTCCGAACACAAGTGGAATCATATGTGTGTGCTGGTGACTGTCAATAACATAAGGCAGCCCGGTTTTCCGCCAAAACTCAATCTGGCTGCGCAGTTCTGTTTCAAGCTGTTTTTCAAACTTTTTTCGTTTATGCGAAACAGAAAGCAAAAACAGCCCCGTAAACGAATGCCTGAAATACCCGTTTTCATCGGCAAGCAACGGTATATCCGAAGCCGCAGACAGCGCCCTGCCCTCTACAAGATTGATGTGCAGCCCGAACTTCACTTTTAAATCGGAAACCTTTTCTTTATTCGGAACAATGCCGTTCGGAAGCACACTGATTTTATTTAATGCCCCGACCGCCGCACATTTTTCAATTCTGGCGCAGGATTCTTTTGAAATACCGTAGTCATCCGCACAAATGTAAACCATAGGTTATTCACGCTCCGCTCCGAGTTTTATAACAACCGTACCGTCAGCAACCGCTACTGCGTTTTCGCCCGGCCAGTAATCCATAGCTGAAATCACGGTGTTTTTCATAAGTTTCCGCTTTTCGGCACCGGCAAGGAATTTATAATTCTTACCGCAATAATCGTTAAGTGCACTGCAAAGAACGCTCTGCCCGACGGATTCGTCATCAAACCGCAGAATATATCCGTCCGTTGTTCCCGTCATATCGGGCGGCAGATCGGCACTGTAAGCCTCACTACCGGAAAGGGCGCCTATCACAAGAATTTTATCGCAATTTTCCGCCCCGGCCGTTTGTTCTATTCTGTCGGCAATGCGGATAAGGGTTCCGTAAGATTTCTCATATGAAATCTGAAGCTTGTGATAGCTTACATTTGCAATAATTATATTATTAAATATGAAAACCGAAGCGGCAATTAATATCACCCATGACTTAAGCACCGCCGCATTTTCAGCTGAAAATTCTATGCGTTCATATAAAATCACGAAGAAAATATATATAACACAATACCCCATCTTCATAAGATTATGATAATCCAGCGAAGGTGTTGCAAACACTAAGATATTCATACCGATTGGCAAAAGAAGAACATACACAGCAAGTAAAACCGTTTTTGACATTTTGCCGAAAACGCCGTTTTTTGCGGCACCCAAAAGCAAAAGTGCAGCAGCAACCATCAATATTATTATATTTAAAACCGAAAACAGATTAAATCCGTTTGAAAAATCAAAGAAATATCGTATCATTATTTCCTTGACTTCGTAAAGAGACGCCGGAATATTTATTTCAGAAAAGGACATTGTTCTGCCGAAATACTGATAATCAAGAAGTGTTGTTTGGGATATTTTAAGCAGAATTTCCGTTACTGTATAATAAAGCAAAAACCCCGCTATTCCGCAAACCGCACATTTGGAACCCTTTTTCAGTGAAACCTTTGCACTGTCTCTTTTAAAAACGATTCCGTCAATAAGATAAATCAGTACAAGAACCACCGCCACTGAAATATACGCCTGATAAACGGCAATTGAAAGCATAAACAAAATTACCGAAAGAAAATATTTCGGTTTTTCGGCTGTCAGAAACATCGCAGCCATGCACGAAAACAGGAAAGCAAGTGCATAACCGTCCGCAACATAATTATACATCATAACCGATGCAACCGTAGGAATCGTTACGGTAATTGCGCCTATAAGCGCAGCCGTGATACCCTTTTTAATATCAAATATTCTGCAAATGCATACAGCGCCGAGAGAATGAAACAGAATTGACAGCACACCGTTCACCCACGGCAAATCGTAAAACGAGCTTGCCGCACATGCGAATGACAAAAACCATCTTCCGAGCGGCAGCATATTTTGCGCATCGTATCTGAAAACAAGCGAGTCCCAATTCGGCAGCCAGTTCGTAATTTTATAAAAATGTGTGATGAATCCGAAAATCACGGCTGCAAAAAAGCAAATTCTCTGCTGACGGGATATTCCGTTATATAATTCTTTCAACCTTTTTTCAGGCATTTTACCACTCCAACCATTTAACTTTGTGAAGAAACTTTCCGTACAGCTTATCGTAAAGCCTCGTTCCTATGATACGCTTGATTTTTGTTGTCCGCTTTGAAACTTTCGATGTCCACGAAGCGGAATAATGATGTAATGAATATGTGTTTTCCGTTATTTCGGTTTTTCCCGTGTAATAATTCATCGGGCAAAGGTAATCGCTCGGCAGAAAAGTCATATCCATAAAAATCTGCTTTTCGTTTTTTATTACCATTCCGAGCCTTTTGAGCGTATCCGTATTTCTTTTCGGACACGGAGTCAAATCAAAAGTTCCGTCCGGCTGCAAAAAATGAATATTTTCATAATCTTTAAGCATTTCGCCGACTACCCTGTTACCGGGTTCCGCCGCAAACCCAAGCCCGGTGGCAACCGCATCTCCATGTTCAAATCCCATGTAGGCGCTCGTTTCAAGCAGAGGTTCAAGCGGCTTTATCAGTTCAACATCGGTATCAAGGTATATTCCGCCGATTTCATAAATCACTTTCAGCCTTGCATAATCGCTTACAAACGCCCATTTTTCGGCTTTATAAGCTTCATTTGCGTAAGCATTTCCGTTTAAATCAAAATTATCTTCATTATGGCAAACAATTTCAAAACCCGGGCAAAACCTTTTCCAGCTTGCAATACACTTTTTTGCCGATTTCGGCATATCGCCCCTTCCGAACCAACAATAGTGTATTATTTTAGGAATACTCATGCTTTCCTCTTCTTTCCGAGAAGCTTCCAAAGTGATGAAAAGGCGCTTCTCTGAACCGCAAAATTAACAGCTGTATATAAAATCACTATCCATACCGAGTTTACAAGGCCCCAAATAAGGAGCCTGCCGAATGACAATCCGCTGAAACGGTCGGTAAAAAAGATAATCATTATAATGATAAATACGGCACCGTTTGAAATCCATAACTTATATGTTTCAAATACGCTTCTGCCAAGAATCCTGCGGTTTGCAAAATAAATCATCATGCCGCCGCGGAAAACCAGCGCAGCAATCGTACCGGCAACCGCACCGCAAATTCCCCATTTTAATATGGCAAAAACAGACACCGCAATATTAATAACCATCTCCGCAACCGCATGAGAGCGTGTTTCCCTGAAACTCCCCGCAAACTCCAGAACATGGTTTGACGGAAGCTTTCCGTTTGCAAGCAGATTCATTATTACAAAAAGAAACAGCAGCAGCGGATTTGAATACTCCGCATCGTTTATACCCTTTGTGTAAATCTGTATCACCGGCAGAAGAAACACCGCCATAAGCGTGTAAACAATAAAGGACACCATTATATAAAAAGTTTCGTAGACGCTGTAGCAGCGGTCAAACTCATTTCTGTCCGTATGAAACATCTGCCCGAGCGCAAAATTGAAACCCGATGTAATGCTTGCCGCAAATATCTGTATCTGAGAAAAGAACATATTGTATATTGCATAAACGCTTACTGCTTTGAAATCGCACAAAAACGACAAAAGAATTATATCGGTATTGTTAAAAACCATCGCCGATACTTGATGCACCAGAACAGATTTTCTCTGTGATATCGCTTTGAAATCCGGTTTTGATTTCATATCGAGCCGTGTATACATTTTTCTTGCATATACATATAAGTACAAAAGCTGCAAAAGCGCAAGAAAACAGTATACAAGCTGAATAAGAACAAGGCTGTCGGTAAAAACAAGAACCAGAATTTTGCAGATATTAGATAAAAGCTGCAGCACGGTTTCCGAATTATTGATAATGTATTTTCTGCCGTCAACCTCCATGAGTATTCTGTACTTAGCCTGAACGAAATAGCTGAAAAGCTGCGGCAAGGCGTTAAGTATCACTATTGCAAACAGCACCCGTGAACTGATTGCCGTCGGTATTATAAAAGCATAAACAACCGCAATAACAAGCACAATAGCCGAATATATTATCCCTGTTCTACGATAATAGCCGTTTGTTGCAGCCAGAATCTCACCGGTTTTTTTGTAATTATTTTCCGCAACGGGCTTGTAAAGAGCTTGTGTTGATGCCAGGCCGACACCGGCTTCAAGAAGAGTCATATATGCAAAAATCTGCTTGATTGTCGACAGCACGCCGTTAACCTCAGAGCCGAAATTTTCAAGATACAGCCTCGGAAGAATGAAACTCATCGCAATCAGTACGGCATGGTAAACAATGCCGGATATTAAATTATGCTTTATTTTCCGTCCGTGCCGCACAGCCGTTCCTCCTAAAATCATGAAAAAAGCAAATAAAAAAGACCGCAAAGATGAAAATTCAATCATTGCGGCCAGTCAATCATAGCAAATCGCCTTAGACACTGAGCTTTGTGTCCCTGTTTTTCAACAGGTTTACCTAATATTTAATTATAATATATTATAACACAAAAAATAAAATATGTCAATGTTTTATTCCCAATTTTTTTGTTAAATCCTCAAAATTCAACAAATTCCGAAATTCAATTAATTCTGTTATTCACATAATGCTCCGTTGCATTTTCCATATGAATTATCTTTGCCGGATTGCCGATAACCAAAGAATGGTCCGGCACATCGAAATTAACATACGCAAGCGGCGCAATCAGGCAGTCATTTCCGACCGTGATATTACCGACCACAACCGCATTGGTACCTATCCAGCAGTTATCGCCGATTGTCGGTGCGCCCTTTCTTTTGCCGCGGTTTTCCTGTCCTATCGTAACACCTGTCGCCACATTTGCATTTTCGCCGATAACAGCTTCGGGGTGAATTATAACCCTTCCGCTGTGCCCTATGTAAAAGCCGTCACCGATACGGGTTCTCGGAGGAATCTGAATAAGCGTTTTGTACGACATTCTCTTAAGCCTTAAAGTATAAAACCATTTCAAAGGAAAAAATTTGCAATTCTGAGTTTTTCTCATAAGAGCAATATATTTAAGCTCGGGCGGCCTTAAAATACGCTGCGCAAGCGTTTCGCCCTTTTCACCGTAATATCTGTATAAATCCTTTGAAAAATCATATTTCATGCGCAATCCTCCGGCTTTGCCTTAATTTTTTTAAGTTTAACATACCGCGAAAGACCGTTTTCGGTGATATTGCCGTGCTCGCCCTGAATGAGCGGCAAAGCGTAGTCGATAAACTTTTGGTTAAGACCGTCGCCCGTTTCGTTTATCCAGTCAAGCGGAATGGTTTTTTCTGCATTTGCAACCGATGATAAATCAAAAAGTTTTGTGCGGCAAATATAATTGCCGTCAATGTACTCTCTTTCAAAACCGACCATTTTATCCGTAGCGCCCCTTATGGCTTCGGAAACCGCCGCCATACCGGCAGAAAAAGCCTCGTCGATATCGGTTTTTGAAGCGCAGTGCCCCGCACACCTTTGCAGCAGCGAAAGTTCAATTCCCCTTGCTTTTGCGCCCGTTGCCGCTTTCAATGAAGCCGTAAGAAACGAAGCGAGTCCGCCAAGCTGCGCATGACCGAAGCAATCCTTTGTTTTAACCAAATCGGCACCGTATTCGGCGATATATTTACCCTCTTTGTCCCTTATGCCCTCCGACACAACTATAAGACATTTCCCGGTTTCGCTATAAATCCTTTTGACCTTTTGTATGAATGCGTCAAGGTCAAACACCACTTCCGGCAGACATATAAGGTCAGCACCGAATCCGTCAATACCCGAAAGCGCAGCCGCAGCCGTAAGCCATCCGGCGTTTCTGCCCATAGCTTCGATAACCGTTATTGCGCCGTTTTCATAAACCGTTGTATCCAAGAATATTTCTCTCACCGATGTAGCTATATACTTTGCCGCAGAGCCGTAGCCGGGGCAATGGTCGGTAAGGCAGAGGTCGTTATCTATTGTTTTCGGAATCCCTATAACGCGGCAGTCGTAACCGTTATCGAGCATAAATTTTGAAACCTTGTTGCAGGTATCCATAGAATCGTTTCCGCCATTATAGAAAAAATAGCGGATATTATATTTTTTGAATACTTCAAGAATTCGCATATAAGCCGTATCGTCCTCATCGGGATTTTTAAGCTTGCAGCGGCATGAACCCAAAGCCGATGCTGGAGTATTTTTCATAAGCTCAAGCTCCGACGGGTCTTCCATACCCAAATCTATAAGATTTTCGTTCAGAATACCGTTTATTCCGTTAAGTGCACCGTAAACACGCCCAATCTCGGGAGCGTCAAGCGCCGCCCTGATTGCACCGTAAGCACTTGAATTTATAACCGCCGTCGGCCCTCCCGACTGTCCTATTACTGCATTTCCGATTAGCTTTGTCATCTGTTTCACCCTTTATTTTTTTGTACATATATAATAGTACACAAAAAATCGGTTTTTGTCAAGTACCGCCGTGTCAATTTGCGCCGAATTCTTTATGGCAAATGCTTTTTGTTCCTATATCGAATGTCGTATTTGTCATGTGAAGGCCTTTTACATAATTGAAAAATCTCGGCGACTTTGAAAACCCATCCGTATTGCACACGGTAAATTTGCAGTCAGAAAAATAAATTTCGTTTAAGATTGCGTCCTCCCTGCCCCAGACCTCCGGGTAATCGCCCGACTCGGAAATAATATTTGAAAACCTCAGATTGCTTATTTCTCCGACCATGTTTTCGGGGTGAATAATTACCCTTATCGGCGCATACTCAATATCGTCAAAAACCACATTGTTTACGGTTATATTTTTAATAACGGTTTCATTTTCGCCTATATCGGTAGGGCTTGAATGGTCCGGCATTTCGGCAACAATTCCAATCATGGAATTTGTTATTACAAGGTCTGACAGTGTGCAGTTTTTGATTTCACCGTCATTTCTCCATCCGATTCTCACCGCCTGACAATTTGAACTTAGCGTACATCCTTTAACAACAACTCTTTCGCAGGGGCGTTTTTCTTTAAGGGTGTTTGTGTTCGCACGGATTATAATGCTGTCATCTCCCGAATGAATAAAGCACCCCTCCACCAGAACATCGCTTGAGCAGTTTATATGTATACCGTCGGCATTCGGGTATTTAGGATTGCAGATAAGCTTTGCTTTAGAAACCGTCACAAACTCCGAATTGTTTATCCAGTACCCCCATCCGCCTGCCATTTCCTTCATGGTAACATTCTCGATTGCAATATTTCTGCACCCCATGATAAAAACCATTCTTGCAGGAAGATTGAGAGTATTTCTTTCATATTTAATTATTTTGCCGTTTTCGTCCTTTACGGGAGAGCAATAACTGCCGCCGCTGCAGTCTATAGTTCCGAAACCTGTAATTGAAGCGTTTTCGATATAGCCGAAATAAATCAGACATCTTGCCGATGACCGCGGCGCCGCTTTTACATTCCACTGCGGACAATCAAAATCCGGAAAATCATCACCGTTTTCGCTTGCTTTAAGAGAAGCATTTGCCGCAATGTGAAGTTCGGTGTTTGAACGCATAAAAAGCGTTCCCGTCACAAAAGTTCCGCCCTCAATCAAAACCGTGCCGCCCGTTTTTGCACATTCATCAATGGCTTTTTGTATGCTTTCGGTACAAACGGTTTTTCCGTCACCTGCAGCGCCGAAATCTTTAATATGAAATGTTTTCATTCATAATCACTCCTTAAAATAATTGTACTATATAAATCGCCCGAAATGTTAAGAAAAACAACTTAAATTTTAAGATATTTATCTCAATTGACTAACCGTAAAAACCGTGGTAAAATAAAAATTGAGGTGACACACTTGAAAAGCGAAAACGCAAAAGCACTGAAAGCCGCATTTCCCCATACGATTCCTATATTTGCAGGCTTTTGGTTTCTCGGAATTTCATACGGAATACTCATGAATGTCAGCGGATTTTCATTCTGGTATCCGTTTTTGATGGCAATTATAATTTTCGGCGGTTCGCTGGAATTTATAGCGGCATCAATGCTTCTCGGCAGCTTTGCGCCGCTTGAAGCGCTGATGATAACGCTTATGATACAGCTGCGCCATGTGTTTTACGGAATCTCAATGCTTGATAAGTTCAGAGGCACGGGAAAATTCAAGCCCTACCTCATTTACGGAATGTGTGATGAAACATTTTCAATAAACTACGCAGTTGATGCACCAAGCGGCGTTGACAAAGGCCGTTTTATGTTTTTCGTTACCCTTTTAAATCAGCTTTATTGGGTTTCGGGTGCGCTGATAGGCGGAATTGCCGGTTCATTTCTTAATTTTAATACAAAAGGACTTGATTTTGTAATGACCGCAATGTTCACCGTTATTTTCATAGAACAGTGGAATAAAGAAAAATGCAAAATTCCCGGAATTATCGGCATCGCGGTAACTGCGGTTTGCCTTATCGTTTTCGGCAGTTCGTCATTTATGCTGCCGTCGCTTGCGGGAATACTGCTGCTTCTGACAGTTCTCAGAAAGAACATAGAAGGGCGGTGCGAAATATGACTCTGCTTCAAAGAATTATCACAATAGGCATATGCGGAATCGGCACAATGCTCACAAGATTTCTGCCGTTTATTGTATTCTCCGAAAAACGCCCCATACCAAAATACATACAGTATCTCGGCACATCGCTTCCGCTTGCGGTATTCGGATTTTTGGTGGTTTACTGCCTTAAGGGGGTTAACATACTGTCGGGTTCGCACGGAATACCCGAAGCAATCGCCATAACGGCAACGGCAATTCTTCATTTTTGGAAAAAGAATATGCTTCTCTCGATTTTCGGAGGCACGGCATGCTATATGCTGCTTGTACAACTTATTTTTTAGCAAAAAAGATGCTTTTCGATTTTGAAAAGCATCTTCTTTTTTTGTTTATTTTGTGCTGAGATATTCGTTAATCTGGTCGATTAATTCATCAACATCGGCTCCGTGAACTGCGCAAGCCTGTTCGATTGACTCGCCGCTTGCCGAAGGGCAGCCGAGGCAGTGCATACCGATTGCGAAGAAAAATTCCGCAGTACCGGGGTCAAGCTTAAGAACATCAGCAATAATCATATCTTTTGTTACTTGTGCCATGAAAAAACCTCCTTTGCTATGTTAGCTACAAAACTATTATAGTATATTTCAGGCAAAAAGTCAAGTGCGAATTACCAAAGCTCAATAAACTTTTCGGCAATCTTAGCAGCATTTTCTGCGGCCTTAGGCGCAAATTCTTCATAATCCGCTCCTCCGCCGTCACCGTCCGAAATTGTTCGGAGAACGCCGTAAGGAACGCTCCCCGCAAAGCAAACCTGACCGATGCTGCCGCCTTCCATTTCACAGGCGCAGGCGTCAAAAGTTTCGGAGATTTTCTGTTTTAACTCACCGTCGGCAACAAATTTATCTCCGGTAGCAACTGTGCCGGAAACCGCCGTCAATCCGCTGCTGCGCACAGCCTCGGAAAGCACAGACTTAACCCTTTCATCGCACTCAAAATAAATCTTATTAATTCCCGATATAAGCCCGGGCGGGTCGCCGAAGGCGGTTGTGTCCATATCATGCTGACATGTCTTGTCCGCAACCACAACATCATACACCTTCATGCCCGGTTTCAGCGCACCCGCAACACCGGAATTAATTATAACCTGCGGATTATAAAGATTTATCATAGTTTGTGCGCAGAGAGCGGCAAATACCTTGCCTATGCCGCTCGTTGCCACAACAACATCCTTACCGAATATTTTGCCGCTGCAAAACTCAATACCGCTGCAAACATTAGTTTTTTTGTCTTCAATTAAGCCTTTGAGGTAATCCGCCTCAATGTCCATCGCTCCGATAATACCTATCATTTTTTACCCTCGCTGTCATTTTTGCGGATATCAACCCTCTTGATTTTACCGCTGATTGTTTTGGGAAGTTCTTCCACAAATTCAACAATTCTCGGATACTTATAAGGAGCCGTATGAACCTTAACATATGTCTGAATTTCTTTTTTCAGCTCATCGCTCGCATTTGTGCCCTTTGTGAGAACAATTGTTGCCTTTACAACCTGACCGCGAATCGGGTCGGGCGCAGCGGTGATAGCGCACTCTAAGATATACGGAAGTTCCATGATAACGCTTTCAATCTCGAAGGGCCCGATTCTGTAACCGCTCGATTTGATGAGGTCATCGACACGGCCGACATACCAGAAGTATCCGTCCTCGTCGCGCCATGCGGTATCGCCGGTATGGAACAGTCCGTCATGCCACGATTTTTTGGTGTTTTCGGGGTCGTTGTAATATCCGAGGAAAAGACCGTACGGAACCTTCTTATCGGTTCTGATTACAATTTCTCCCGTTTCGCCGGGCTGCACCGGCTTATCATCGGGACCGACAATATCGACATCGTAAAGCGGACTGGGCTTACCCATTGAGCCGGGTTTCGGAGTATCGCCTATCTGATTGCAGATAACAAGTGTTGTTTCCGTCTGACCGAAGCCTTCCATAATATCAAGCCCGGTAGCTTTTTTCCACTGATAGAAAACCTCCGGATTGAGCGCTTCGCCTGCGGTGTTGGAATAAACAAGGGAAGAAAGGTCGTACTTTGACAAATCTTCCTTGATGAAAAATCTGTACATTGTAGGCGGTGCGCAGAAAGTTGTGATATTGTACTGCTTAAACAGCGGCAAGATATCATCGGCGCTGAACTTATCAAAGTCATAAGTGAACACTGCCGCCTCGCAGAGCCACTGACCGTAAAGCTTACCCCAAAGAGCCTTGCCCCAGCCGGTTTCCGAAATCGTGAAGTGGATTCCGTCGGGCTGAACATTATGCCAGTACTTACCGGTGATAAAATGGCCGAGAGCATAAGTGTGCGCATGGGTTACGATTTTCGGGTAACCGGTTGTGCCTGAGCTGAAGAACATAAGTGCAGGTTCATCACATTTAAGGTCGGGGCGTTCAAATTCGTCAGAGAAGTTCTTGAATTCCTCATCAAAATCGTGCCAGCCTTCACGCTTGCCGCCCACAAGAATTTTGCTTGTAAGACCCTTATATTCATTTTCCGCCAAATCAACCTGATGAGCAACATCGCCGTCAGCGGTACAGATGATTGATGTTACACCGGCTCTTTCAAACCTGTATGTGAAATCGTGTTCAACAAGAAGATTGGTTGCCGGAATACCTATTGCGCCCATCTTATGAAGCGCAACAAATGCAAACCAGAACTGATAATGTCTTTTAAGAACAAGCATTACCCTGTCGCCCTTTTTGATTCCGAGCGAAGCAAAGTAATTTGCCGCCATGTTTGAATACTTTTTCATATCGGAAAAAGTAAATCTTCTTTCTGTTTTGTGCTTATCAAGGTGAAGCATAGCAAGCTTATCGGGACACTTTTCGGCAAGCTTGTCCACAACATCGAAGCCGAAGTTAAAATCGGGTTTATTGATAAACTCAATATTTTTAATACCGCCGTCAGCTCTTTCTTCAACCTTGATGAAATCTTTCCATATCGGATGTTCATCTGCTGCTGCCGCTTTCTTTTCCGGAAGCGCCGGCTGAAGTTTTGCGCCGGAGTATTCAAGTGCTTTCCCTTCGGAATCAAGCACTACCGCCAGAAATTCGCAGTCCTCGCCGCCTGCGGCAACCATGCCGTGGGGAGTAGAACTGTTATAATAAATAAAGTCGCCCTCGCCGACCGTTTCAATATTGTCGCCGATCTGCACCTTAAGCTGACCCTTTACCACATAGTCAAATTCCTCACCGGAATGTGTTGCAAGGTGAATGGGATTTTCCTCCGCCTCACGGCTGTAAGGAACGGTAACATAAAACGGTTCCGCCATTCTGCCTTTAAAGTTGGAAGCAAGATGATTATACTTGAATCCGCTTCTTCTGGCAATCGGGATACCGCATCCGCGTCTGACAATTGAATAACTCGAAAGTTTTGCGTTGTCACCTGTAATCAGATCTGTTATATCTACTCCGAAAGCCTTTGCACACTTGTGCAAAAATGTGAACGGAAAGTCAACCGCACCCGATTCGAGGGCAATATATTCTTCCGCCGTAGTACCGGTAAGCTTAGCCATATCTTCGACCGATTTACCGGCAATTTCTCTTAACTCCGCAATTCTTTGCGCCGTAAGAACCAACTGATTGTCCATAACAAAATCCTCCATTCATTAAATTACCGTTTGTAATAATAAAAAAAACGCCCCTGTAACTATACAGGGACGAGTATAAACTACCCGCGGTACCACCCGGTTTGATGTAAAATCCACTTTAGAAGTCCAGCAACTTCATCAGCCTTAACGCGGCACTTCGTAACTGCCTGAGAAATTCAGCAGTTCCGCTCAGAAGTGATGTGTCAATACTGCCGGCTGCCTGTTCGCACCAAACACAGGCTCTCTGAAAACCGAACATTAGTATAAACCGTCTTCGTCATTGCGTTTACAATATACATATTAGCACACTTTTGTTACTTTGTCAAGCATTATTTTAAAACTTTTTCAAAAAAATTCACCGTATCCGCTCCTCCGGGGCGATTCCACCGCTTTAAAAGATAAAGGCATTCCTTGTCACGCGTTATGTAATTCATGCCCTCAGTACACGAAAGCGATGCCCTGAACCCCATCTCGCGGACATACTTTTCTGACTCGCCGCAGTAGGTTCCGAAGGGATAAGTATAGCACTCCGCTTTTATGCCGATTGCGCTTAAAAGCTGCTCGCAGCGTTTGGTATCGTTTACGAAAAGTTCTTTATAATCCTCTGCGCTCTCCCATGAATTTTTCATGCTTCCGCTGCGGTTTTTGCTCATGCTGTGAAGGTCATACGAATGATTCTGAATCTCAAACACTCCGCTTTTTGAAAGCGCCCTCACATCCTCCCACACAAGGTGAGAATAATTCGGATTTTTTTCACCCGTTCTTGTATATTCGTCGGAATACCGCCCGATAACCGATATAACCGCCTTCATGTTATATTTTTCAAGAAGCGGCGCGGCATACACAAGATTATTGTAATAGCCGTCGTCAAATGTAATCATTACGGGCTTTTCCGGCAGTTTTTTCCCTTCGTACACAAAATCGGTAAGGTCGGATATACTAACGGTTTCATAGCAGTTATCTTTTAAAAAAGCAAGGTCATGTTCAAAACTGTCCGGGCTAACCACATACTTGCCGATTCTTGCACCGTCCTTGAGAACGCTGTGATACATTATAACCGGTAATGCCACGCCGTCCGGCTCCGATGCCGAAACAGCGGCAAAGTAAATTCCGAAACAAAGAATAACCGCAATAACGCTGATATAGTATTTCATAAACGCACCCCCGGTTTTATTATATCGCCAAATCCCGGGCGTATGAATGAAATATTATTTTTCGCCTTTAAATAATGTGCCGACAGGTTTGCCGGATATAATATCATAAAGCGAATCCGGATTTTTCCCGTTTGTTATTATAACATCCGAACCGTTGGCGGTCGCCAACGAAGCCGCCTGAATCTTTGTTTTCATACCGCCCGTGCCCCTCCTTGAGCCCGCACCGCCGGCAAGCGAATAAAGCGAGTCATCGATACGCTCTATTCTTTCGATAAGCTTTGCGCCCGGATGAAGCCTCGGGTCACTGTCAAAAAGACCGTCTATATCAGATAAAATAACAAGTGCTTTTGCTCTGCATAATACCGCAACGACTGCCGAAAGCATATCATTGTCGCCGAAAAGGCGGTCATGCGACTCTATTTCGGTATAGCTTACAGAATCATTTTCGTTTACAATCGGTATTACGCCCATTTCAAGCAGAGCATTAAAAGTGTTCGTAAGATTTTCCTTTTTTTCTTCGTGTTCTATGTCATCCGCATTCAGGAGAATCTGTGCAATCGTTTTATCGTAATCACCGAAAAACTTGTCATACCAATACATAATGCTGCACTGCCCCACCGCTGCCGCTGCCTGCTTCATACGCATGCTTTTCGGGCTTTCAGCCATATTGAGCTTATTCCTGCCCACAGCGATTGCGCCCGAAGAAACCAGAATTACTTCATATCCTTTGTTCTGAATATCGGACAGCACACATGCAAGACGGTCAAACGAACGCAAATCACTTTTACCGTTTTCATTTGTCAGCGTTGAAGTACCAACCTTAACTACAATTCTGTTTTTATACAATTCCATAACCGCACCCCTTGACATTTTGATATTTATATTGTATCATATAGCTAAGCATTACGCAAACGAATATTTGTAATGTTTAATATTACAAACAGGAATGATAAATATGTAACCGAACATATCAAAGTACATGGCATTTGTTACGGCAGCAGACTGCGGAAGTTTCACTAAAGCAGCGGAAATGCTGAATTACACACAATCAGCCGTCAGCCGCATGATAAGTGATTTGGAAAACGAATGGAAGATATCGCTTCTGGATAGGAACAAATCGGGTGTAAAACTGACATCGGACGGTTTAACGCTGCTGCCTTTCGCAAAAGAAATGTGCGGCAAATACCGTGAGCTGCAAATGCAGCATGGGATGACTATGCAATAACGTCCATGGCGGAAAGCGGGCTCGGAATCAGTGTGCTTCCGGAACTTATATTAAAAAGAATACCGTATAAAATTGCAGTAAGAGAACTGGATATTCCGGCTTACCGTAATATCGGGCTGGCAATCAGAGATAAAAAAACAATGCCTCTTGCCGCAAAAAAGTTTATAGAATACTTATAAAAAGCACCGCTGCGGAATCCGCAGCGGTGCCGGTGTATTTAATATTATGCTTTGCCGTTACAGCCGAGAACATTAACGATTTTTCTCTTAACCATTTCTTTGATAGCCTCTCTTGCGGGAGCAAGGTACTGTCTGGGATCGAAGTGGTCGGGATGTTCGTTAAAGTACTTTCTGATAGAACCTGTCATTGCCAGGCGAAGGTCGGAATCGATATTGATTTTGCATACCGCCGACTTTGCAGCTTCGCGGAGCATTTCCTCGGGGATACCGATAGCGTCGGGCATATTTCCGCCGTTTTCGTTAATCATCTTAACGAACTCCGGAATAACAGACGATGCACCATGGAGAACGATCGGGAAGTTAGGCAGAGCCTTTTCAACCTCTTTGAGTATATCAAATCTGAGCTGCGGTTTCTGACCGGGCTTGAATTTATATGCACCATGGCTTGTACCGATTGCAATTGCAAGAGAGTCAACCCCTGTGCGTGTTGCAAAATCGTAAACTTCTTCAGGTCTTGTGTAAGAAGCGTCCTCATCGCTTACATTAACAGCATCTTCGATACCTGCAAGGCGGCCGAGCTCACCTTCAACAACAACGCCGTGGTCGTGAGCGTACTCAACAACTTTCTTTGTAAGAGCAACATTTTCTTCATAAGGAAGCTTTGAACCGTCAATCATAACGGATGTGAAACCGCCGTCTATACAAGACTTGCAAAGCTCAAATGAATCACCGTGATCAAGATGCAGACAGATAGGAAGGTCTGTTTCTTCAATAGCGGCTTCAACAAGCTTAACAAGATATGTATGGTTGGCATACTTTCTTGCGCCTGCGCTTACCTGAAGAATAACGGGAGCGTTTTCCTCTTTAGCGGCCTCTGTAATCCCTTGAATTATTTCCATATTGTTCACATTGAAAGCGCCGATGGCATATCCGCCCTCGTAAGCCTTCTTAAACATTTCGGTTGATGTAACTAATGGCATGATACTACCTCCAAAAAAATTTATCTTATTATAATTTACCACAAAATCGAAATAAATACAAGTGTTTTTTAAAAATTTCTGCATAATAACCAACAAAAAGCTGTAAAATGTAATGATATGTATAGAAAAAACCGCAAGCGAAACCGCTTGCGGTGTGTTCACGAAATGTGAAATTATTTGATAGCGTCTTTAAGAGCCTTGCCTGCCTTGAATGTAGGAGCAACAGTAGCAGGAATCTGAATTTCTTCACCTGTACGGGGATTCTTGCCTACACGAGCGGCACGCTTCTTAGCCTCGAATGTACCAAAGCCTACGAGAGAAACTTTGTCTCCGGCCTTCAAAGCACCTGTGATAGCTTCAATAGCAGCGGAAAGAGCAGCTTCGGAATCTTTCTTGGAAGCGCCGGTCTTTTCAGCCATTGCAGCGATTAATTCTGTCTTAGTCATAATTTAGACCTCCTTTTCAACATAGTGTAATGTTATTGTAACACAAACTCGAATAAATTTCAATAGTTTTTTTAAAAAAACTCTGAAAAACAGCATAAATATTATAAAAAAATCAAGGATTTGGTGAATTTGGAGCTTATTTTTTATAAAAATCATTCGGAAAACAATAATTTTATTGAAAACAGTTATATAATCGGGCGGGAAAACGAATTAGGGTTTCCGCCTGCTCCGATAACAGTCTTTGAGTCGGTACCGCGAAACAGGAATATCATCTACAGAATATTCTCCACCGACTTTTCTCTCTCCCCGACAGGCAATTTCGGTTATGAAACACTGTCGGAAACCGACGCTCTCCGCCGCGCTCCGTCACGAATATATGAGGACCGTATTTCCGGCAGCTGTTATTTCCGTTATCTCAGCGGTGAAAATCAGCACACCGTATGGCTGGAGGACTTCCGGCACAGCGCGGCAAAACTCTTTCGCCTTAAAAATCTCGGCTTCGGCAGAATTTATATAGAAGAAAATAAATACTCCGCCCCGACCGTATCAAAGCTTTTCGCCGCTTACGGAAACCGCATATGAAATTCCGGGAATACTTTCTCCCCTGAGCGTACTCGAACGGCTCAGCATTGCTCCCGTTGCCGCAAAAAGAACGCGCCCAAGGTTTCCGGCATTTATTTCCTTTAATATATGAGCTGTAAGAACTGCGGCACTGCATGCGCAGCCGCTTCCGCCGGCATGGACATCCTGACTTTCGTCAAAAATCATGCAGCCGCAGTCATTGTAAACCGACGAAATATCATAACCGGCGTTGCCGATAAGTTCTACGGCGATTCCGCCGCCGACCCTTCCCAAATCTCCGGAGAGAATCATGTCATAATCCTCGGGAGAAGTTCCTGTTTCCTTAAAATGCGTTATAATCGTGTCGGCGAATGCCGGAGCCATTGCGGCACCCATATTGTTCGGGTCGGTTATTCCGCGGTCGCGGATTCTTCCGGCGGTGGCAGAAATTATAAACGGAGGCTTATCGCTTTTGCCGATTATTGCCGCACCGGCTCCGGTAACCGTCCACTGTGAGGTAGGCGTTCGCTGTCCGCCGTATTCGAGCGGCGTTCTGAATTGCTTTTCCGCTGAACAGAAATGACTTGACGCAGCCGCCATGGCAGTCGGGTAGAAATCTCCCGCAACCGCCATGGAAGCAAGCATTAATCCTTCCGCAAATGTAGAACAGGCACCGTATATTCCGAAAAACGGCAAATCAAGTTCACGAACCGAAAAGACGGTCGAGGTGCACTGATTCTGCAAATCGCCCGAAAACATAATGTCCGCGCGCTCAAGCCCTGCCGACTCCAGTGCAAGGCGTGCCGCCCCCTGAAGAAATTTGCTCTCCGCCGCCTCCCACGATTTTTCCCCGAACATAGGGTCGGAAACTATACGGTCAAAGCAGTTCCCCAAGGGACCTTCCCCTTCCTTCTGCCCAACCATATTTCCGCTGCCGATTATTGACGGCGGATTTTTGAAAACTACGGTTCTCATGTCATATCACCCCGAAAATCCATTTAATAAGTCCGCAGACGGCGGATGTAAGCACTCCGTATACTATAACAGGTCCGGCAATTATAAACATTTTTGCGGCAACCCCTGTTATCATGCCTTCGGTTTTAAATTCAAGTGCCGGCGAAACCACAGAATTTGCAAATCCCGTGATTGGTACAAGTGTTCCCGCACCGGCATGCTTTGCCATGCTGTCATATACGCCTATTCCCGTTAAAAGAGCGCCTAAAAACACCATTATAACCGATGTCCATATTGCCGACGCTTCTTCATCGGCAAAAAGTTTAACCGTATTCATAACCGCCTGCCCGAAGGTGCAAATCGCACCGCCGAACAAAAAAGCCATGCAGCAGTTTTTAATTTTCGGAGACGGCGGAGAATATTTATCTGCAAGTTTCTGATAATTCTTGTCTTTATTCGGCATTTAAACCACTCCTATACGGCATAGTATTTTAGGCAATTTACATTTTTATTCAAATTTTTTTCAAAATCCTATTGACGAATTTGAAAATATGTACTATATTATTATATGAAGAATAAATTTATGGGAGGTATATGTATGGAATTTGAACAAATTAAAAAAATCACTGCTGAACAGCTTAATGTTAATGAAAACGAAATCACACCCGCAACATCGTTTGTCGACGACCTCGGGGCAGACTCTCTCGACCTTGTAGACCTCATGATGGCTCTTGAGGAGGAGTTTGATATAGAGGTTACCGAAGACGAAGTCGAAAATCTCAAAACAGTCGGCGATGCGGTTGAATTTGTTAAAAGCCGCGCTAACTGAGAGGTAAATAATGAAGCTTTTTAATTACGATTTTTCGGACGACTCGCTTATAGAAACCGCCCTCACCCACAGTTCTTATGCAAATGAGCACTTCGGTACCTGCAATGAGAGAATGGAATTTTTGGGCGATTCGGTTTTAAGCCTGTCGGTCAGCAAATACATATTTGATAAGTTTCCGGACCTTCCGGAAGGAAGATTGTCAAAAATAAGGGCGTCGGTTGTCTGTGAGGAAACACTTGCAAAATGCGCCGTTAAAATGGACTTCGGAAAGCATATAAAACTTGGGCACGGAGAAGAATCGTCAGGCGGCAGAAACCGTCCGTCGATTCTTTCCGATGCTTTTGAATCGGTTATTGCCGCAATTTATCTTGACGGCGGTTTTGAAAAAGCAAGAGAGTGGATTATTCCGCAGCTTTCTGATGAAATTGACGCCGCATCTGCATGCGACAATTTTCACGACTATAAAACCATGCTTCAGGAAATAAGCCAAAGCCGCGGTCTCGGCGTTCCGGAATATACTCTTGTCGGAGAGAGCGGTCCCGATCATGCCAAAGTATTTTCAATGCGTCTGCGTGTCGGAAAACACACCGTAACCGCGAGCGGAAAAAGCAAAAAAACAGCCGAATTCAATGCTGCGCATAAGCTCCTGGAAAGCCTCGGTGAAATATGAGCAGGCATTATAACATTCCGGTTTTTGTGCCGCATTACGGATGTCCGTTTTCGTGCGTGTTCTGCAATCAGAATGCAATAACCGGCAGAAATTCTGAAACTGATATAAATGAAGCCGAAACAATCATTGAAAATCAGCTTTCAACAATAAATGACGGTGACATCGAAATTGCCTTTTTCGGCGGAAGTTTCACGGCTATACCGAAAGAAATCATGCTTCGCTACCTTGATTTGGGTAAAAAATATATTAATTCCGGTCGGGTGCGGGGTATCAGAATCTCCACAAGGCCGGATTTTATTAACGAAAAAATTCTCGGCATTCTTAAATCTTACGGGGTAACAACAATCGAACTCGGCGCTCAGTCCTTTGATAACGATGTGCTCAGAAAAAGCGGACGCGGTCATACGGCAGATGACACAATCAATGCCTGCCGCCTTATAAACTCGTATAACTGCTTTAATCTCGGAATTCAGCTTATGACAGGGCTGCCCGGAGATACCGAAGAAAAATCGGTACATTCCGCCGAAATCGCTGTAGAATTAAAGCCTTCACAGGTGCGTATTTACCCAACGCTTGTAATACGCGGCACCGCAATGGAAAAAATGTACCGAAACGGGTCATATTCACCGCAGACTACGGAGGAAGCCGTAATTACAGCCGGCAAGATGCTCGAGATTTTTGAGCATCACAATATAAGCGTTATACGGGTGGGACTTTCGTCAATAGAAGATATGAGCCAAAACGGCGATATAATCGCAGGCCCTGTTCATCCGGCACTCCGCGAACTCTGCGAAGGAAACAAATATCTTCTCAGACTCGAAAAAATAATAAACAGCCTGCCGGATAAACCTGTATCGCTCACAATATCGGCACCGCCTTCCGAATTTTCAAAAATTATCGGGCATAAAAAATGCAATTCGAAAAAAATATATAAAAAATACGGCATAAAAATTCATCTTAAGGTTTCGGACGGTTTTTCTGTAAAACCGGAATAACATACGGAATATTTGTCAAAAATATGTCCGGGGTGATTTTATGCAAATTTGCGTTAAAAACTGTTCGGACGAACTTGTAAACCATTTTCTGTCCGAAGGGCATACTCTTTCGGACGAAATCTATGCCGATGCGGTTGTTTACGATAACTGCAGCATCGACGAGATTAATGCTTCTAATAATGAAAACGGCATATTTTTGATAAACGCACACGGAAAATCAAGCGATGAAATCGACTTAATGTTAAAAAACAGACTCTATTCCCCTATTTTTTTTGAATAAACACTTGTTTTTTTTCGGAAAATGTTATATTATATAATGTAGGGTCGATATTTTGATTTATTTAGCTCCGCACGGTGCGGAGCATGAAAGGTTATGATACAATGGAAAAGAAACTTATATATGTTGACAACAGTGCAACAACTCCTGTAAAAAAAGAAGTGCTTGATGCAATGCTTCCGTATTTTACAGAAGGCTTCGGCAATCCTTCCTCAATTTATACCGCAGGAAGAAATGCGGGTGCTGCCGTTGAAGAAGCAAGAACTTCAATCGCCGAAACCCTTCACTGCAAGCCGAGAGAAATATTTTTCACCTCCTGCGGCTCCGAATCCGATAACTGGGCGATAAAGGGCGCAGCGATGGCGCATAAAAATAAAGGTAATCATATAATAACATCCGCAATTGAGCATCATGCGGTTCTCCACACCTGCCAGTACCTTGAAAAGCACGGCTTCAGGGTTACATATGTCGGTGTTGACGAAAACGGTATTATCAAACTCGATGAGCTGAAAGAAGCTATATGCGATGACACAATTCTTATCACCGTAATGATGGCAAATAACGAAATCGGCACAATACAGCCGATTGAAGAAATAGGCAAAATAGCAAAAGAACATAAAATTCTGTTCCATACGGATGCCGTACAGGCTGTCGGACAGCTTGATATAAACCTTTCCGAACTCCCGGTGGACATGCTTTCGATTTCCGGACATAAATTCGGTGCTCCCAAAGGAATAGGGCTTCTTTATGTAAGAAGCGGCGTCAGAATCGACAACCTCATTCACGGGGGCGGTCAGGAACGCGGCAAACGCGCAGGAACCGAGAATACACCTTATATTATCGGACTTGCAAAAGCACTCGAACTTGCAGTTAAAGCAAGACCGGAACATGTTAAGAAAATGACCGAACTTCGCGATTTGTATATTTCGGAAGTTGAAAAACGCATACCCTATATCCGCCTCAACGGTCACAGAACCAAAAGACTGTGCACAAACGCAAACTTTTCGTTCAGCTTTATAGAAGGCGAATCGCTTCTTCTTATGCTTGATATGAACGGAATCGCAGCATCATCCGGTTCTGCGTGCACTTCGGGGTCGCTTGACCCGTCCCATGTTCTTCTTGCAATCGGGCTTCCCCACGAAACCGCCCACGGCTCACTGCGTGTAACTTTCGGTGACGACTGCACAAAAGACGATGTTATGTATATCGTTGATACGCTTGAAAAGGTAGTTTCAAGACTTCGCGATATGTCTCCCCTTTACGAAAAATTTTTGAAAGAAGGTAAGTAATTATGCTGTACAGCGAAAAAGTTATGGACCATTTCTCAAACCCGAGGAATGTAGGCGAAATTGAGGACGCAAACGGTGTCGGCGAAGTCGGCAATGCAAAATGCGGAGATATTATGAAAATGTATCTCAAAATCAATGACGATAATATTATAGAAGATGTTAAATTCAAAACCTTCGGCTGCGGCGCTGCCGTTGCAACAAGCAGTATGGCAACCGAAATGATTAAGGGCAAATCGGTTGACGAGGCATTAAAGCTTACAAATTCGGCTGTTGTTGAAGCTCTTGACGGGCTTCCGCCGGTAAAACTGCATTGCTCTGTACTTGCCGAAGAAGCAGTAAAAGCCGCACTTAAAGATTATTATACAAAAAAAGGCGTTGAAGTTGATTTCGGCGACAGCTGCGGCGGATGCTGCAATAGCTGCGGCGGAAAATGCGACCACGAATAAATAGCAAAGAACCGCTTCTGTTTTACGGAAACGGTTCTTATTTTCAATTATTTTTGTTTTTTCTTAAAATACTACTTGACTTATTTCCGATTTAATGTTATAATATTAATTGCTGTGTTACATTTGCAGCAATCAATATAAGGACAGGTATCGAAGAGGTCATAACGGCCCTGACTCGAAATCAGGTAGTCGCGCAAGCGGCTCGTGGGTTCGAATCCCACCCTGTCCGCCACAAGCTTTGAAAGTACAACACTTTCAAGGCTTTTTACTTTTTATTTTTGGTGCCCATAAATTTTTCTTTTTCCGAAATGGTGCCAAAATGGTGCCAACATTTCTTAAAGCAATATAAAAAGCAAAAAACTGTAAACACTTTCACGCTTACAGTTCAATTCGGAATTTTGTTTCCTTAACCCAATTAATTCCGCATACAATATATCGCAAAACGGGAATACGGCTGATTATTTCGTAAAGAAACACAGCGCCGAAAAAGCTTGAGAATGCTGTTGCTATGTACTTCAAAGCAACAGGAATGTCAGCATTATATATGTAATATGCGCATACCGCAAGAGGCAAATAATGAAACAGATAAAGTCCCCATGATTTTTTTATCATGAATCTTGTAAAACCGTTCTCAAAATTTCCCCGCTTTTTCATAAATGACAATATCGCAAGCACCGTTATCCAAGCATACAAATTACAAAGCGGTGTATCCAACACAACATGCTCGGCATAGGGTTTACCCCAAAAATCAACGGTGAACACTATACAAAAGATAATTGCCGATACACAAAGCGGCATATATATTTTTTCCAGCCTGTTCATTACTTCGTCGTGCGAAAAAACAAGATAACCAATCAAATATCCTGTACCGTAAATTCCAAACCGATAGACCGTTACAACCGCTGCATTACCGATTTGCGCAGCACCCCAAACAGGCAGAGCAAGCATTATCAGAATAAGACAATTTGTTTTCTTGCAAAAATTCCACAATCGGTCTTTTTCGACTTTCCTAAGCAGCACCAAGGCCATTGAAAACACCCAAAGCAGTTGTATATACCAAAGCGGACCTGTTCCGGATATGCTCATAATGATATATAATATCGGTTTCGGGACTGTCTGCATGTTTTCAAATGCGCCGCCGATTTTCAAGTTAAAACACCCCAAAATCCACCAAAATACAAACAGCGCAAGCGTCGAAGGTATTAAAAGCTTTACCGTTTTTGATTTAATAAATTCTCTGTGCGTGTGCGTTTCAAGATAAAATCTTGCGCTCATGCCCGAAACAACAAACAAAAGCAGCATAAACCACGGATACACTATATACAGAAAAACATCTTGATACTGCGTATCCGAAAACGAACCGACGCCACCGGGAACCCCCGAGCCGTTAAAGATATAAAACACATGATATATTACAACCAAAGCCACCGTAATCCATCTTATGTTGTCAATGTATTTTTTCCTCATTTCTTATCTCCGTATCTCTAAATACAGTCTGCCTCGCTTTTTCAAAGTACCGTAATTCATCTCTTTACAGCACATAAACTCAAATTTTATTAGAAGGTCAGCCTCATCTGATACCATACAGCGTTTCCGTGTATTGATTTATCAGAAACACCTTCCCCCAAAATTTTATGCAAGAAACAATTTAATCAAATTACAGAGCAATTTTATTCAGTAGAGAATAATCACGGTACCGCAGACGCGGTTCAGCCATGTCACGATAAATGCAGAGCATATAATTTTCCAAAGCGGCTGATTTACATCCTTTCCGCCGCTTAAATCTGCTTTTGAGCGGATAAGCCCGATGCCTATGTAAATAACCAGCAGTCCACCCGCGCCAAGAACAATCTTCTGAAGCCACGGCAAAGCCTCCATCAAAGCACCTGCGCCAAGAAAACAGGCAATCCCGAGGGAGATATCCCAGGAGATAACAATCAGAGCAGTCGCTATTGCACGGGTCAGCTTACGGCTCATAGCACTGTTGATAACAAACAGGTTCTGCATACCTATCGGAGCCACATAAGCAAGCCCCAGCGACAGCCCCTGAAGATAAATAGGTATCATTTCCGAATTAAGACCTCCTTTAAATTCGGCAGTCGCCCAGCACTTCGGGTTTATTTTTCAGCGAATCCGCATCAGTAATTTCCCGAATAACCCTGCATTGGTTTCCCGCAGCAAAAGTATTCGCCGGAATTGAGCGCGTTACAACACTGCCGGCACCAATCACACAATTATCGCCTATTGTAACCCCCGGGCAAACTACAACATTTGCACCAAACCAACATTCGTTTCCGATATGAACAGGCTTTGCCCAACACAGACGCTTTTCGCTTCCGTCCGGCAGACGAAGGCTTTTTCTTTCGCTTGCAATCATAGGATGAAGAGGCGTAACTATTGTGACATTCGGACCAAAGTTGCAGTTCTCCCCTATGGTTACTTCCGCATCGTCCTGACAGGTGAAATTAAAGTTGATAAAAGTTCCTCTGCCGATTTTTGTATGAATTCCGTAATGGAAAGTAATCGGCCCCTGCAAAAATACGCCATCGTTAAGCTCACCGAGTATTTGTCTGAGAATTGCATTCCGTTCAGCGGTTTGGTCCTCATAAAGCCGATTAAAATCAATATTAAGTTTGTGAGTTTTCAGTTTTCTTTCTTTTCTCCACGGTTCTGCCGGGCTGAAAAGAAGTCCGTTTCCGTTGTCAAGCATTTTATATCACCACTTTCTGTTTTATATTATACCATAAAAAAAGCGGGAACGCAATAGTTCATACTGCTTTCCCGCATAGCTGTTTTATCGGCAACTATATTATTTCCATTTTTCGGCGCTGCCGCTTTTTTCATATTCATGGGCATTTGCCGCTTCGATAACATCTCCCCAATACCATTCGGACGGCGAAACATCACTGAACTGTTTTACCGAATTTCCATATGTATTTATGTAATCAATATCCGCCGTTCTTCCAAGCATATTGTTGACTATTTTAACAACAGAAGCGCGTTTTACGACAAGTTCCGGGCTGAAAGTGCCATCACCGTTTCCGGAAATCCAACCGAGAGCTGCCGCTTCCGAAATATCCTTTGCTGCCCAGTAGTCATCAGCAACATCGAAAAATACATCAACGCCATCAACATCAGCATCAACGAACCTCATTGCAATTGCGACGAACTCCGCTCTTGTTATTTTGCCTTCAGGATTGAATTTGTTTTCCCCTATTCCCTTTATAATGCCAAGGTTGGCAAGTGCCGTAACAGCATCGAAATACCATGCATCCGGACTTACATCGTCAAATGCACTGTCACCAGATACATTCCTGTCAACCAACAGATTATAAAACAGCTGTGCCGCTTCTGCTCTTGTCATGTTTCCTTCCGGTCTGAAGGTATTATCATCATATCCGCTTATATAGCTGATGTGGCTGTCGGTTTCGAGCAAATCGGCAACACCGGTTTTTACAGGATTTTCAGGCTGCGGTTCATCATTTTGCCCGCATTCTGTCCACTTTGCGTAAAGAATAATATTTTCTGTAATTTCAGCTGTAAAATCGAATTCTTCGGTCAAAGCGCTGTCGCTGTACCAGCCGTCAAAAATATAGCCTTCCATCACCGGAGTTTCAGGTTCCTCTGCCTTTTTGCCTGCCTTAACGCTTTGACTTTCTATTTCACTTCCGCCTTTCACCTCAAAATCAACCATGTATGACGGTAATGAAGCCGCTCCGCCGCCCATGCCGCTTCCTCCTTCGCCGCTGCTATTGCTTTGCCTGTAAACAGTAACGGTAGAGTTAATTGCACCGCTGCCCTGATAATTTTCGCTGCCTTCACCTTTGAAGCCGCTGTAATTTATCGTAACCGTATATGTTCCGGGGTTTTTGGAAATTTCAGAAAACCGAACATCTTCATTATCCGAATTTTTAACCGTAACTGTAAGGTTATCCGGAGAAAGATTTTCATTTCCGAGCACACCGGCTATTTCATACAGTCGGCTTTCATACACTACCGAACCTGCAGCAACTCTTGCATTTTTGGCGGAAATCGACAATGTAAACGGCGTTACGCTCAGCGTACCGGTTTGCTGTGTTATTTCATAGTTTTCCGTCACATCTGCGCCTTCGCTGTCCGAAACAGCAATACGCTCTATTATGTTTACCCCAGTGCCGACATTGGTTATAACGCTTTCGGCAGTCATAACGGCAGATAATGTATGGTTATCAGCCAAACTGCCGCTTAATTCCGTTTCGTTTGTCAAAAGCGGCTGTGCATCGTACACCTTACTTTTGCTTGCCGCCTTTACAGAAACTGCCCTCTTGCCGATTGAAACAGTTGCCTTTTCTGTGAAAAAGCGTGCTGCATGACCGTCAGCCGACGCATCGACACAACAATAATATTCACCGCTTTCAGCCACATTTTTTACAGAATACGAATTATATAATGCCGATGAAACGGGAATTGCTTCATTTGAACCGCTTGGTACAAAATACCACTGATAGTGCTTAACCGATATATTATCCGCAAGCGTATATGTAATATCATGAGTTTTTCCGTCATATTCACCCGTATAACCTTCGACTGTGATATCTGCCGGAGTGTATGCGGCATAATACTTTTTATCGCCGCGGTCGCTGTTCTTGATTTCATACACTCTTGCACCCTCCAAAAGCTCATCTTCGTACCAGCCGGCAAAATGATAGCCGTCCTTTGAAACATCCGTCGGAAGCAGTGCGCCTGTTCCGTAAGTGTACTCTGTAATTTTCCCGGAATTTACAAATCCGCCGTTTGTTTCAAAAACAACCGAATATACCATAGCTTCCCATACAGCATAGAATCTCACATCGCTGTTTTCGGAATACATATCGCCGGCAAAGTACCCGGCAGCACCGTCCGGAGAGGTTGCCCACCCGATAAATTTATATCCGTATCTTTCGGGTATGCGGTCGGACAGTTTTACATCGGTATCATAAGCCTTCATTATATTTTCAGGCATGTTGCCGACATATTCCGCCGCATTTGAATTGTATGTAACTGAATATGTATTAAGCCCAATTCCCCTCACGGTAATAACCTTTGATTCGGTAACATTTGTAATATCAAAGTAAAGTGTACTGCCGCTTTCGGAAGTCTTTTCAAGCAAAACACCGTTTGCGTAAACCGATATGTCCGATGCATTGTATCCGTCCGACACGGTAATGCCGAATGAAAAAGTCCCGCCATGTTCAACATGAATATCCGATATAACATTGACCGTAAATTCGCTTCTGTTATCAGGGACCTTCACCGTATAAGTATTCTTTTCAAACTTTGCTTCAAGCTGCAAATCCCCTTTAACACCGTCTGCAAAATTCCATTCATTATCTCCGTCAAACCAGCCTGAAAATGTATATCCGGATTTCTCAGGCGTTCTCGGCTTTTGCGTCTTGCTGTTATACATAACCCTTTCGGAGTAATAGAGCTCACCGTCAACCGTATATTTAACAGCATAAATATCCGCCGTTACGCCGCTTACGGTTATTATCTGATCGGCGGTAATATTTTTAACGCTGTAAACATAAGTGCCTTCAACTTTGGTTCCGGTAAGAAGTATTCCGTTTGCGTACACCTTCATATTGTCAGCGTTATAGTGCTCTGCAACTGTTATTTTGAAGGTATAATCGCCGCCGTAATTTACTGCTGTACTGCCGCCCGACTCAACGGTATACCCATCACCGCCTTCCGGGAGTGTAACACTTAATATTCCGCTTTCCCATACAGGTATTAAAGTTATATCCGATGTAACTTTATCTTCCGCAAAATTTCGGATACGAGTTCCGTCAGACCAGCCTTTGAATGTTTCACCCTCTTTTGCAGGTGATACAGGTTCTGCAATAAGCGAACCATATTCCGCCTGAACCGTTAAATACACCTGACCGTCAACCATATATGTTACCGTATACTTATTAAGTTCAACACCTGCTACGGTTATTACCTGATCGGCGGTAATATTTTTAACGCTGTAAACATAAGTGCCTTCAACTTTGGTTCCGGTAAGAAGTATTCCGTTTGCGTACACCTTCATATTGTCAGCGTTATAGTGCTCTGCAACTGTTATTTTGAAGGTATAATCGCCGCCGTAATTTACCGCCGTGCTGCCGCCCGACTCAATGGTATACCCTTTGCCGCTTCCCGGAGGTGTGATATTCAGTGCATTTACCGCAAATCTTGCATAAACGGAAATATTTTTGTCAAGCACGGTTGTTTCGTCGATTTTGGTTCCGCCTGTCCGCTCGCTGTACCAGCCTATAAAACTGCTGCCTTCCTTTACGGGAGGATTAGGCAGCACAATTGCCGCCGCATTTCCTTCGATAGCAGACTGTGTATAATAAAGTCCGCCGTCAAAATAGAAACTTGCCGTATGGATTTTCTTAGCCTCCGCAGCGGCAACGAACGATACTGGACCTTTTATTCTATATGTGCCCTCGGAAATGACCTCCGCATTATCCTTCGGAATAACCGTTATAACCGGAGAATTATACCCTTCGCCGCTTGCTGCTGTCACATTAACCGTTCCGTTATAAACAGCTTCGTTTGAACTGAGCGTTCCCGAAACGCCCTCCCCTGTAATAAGAGCCACGGAATATTTATTGATTTTCCACTGTGCATAAAGCGTTATATCCGCATTAACGCTTAATTCGCTTCCTGCTCTGTAGCTTGTTCCGGTTCCGTCCGCCTTAGTGTTCCATTCCGAGAAAGTATATCCTGTGCGAACCGGTATCTGCGAACTCAATATAAGCACATTATCATATTTTTTGGTCTGCACAGAGGGAACCGCAATATTCTCCGATGTGTTTTTATTGTACTCAACAGCATAGGATTTGGCTGTCCATTTTGCGTAAAGCCGTATATCCGCCGTCACTTCGGTCTGAAAATCATACGGAGTGGCGTACGAAGCATCTGTATACCAGCCCGCAAAACTGTAACCGTTTCTTTGAGGGATACCGGGCTGCAATGCTTTCATGTTTTCTTCAACCGTACTTATAAGATATATACTGCCATTGCTTACAAAAGTAACCGTATGCTGCGGCTTTGCCGTAACGGAAACCGAAATCACGGGCTGCGAAGTTATATCATGAAGAGTATATGTAAACACATCGCCGTTTTTGGTTCCATTTAAAGTGTTCCCGTTTGCAAAAACTACCGGAACAGCCGTTTTATAGCCGTCCGCCAACGCAACCTTAAAAGTAAAGTCCCCGCCGCTTTCAATTACGGTATCATTGGGCGATATGCTGTACCCCGTGCCGTTGTTAAGTATGATATGGAAAGTTTCTTTCTTAACATGGTAAATATTGATACTTGTATCTGCAGATATACTGTTTATTCTATAAGTATAGGCGGCACCGTTAATCTGTACCGAACCGAGCATGATTCCGTTTGCCGAAACTGTCATTTTGTCCGCAGTATAGCCGTTTTCAACACATATCTTAAAGGAAATACCGTTTCCTTTGCTTACGGTTATATCTTTTTGTGATGTCACTTCAGTATCATCGTAATATACTTTATACCCCTCACCCGACTTAGGGAGCGTAACCGTATGGCTTTCATTTTTCCCAATGACCGCATACAGGTAAACCGACGCTCCGTTTTCGCCGGCAAGCCCGGCTGTAATTTCCTGCCCGTCGCTGTAATAAACCGTATCGCTTCCCGATGCAACAGACCAGCCGCAAAATGTATATCCTTCCGGCACGGAAATTCCGAGCGTATCGGCTTTCGGTATACGGAAACCGCTGCCGTAGACGGCGGAAACAGAACCCAAAGTTTTCGTCCCGTTTACAAATGTAACGGTATAATTTATAGGT
Source organism: uncultured Clostridia bacterium (assembly GCA_934464705.1). GTDB lineage: Bacteria > Bacillota > Clostridia > HGM11514 > HGM11514 > CAKSKB01. The sequence goes on from CAKSKB010000001.1 coordinate 193,456, forward strand.
TCCCACGCTGCGTAAAGGTCAAATTTTTCCTCAACACTGTTCCAGGCGGCGATTTTATAGTAATCCGACAGCTGCATATCGGAATCATAAACCAAATTGCCGCCCCTGTCAGCCGAAGTATAATAGCCGGCAAATGTATATCCGTATCTGTACGGTGCCGTCAGATTACCCGACGGAAGAGGCTTTCCGTATACAGCCTCGCACGAAGCACTTCCGGAAGAGCCGCCTTCAAAATGAAAATTAACCTTTGTTTTCGCACCTCTCCAAACTGCGTAAAGTGTAATATTACCGTTTTGTATATCGGTAAGATTTTTTACGGCTGCACCGTTTATATAAGCAATCTCACCGTTCGGCGAATATGACCACCCGGCAAACTGACACCCGCTTTTTGCAAATGCGTTTTCAGAAAGAGTGAATTCTTTGTCATAAACAGCCGAAGTTGCAGGCATACTACCAATTCCACCGTCAGCATCATATCTTACCGTATAAAGTATCGGTTCCCATACGGCATAAAGAACAATATCCTCTGAGCCGACAGCAACGGTATCTCCGCCTTTATATTCTGCAAATTCCGAATCCGCAGAGGAAGCCCAGCCGCAGAATGAATACCCGATTTTTGAAGGCAAATCCGACTTTACCAAAACCGAATCTCCGTTTACATAAATACGCATATCAATCGGAGGGTTTATACCCCCGTTTGCGTTGTATATTATATTTACCGAAGTTGCGTCGGAAACAACAACATAAGCCGCACCCTTTATTTCAATTTTATATACCCCGTCGGTCGGATGTGTAAGAATTCCGTTTACATACACCTTCGGCGCACTTCCGCTTACGGTAAACTCGGCATATTCGCCAAGCACATAACCGTCTGCATTTATTCCGGAAACCGAGTATCCGTCCGCCACAGACACGCTAACCGCATATTTTACAGGCTCCCAGACCGCATAAAGAATCGTATCGCGATTCGGCATTGTATACGGTGCGGATACTACATCCGTTTTGGCTGCCAAACTGCTCTCCGCCCAGCCGCAAAAGATATATCCCTCTCTTTGCGGCACTGCGTCTGTAAGCGAAACAGAGCTTCCGGCAGGCGGATAAGATGCGCCCGCATAAGTGGTGAAAGCGCCGCCGTTTGCGTTATAGACAAGCTCGGGATTTTTATGCCACACCGCAAAAAGCGTTACTAAAGAATCGCCCATAGTGAAATCATCGTTAGGCTGATACTGCGCCTCCGCCGAATCAGATTTTTCCGACCACCCGGCAAATGTATAATTTCGGCGGTTCGGGACAGTTCCGCTGATTTTTATAGTTTCATCCGTATGAACTTCTGCAGCAGACGGTGCACCCTCACCGCCGTTTGCGTCATATGTTATTGTGTATTTATCTTTTTCAAGCCATGCGGCATAGATGTATGCCGTTTTCCCCTGCTCGGCTGCAAGCCCTGCAGCATAGGTTCTGCCGCTTGTATACATTGCCCAATTCTGCTCATCGTAGATGTTCCATCCAACGAAATTGTAGTTGGGGTATGAAATTCCGATTTTCTCGGCAGAAGGAAGCCGAAGTTCGCCGTAAACTACATTTTGCATCGTGCCGACATTCTCGCCCCTGCTGTACAGCTGAATATTGTATGTGATCGGCGTCCACAAAGCATACAGCGTAATTCTGTCCGCCCTGTCATATACGCTTGCGGATGAACAGTCGGCATTATAATACTTTTTGCCGCTGCCGTTCGGATTTTCAAAATATCCTCCAAATAAATAACCCGGCTTATCCGGCGCTGCAATCACCGGCATATCGCTTCCGAAAACCGCTGTAACGGTCGAACCGCCCGAACCTCCCTGTGCGTTTAGCACAACATCGTATGTATTTGCCGTCCACTTTGCGTAAATAGTGCAGTCGGCATCTATATCATAAGCCTTTGTGCCTTCCCCGTTTGCATAAATATACTGTGCACCGCTTCCGTCTGCGCCTGCAAAATATCCGCCAAAAGTATAACCTTCTCTTACGGGAGGCGTAACGGTCGGAACTTTAGAGTCAAATAACACATCAACGCTCGCAGTGCCGCCGTTTCCGCCGCACATATCGAAAGAAACGGTATAACTGTTTGCGCTCCAGTTTGCATAAAGCGCAAGACCGTCGGTTTTGTCATATTTTTTTGCTGAAGTCCCGTCGGAATTGTAATACATTTCACCTTCGCCGCCCGGCTGAGTATAGTAACCCAAAAATGTATAACCCTTTCTGGTCGGTTTTGAAATCACAGGCATGTCGGCGTCATATACGGCAGTAACCGTGCCGCCGCCATCGCCACCGGAGGCGTCCAATGTAACGGTATAGTTCTTTGGCGTCCACTTTGCATAAAGCTGAAGCCCTCCGGGAATGTCATAATTCCTCGTTGGATTTCCGTCATATTCGTAATATTTCGTACCGCCGCCGTCTATCTCTGTGAAATATCCGCCGAATGTATATCCGTCCCTTGCCGGAGGTGTAATTGCAGGCATCGCCGACAGATAAGTCGCAGAAACACTCTCTGTTCCGCCGCTTCCTCCGCGGCTGTCTAAAGAAACTGTATAAGTCTGCGGCTCAGCCGACGCAAAGATTTCTATATTACCCGTCACAGCAGCGCTGTAAATACCCATTCTTCCGCTAGATGGATTGTAATCATAGTTCGATATAGTCGTACCGCCCACCTTTATTGTTATATTTTGGGGCAGCTTGTAACCGGACTTTGGTTTAAGCGTCGCCGAATAATACGCTTCAAATCGCACAGTTCCGCTTCCGTAAAACAACATATTCACCATTTTTGCCGTTACGCTGAACATTGATCTATACGGAATACTGCCTACAGAAAGATTTTTATCTGCGTATGAGCAAACATTTCCGGCATCATCTGCAACCGAAAGGGTTGCAAGGCTTTTAAGAACCAAATCCATGTTTTCGCCTGTGTTTGAGAGAGTAGTTGTCAAATACACCGTCCGCCTGTCCGAAGAAAAAGTAATGTCATAATCCACACCGTTTTCTATTGACAAATCCACAGTCGGATAAAATCCGTTAATAGAATTGACCGCCTCGCTGTATTCAAATGCATATGTAACCTTATCTCCCGGAGCTGCATATGCCGGCAAGACCGTATTTCCGTTTACGGAATGCAAATACGGTCCGTTAACGAGAGTAGGATTGGTTCTGTCGCGAAAAATCAGGCTGAAATCATACATGCCGTAATAAGCGCTACCGGACCCCAGATGCTCGGTGCCCTCGTACACAATATAAGCTGTGCCGGCGGGTATGGAGGATTTTGCAATTTTTAAAGTTTCCGTTCTGCCGGTCACCGAATATCCGCTATCCTTTGCATTATAGGTTGCAATTGCAACATCCGATGAGTTGTAGCATATTATATTAAGATTTGCCGTAAGGGTTCTGGAACCCTGTGCATAAAATTTACCCGATGCCTCCAAGGTTAATTCTCCATTATTTGCACGATATACATCCGCAGCAGTCAGAGTAACTCTCTGACGCACGTATATATCTCCGCCTCTTTTAGCACCGAATATATACGGTTCGTCATTACCCATATCTAAGAATTTACCGTAGGAACACCCATTCAGTTCCCATGCCTCACTTGATGTCGGCTCGGGATTTTGCAACACATTTTCACCGAATGTATAAGTGCTTTCCTCAACCGCAGCAACAGGCAGCGAAAGCATTGGAAAAACCGACACTGCCATACATAAAACCATAAATAATGATACAAAACTTTTCTTCATTTCAGACTTCTCCCTTTCTTTTTCGGTCTGCAATGCAGCAGCATTCCCGACAAATACTTCTTTTTAGAGTATAACAAAAAACCACCCTCACGGATGGTTTTCGGCGTAATTGGTCACTTTTAAATCGTAATTGGTTTTTTAGTTTTAAGAATTCAATATAATACAAACGGTTAATATCCCGTTGTCAAGGCTGTATCTGATGTCGCCGCCGTACTTTCTTATGGCAGAAAGCATGCTGGCTATTCCGATACCGCGGTTCTTAATCATATTGTTCTCTATTATAATATCATTTTTACATGGATTGCTGCATACTATAACGGTTTTGCCCGCAACTGTCCTGATATTGACATTTATTTCGCCGTCGGATTCACATTCAACGCATCCGTTTACGGCGTTTTCCAGAAGATTTGATAAAACAGCGACAAAATCCATATCCGAAACGGTTGAATTTTCGTTTGTATCCGCTCGGACAGAAACGGAAATGCCGCTGCTCTGTGCCTTATTATAAAAGCTGTTAAGGATAGCATTTACGGTTATATTAGGGCAAAACTCATTAACGCCAGATGACTTCAAGGTATCGTTATATTGTTCCAGATACTTCACCGCCTCACGGATTTCGCCCTTTTTAAGCATAGATGCAATATTCCGGTTATGGTGTCTGAAATCATGGCGAACGGTTTTTGCAAAGAGTTCATTTTCCCTTGCGGTTTTAAGCTGCCCCTGAAGATAAGCCACATTACGGTTAATTAATTCAGCATTGCTTTCATCAATCATGGATTGAATTGTACCGAAAATAACCCACAGTATAGAGCAGTAAATCAAAACAAATATCACAAAAAACGGAATATATTCATTAATGCGTTTGAATTCCGAATGAAATGTGACGAGAAACAGCGCAAATATCGTCAGAAACAAAACCGATACAACAGATATTGAATACCATGTTTTGCGGTGTTTCCCTGACACAGCCCTCACCGACGGACGCAGAAAACGCATATAAATCAAAGCCATCGGAATAAACAAAAGCGTTCTTATAATATTTCTTGCATAATAAATAACGATTTCCGGCGAATCGTTAAAAAATATACTGCACAGAATCAGCGAAACACATACAAAAATACTGAACGCATTTGCATAGCTGATAAAGAGAAAAACCTTCTTGCAAAGAGGGTCTGCGGAAGTAAAAACAAAAACGAAAAACGCCATAACAATCGTAGTGACAAAAGCTGTTGCATAATATCTTGAATCATCTTCGAATAAAGTGTAAGAGAGAGTAATAAAACACACAAATCCGGCACAGAACAGCGAATATATGAGCACCGTTTTGAGGCCGGAGTATTTCGGCTCCGTCAGCGCCCAAAAGAAAAAAAGATGCGAAATACCGAGCAGAATCCAAACCGCAATCATATGTATCATTTTTTCATAGCCTCCTCATGGTAGAAATCAAAATACTGCTCCCTGACCTCATTTTTCAGGCGTCTCGGAACAGGTATATTCTGTCCGTTTGTCATAATAAGCTCGCTTTGAACGATACTCTGCACGCACCTGAGGTTGACTATATACGATGCTCCCACCGTTATAAAACCGCTGACACCGTTGAACAGTTTTTTTATTTCCGTCAGAGTTGTGTGCGCATTTATAACTTTTCCCGATTTAAGAAACATCTCTACGCTGTGGTTTTTTGATTCCGTATAAAGCACCTGATATAAATCAATAAGGTGTATTTCCCGTCCACATGTTACGGGCACTAACAGCTGTTCTTTTCGTTTCTCAACAACTCTGTCAAGTGTGTCGATGAGCCTTTCTGTCGTAAACGGCTTTGTCAGATAGTCATTCACATGTAAAGAAAACGCTTCAACGGCAAAATCGGAACTGGTTGTTAAAAAGATTATGTCGACGGTATCACCGCTTTTGTCCTTCATTTCCTTCGCAATGTCGGTTCCCAAAATTCCGGGCATGCAAATATCGAGCAGCGCAATATCAGGAACCCCGTTTTTGCCTATATCATCCAGCATATCAAGAGGGTTTAAGAAAGCGGTAATTTTAACGGAGAGCTCCGGATGCTCTTTTGCATATTCCGACACAATCTGCTTAATGTTTTCAAGCTCGTCTATCCGGTCATCACATATGTAAATGTTCATTCTTAACCCCCTTTCGTTTATAAGTATATCACATAATTTCGGATTTGTCATTATTTAAAACAGATTTATAATAATTTCCGAAATCGGCAAGAGCGTCAATAATCGGCAGCATTTCACGGCCTAAGCCTGTGAGTCCGTATTCCACCTTTGGCGGAAGTTCATGATAATCCCTGCGATATGCAAGACCGTCATCAATCATCTGGCGCAGACTGTCTGTCAACACCTTCTGAGATATTCCTTCCAGATCCCTTTGGAGTTCATTAAATCTCCACGGGCGCGCCTTAAGATTGCGAAGAATCAGAAGCTTCCATTTACCTCCTATCAGCGCGACCGCCGTCGCCACAGGGCAAGCGGGCAGTTCTTTCTTTGTTTTCATGTTTAATCACCTCGTAAGTATAGTATATCATATATTTTCAAAAAAGTATACAGTTATAAAAAAGTGCGTACTTGTTTTTGAATATACACTGTGATAATATATAGACAAGCAAAAGAAATTGCTAAAAAATTTCAGGAGGTACAATACCATGAAAAACTACACCAAAACCAATATCGGAAACGAAGGCAGAACCGAACTTCACGAAAACCTTGCTTTGACCGGTGCCGAAATCAGCATCAACCGGCTGCCTTCGGGAGCAAATGTTCCGTTTGTTCACTCTCACAAGCAAAATGAGGAAATTTACGGAATCCTTTCCGGCAAAGGAAAAGTTGTAATCGACGGTCAAGAAATCGAAATTACCGCAGGCGACTGGCTCAGGATTGCCCCGTCCGCGAAAAGGCAGTTTTTTGCGGCAGACGATTCGGAAATTACCTTTGTCTGCATCCAGGTAAAGGAAAACTCCCTCGGCGGCTTCACTGCCGATGACGCAGTAGTATATTAAAAATCCGAAAACACAGTCACGGATAATACCTTGACTGTGTTTCTTTTTTATTCTTTCAAAAACATATCACCTGTAAATAATACCGTTTCTTTTGGAAATCTTTTTGAGCGTCAATGCAATCAGAAGGCAGATTCCTTCCGCCACAGCTACCGAAAACCAAACAAAATCGTACCTGAACAGCCGCGGCAGAACATTAATACAAACCGAATTTAATACAATACTTCTGCAAATATTCAAAACTATGGCATAGGGCGTTCTCTTTGTCGAAAAAAGATAAGCCCCGATTATTGAACTGCTTGCGGCGAACACATAATTAAGACAGTACTTGGGGAGCGATACTTTAACAATTTCGATTGCAGCACCCTTTGCGCCGAAAAGCATCAATTCGGTCTGCCAAGGACGAAGGTCAATGCAAAAATACATATTCCCCCAACCAAAGCAAGTCTCTGACCGTTTTTGAAATAGTACCGCAGACTTTTATCGTCCTTTGCGCCGTAGCTCTGCCCGTAGAGCGGCTGCAAAGCGCCGGCAAGCCCGTACATCAGAGAAGCAAACAGCGAGGCTGCATAACATATAACCGAAAAAGCATTTACCGAAACATTCCCGAGATATGTAATAAGCATTTTGTTCATAAAAAATGTGGTAATCGGGTATGCAAACTGCGCAATCATTTCAGGCAATCCGCGAAGCGCAATTTTGCCGTAAAGATTAAAATTAATTCTGAATTTTTTTATACGCAGATTGCCCTTTTTAAAGACAAAGTGACTAAGAGCAACCAAAAAACCGATAGAATTTGCAAATCCCGTTGCAAAAGCAGCTCCCGCAATACCTTTGGCAAGAGGATAAACAAGAAGCCAGTCACCAAAAATGTTTACAACCGTGCAGGTTATGGATGTAATCATAGAAATATTCGGGTTTCCGTCATTTCTCGCAAATGTATTAAGGCAGTAGAATAAGGTCGAAGGCAGCAAAAATACGGAATACCAGCGCACATAATCCGAAACCATTGCGGCATATGTACTGTTTGCTCCCAAATAAACCGCTATTTTATCGCTGAAAACAATTCCGAATATGCTTATGACGGCAAAAGTTATTGCATTAATTGTCAGAGCGTGCATAAAAGCCTGATTTGCCCCGCCGTTATCGTCTCTGCCGAAACGAACCGCAGCAACCGCAACACCCCCGATATTAAACAGAACCGAAAACAGACTTTACAAACAGTATAGCATAGTTTTCACAAAAAATCAACCCCGATACCAAATCTTTTTTGCAAGAAAAAAGAGCAACCGTTTATGATTACTCTCAAAAAACATTTACAGGCCGCTCCATTCCGCTTTTGAAACAAAAGAGATTATACAGCCCAGTTTTCGCCTTTCATCTGCAAGTCGGACATTCTTTTGAAAATACCGTTTTTGCTCAAAAGTTCGGAAGGTGATCCTTTTACGAGCATGTGCTCCAAAGTCGGGTCAACGGTATATTTCGGGTAACCCATTTTTTCCATTGTTTCGGCAAATCTGTGGGTTTCGTCAACCTCGATTTTAACCATATCATGAACCATATTTTCATATTTTGTACCTTCGGAGGAACAAAGAATAAGTTTAAATACATCTTTATGTTCATATGCATAGTCAAGCATTTTCCGCATACTCTCCGCAGACTGCCCCCATTCTTTCCATCTGAACCTCCGGCGGAAGCTCACGGAAACTGTTCTGCGTTTCGGTAAATATTCCCATAGAAACATCATGCTGTTCGCCCGTCAGCGCGTCAAACAACTCTTCCTTGCTTTTGAAATATCCGTAAAACGCACCTGTTGTTACGCCCGCGATTTTAACGATATTCCTTAGCGAGGCCGATTTAAAGCCTTTTTTGGAAAATTCCGCCTTCGCCGCAGAAAGAATTGCGTCGAGTGTATTTTTTTTAGGTTCGCCCATTTGTTCTCCTCCGAATCAAAACATATAACACTGTTATATCGGTTTGTCAAGAGATTTTAATACTTTTTATAAAGTCCTTGCAAAATCGGCGGCTATATGATATACTTGTAAAAAAAGCAAGGAGAGCAATATTATGAATTTTTTAATTGCGGGAGATTTATGTCCCAGAGGTGCTGCCGAAAAGCTTAACGCTCCCGAAACAGCAGCCGCTGTCACGCGCGAACTGCACGATGAAATACAGAAATACGACATTTCCATGGTCAATATTGAAACGATCTTTTCGGATGACGGCGAACCGATACCGAAATCCGGTCCCAATATCAAATCCGAAATGCAGTCTATGAACTTTGTCACCGGATTTGGCTTTGACATCGGCGCATGCGCAAACAATCACATGGGAGATTACGGTCCAAAAGGTCTTCTAGGAACGCTTGAAAACCTTAAAAACATCGGGATGAAAACCGTAGGCGCAGGGATAAACGAAACCGAAGCGCAAAAACCGCTGTACATAGAAAAATGCGGAATAAAGCTTGCGGTTATCAACTGTGCGGAGCATGAATTCGGGATTGCGGAAAAAGATAAGCCCGGCATGGCAGGCATGGATTACCGCATAACTTCGCAGATTATAAAGACAGCCAAAGAAAACGCCGACAAGGTTATTCTTTTCATGCACGGAGGAAACGAATTCAATCCCCTCCCGAGACCGGGCATGAGGAAAATATGCCGTACATTTGCGGAAGCCGGAGCAGACGCAATCGTGCTTTCACATTCGCATTGCCCGCAGGGGTACGAAATGATAGGAAGTACACCCGTTTTTTACGGCACAGGCAATTTCTACATGTCAAACACAAAGAAAAGCACTATGTGGGAATACGGGTATATGGTAAACCTCAATATAGAGAAAGACAAGGCTGTTACAGCCGAGATAATTCCTTATCATCAAAATTTTGACGGAACCGAAATAACCCTTCTAAAGGGAGCGGACAAAGACAGATTCCTGAAGTATTTTGACTGCATTTCAAAGCTTATGCACGATGATGAAACTTATGAGAAAATGACCCTTGCCTGGGCAAAACGGTACATGGAGGAAATGGCGGATTTTGAAGAACGAACCGACAAATCGCCATTAAGCGAACAGACTCTTTTTATAAGAAATTCGTACACCTGCGAAAGTCATAATGAGCTTATGACGGCGTTTTACAAAGCATACTGCGAAAACAGACTTTCCGGGCTTGAAAAATATGACGGTTATATAACCAAACTGCAGAATTACGAACTGATATAACAAGAAAACTTGCTTGGACTTGATGCCAGGCAAGTTTTTTACTATATTTCAACATCTATTCTCCCGAACCGTGTTTCGAGGAACCCCTTTGCATAACCCAATTTTTTGGGCAACTGCGGCTTTGCCGTAAGTTTTCCGCCCTCAAAGCTTATACCGAGGATATGATAAAACAAATGTTTCACCGCAGCGCCGAACATAGGGTGATTAAGAGATTGAGCGCCTTCCCAGTCCTCACGAAGCGTGGTTGCGCCGGAAAGAAGGTATCCGAATGTATTTTCGCCTTCGGCTGTAAGCAGATTATATGCGGTATCATAAAAACCGTTTTCAAACAGCACCCCGATAAGAATATCAGTACCGAACATTCCTGTGTCGAACCGCCCGAGTTTTTCATATTTTTCGGAAAGTCTGACCGCCATATCGCGGTTTCCTATTCCCAAATCCAGAGCGAAAGCGTCCGCCCCCTGCACTCCGCCGCAGTATGAATTTTCGGTTTCGTTATAAAATTCCCGTTTCAGTGCGGCGGTGCATACCGAAAATTCAGAATCAATCCAGACAGAGCCTTCGCCGAGAATATTGGCAATTTTCTTCATGTATGACAAAGCCTTTGCAAAATAATATGTATTCACAAAGCTTTCGGGAATCAGCACTTCCCCCGGCGTACACCACTCGCCGAGGCACCAGCCGCCTTCCTCCTCGCAGACAACAATACCGTTTTCGCTGCGGCTTTTCATATATCCGACCCATTTAACCATATGCGGATATGCTTCTTTTATAACGCTTATATCGCCGTAATGCTTAAAATGGAAGTAAGGAACCATAACAACCGCACTTCCCCAGCCTCCCGGTCCGCCGCCGCCACCGTAAAACGGCGCCGTGTGCTGAATATGACCGCCGTATATATCCTGACAATCCAGAATATCCCGTATCCATTTTTTATAAAATTTTTCAGCGTCAAAAAGCAGCATTGCCGTATCCGAAAGCAGTTGTCCGTCGCCTGTATATCCAAGCCTTTCCCTGTGCGGACAATCCGACGGAACACCGCAGTGCATATTTGAAAGCTGACTTCTGACATACGCCCGAAACAGCTTGTTAAGCAATTCATTTTCGCACTCAAAACCGCATTTAAGCTTTACATCCGAATGTATAACATAAACCTTTACATCTTCGGCATTTCCCTTAATTTCAAAGTATCTGAAGCCGTGCCATGTAAATTTTATATCACATAAGTTTTCGCTGCCGTCCGAAATAAAAATATCACGCTGCTCAGGATTCCACTCTGATGAAAATGTTGTTGAAGATGTATCAACCCTTCCGCCCGATATGCTCTCGCCGTAGGTAACAACCGTTTCGTCACCGCTGTTTCCATTCTGCGTAAAAACAGCATAGCCGCTTATGTTTTCCCCGGCATCATAAACCGACACCTCACCGTATGAACCGATGAATTTGGGAGTTACCACCCTTATAAGCTTGTCCGGCGGACAGTCCTGGGGGCACATTTTTCCTTTCGGGGCGCCGCATACTGACACCGCCTCCCATACATCGCAGTCTTTCAGTCTGAAATCATGAGTTTCGCCTGAATATATATTATTTCTTACAATCACACTCGGTTTCCATACTGTTCTTTCGTCGGATACGGCTATTGTTCTGCCTTCCGAAATAATCTCATACCAAAGCTTCGGTCTGCCGTACCACAAATCGCCTTCAGCAGTTTTTTCATGCTGATTATACCATCCGTTTCCGAGAATTACCTCAACGGTATTTTCGCCGTTTTCAATATAAGAATCCAAGATATATTCAAGATAATACACCCTGTGAGTAAAGGTATCATGTATCGGATAATTTATCCGCCTGCTCAATCTCGGCTCATAGTCCGACCAGGCAGGAACATACCTGTCATCCGACACCCGCTTACCGTTAATATACGCTTCAAAAAATCCAAGTCCGCAGATTCTGATTTTCGCTTTTTTCACCTTGCAAATAAACTTATTTCTTATTACAGGGCTTTCGCAGTCTCCGCAGGTTATCCATTTCGGTTCCATATAACATACTCTCCCTGTTCCGTATAAATCCAGTATATCACAAAAAGCGGAAAAGTCAAGCGATTATTTAATTTGCCATAAAACCATCAGTATTAAATTTCCATTCTTCTCTTTTTCTGAACGGAGTTTTGAATTTTTTTCGGAGTACACCTTTTTCCTCAAGGTGAATATAGCAAGCCATGTCACACGCTCTGCCGCATATTGAGCACTGATATGAATGCTGTGCGGGAGGATAAAAATAAATATTGTCAAGAATTTTTCTTGCTGTTTCGCTTGTAACCTTTGCTTTTCCTGCTATAATCTCAATTCTGTTTTCAAAATCGCTGAATGCATCAGGCGGCATAAAAGGATTTTTTGTTCCGTTTGCACCATTATAATAGACAGCGCACTGCCACGGGTCAACAATTCCGTTTTCTTTTATTGCACCGCCGGGGCAGGCCTTTTGACATTTGCCGCATTTGTCGCAAAGATGCGGAATATACATCGGAGTTTCTTCAAACTCTGCATCGGTAAGTATAAAGCAGTATCTTATCATCGGTCCGAAATCATCTGTAAGCAGTGCACCGCCAAGCCCTCTTTCACCCAATCCGCATTTTATTGCCGTGTTTAAAAAGTCTATCTGCATTTCCTGAGGATTGCTGCGGTAAATCGCATCATATGCAACTTCAGGGTTTGTGCTGTCAGGCTCAGCCATAATCTGCTGATGTTTTCTTTGCGGAAGAGCTGTAAATCCCATTTCTTCAATATACATTGATGCTTTAAGCTGCGCCATAGGCATAACAGTTTCTTCCATATTTTCAACCGCCATTGTAGTATACTGATAATATGTACTTCCATCTTCAATACCGCGATAAATTCCCCTGAGAATACGGAAACCAAAACCGATAACTGTTTTAGTTTCAGGCATAATACCGAATATTGAATCGTCTTTTTCAAAACGGCTCGCAGAGGCAAAACCAACAATGTCCGCGCCGTTTGCTTTAGCGATTTCAATTATTTTATTTTTCATACTCAAAGCTCCCCTACAATATGCTTATAGCAAGCTATATCACATTTTCTGCCGCACAGACACGGAGCATATCCCCACTTCGTGTTTGGCAGAAAGTTCATTTTTTTATATATTTTTCTGGCGGATTCGGCACAAAACCGTTTTTCTCCATTTATAATTTTTTCTCTTTCTGGGTCACCCTTCAAAAAATCATCTGTCAAAAACGGATTTGATTTATGAGCTCCTTTATAGTAAACACTGCACTGCCAAGTGTCAAGCCCGTTTTCGCTGATCGCACGCCCGGGGCAAGCTTTAATACATTCACCGCACCTGTCGCAAACTCGTTTCAAAAGCGGTTCATCGCATTCTAAAGGAGCATCCGTTATGATAAAACAATATCTAATAAACGGACCGTATTTTTCATTTACAATCCTGCCGTTCAACCCAGGTTCGCCAATTCCGCATACCTTTGCCGCTTTTCCAAAATCAATTATTACATCCGGCGCCGGTTTTTCAGGCTCAACAGAATCAGAAATAAGCTCATATGTATCAACGACCTCGGGGTTTGTGCTCTTATCGCCTTTAACACGAAGGTTTGGAACAGCCTTTTGAAGGCAAGCGTCATATCCGTTATTTTCAATAAGCGCCCCAATCTTCAGAAGAAAAATCTCAGCCATTTCCTCATCTATATATTTAACGCCGAGAGTTGTATATGTATATCTTTGGTTACCGTGCTCCATTGCCTTATAAATTCCCTTTGGGACAACAAAACCGAATCCTATAATACATTTTGCCTTGGGAAGTATCATCAGCGGATCATGTCTCGGGTCTTCATCTTTATAAATCCTCCCGATACCGCATACCGCTGCACCGAGCTCCCGCGCCTTTTCCTTAATAATATCCGAATTTAGCATATTAACCGCTCCTATCTGTCAAGTCTCCAGGCTTTTTTAGTTCGCAGAGGCTCTTTAAATCTCCCCTCCATGCAGCCGCCTTTTTTCTCTAATACGGAAACGCAAGCTCTTATGCAGCCGCCGCATTTTGCCATATTGTAACCGACCCAGCTTGGAAAATACTTTTGCAAGGCTGTATATACTTTCATAATTTCATGCTCATCGGCAACATCGGTTATGCCTTCCATCAAATTCAAAGCGCCGTTTTCATTTTTATCCCACACCTCTTTCGGAACAAACGGATTATAATACCTTCCGGCATGGGTATAAAAGGCGTAGCAGCGCCACATATCAATATCTCCCCATGTGAGAATTTTTCCTTCCAGGTCAACCCTAACCGTTTTTCCGGAGTTAATTGGCGGAATACACGAGCCCGGACATTCTCTGACACATGCACCGCAGCGGCGGCAGAGCGGAGTACCCGAATACATTTCGTCATATTCAAGTTCAGCGTCCGTAAACAGAAACGCAACCCTTTGAAGCGGTCCGAACTCCGGAGTAAGAAGCATTTTGCTCCATCCGATTTCGCCGAGTCCGCAGGCAACCGCCGCAATTCTAAACTGAAACTGCAAATCCGGAGCAACATTTCCTTTCCTTGTCGGTCTTGTATACTGAACACTTCTGTGATGCGCAGTAGAAGTTTTTGCGTTTTCGTTTATTTCAATCTGTTCCTCCGGTGAAAGCGTATTTCCGGGACTTCCGTCCATGTCCGAAACGACTCCTCTTGCACCGGTATTTCTGTAAACAAACGCCTCGTAGCCTTCGTCTTCAATCACTTTCCCCACATGATACAACACTGCAGGAGCAAAAATTTCGTTAATGCCGCCATAAGCCATTGAAGGATACTGATAAAACTGCGTTCCTTCTTCTATTCCTCTTTGGACGCCCCTCGGTATTCTAAAAACAAAACCTATACAGCTTTTGGCTTCGGGAAACAAAAACTGCGGATTCATTTCATCAGGCGCACCGTTAAAGCGTGACATCGGCGCAATTCCGCACTTATCAGCACCGGCCGCCAACGCCGCCTTCTTAATCATTTCGCTTGTAAGCATTTTTATATTCCTTTCACATAATGGTTTCAAGATTAATTAGTGCATTTTCGAAGTTTTCACGGCACTTTCCGCACACGGCACATTCATGACCGCAAGTAAGATAATCGCTTTTCAGCTTTTTGTTATCAAGTACATAAGGATAAATTCTTCCTGCATGATTGGGTTCAAGAAGTTCAAGAATATTCCCACTGTAATTTTGATCAATATAGCTTTTCAAAATAAGAATAGGCTTATCCGAAACCCTTGTAGCAAGCTTTACCGAATCAAAATACGGCTCATAAAATTTTATATCCTCCGGTCTTATAAAGCCGGTATCACGCACAAGCGAAATCCGTTTTTCGTGATTTTTTAGGTATTCATGGCATATTCCGCTGAATTCATAGCAGTTATCCATTTTTGCAATCTCGCTTTCGTGTGCCACAAGATTATCATGAAAATTATGCACCGAGCAATTATTCAGACATCCGCTGTTGCCCAAAATATGAAGTGTTTTTCCGTTATTGCGGCACCATTCCTTAAGTTCTTTTATTTTTGCAAAATTCCTGTTGAATTCACGCTTCATGTAATATCCGTCAAAATATTCCGAAACATAATCCATACCTTGCACAGTTCCGATTTCCATATTAACCGAGGCGCGAACGGAAAGTTTTTCAAAATTATTCTTAATAAATTTTGCAATAATCGGCGAAGTTGTTGTAACGGAATCAAGATTAAAGTTTTCTTTTATGTAATCGATTGTTTCTCCTATTTTATTGTAAAAACTACGCGACAGACTTGCACCTCCATAACAGTTGCCGTTAAAAAGAAGATTGAGTTTAAGTCCGCTTTTAGAAATCAGCCCTATATCATAAATCATTTTTTCCATAGCAACCCACGGAGGAAACGGCTGCTGCGTCTGCAAATTTCTGCCGTTAGGAAAATCTCCCCAAGAAAAATAGACTTCTTCAATATGATCTTTTAAAGATATAATCTCGTCTATAAATGAATTGTCGGGAAACATTTGATATCCAACAGAATACTTCATTTTACAAATCACCGTTATTTTCAGATTATGTATTGATTTTATCACAAAACCGGTGTATAATAAATGTTATAAACAAACAAAAAAATACTAAAAACAAACATGACGGTGATATAATATGCTTCTTTCGGAAATCAACCCGCATATCCGCTTTGCAAAGAAAATTTGCGCAGCCAAGCTCGGCACCGATACCGTAACCTACGATTCAAGAATGTTTTATATTCATTCCGGGGAATGTAATTTGACAATATCGGGAAAGGAATACCGCCTTAAACCGGGTGATTTTATGCTGTGGCGGTGCGGCATACCGTACAGATTTACCGTAATCCGCACTTTAAACCTTTTCGTAATAAATTTTGACTACACAAGAATAAATTCAAAAAACAAAGAAATGATTCCCACCTCCACCGTGCACGAATTTAAAAAAGAAAGATTATCCGAGAACATAAATTTTTCTGACTTTGATGTGCTGAACGCTCCCGTAATCCTAAATAATATGCAGATGTTTGAACCGAAATTCAACCTGATAGAAAATGAATTTTGCGGCAAAAAACTCGGATATGAAGCTATGTGCTCCGCGATTATGAAAGAACTGATAACGGAAACCGTTCGGCTTATGCTCCTAAACGCCCCAAAGAATATTTGGAAAGTCGAAAATATAATCAGGTATATTGAGCAGCATTACGAAAAAGATATAAGCAATACCGAACTATCTGAAATTGCCGGGTATCATCCCTACCACCTAAGCAAGCTCGTAAAGAGCGCAACCGGAATGACTCTTCATCAGTATATACTTAATGTCCGCCTTGAAAAAGCAAAAGACTTTCTTTTGAACAGCGAACTTTCTATCTATGAAATTGCAGATAAATGCGGATTCAAAAGCCCGTATCACTTTTCAAACACATTCAAGATAAAAAACAAATTAACGCCGACGGAATTCAGAAATTCAAAATATTCCTTATAAAAGCCGGCAGCCCCGCTTTGAGGCTGCCGGTTTTTATATATTAAGGATTCTGTTAATGTCAACCCGCGGTTCACCGGTCGGTGTAAGGCGAAATTCATCGGTAAGAACTTTAAGCACGCCCGGCGAAACAAAAGCAGGAATTGTAGGTCCGAGATAAATATTCTTAATTCCGAGGGAGAGAAGCGTGAGCAAAATGCAGACCGCCTTTTGTTCATACCACGAAAGCACAAGAGTGAGCGGAAGCTCGTTAACGCTGCATTCAAAAGCGTCTGCGAGTGCAAGCGCAATTTTAATAGCGCTGTACGCGTCATTACACTGACCGCAGTCAAGTATTCTGGGTATACCGTCAATATCTCCCAAATCCATATCATTAATGCGGTACTTTCCGCAGGCAAGCGTGAGAATTATCGAATCGGTAGGCGTCAGCTTCGCAAAATCAGTGTAATAACTTCTGCTCGGCGATGCTCCGTCACAGCCGCCGATCAGGAAGAAATGCTTTATTTTTCCTTCCTTAACAAGCGATACAATTTTATCCGCATTTGAAAGCACGGCTTTTCTCGCAAAACCGGTAACAACGCTGCTTCCGCCGTTCATGCCGGTCATATGCTTATCCTCGGAATATCCGCCGCATTCAAGTGCTTTCTCTATAACGGGCGTAAAATCCTTATCATCGCCTATATGCACAACCTCCGGATACGAAACAACCGAAGTCGTAAAAACTCTATCCGAATAGCTCTGCCTAAGCGGCATAATGCAGTTCGTGGTGAATAGTATCGGCGCAGGAATATTATGAAACTCTGACTGCTGATTTTGCCACCCGGTTCCGAAATTCCCCTTCAGATGCGGATATTTTTTCAGTTCCGGATACCCATGAGCCGGGAGCATCTCACTGTGCGTGTAAATATTGATTCCCTTGTCCTTAGTCTGTTCCAGAAGCAGTTTCATGTCATGAAGGTCATGACCGCTTACCACTATAAACGGTCCTTTTTCTATGGTAAGCGGAACCTCAGTCGGAACCGGGTCACCGTAAGCCGATGTGTTTGCGTCATCAAGAAGCGCCATGCACTTAAGGTTAACCTCTCCGGTTTTAAGCACGAGAGAAAGCAGTTTGTCAGCGTCGTTTTCATCGGCTATTGCACGCAGTGCTTCGTAAAAATATGCGCTCACCTCATCATTATGCTTGCCGAGAATATGCGCATGGTACGCATATGCCGCCATTCCCTTTATGCCAAATAGAATCAGCGATTTCAGCGAGCGAATATCCTCCTGTTCCTCCCACAGCCTCTCCATATTGTAATCTTCAATGCCTTTTCCGTTTTCGGCTTCAACATCGTCAATCATTTTTTTGATTGTTTCATTATTAAAATTGACATTGGTGATTGTCGTAAAAAGCCCCTTCATCATGAGTTCGTCCGTCTGCGAATTTCTGTTATCTCTCCTTGCAAGCCCAATCAGCGCACCTATAAGCTTATCCTGAAGTCCTGCGGTTTCGGATTTTTTACCGCAAACCCCTGCCTTGCCGTCGCATCCTGTGTTATGGGCAGTTTGCTGGCACTGGAAGCAAAACATTTCTTTCATAAGTACCCTCCTTGTGATAATTATAATGCTATTTTATCCCAAATCGGATTGTTTATTCAGCAGTTTTTTGTAAGTCATATCAATAAGAAATGCTCCGAGAGGCGCCGTGATTATAATAGACAGCACCGCAACCGTAAGCAGAACTTCTCCGCATGAAAGTCCAATCGCCAGCGGAATTCCGCCGATTGCCGCCTGAACCGTAGCTTTCGGCATATAAGCGAGCATGCAGAAAAGCCTTTCTTTGAATACAAGGCCGGTTTTTATAAGACATACTGCAACGCTAGACATACGAAAAGCCAAAACCGCAAATATAAGGATTACGGCAAAGCTCCCGGCTTTCGCCGCATATCTTATGTTTATGCATGTGCCTACAAGCACAAAAAGCAAAATTTCAAAAAGCACCCACAACTTTGAAAATCTGAGCGACAGTCTTTCCGAAAGCTTCGGATTAACTTTTTTTATAGAAAGTCCCGAGCACATTACTCCAATCATTGCCGAAAACGGAATAACACTGCCGTATTTATCTTCGAATACCGTAAACACAAACGAAACGCTCATTATCAGAATAATTTTCACTGTATCCCTGATGTGAAAATGCAGCACCATTCCGAGAATTTCAAAGCAAGCCGGTACAAAACACATCATTATCGCAGGGCGCCCGATTTTTCTGAGTTTTTCCGTATAAAGCGAAAGCCCTGCACGCATTAAAATAATAATCAGTGCAATTTTGCGAAGTTCTGCCGATATTTCCAAAACGTAAGTGTCAATAAGATTAAGTACATACGGGCCAATAATTATCCCGGAAATAATCATTCCCATAAGCGCAGGAAGCCGCAGCCGCCTGAAAAGTTCACCCGCCAAAAGAGCGGTTATCATAATAATTGCAAAACTGGAAAACATAAAAATTCCTCCCAAAATGCAGAAAAGCCGATGATTTCTGCACCGAATTAATGCAGAAGTCATCAGCCGAATAGCGGTTTAAGCTGTTGCTTTGGGAGAACTTCATTCCCATGCATTTATTATAGCATTCCTTAAGCTGTATGTCAATAAAAATTTTAAAATATCGGCAGCATAATATGAGTATGCTTTTCAACCTCATAATCAGCAGATGCAACTAATAACTATCCTGTCATATGAAGATGTAAAAACAGACGGTCTTCAGTATCAAATATAAAGGATAGGTTTGCCCCTCGTCTTTCCATACCTGTAATGTTTTTTCTGCAAACAATTCTGCCGAAGGATAGGCTATAACCTGCGTGTTGCCAAATGTTATTGCCTTAATTTTACACCCAACAATTTGAGGTGCTATCACTCTTTTTATTGTTTCAACTTCTGGCAGTTCGGGCACAACTTACTTTCCTTTTTTAGCAGATCTTTTGATTTGTTCGTGATAAAAAAAGTTTACAACGGTCGGCGGTGCGTTAAAAGGTTGATAAACGCTTCGGTTTTTAGCACTATATAACTCCAATTTCGGTTATGATTCCAAGTCGGCGCGGCATTTCCGGCTTCCAAAAGTCTTTTAATTACCTCAAAATCAACATCTTTATCCAAAAACTCTCTTACTGTTCTTCTTTTATAAATTGCATAATACAAATCCATTTATCATTACCTCAAAATCTCGTCTTATATTTCCGTTAATTTTTTAAAAATGGGCAATTCCGATTGGAATTGCCCATTCAATGTACTAACTATTTGGTAAAACAGCACATCTTTACATAAACTCAGTAAAGCTTAGCACCTGCCGGAATGCGGTCGTCAACCATAAGAAGATTAAGCTTTTCTTCGCCTTCTTCTTCGTGAATAGCACTGAGAAGCATACCGCAGGAATCAATGCCCATCATGGCTCTGGGCGGAAGATTGGTGATAGCGATAAGAGTCTTTCCAACCAAATCTTCAGGTTCATAGAAGCTATGAATACCGCTTAAAATAGTTCTGTCTGTGCCTGTTCCGTCATCAAGAGTGAACTGAAGGAGTTTCTTTGACTTAGGTACCGCAGCGCACTCTTTAACCTTAACCGCTCTGAAATCCGACTTTGAGAATGTTTCAAAATCGACATAATCTTTAAACAAAGGTTCAATCTCAACCTTTGAAAAATCAATTTTTTCAGGTTTTGCAGGCTTGGGTGCTTCCGCAGTCTTAGCAGCATCACCGAGCGGCTTCATTGTCGGGAAAAGCAGAACATCACGGATAGAATACGAATCGGTAAGAAGCATAACAAGTCTGTCAATGCCGATACCGAGGCCGCCCGTAGGAGGCATACCGTATTCCATAGCGTTAATATAGTCATCATCCATCATGCCGGCTTCTTCATCACCGTTTTCACGGGCTTCAACCTGCTTCTGGAATCTCTCTTTCTGGTCTATCGGGTCATTAAGCTCGGAAAAGGCGTTACCGTATTCCGCACCGTTAATAAAGAATTCAAATCTTTCGGTAAACATCGGGTCTGACGGTTTTTTCTTGGCAAGCGGCGAAACCTCAACCGGATAATCAAGAATAAATGTAGGCTGAATGAGCTGACCTTCAACCTTTTCGTCAAAAACTTCATAAAGTGCAACACCCATACTGCTGCCTTCTTCAACCTCAACGCCGACGCTTTTTGCAAGTGCAACGGCATCTTCGGACGAATTAACACCTGAGAAATCAACTCCGGCATACTTTTTAACAGCGTCCATCATGGTTATCTTTTCCCAGCCCTTTGCAAGATGGATAACCTTACCCTGATAATTAACATCGGTAGTTCCGAGAACTTTCATGGCAACCGTCGAAATCATATCTTCGGTAATTTCCATCATTCCGTAATAATCGGTATAAGCCTCATAAAGTTCAATCGTTGTAAATTCAGGATTATGCTTTATGTCCATACCTTCATTCCTGAACTGCCTGCCGATTTCATAAACTTTCTCAAAGCCACCCACGATAAGGCGCTTAAGATTAAGTTCGGTAGCAATTCTGAGGTACATATCAATGCCAAGGGTATTATGATAAGTGATGAATGGTCTTGCGGTAGCACCGCCCGAAATGGTATTGAGAACCGGAGTTTCGACCTCCATATATCCCCTGTTATCGAGAAATTCTCTGATTTCCTTAATGATTTTACTGCGTGTGATAAAAGTCTTTTTAACATCCGCATTCATAATAAGGTCAACATATCTCTGGCGATAGCGAAGATCGGTATCAACTAATCCGTGGAATTTTTCAGGCAGCGGAAGGAGCGATTTTGAGAGAAGCGTAATTTTATCAACCCTCACTGAAATTTCACCGGTCTGAGTTGTAAATACTTCACCCGAAGCACCGATAATATCGCCTATATCAAGCTTTTTGAAACGATTGTATTCTTCCTCGCCGAGGATGTCCTTCTTAACAAAAAGCTGAATCTGACCGTAATAATCCGAAATATGGACAAAACCAACCTTGCCCATTCCGCGTTTTGACATAATTCTGCCGGCAAGAGAGACCTCCTGTCCGTCAAGCGGCGAAATTTTTGCGTCAATAATTTCAACTTCATCCGAACCCCTTTTGTGAAGTTCGCGCTTTTCGGTTGTATAGTTATCCTTAACATCCTTTGAAGTGTGGGTTCTGTCGAACTTGGTAATTTCAAAGGGATTTTTTCCTTCGTTTATAAGGTCGGCAAGTTTTTCGCGCCTGAACCTGAGAATTTCGTTAAGATTTTCTTCATTCTGCTGAGCATTTATCTGTTCGTTACTCATAAATTCATAGCCTTTCTTATTTCATTATAGAGAGAATTTTAAACTTAAGAACACCGTCGGGCACTTCGACCTCAACTATTTTACCCTTTTTCTGACCGAGAAGCGCATGACCTACCGGGGATTCATCCGAAATTTTCATCTGGCTGGGGTCAGCCTCGGTTGAGCCGACAATCGTGTATTCAATTTCATCTTCATATTCAAGGTCAAGAATTTTAACTCTTGAACCGATGCTGACCTGCTTTGTGCTGATATCGTCATCATCGATGATTTCGATGTTTTTGAGCATATTTTCAATGGTTTTGATTCGTTCTTCAACCTCTACCTGTTCAGCTTTAGCCTCGTCATACTCCGAGTTTTCCGAAAGGTCGCCGAAGCCGCGCGCAATCTTGATTTTCTCGGCAACTTCTTTTCGTTTGGTAGTTTTTAAATAATCAAGCTCCTGCTCGAGTTTTTCAAGACCGTCCGCGGTCAGCTTGAATTTTTTTGAATCTGCCATAGTACATTTCTCCTTAAAATTTCAAATTAAACTTACATATCACAATGTAATATTATAACCCATTTTTCCGTGTTTGTCAATCATCTTACAAAACCCGTGATGCCGAAAGGAACATTATATTGACACAAAACCGAATTTTTTGCGTTATCCGGAATAACATCGAATTCCCCCGCCGAAACCGAAATATCATTTACAGCCCCCGGCATCGGCTTTTCCGACAGATTAAATATGTAGTCTGCCAAAATGCCGAAGTTTTCAGCAACGGCAAAGTCAAAATGCCGCTTTGCGATTTCTTCCGTATAAAAGACATTATACAGTGAGCACTCCCTTTTCGGTGCGAAAACATACACCATTTTGAAAATATCCGACAGCTCGGAAAGTGCCTCATAGGAAGGCTCAAATGCAACCGCTATTTCCTTATCTGAGAGGGACAAGTCGTAAATTCTCCCAAATTCGGAAACCGTATATACAAAATTCTGCTTAAAGAGATCCTTCGGTATGACCGAAAACAACTCATCGGCAATTGAATTTTCATCAAGTGTACAAAATCCGGAAGTCAGCTTTCTTATTTTCCTTTTAACAAAAAAGCCGGGATTGTTTTTCAAACGGCAGCGCACCAGCCGAAAATCGGTCAAGTCCTCTGCCGTCACATCATTTGAATCGGATTTCTCGTATTTAACATACGCAAATTTATTCAAACGAACCTCCGTTGAGATACTGTATTGCTGCCTTCAGCTGATTATCGCTTGTATAGTCGCCGAGCACCGCCGAATTATCGAGAACCACCTCAAAATCGGGAGCAATCCCGACACCGTTAACTTTTTTGCCATTCGGCGTATAGTATTCGGCAATCGTAAGCTTTACGGCAGTTGACTTTGTAATATTATAAAGTCCCTGAATTACACCCTTGCCGTAGGTTGTTTCACCTATAATGCAGGCTCTGTCGTTATCCTTAAGAGCGCCGGTAAGAAGTTCCGCCGCGCTTGCGCTGTTTTTATTGACGAGAACAGCCATCGGAAGCTTGTTTGAACCGTCCTTGGCACGGACATACTCTTTCTTTCCGTTTTTATCAACGCTGTAGTAAATGACACATTCGTCAAGGAACTCATCGGCAATTTTTCTTGTTGCCTCCGCTTCTCCGCCGGGATTATTTCTCAAATCAAGAATTATTTTACCGGCACCGTCTTTTTCCGCCATTTTAAGAGCCTCGGAAAAAGCGTCCGCAGTATCTATATTAAAATTGGTTATTTTAATATATGCAATGGAATTATCCAAAAATTCATAATCGATTGTGTAATTATGAAGTTCAACGAGTTTCATTGAAATATTAAGTTTCTGCTCGTTTCGCATTATTGTTAAAGAAACGGTGTCGCCTTCGTTTCCGTTTTTAATGATTTCAAGCGCCTTGGAAGAACCGAGACCGCTGACAGACATTTTATTGATATGCGTAATAACATCGCCCGAGAGCACGCCGGAATTTGCAGCCGGAGAATCCGAGGCAACATCATTGACAAGCAGGTTACCGTCATCGTTTTCCGAAACGGTTATTCCGATACCGATATACTGCGATGACATACTGTTTATAAGCAAATTATATTCCTTCTCGGGATAATACGCAGCATATTTGTCACCCAAACCTGCAACATAACCCGAGCATGCACCGTCAATCATCGCTTTGCTGTCGGCATCGGCAAGATAATTATTGTCAACAACGCTTTTAATCTTAAACAAATCACTGTATTCATTGTATTTTGAAGCGAAGTACGAATGGAAAAACAGCATCGAAGTAACCATTGCAACAATTAATGTGAATACCATTACGGCAACCGATGTTTTTATTACAAATGATTTTGAAAATTTTTCTTCTTCCTCCAAAATCGCACCTCCTGCCTGATTAATAAACCGGAACATACCCTGCCGGGTCAACGCAAGTACCGTTCACACGAACCTCAAAGTGAAGGTGAGGACCGGTAGACCATCCGGTACTTCCGACATTCGCAATATGCTGCCCTGCCGAAACCACTTCGCCGGAGGACACACTGAGCGAACTTGCATGCGCATATAAAGTATATATACCGCCGCCGTGATCTATTACAACATAATTTCCGTAACCGCCGGTATTAAAGCCTGCGGTAATTACAACGCCGTCGGACGAAGCTAAAATAGGAGTGCCGTAAGGAGCACCGAGGTCAACACCGCTGTGGCCTTCCCACTTGCCCGAAATAGGGCTGATTCTTCCGCCGAAAGGCGAAGTTACAACATAGTGGCTCGCAAACGGATAGTTAAGCGCACCGCTTGTAAAATTATACGAAGCCGTTACATGAGAAACCTCCGCAGCCGCCTGTCTTATTCTTTCGTTGGCTTCTTCCTCCGCTTTTTTGGATGCGGCAAGGTTAGCCTCATACTGAGCGATAAGGTCGCTTAATTTATCGACTTCCGTCTGTTTTTCATTCTGTTTTGCCTTAAGCTCATCCTGCTTGGAATTAAGCTGGTCGGCAGCCTCGGAAACCTTCTGCATTTTACCTTCAAGCTCCGATTTTTTATCTTCTACGGTCTTTTTTGCGTCCTTATAGCCTTTGAGAATTGACTGGTCATATTTTGTTATGGTGCGGACGGTATCTATTCTGTCAAGAAGGTCGGCAAAGCTTGTTGCGCTTAAAAGTATATCAAGCACGCCGATATTTCCGTTTTCATCCATAACGCGGAGTCTTTTTCTGATTAAATCGTCCTGAACGCTGATTCTTTCGGTAGCGGCATCGATTTCCTGATTCAGAATATCGATTTCCTTATTATAGTTGTCAAGCGTTGCCGAAAGTTCATCAATATCCCCCTGAAGAGAATTAACCTGATCCGTAAGGTCATTTAGTATACTGAGAGCCGCATACTTTTCGCTGTTTTTTTCATCAATCGCCTGCTGCGCCTCTTCCTGCTCCTTTTTGGATTTGTTTATGATTTCCTGATCGGTTTCCGCAAATACATAGTAAATGCTTGTCGATAAGGAAAAAAAGAGCAACAGAAGAACAACTGCAATTGAAATAATTCTTACTGTTTTTTTATTCATCGGTAAATCATCTCCATTAAACATCGAGGTGCTTCCTTACGGAAATAAGACTGCCGATAATGCCGCTTAAAATTCCGAGTCCGGCGGAACTGCCGGCAAGAAGCAAAACAACCTCGTTCACGGGTCTGGGTTTGAACATTGTAGCACCCGAGTTTTTAAAGATATTGATAACAGTCTGCGCAAAGTAGTTGTATGTAGGCCATGCAACGGCAATGGTTATCGCCGAAGCGATGATACCTATAATGATACCTTCTATAACAAAAGGCCATCTGATAAACCAGTTTGTTGCGCCGATAAATTTCATTATATTGATTTCTTTTCTGCGTGCGTAAACCGCAAGCCTTATCGTATTTGTGATAATCGTTACGGAAACAACCATAAGCAGAATATAAATCCAAATACTTATCCAGTTGACATACTTTGTTATTTTAACAAGAGTTTCAGCGGTTTCAACGCTGCTTTTGATTTCGCTTACACCGTCAATGCTTTTGATAACGGTTTCTATTTCATTTCGATTCTGAAGGTCCTTAATTGACACTTTATACTTATCTCTCAGCGGATTATCATATTCAAGACCCTCAAAAATCTCCTGATCGTCAAAATCCTGTTTCATACTTTCAAGAGCCTGCTGTTTGCTTTCAAATTCAACGGTATCAACGCCGCCTATTTCGGAAATCTCATTTCCTATCTGTTCGGTACGGTCGGCGGTTGCGTTTTCATCAACAATTACCAGCAGCTGATATTCGCTCTGAAGCTGATCCACAACATGGTTAACATTGGTTGTTACAGTTATAAACAGACAAAATATCAGCAGGCTGAATGTAACGGTTATAATTGAAGCAAGGCTCATAACCCAGTTGATTTTAATGCTTTTCAGGCCTTCCGAAAAGAAGTATTTAAAAGACCGGAGCTTCATAATATTCTCCTCTCTGTTCGTCATTTAAGAGCGAGCCGTTATCAAGAGTGATTACACGCTTTTTGAATGTGTTAACCATATCTCGGTCATGCGTAACGACAAGCACGGTTGTTCCGTGGCGGTTGATTTCCTCAAGAAGCTGCATGATTTCAACGGAGTTCTGCGGGTCAAGGTTACCCGTAGGCTCGTCGGCAATGAGAACCGGAGGATTGTTGGCAAGCGCCCTTGCCATAGCGACCCTCTGCTGTTCGCCGCCGGAAAGTTCATCCGGATAGCAATTAACTTTCTGCGCAAGCCCGACCATCGCCAGAAGCGTAGGAACCGTACGCCTTATATCCCTCGGTGAAGCACCTATGACTTCCATTGCGAAAGCGACATTTTCCTTAACGGTTTTTTTCGGAAGAAGCCTGAAATCCTGAAAAACCATGCCGATGCTTCGCCTGAGGTACGGAACCTTTGACTTCGGAAGCTTTTCTATATGAAGCCTGTTAACGATAATATTGCCGGAGGTGGGGTGTTCCTCGCATGTAATAAGCTTTGTAAGCGTGGATTTACCCGCACC
The DNA here is from genome assembly GCA_934464705.1 of uncultured Clostridia bacterium. Taxonomy (GTDB): domain Bacteria; phylum Bacillota; class Clostridia; order HGM11514; family HGM11514; genus CAKSKB01. The sequence continues at coordinate 220,792 of CAKSKB010000001.1, forward strand.
CGAACGCCCGATAATAAACGCAAACTCTCCCCTGTCAACATGGAAAGACACATTATCGAGCGCCAGCGTACCGTTATCGTATTTTTTAGTTACATTGGAAAAAGTAATCAACTGTAAACACCTGCTTAATCAGATTTTAATGGGATTGGAAACAAGATATTTCTTAACCATCATAGCTACCTTAAACACAATTGCGTCATCGAACATTCTGAGGTCGAGCCCGGTAAGCTTATGTATCTTATCGAGTCTGTAAACAAGCGTGTTTCTGTGAACATAAAGCTTTCTCGAAGTTTCGCTGACATTAAGGTTATTCTCAAAGAATTTCTGAATGGTAATGATTGTTTCCTGATCAAGAACCTCAATCGACTCCTTCTTGAAAATTTCGTTAAGGAACATCTCGCAGAGCCTTGTCGGCAGATGATAGATAAGTCTGCCTATGCCGAGGTTATCGTAGCTTACAATGCTTTTTTCGGTATCAAACACCTTGCCTACTTCAAGTGCAACCTGCGCTTCCTTGAAGGAACGGGCAAGTTCTTTGATATTTTCGGCAACGGTCCCGACGCCGGCATTGATTTTAACATAAGCTTCAACGCCGATAGTATCGACAACTTCTTTTGCAAGCTTTTCGATATCCTTCATATTAAAATCGTTTCCTACTTCTTTAATAAGAACGATATCGGTTTCGTTAATGCTCACAAGGAAATCCGTGTCATTATCCGGGAACATATTGCGCACAAGTTCAAATATCTGAATATCCTCACCGTCAACCACGCGGAAAAGAACGGCAATTCTGCGCACATCGGGGTCTATTTTAAGTTCTTTCACACGAAGATGAATGTCGCCTCTCAGAACATTGTCCAAAATAACATTCTTGATAAAATTAGCCTTGTCGTACTTTGCGTCGTAAATCTGCTTAAGCCCCGTAACGCTGACACCGATCATGGAACTGTATGTTTTTGCAAGCTCGTCCTCGCCCTCGACAAAAACAATATTGTCAAGCTTGCCGCGGTTGCCGATAACATTGAAAGTATATCCGGCATGAACATAAAATCCCGGAGGGTTGCCGATAATACCGTCGGCAGGTTCAAAAACCGAGTTCATAATATGCTCGTCCGAGCATGCGGAAACATTCAAAAGCTCATCAAGCAGACCGACCTGCCTGCCTACAGCTTCTTTCATCTGGGCAATAAGGTTTTGATATGGATTCATTGAAGGCATAGCGCAAACCACCTTTATAAAATTTTATTATAGAACTGCATAGTATTTTACGATATTCTATTATACAACAAATCGATAAAATTTGCAAGAGATTTTAAACTAAATTAACTTTATTTTAATATTTTTTGTTGAAAAAGGCATAAAAACAGGCGATTTGAAATAAAATATTAGCTTAAACAGTAAAAATTAATTTGATGATATTGACACTGACCCGTCAAAATGTTATAATATTAACAAGTCTGTATTATAGGTAGCAAATACCAAATATTGAAAGGAGACTATATAATGACTTATACACATGAAGTTGAACAGATGTGCAAGGTCGCAAAGGGCGTAAACCACGGACCCGCTCCGATTCCCCAGGAAGCGCAGTGGACAAAAGCGACCGAAATCAAAGACATTAACGGATTTACCCACGGTGTCGGCTGGTGTGCACCTCAGCAGGGTGCCTGCAAGCTTACACTTAATGTAAAGGGCGGCGTTATTCAGGAGGCTCTTGTTGAGACAATCGGATGTTCCGGTATGACTCACTCCGCTGCAATGGCATCGGAAATTCTTCCCGGCAAAACCATTCTCGAAGCGCTCAATACCGACCTCGTTTGCGACGCTATAAACACAGCAATGCGTGAGCTTTTCCTCCAGATTGTATACGGCAGAACACAGTCTGCATTCTCCGAAGACGGTCTTGCAATCGGCGCAGGTCTTGAAGACCTCGGAAAGGGTCTCAGAAGCCAGGTCGGCACAATGTACGGTACACTCGCAAAGGGCAGCAGATACCTCGAAATGGCTGAAGGTTATGTTACCCACATTGCTCTCGATAAAGACAACCTCATCATCGGCTACGAGTTCGTTCAGCTCGGCAGAATGATGGAAATGATAAGAAAAGGCACGCCTGCCGATGAAGCTCTCAAAAAAGCAACCGGCAGATACGGCAGATTTGACGAAGCGGTCAAGGTTATTGACCCTCGTAATGAGTAAAGGAGGGGCAGCGAATGGCTTTATTTGAAAACTACGAAAGAAGAATTGACCAGATTAACGCAGTCTGCGCTAAATACGGTATTAAGGATATTGAAGAAGCTCGTCAGATCGGCCTCGATAAGGGCGTTGACGCTTACACAATGGTAAAGGAAATTCAGCCTATCTGCTTTGAAAACGCAGGCTGGGCATATGCTCTCGGTGCGGCTATCGCAATCAAGAAGGGCGTTAAGGACGCTGTTGAAGCGGCTAAATGTCTCGGTGAAGGCTTGCAGGCTTTCTGCATCCCAGGTTCCGTTGCGGACGACCGTAAGGTTGGCTTGGGTCACGGTAACCTCGGCGCAATGCTTCTTGAAGAAAAAACAAAGTGCTTTGCATTCCTCGCAGGTCACGAATCCTTTGCAGCCGCTGAAGGCGCAATCGGTATCGCAAAAACCGCAAACAAAATCAGAAAGGAACCCCTTAAGGTTATCTTAAACGGTCTCGGCAAGGACGCAGCTCAGATTATTTCAAGAATAAACGGCTTCACATACTGCAAGACCGATTTTGACTACGCAACCGGTAAGGTTACCGTAGTTGAAGAAATTGCATATTCAGACGGTGAGCGTTCAAAGGTTCGCTGCTACGGCGCAAACGATGTTCGTGAAGGCGTTGCAATCATGCATCTTGAAGGCGTTGATGTTTCCATCACCGGTAACTCCACCAACCCGACAAGATTCCAGCACCCCGTTGCCGGCACATACAAAAAGGAATGTGTCGAACTTGGCAAAAAATACTTCTCCGTTGCTTCCGGCGGCGGTACGGGCCGTACTCTGCATCCCGATAACATGGCTGCAGGCCCCGCTTCCTACGGTATGACAGATACTATGGGAAGAATGCATTCCGACGCGCAGTTCGCAGGTTCGTCATCCGTTCCGGCTCATGTTGAAATGATGGGTCTTATCGGAATGGGTAACAACCCGATGGTCGGCGCTACGGTTGCGGTTGCGGTTGCAATCCAGCAGGCAATGACGAAATAATAATTTCAAATGTTTAAGGAGCAGCATTAAAGCTGCTCCTTATTTTTGTCACCTATTGCATATCCAATCCAGTATTTTTTGACATTCCTCCTTTGTTAGAGCTGCCTTATTTCCTGCCTTTTGTATTAGCAACATATTTCCCGTTTTAAAAGCTTCGCCTATTTCATTTCTGATCTGTTTAGTTACTTCGTTTTGCAATATCAAAACTCCGTTCTTGTCCATATACCTTGAAATATTTGGATTCATTTTAGCAGATTCAATAAGCGACTCGTCAAGCTCTATTTTACGCACAATATGCCACACATTATCATCCGGATAGCGATACTCCAATCTATATTTACCGGAATCAACCCCATTAACGGTATTATAAGCTTCAAATTTCTGAATACCTCCCATATGAATACCTCCGGAACTTGCACCTGTGTAAACATATTCCTCGGGATGATATTGCAGATATGCGTTATAGATTTTGTGTATTTTTACTTCTGAACCGTTTGACGGAACACATTTATACAACTTCAAAGTTGATGTTGATTTAATATAACTCATATTATCTTTTATTTTAGTTTTTAAAAAAGATGGATCTTGCATGAAAGTCCAAAGTACAAATCCAGCAATCCAAAACAATAATGAAATCAACAAAGTCACTAAAAAACTATCCAAATAAAAAACATTGATAATTGCAGCAAGATTCATTCCAATTATAACTACAAAGATCAACACAAACTTCGCAAAATTATTTTTTTGTCTTGAAGTCATTTATAATTCTCCCTTCTGTTTAATTTGAACAATAACCTATCATCTGCCCCCAAAACACAATTTGCAATGTTTGAAATGATTTTGGAACTCCGAAATCACTTGTTCTTCGGTTGCATAGAATTTATAATTTGACAAATTCTCGCACCCCTTTGCATAGCGGCAACCATTTGTAAGATGCAATGTATGCGTTTTGGTATTAATGACATATTTGCGCATTATAGCTTTCCCCTTTCTTTAGTAAGTTTTGTTCCGCCGGCAAAAAATCTCCTTTCCCTATTTCTCACGCAAACAAAAAATGCGTGGTATAAAAGCCTATACCACGCATAAAAACGCGGCTTTGACTTTTAATGTTACCACACATTTATATATCACGAAATACTAATCTAAATGGTATCCAAATAAAGGTATTTCATCAAGCCGGCGTTTTTAACAAATATCGCACCTTTTTTGAATACCAAAAACAAGGAATACCCGAAAAGAATATTCCGAATCATATTAAATTAGCATCATAAATGAACAAACATATATGATATATAAAGTGTGGTAACTATATTATACCATTACCGCAGTAAAAAATCAACAGTATTTTTCTGATTTTATGCAAAAAAGTGTTGGTTTACAATAGATGTGTTACATTTCGAAATATTTTGTTACGAGATAAACTCATAACAAAATATTTCGGTCAAAAAAAGAATACGGAAACCATTACATCAGTAAGCGACAATAATTCACATCCGGCACACCCGAATCAAGCAGGTCATCATATTGTTCTCACATGAGTCCTTTTCCTTTGCGAATTCGTTCTGAAATTACAAATGCTTTCTTTCTGTCCAAACCGCATTTCATAAAAAGCTCTATTCATCCGAAATTCTGCCGTCGGTCGTTATAACGGCTACCTGCCACGGAATAAACTTTCCGCTTTGCATAAGTGCGTTCTTGGCCGCAGTTTCAAGCCCTCCGCAGCACGGAACCTCCATTCTCACAACCGTAACACTTTTTATATCGTTATTTTTGATTATTTCGGTCAGCTTTTCGGAATAATCAACATTGTCAAGCTTCGGGCAGCCGACAAGTGTGATGTGATTTTTTATAAATCTTTCGTGCATTGCCGCATATGCATAAGCAGTGCAGTCCGCTGCAATCAAAAGCTTTGCGCCGTCAAAATACGGGGCGTTCACGGGCACAAGCTTAATCTGAACGGGCCACTGCATAAGGCGGCTTTCGGAAACAGCGGGCGCCGAATCCTGAGATACTTCTCTTTTTATTGTCTTTGAGTGCGTTCCGGGGCAGCCACAGGGCAATTTTTCGCCTTTAGCCTTTTTTGCTTCCATAACCGCTTTTTCATCATACGCCGCCGCTTCACGCTCAACAAAGCTTATTGCACCGGTCGGGCAGGCAGGCAGGCAATCTCCGAGCCCGTCACAGTAGTCATCCCGCATCAGCTTCGCCTTGCCGTTCACCATGCCTATCGCACCTTCATGACAGGCACTCGCACAAGCACCGCAGCCGTTGCATTTTTCTTCGTTTATCTCAATAATTCTTCTTTTCATGGTTTGCACCGTCCTTTTATAAAATTTTTTCTTGATTTTTCGTATTTATTATACTATAATGGTTAATATAAATCTGTTGTATTTACAACAAAAAACATTTTTTCAAGGTGATTATATGACAGAATACGAAAAAATTCCGCTTTTTAAAGGTGTTTCGGAAAATGAAATCAAAGAAATCGTGCAGTCCAAAAAGAAGTATTCCAAGGGCAGTTATGTTCTGCGCGAAGGCGAAACGACCGGAAAATTCGGAATTTTAATATCTGGTGAACTTTCCGTTATAAATGAAGATTATTTCGGAAACCGAAACTATATAAACAAAATATCAGAAGGCTCAACCTTTGCCGAAAGCTTTGCTTTTGCCGAAAACTCGGTTCTGACCGTCTCAGCTGTTGCGGAATCCGATGTTGAGATTTTGTGGATAAATGCACAGAAAGCACTGCGGACAAGCGCAGTGCTTACACAAAACATGATTACCGACTTTGCGGAAAAAAATCTGACAATGAACAGAAAAATCCTTCATATGAGCCGCAGAACAACCGCTCAAAAGCTGATATCATATCTGTATTCATACTCAAAAATATGTGGAAAAACAGAGTTTGACATTCCCCTCCGCCGCCGACAGCTTGCCGATTACCTCGGTGTTGAGCGAAGCGCAATGTGCAATGAATTATCGAAGCTTCAAAAAGAAGGGCTTATTTCGTACAAGGGAAGTCATTTCAAAATAACAAAACCGGATACGGAATAATCGATTCTATCTGAGAATATCCATACTTCTGTCCAGAATACCGTTCATTTTGGCAATCGCTATACCGTAATTCGTAATCGGCAGCGCCGCTTCTTTGCAGGCTGCAATTCTTGATTTCATTTCCCTTGCGGTAAGCATACAGCCGCCGCAATGAACAGCGAGAGAAAATTCCGACAAATCCTCTGGAAATTCCGTACCGGATGTAAAACGGAAATTCAATTCCCTGCCTGTATATTTTCTTATCCACGCAGGGAGTTTCACCGTTCCGATATCTCCGCACTGCCTGTGGTGAGTGCAGCCTTCGGATATAAGAACCGTTTCGCCGTCCGAAAGGGTATCAAGAGCCGCCGCCCCTTCGGCTGCCGTTTCAAGTTCTCCTTTGTACCTTGCAAACAAAATCGAAAACGAGGTCAGAGAAACCTCCTTCGGCGTAACTTTATTAACATATTCAAACGCCTGGGAATCCGTTATGACAAGTTTCGGCTTTACGGAAAGCCTGTCAAGAGCCGCCTCAAGTTCCGTTTCTTTAGTAACTACCGCTATACCTCCGCCGTCCAGAACATCGCGCAGAACCTGCTGCTGCGGAAGTATCAGCCTTCCCTTCGGCGCCGCTGCGTCAATCGGCGTTACAAGTATAACCGCATCGCCGGGAGAAAACAAATCACGGCAAAGTGTGCGTTCCTCATCTGCCGAAACGCTTTTTCCTATAAGTTCTTTGAGTTCATAAATATTTCTGTTTTCGGCTGCGCTTACATATATTTCGTTTTCGCCCGCAGCAGGACATTCGGAAAGCAAATCCGATTTATTAAACGCCTTAATGTATGGTATATTTTTCTTTTCAAACTGTGAAATAAGATATCTGTCAAGTTCTGTAATTCCCCTGGCCGCATCAACTACCAAAACGGCAATATCGGTTTTGGCAAGCGTCGAAACCGCACGCTTCACACGCTCATCGCCGAGCTTTCCGCTGTCATCGATACCCGGCGTGTCGATAATTACAACCGGTCCGAGAGGAAGAATTTCCATTGCCTTTTTTACGGGGTCTGTCGTTGTACCGGCGATATCGGACACAACAGATAAATTTTGTCCCGTAACACGGTTAACAAGGCTTGACTTACCGGCATTTCTGAGTCCGAAAAAGCCGATATGAAGTCTTTCCGAGGACGGTTCTTTGCTCATACTCATGTTATCACACCCTTTAAAATCTGAAATCTCTCTTGTTTGAAGCTTTTATGTCTTCGATATGCTGTTTTGCAAGTGTTTTTACCTTTTCGGTCGGAATCTTTTCAAGTTCTTTTTCGATAAGGTCAAAGCCAATCTTTTTGGTTTCATCGCCTGCATAATCAACAAGATACTCCGCCAGGGTCATAAGTGCGTTAGGGTGGCAGCAATTCAGTATCTGTCCGTTTTTGCAGAATGTCATAAATCTGTCGCCTGTTCTGCCCTCCCTGTAGCATGCGGTACAGAATGACGGAATAAAGTCCATTTTCATCATCCAGTTTACCACTTCGTCAAGCGTTCTCTGGTCTGAAACATCAAACTGTTCGGAATCATGCGGGCGTTCCTCCTCGGTATATCCGCCGACCGAAGTTCTCGATGCACCGCTTATCTGCGAAATACCTATATGAAGCGCCTTTTCACGGACATCCTGCGACTCCCTCGTGGATATAATCATACCGGTATACGGAACGGCAATTCTGATACAGGCAATAATTTTTTCAAACATCTCATCACTTATGCCGTTGTCAAACACATCGGGGTCGATGTCATCAGCGCGTTTAACCCTCGGAACGCTTATCGTGTGCGGACCTACGCCGTACGCAGCCTCGAGATGCTCTGCATGCATAAGAAGTCCCGCAAACTCGTATTTATAAAGTTCCAGACCGAACAGAACCCCAAGACCTACATCGTCGATTCCGCCGTCCATCGCCCTGTCCATCGCCTCGGTATGGTAGTTGTAATCGTGCTTTGGCCCTGTGGGGTGCAATTCAAGATAGCTCTTTTTGTGATAGGTTTCCTGAAAGAGAATGTAGGTTCCTATACCGGCATCTTTAAGCTTTCTGTAGTTTTCAACTGTGGTTGCGGCGATATTTACATTAACACGCCTGATTGCGCCGTTTTTATGCTTAACGCTGTAAATTGTATTGATACACTCAAGAATATACTCAATCGGATTATTGACCGGGTCCTCCCCCGCCTCAATCGCAAGGCGTTTATGTCCCATATCCTGAAGCGCCGTAACCTCCTGCCTTATTTCCTCCTGTGTAAGTTTTTTTCTTGCTATGTGCTTGTTTTTCATGTGATACGGACAGTATACGCAGCCGTTCACACAATAGTTTGAAAGGTAAAGCGGAGCAAACATAACTATACGGTTTCCGTAAAATGCAAGCTTGATTTCCTCTGCAAGCTTGTACATCTGCTCAATCTTTTCGGGAATATCACACGCAAGAAGAACCGACGCCTCACGGTGCGTAAGCCCCTCGCAGTGATAGCCGTTTCCGACCATTTTAGGTCTTGCCTTTTCAAGCAGACTGTCGATAAGCTCAACATTATGCTTGTTTTCCTCTGCGTATTTTATCGTTTCGAGGATTTCCTCATCATTGATAAACTCATCCGCAATATGGGATTTCGGATTATAAACTGCCATTTTTAAAAACTTCCTTTCATAATATCGCCGCGCGACACGACGATTTCATAACCTATTTTTTTCATTTGTATTTTTAATTTTTCAAGGCCTTCGGCGGCTTCCTCGCCGCTTGAGGCTTTGTTGTCGTAAAGTGAATATTTGCTTCGGTCGCAAAGAGGAGAAAGATTAGGCATAACAACATTTGCGCCCGACAAAATCCCCATTACCCTTCCGTCTTTTGAAACAGTCCCGAGAGCGGTTGTGGACGGCAGCAAAATATTCGGTTTCATTATTCTTATTACCGATAAAAGATATGCCGTCATTTCGGCACTCCCCGGCGGCTCGTTTTCAAAGGGAGTATTTTTTGCCGGAATAAAAGGTCCGATACCGCACATCTGGGGGTCAAAATCCTCAATAAATTTCAAATCCGCCGCCAATGTTTTCACGGTCTGAAACGGCGAACCGACCATAAATCCGCAGCCCGTCTGAAAACCTATTTTTTTCAAATCCGAAAGACATCTCATTCTGTTGTCAAAAGACATATCTCCCGGGTGAAGCTTTTGATAATGAGCCTTATCTGCGGTTTCGTGCCTTAAAAGATACCTGTCCGCACCGGCGTCAAAAAGCCGCTGATATTCATCCCCCGAAAGCTCACCGAGGGACAGCGTAACCGCGCAGTCGGGAAATTTGGTTTTAATTCTTTTGACAATACCGCAAATCTCATCCGTATCCAGAATTCCCTCGCCGCCCTGAAGCACGAATGTTCTGAACCCGAGAGGATAACCGCTTCTGCAGCAGTCAAGGATTGTATCGGAATCCATAACATACCTCATGCAGGCGCTGTTTGACCGCCTTATACCGCAGTAATAGCAATCGTTAACGCAATCATTACCGACCTCTATAAGCCCTCTTATATACACATGGTTTTTGTATATTTTCTGCCTTATCCGTACAGCCGCAAGCCGTGCTTTATCGCAATATTCATCACGGTTTTTTATTAGAATTTCGTACTCATCGGCAGAAAGCCGACCGCTTTTTTCGAGTTTTTCAATCAAATCCATAGTTTTCTCCGAAAAAAAGCCGCATCCGGGCAGGATACGGCTTTTTAAAGCTTATAATCTTGCCCTTTCACTCAGAAATAACATCTTTATGTCAGGTTAATTTTATCTTGTATTATTTTATATCGTTTTCATCAAACGGGTCGCCGCATTCCGGACAGAACTTAGGCGGATTTGCCGGATCTTCGGGTTCCCATCCGCATTTGTCGCACCTGTAAAGAGGCGCTCCGGCAGGCTTGGGCTTACCGCATTCGGAGCAGAACTTACCTTTGTTTACCGCACCGCACACACATGTCCAGCCGTTTTCCTCGGGCTTCGGCTTACCGCAGTCGGAACAGAACTTGCCGGTATTTCCGCTTTTTCCGCATGCGCAGGTCCAGCCGCCCAAAGTCTGAGTTTCACTTTTTCGGTTATTTTCCGCCGCCTTTTCATAAAGGTTAGTAATCATATTGCCTCCGGCGGACTGCGCCATACCCATTCCGAAGAAACCGCCCATAGCGCCGTTTCCGTTCTTTGCAGCGTCCTGCATTGCCTGCGCCTGTGCGCCGACCATATGCGCCGCAGCCATTTCGGGATTTCGGAAAGCGGCATTCCGCTGGAGTTCCTTAATCATCTTTTCGTCTTCTTCGGAAGCCGAAACCGACGATACGCCGAACGAAACAACCTCGATTCCGCGAAGTTCCTTCCACTTTGGCGAAAGCACCTCATTAAGCGCATTTGCAATTTCCATAGTATGCCCAGGAAGAGCGCTATATCTTATGCCCATTTCGGAAATCTTCGCAAATGCCGGCTGCATAGCTGTCATAAGTTCCGATTTAAGCTGACCGTCAATCGAATCACGGCTGTATGTATCATCAACATTACCGCACACATTCGCATAAAACAGCATCGGATTTGTGATTTTATATGAATATTCTCCGTGACAGCGAACCGCAATATCAACATCAAGACCTACATTTCTGTCAACCACTCTGAACGGAACGGGAGTTGCCGTACCGTACTTGTTGCCGATAATTTCCTTGGTGTTGAAATAGTAGACACGCTGGTCTGTCGCCGGCTGACCGCCGAAGGTGAAACGCTTGCCGATTTCGGAAAACGATTTTTTAATTCCTTCGCCCAGACCGCCGTAAAAAATGCTCGGCTCGGTGGATGTATCATAAACAAATTCTCCGGGTTCCGCACAAAGTTCTGCGACCTTGCCGTTATCGATAATAATCATGCACTGCCCGTCGTTAACTGCAATTATTGAACCGTTTGAAATAATATTATTCTCGCCTTTTGTGTTGGAGCTTCTGCCGCCGGTGCGTTTTTCGCCCTTTGCCGCCAGAACGGAAGCGTCAAGAGATTCGCAGTAAAAATAATCTCTCCACGAATCGGCCAGAACACCGCCGAGAGCCCCTGCCCCTGCTTTTAAAAGTCCCATAGCATATTCTCCTCAATATAATCTATATAAAATAATTATACAGTAGTTTTGCAAAAAAGTCAATAAAATTATCAAAAGAAACGCTTTAGGCTTGCTTTTTTTTGAAATTTGTGCTACAATACTATTTATAGGCAGGTGATTGAATTGAGAATTTTGTTTATTCGGCACGGTGATCCTGATTACAGCATTGATTCGCTCACTCCGAAGGGTCGGGTTGAAGCCGAGCTTCTGTCCGAAAAGCTTTCGCATACGGATATTGACGATTTCTATGTTTCTCCGCTCGGGCGCGCAAAGGATACCGCTAAATACACGCTTGACAAGGTGGGTAAAACGGCGGAGGTTCTCCCGTGGCTTGAAGAATTCAGGGGCAGAATTTACGATTTGCCGGACAATCCGGATAAAATCAGGGGTCCGTGGGACTTAATGCCGGGGTTCTGGACAAAAAATCCAAATCTTTACGATAAAGATAAATGGCTTGATGACCCTATGATGTCCGCAATCGATACTCCGCAGATTTTCAAAGAAACCTGTGACGGAATAGATGCTCTTCTTAAAAAGTACGGATATGAACGCAACGGAATGGTATATAATTTTAAAGAAAGCAGTCATAAAACCATTGCTCTTTTTTGCCATTTGGGAATAAGTATGGCAACGCTTTCGTATCTTCTCGGCGCACCGGCGCCCATTCTCTGGCAGGGGCTTTTTATGCCGCCGTCATCCGTCACAACCGTTATCACCGAGGAACGCCAGCCCGGAATCGCTTCATGGAGGGCATTTGGCGTCGGCGATATATCACACTTGTATAAAAACGGCGAACCGCCGTCATATTCGGGATTTTTCTCGGAAAAATATAATTAACATTTATAAATAAAGGAGAAATTTTCATGAAAACTACATTGGTTGTTATGGCAGCAGGTATGGGCAGCCGCTTCGGAGGGCTTAAACAGATTGAACCTTTAGGTCCGAACGGCGAGATTATACTTGACTTTTCCATACACGATGCCGTAAAAGCCGGCTTTGACAAGACTGTTTTTATCATAAAAAAGCAGATTGAAGCTGATTTCAGAGAAGCAATCGGCAAAAGAATAGAAAAAATGACGGATGTCGAATATGCATTCCAGGATGTAGATCACCTTCCCGAAGGCAGAACCAAGCCCTGGGGAACCGGTAACGCCGTTCTTTCCGCACGGGATAAGGTTGATACTCCGTTTGCCGTAATAAATGCCGATGATTTTTACGGTGCCGATACATTTAAAGAGGTAAACAATTACTTAAGCAAAACCGGAGAAATGTGCATGGCGGGATTTTCTCTCGGCAACACACTTACCGATAACGGTACGGTTTCAAGGGGCGTCTGCACGGTAAAGGACGGATTTTTACAGCATGTAGAAGAGTATTTTGACATCGACAAAACAACCGACCTCCCGATGGACACGATTGTTTCGATGAACATGTGGGGCTTTGACCTTGACATATTCAATGAGCTTGACAAAGAATTCAACATATTCATGGATAACCTCAAAAATCCGCTCAAAGCTGAATTTCTGCTCCCGGAGGTTGTTGATAACCTCATTAAAACAGGAAAGAAAAAGGTTGCCGTGCTTCCGGTTTCGAGCAAATGGTACGGCATTACATACAGAGAGGATTTGCCCGGAGTGAAGGCGGCACTCAAAAAAATGTGTGAAGAGGGTTATTATGAATTTAAATGATATTCCGAAACATTTTAACATAAACAGCCGGCTTGCCGATTACGGCGACGGCCTTATAAACAACACCTATGTTACAGATGACGGAAAATACATCATTCAAAGAATAAACACAAAAGTGTTTACAAATCCTGTCGGCATGACAGACAATATAATCAAGGTAACAAATCATCTTGAGAAAAAAGGAATCCCGACGCTCAAATTTATTAAAAGCGGGGATAAGTATTATTACACAGATGAGGACGGCAACTTCTGGCGGTGTTCAAAATTCATCGACAATACCGTTACATACAGCGCTCCGCCGGATGACAAGTGTCTTTACTACGAAGGCAGAATTATCGGTGAATTTCATAAAGCAATGATTGATTTCGACGCCTCCGTGCTTTGCGAACCGATTCCGGACTTTCACCATACAAAGCGCAGATTTGAGCGGTTTCAGGCGGCTCTTGCGGAGGATAAAGCAGGCAGATCAAAAACCGTCACAAAAGAAATCGAATTTTTCATTGACCGCAAAAATTATGCAAGCGTTATTCTTGACGGCTTCGCAGACGGAAGCATTCCGCTCAGGGTTACGCACAACGATACTAAACTTAATAATATCCTGTTCGATAAGGACACGAAAAAACCCGTTTGTCTTATTGACCTTGACACCGTAATGCCCGGATCTGTGCTTTACGATTACAGCGATGCAATCAGAATATGCGCTTCAACCTCGGCAGAGGACGAAAAAGACATTTCAAAGGTGAATTTCTCGCTTGACTGTTTTAAGACATTTACCGAGGGCTTTCTTGCATCATCCGAGCTTAATTCGCGCGAAAAGGAACTTCTTCGCTTTTCGGCAAGGCTTATGCTGTTTGAAACCGGCATAAGATTTCTTACGGATTACCTTGAAGGCGATGTGTATTTCAAAACAACATATCCGGAGCACAACCTCGTCCGCGCAAGGAATCATATTAAGCTTATCGAAGACATCGAAAGCCACGAGGACGAAATACAGAATATTATAGACAGCCTTTTATAAAAAAGATGCGTCAGGAAAGATTTGTTTTCTTTCCTGACGCTTTTTTCAGCAAAACAAAGAGCAGCCCATCGCCCTGTACTGTTCGATTTTTTCTTCAAGTGCGCCGACCGAAACTTCAAAGTATTCCGCCGTGCAGTCAATGCACATATATTTTTGTGCACCGCGGTTTACAAGCTTTTTGTACAGCCCTATTTCGTCCGACTTCAGTTCCCTTCCGCACTTTATGCACTTATGCATTAACGAGCCTTCCCATACTTAAAATTCTTATGTAAGTGTCCGCAATTTTTATACTTTATTCCGCAGTGATTATTTCTATTTCCGTATCGGGCGCTTCTGCCTCATAGAAATTACCACGGTTTTCAAATTCACACTCCTTTCCGTCCGAAAGCACTTTTACAACTGTAGATTCGCATACAAATGCAAATTTGCCGCTTTCTTTCAAAAGAAAAGTATTATCATTCAGCCGTTCATATGTTTTGGGAGAGATAAACTTTTCCGTCAGCCCTATAAAAGTAATATCTGCCTGCGGAATGACTACAAACAGTCTGCATTCCTCATCATTTTCAAGTTCAAGCCCGACCGTTTCCTCCTTTGACAGTGAATAAATTTTCTGTGTAAAATGTTCATACATAACAAATCTGTTTCCCGGCAAATCAAAAACATCGGAAGGAGAAACCGTTCCGTACGCTTTATTGTCCGTAAGATTATATACAGCAATAATACCCGAATCACCGCATATATTTTGTACTTTGTATATTCCCGTTCCTTCCGTAGGGTTTATAAACAAGCAGTCCAAAGTCGGAATTGCCGGACGGTCACATCTTAAAATTCTGCCGTTTTCAAATATCAGCGGCATAAGAACCTCTCGTTTGCTTCTTTCCAGAGTATCGCTTACATATATCGGGCCCCCGCTCACAGCTCTTAACAAGCTGTTTTTAAGAGCCTGATTATCATCCGTCCACCACATATCATAATCACACCACATGATTTCGCCAATAAACAAACAATTAAATGTACATTGCAAAATATGCTTTCTGAACCATGCTTTATTCTCGGGCTGAAAATCATCCGAGCATCTTACAACGGCGCTTTCCGGTCTTGCCCACATATTTTCTGTTGCCAGCCCCATACAGTTTATTACAGTATTATCAAAATATTTTTTTGCTGCGCTCTCTACGTTGTTATGCAGAGCGGAAGCAAGCTTACCGATAGGCGCCATGTTTCTGTTAAAATGAAATGAACTTTGATTGTCCACCTTCAAAAACTCACACCCGCACGCTTTGAGATAAGCATAAAAATCCTCAAAAAATGTATTCTTTTCAAATTTTGGCTGATACCATCCGGCAGTATTTAATACCAACTCATCTTTATATTTTTCAAAAAATTCCGTACCGGGCATTATTCCCTTCCAATATCCTGTTGTGGGATGCCAGATTCCAACCTTGATTCCATACTCGTTTATTCTATTTACGGCATGTTTTAAACCTTTCGGAAACCTTTTATGTGAAGCTTCAAATGAATTTAATCTCGAAGCTTTCATAATCTTCATCATTGTTTCAAAATCATCGTATTCGGCGGTATCCAACTCGGTGCAATCAGCCCACATATCATCAATAATTGCCCATTTCACCGGAATATTTTTCTTTTTAAATTCTTCGCATTTACTTACAAGATTGTACTCCGAAACCCTTATTTGAAAAGCGTCCCAACTGCACCACCCCAGATATTCAAAAATTTCAGGGAAGCGTCTGTCGCATCTTGTACCGCTCTTTCTGCCCAAAAGCTTTATGCCTGCCGAAACTGCTTTTTTATTCAGTACAAATGGATTTTCACCTGTAACGCAAATTGCCGCCAAGGATTTAGGAACAGTAAATTCACCCGAATTATTATCAAACACATCTATTGCCAATCCGTATTTGCAGCCTGTCATTTCAGACTTATACTCCTTGTCGCAAATCGACAATAATGCACCGTAATTTTCTTTTGTTTTCCAAATAACGGACTGCGTAATAGGACTTATTTTTCTGATATCTGTGCCAAATACAGGCGCATACCAGCAATTATAGTCAGTATATGTGCTGCTTCCGGTCACATAGCTTTCCAAACCGTCTATGTTCTCAACCACCAGCCTGACTGCTGTTTCGGAATCAAATTCAACCTCACTCTTTGCAGATACATATATCGCGCTAACCTTATCTTCCAATACCTGTTCAACATGCACTTCCGTATTATCATTTTTAAAAATTCCGTCTCCGCAACAAGGAATACTTAAAAATTTACCATTCTCCTTTTTATATACTTTTAACTTCATAATTCCCTCCTGCTTTTTCTCAGAGATATGGGAGTAACAGTAAGCTTATGATTTTGCCGCTTTTACATATCACTTTATATCTGCCAATTTAGCTCTGTACAGTTTAAAGGATTTATTAGGTATTTTTTCGGCAAATCCCCCTTGCATAATGCCTAATTTTTCTCCCGTAACAATGTCGGTTACTTCCAATCCTAAGCCTCTGTTTGAGGGAATCCCCAAATCATCAAACGCAAAAGATATAGGATGATCTCCCTCGGGATGCAGATTTACCGCCAGAAGTGCCACTTCATCATTGGCAAGAAGCTTGCAAAATCCGTACCCATGATCATAATAATTTCTACACCTGAACGGCGGTCTGTTTTCAGGGTCCTGATTGATTGAAATGATTTCCCTGTTGAGTAAAATGTTTTTGCCGTTATCGTCAATGTTTCTTACATCGGCACCGATTATAAGAGGAGAACCGAAATACGCCCACATAACAAAATGCATAAGATATTCCTCAGTTGTGCATCCGCCCTGAGCAACATTACCTTTTCCGTTCATTCCGACAGTAAGCATATCAAGATCATTATAACAATCAAAACAGCTGTTTTCAAACTTATCAAACTGCTGCCTGAATATTTCAATAAACGATTCGGGTTTATCCGATATATCATGAGTTGAACGATATGTATGCGCTCCCCTTGACCTCATCCATTTCCACGGTTCTTCTACTCCCCAATTGCAGGAAGCAAGGACAATATTCCTCCCGCAATGACGAAGCGCCTGTGCCATTGTAAGATATGAAACCTTAACATCAGCGCTTTCCGGTCTGTTTCCGAAATCATACTTTAAATAATCCACACCCCACTCTGCAAATGTTTCTGCGTCAATATACTCATGTCCCCAGCTTCCGGGATAGTTTGCACAAGTCCGGAATCCGCAATCAGAGTACATCCCGAATTTCAGCCCTTTTGAATGTATGTAATCAGCAAGATATTTCATACCGTGCGGAAACTTTTCCGGATCCGCAACAAGCCTGCCGTTTTCATCTCTCTGTCTTAATGACCAGCAGTCATCGATTATAACATATTCGTAGCCGGCGTCCTTATAGCCATCATTTACCATAACATCAGCAGTTTCCATTATCAGAGTTTCATTTATATGTTCTCCGAAAGTGTTCCAGGAATTCCATCCCATAGGCGGTTTGTTAACAAGCATAGTTTCTCTCCCCACAAAATAAATTTTATGCTTTCAGTATAGTTAATTTTTTTATAAAAGTAAAGATATTTTTGTTGCTTTTATATGCAAATATGTTGTATAATATATTCAAGAGGTGATACTGTTGGAAGGAATATTTGAAAACTTTCTTTGCGAGGCTATGACGGCATATGATGTCGGAAGCCAAAGGTGTACTCCGGGACACCGCTGGGCAATCGGATATACGGACAGATTTCTTATTCACTACATAATCAGCGGCAAAGGGACATTCGAAAGCAGAGGAAGAAAATATACTCTTCATAAAGGCAATGCATTTCTGATAACCGGAGAAAAAGGCGGCGCATATGAGGCTGATATGATTGATCCGTGGCATTATGTATGGATAAATATTTCAGGAGAAATGGCGGTGAAATTTCTTAAAAATGCAGGACTTTCGGAAAAAAATCCGATTTTCGAGAGCACTGACCCCGATAAGCTGAACCGATTTGCGGAAAATCTTATACAGAAAAGACACGAAAACAGCTTTATCGTGTCAGGGGCATTGTATGAGTTCATGGGCGAAATGATAAAAACAAGCAAAAACCGAACTGAAATTGACAGAAAGAATCCCGAAGACTATATAAACATATGCAGGAACTACATAATTGTCAATTCACACAAAAAAATAACGGTAAACGATTTGAGCGCATTTATAGGACTTGACAGAACATATCTTTACAGGCTTTTCAAAAAAGAGCTTGATATGTCACCAAATGAATTTATTATCGGGTATAAAATTAAAAGAGCCGAAGATCTGCTGCTGACAACACATCTTTCCGTGAAAGAAATCGCAAACAGCATAGGTTACGATGACAGCCTTGCGTTTTCAAAGCTTTTTTCCAAAAGGAACGGAATTTCACCCACCAAATTCAGGGCATCAAAAAACCGCTCGTCATGAGCGGTTTTTTGATGCTGAGTAAATCTGTAAGCCGAGTTCTGTCTCAGACAGTCATCTATCTACGCCGTACATCTCTGCACAGCTCCAGCCGCTTCGCAAAAATACGCCGGGCAAGCGCGTGTGAACAGTCACACTTTCGCATCAGCGTTGCACCGAGTGGGGTTTACATGGCCGCTTGATTACCCAAGCGCCGGTGAGCTCTTACCTCGCCTTTCCATCCTTACCTGAAAAAATCAGGCGGTTTATTTCTGTTGCACTTTCCTTAGAGTCGCCTCCACCGGGATTTCTCCGGCACCCTGCCCTATGGAGCTCGGACTTTCCTCATTCGCGCAAAGCCTGAACCTTGCGCGCCCGCGACTGCCCGATTTACTCAGCAATATTATTATACTATATTTTATTGATTTTGTCAAGGAAAACAACCGCCGCAAGGCTGCTGACTACAAATCCAAAATATACAGAAAACTGTTTCTGTCCGGATATGAATATGAAATAGGCAGTTAAGCCGCACTCACTCTGCGAAATCCGGATTTTTCATAAAATCTGTGAGATGTTTCGGCAACGGAAGGCGTATCCAATATGATATGCTTGACATCCGCATTTAAAGCAAACTCCAAAAGCTTTTTATATAAAGTAAGCCCTACTTTTTTTGAGCGGAATTCCTTTTTTACAAAAAACTTTTTCATTACGGCACACTTGTTTTCTTTCAGCATAAGACCGACAGTACCTATCAATTTGCCGCCCGACAGCGCAACCCAGAACTCACCGCCGCTTTGACGATAATAACAGTTTATATCCGACAAATCGGGCTGCATTTGAAGCGGCAAATCGATTTTTGCTTCATTGTTTTGAATATCTAAAATCAGCGAAACAACATCGTCCTTGTATTTTTCATCATATTCTCAATCTGCAAAACATTCACCTCAAACATAAGCATTATATGATTTATTATAACACTTGCCGACCGTTATGTCAAACACAAAAAATCCGCGGCAGAACTTTCTGCCGCGGACTGCAAGTTTCAAATTATTCGTAAAGCTTGCTGAATTTCTGCCAATGTTCGTATTTTTCCTTAGCCTGCTGTTCTGCTTCCTCAAAGAGTTCTTCTGCTCTTTCGGGGAACTTTCTTGCAAGCGAGGAGTAACGAACTTCGTTCATAATAAAGTCTCTGTAGGACTCTGTAGGATTCTTGGAATCCATCACGAACGGAACCTTGCCTTCAGCTGTGAGGCGAGGATCGAATCTGAATGTATGCCAGTAACCGGACATAACAGCGTTCTTGATAATGCCCTGAGTATTTGTCATACCGCCCTTGATACCGTGGTTGATACAAGGTGCATAACCGATGATGATTGAAGGACCGTGGTAGCTTACAGCTTCCTTTATAGCCTTAACCGTCTGAGCTGCGTCATATCCGAGAGCAACCTGTGCTACATAAACATAACCGTAGGACATAGCGATTTCAGCGAGGTTCTTCTTCTTAATCGGCTTACCGCCTGCTGCGAACTGAGCAACAGCGCCGGTAGGAGTGGACTTGGAAGCCTGTCCGCCGGTGTTGGAGTAAACTTCTGTATCGAATACCATAATGTTTACATCTTCGCCGGAAGCGATAACATGGTCAAGACCGCCGAAACCGATATCATAAGCCCAGCCGTCGCCGCCGAATATCCAAACTGCCTTCTTGGAAAGGAATTCCTTGCTTGCAAGAATGGACTTAGCTTCTTCGGAGCCGTTCTTTTCGAGAGCTGCGATAAGGTCATCTGTTGCCTTAACATTCTTGTCGCCGTCATTGTAGGTTTCAAACCAAGCATCGGCAGCAGCCTTAACGCCTGCATCGTCAATACCTTTTACCTTATCGGCGAGTCTTTCTCTGAGCTGTTTTGCAGCAACAGCCATACCAAGACCGTGCTCTGCGTTATCTTCAAACAGGGAGTTTGCCCAAGCAGGACCGAATCCCTTGTAGTTTGTTGTATAAGGTGTGGAAGGAGCGGAACCACCCCAGATTGAAGAACAACCCGTTGCGTTTGAAATATACGCCCTTTCACCGCAAATCTGAGTAATAAGCTTTGCGTAAGGTGTTTCACCGCAGCCTGCGCAAGCACCCGAGAATTCGAGGAGAGGCTGGTGGAACTGTGAATTCTTAACATTCATCGGAAGGTCAAGAAGTTCTGTCTTTGTGGAAACCTTGTTTACGCCGTAATCAAAAGCTTCCTGCTGTTCTCTCTGTGTATCGATAGGAGCCATGGAGAGAGCCTGAACCTTTTCGGGGCAAACTTTTACGCAGTTTCCGCAGCCGGAGCAGTCGAGAACCGATACAGCCATTGTGAATGTATAGTTTTCGCAGCCCTTGCCGATCATCTTCTTGGACTTCATCTGCTCGGGAGCAGCTGCAGCTTCGTCAGCATTCATAACGATAGGTCTGATTGCAGCGTGCGGACAAACGATAGAGCACTGATTACACTGAATACACTTTGTAACATCCCATACAGGAACATTAACCGCAATACCTCTCTTTTCGTAAGCGGCCGTACCCTGAGGCATATGACCGTCAACCATATCCATGAACTTGGAAACCGCGAGCTTATCGCCGGCCTGAGCGTTACAGGGAATCTGGATGTTCTTAACGAAATCGGGAGCACAGATATCATCGGGAGCATTGTCCTTAGCGTCAGCCCAATCTGCGGGAACATCAATCTTATGGATATTTTCAGCGCCCTTGGTGATTGCTTCATGATTCATGTTAACAATCTTTTCGCCCTTTTTGCTGAACTTCTTAACAACGGCAGCCTTCATGTATTCGGTAGCCTGCTCAAAAGGAATAACATTCGCAAGCTTAAAGAATGCGGACTGCAGAACGATTGAAGTCTTGTTTCCGAGACCGATTTCACCGGCAATGCCAATAGCGTCGATTGTATAAAGGTTGATATTATTCTGAGCGATGTATCTCTTCATCTTGCCGGGAAGTCTTTCGGAAAGCTCGTTAACATCCCAAGCGCAGTTGAGGAGGAATGTACCGCCCGGTACAACATCTTCAACCATATCGTACTTATCAACATAAGAAGGATTGTGGCAAGCAACGAAGTTTGCCTTGTTGATAAGATATGTTGACTTGATAGGCTTTTTACCGAATCTCAGATGAGAAACAGTGATACCGCCGGACTTTTTGGAGTCATAAGCGAAATAAGCCTGAGCATAAAGGTCGGTATGGTCACCGATAATCTTAATGGAGTCTTTATTTGCACCAACGGTACCGTCGGAGCCGAGACCCCAGAACTTACATGCGGAGTTGCCTTCAGCCGAAGTGTGAGGATTTTCAACTCTGGGAAGAGAGAGGTTTGTAACATCATCTTCGATAGCAAGAGTGAAGCCCTTAACCGGATTTTCGGCGTCAAGGTTTCTGTAACATGCGATAATATCAGCCGGAACGGTATCTTTCGAGCCAAGACCGTATCTTCCGCCGATAATCATGGGAACATCTTTTACACCGTTGTAGCAAGCGCATACATCAAGATAAAGAGGTTCGCCGATGGAACCGGGTTCCTTTGTTCTGTCGATAACGGCAATCTTCTTGCAGGAAGCCGGAACAGCCTTAAGGAATGCTTCAACCGGGAAAGGTCTGTAAAGATGAACCTTGATAAGGCCGACTTTTTCGCCCTTTGACATAAGGTAATCGATAGTTTCTTCAATGGTTTCGCAGATGGAACCCATTGCAACGATAACCTTGTCCGCATCCGGAGCACCGTAGTAGTTAACAAGCTTATAATCTGTACCGATTTTAGCGTTAACCTTGTTCATGTATTCTTCAACAACTGCGGGAACATTGTTATAGTAAGTGTTGCATGCTTCTCTGTTCTGGAAGAATATATCAGGGTTCTGAGCGCTTCCGCGGAGAACGGGGTGCTCAGGGTTGAGAGCGTTGTTTCTGAATTCCTGAACAGCGTCCATATCAACCATTTCTTTAAGGTCTTCGTAATCCCATACTTCAATCTTGTCGATTTCGTGAGAAGTTCTGAAACCGTCAAAGAAGTGAAGGAACGGAACCTTACCCTTGATTGCCGCAAGATGAGCAACCGCGCCGAGGTCCATAACCTCCTGAGGGCTGTTGGAACAGAGCATAGCGTAACCTGTCTGACGGCAAGCCATAACATCGGAATGGTCACCGAAAATGTTAAGAGCGTGGGAAGCTACGCAGCGCGCACTAACATGGATTACCGAAGGAAGAAGTTCACCTGCCATTTTGTACATATTGGGGATCATAAGGAGAAGGCCCTGTGAAGCCGTATATGTTGTGGTAAGCGCACCTGCTGCCAGAGAGCCGTGAACAGCACCTGCAGCGCCCGCTTCGGACTGCATTTCAACAACCTTTACAGGCTGCCCGAAAATATTGTTTTTCTTGTCAACCGCCCATTCGTCTGTTACTTCTGCCATAACAGATGAGGGAGTGATGGGGTAAATAGCCGCAACATCGGTGAAGGCATACGATGCCCACGCTGCAGCGTTATTACCGTCCATAGTTTTCATCTTTCTTGCCATGTGACGAAATCCTCCTAAAAATATATTAATACATTTAAAACAAAAACATATTCAAAGACTATTATAACAATTTTGCGGGATTATGTCAAGGGTTTAAGGGTCGTTTTTTAAAGAATTGTTGCATATTTATTAAAAATTAACAAAATAAACCGTTTTATTATCGAATTTTATTTACTGCATACAAGTTGAAAAACCGTTCGGCAGGATTATATCGGCGCCGTTCCCCTTCGGCATTTTAAGGTCGCCGAGAAGTGAAGCGTAAGTCACCGTCTTTCTTCCGAAACGCTCCCTCAGACTTTCCATAACGGTCTCGATTTTTTCTTCCTTTTCGTTTTCGCGGTCGAAAAAGGACAGCTGCGATGCCTGTACCTCGTCCGCAAGCCTCACCGCCCTTACCGTTACCATACGCACGGGATTGCCCCATAAATATTTTTCCTTAAAAAGCTCAAACGCCGCCTCTGTTATAAGATGTGTGTTCTGCGTATAAAAATCAAGTTTTTTTGAAAATCCGAAATTGCAGAGTTTGCTGTCCCTTATATCCACCGCCACACCGCCGGCGAAATTGCCGCCGCATCTCAGCCTGTGCGAAATATCCATAGTAAGTTCAAGCATAACACGGCGGACTTCATCGTTTGTTTTAAGATCGCTTACGGTCGTAACGCCGTGCCCCACGCTTTTTGCCGGAATATGAAAATCCGCCGGCAGCACCCTTGAACTGTCAAGTCCGTTCGCAAACTGCCACAGCATTGCACCGTGTTTTCCGAAGCGCCTTTTAAGAAATTCCGCATCGCAGTCCGCCAGGTCACCGATTGTGCGTATGCACATATCGTCAAGCTTCTTTACGGTCGCCCTGCCCGCACCGAGCAAATCCGAAACCGGAAGGCTGCGAACTTCTTCCTTATTATTGATAACCGTAACAGCGTCCGGCTTTTTCATATCACTCCCGAGTTTTGCAAAAATCTTGTTGTACGAAACGCCAACCGAAACAGTCAGCCCTATCTCACGCTTTATTCTGTTTCTTATTATATTGGCAATGCGGACGCCGCTTCCGAAAAGTTCCTCGCTTCCCGTAACATCAAGCCAGCATTCATCCATTCCGAAAGGCTCGGCAAGGTCGGTAAAATCGGAATACACCTTGCGCACAGCTTTTGAAAACTTCATGTATTCATCAAAATGCGGCTTTACGATAACAAGTTCCGGACATTTCGCCTTAGCCTCCCATATTGCCTCCCCCGTTTTCACGCCGCACAGCTTTGCCGGCTGATTTTTCGCAAGCACAATACCGTGCCTGTCCTCGCGGTTTCCGCATACGGCAACGAACTTCTCTTTAAGTTCCGGGTGCAGCAGACACTCAACCGAAGCATAAAAATTATTAAGGTCACTGTGAAGAATTGTCCGTTTCATAAAAATTACCCCTTGACAAAATATAAAATATGTGGTATTATAAATATGAACTTGAAATTCACATATTCTATTATACGAAATTTAATTGCATTTGTCAATAGATGAATATGAACTTTATTTTCACAAATGAGGTAGTTTTTATGAAATTCGGTGAAAAGCTCAGAAATTTAAGACGGCAAAAAAAGCTTACGCAAGGTCAGCTGGCAGAAAAAATAGGCGTTTCCGTGAGAATGATTATAAAATATGAACACGGCGAATCATATCCCCGCTCACGGGAAATTTATGCAAAACTCGCGGAAATTTTGGATGTTCCCGTAAATTACCTTCTTACCGAAGAAGATGACAACGAGAGCGAAGCGCAGAAAATAATTGACCGTACCGCCGCTTTGTTTGAAGGCGGAGGGCTTAACGAAGCGGATAAGCTTGCATTTATTCATCAGATGCAGGAACTTTATCTAAAATCGGTAGGCAAACAGATATGAAAAGCTATATAAAAACCATGGCGGAATCTCTTGCGGAAGAATGTCGGACAAGAAATCCGTTTGAAATACTCGAATCGCTCGGAATATGCGTAGAATTCAATTCGGAATTTACAGAGCTTAAAGGCTTTTTTACTATAATAAACGGCTGCCGCTTTGTTGTAATAAACGCTAACCTTCCGTATGAGGAACAAAAAATTGTTGCGGCACATGAACTCGGGCACGCCGTTCTTCATGAAGAGTTTGCAAAAGACTCTCAAATCTGCGATACAATGCTTTACGATATGAGCTCGAAGCCTGAATTTGAAGCCAACCTTTTTGCAGCATATCTTTTGGTTTCGGACAGCGAGATTGAGGAGGCTGCAAGTCTGGGATTCTGCAAATCGCAGCTTGCGGCATACCTCAATGTCAGCAAAAGGCTTTTGGAAATAAGGCGGCAATAAAATGGATATAATCACTCACTATGATATGCTTATAGATGAAAATAACGACCCGTTTCGCGATCCTCCGGTTCTTCAAAAATATATGGATTTGTGGGACGGAAAGCCGTTTTTGGATTCTTTAGAGCTTGATAAAACAAAAGATGTGCTCGAAATCGGTATAGGAACAGGCAGGCTTGCCGCAAAAACAGCGCCGTGCTGCAAAACTTTGACAGGAATAGATATTTCCTCAAAAACAATAGAAAGAGCAAAAGAAAATCTCGCAGAATATGCTAATGTACGCCTGATTTGCGATGACTTCACCGAACACACATTTTCAGATAAATTCGATGTCATTTATTCTTCTCTTACGATGATGCATTTTGAAGATAAAAGACAGGTTATTTCAAAAGTTGATTCATTATTAAAAAACGGAGGGATTTTCTGCCTGTCTATCGACAAAAACAAAAATCAGTATATTGATATGGGAAACAGGAAAATCAGGATATATCCGGACACACCGGACAAAATAATTTCTTTTATAAAAACAACTTCCATGAAGCTTGCAAATATATATGAAACCGAGCATGCACATATCATAGTGTGCAGCAATTAAGCTAATACCACCACCATTTTATAGAGGGACCGACGCATTTTCGGGGGGATATGCGCCGGTCCCTGTTTTATTCTGAATATTTAATAATATCTGAAATGCCGCACTTTAGCACACTGCATATCTTGTCAAGCACATAACTGTCGTATCTAACAACTTTATTCTTATAATAATTATCAATTATCTGATACCTTATGCCTGTCAGTTTAGAAAGCCGGTGAAGTAATATTTCGCTGTCCCTCCCCTTTTATAATTCTTAATATCTGCAAACAATGTCTTAATATATTGCAACATATTTTCTTTTTTGATGATATAATTGTAAATATAGGGAGGCGGCAAACATGGAAGAAAAATATATTGACATAGCAATCAATGCAACAAAAGCCTACAAAGAATATACCGGAGAAGACCCGGCTATACGGGAAGTGATGTTTCAAAAGGAACTTTACCCGGCGCTTTTACTGCCAATCCGCGACGAAGATTTGTTCGCCGGAAGAATTGCAGAATACTACGGTGAATTTCTGCCGGTTGACTTCAATTCCAAGTCAGCTACTCAAATCGGATACAAAATGTGCCCGGCAACTTTGAAAGCGCTTATGCAGGAATATCCGCACCGCAAAGCAGAGCTTGAAGAATTGTTTGAGTTTTGGAAAAAGGAAAGCACTTTTGTTAAAATACTAAATGAATCCCCGGAAGAAATTCATGATTATTTCTTTCCGGCAAATGTAGGATTGGATGAAAACGGTTATCTCCGAAAAACAAACAAAAAAGCAAAAAAGCTCGGTTCGGGATTTATTTCAGGTTCATTCGACTCAAGAATTGCCGGTTTATCGGCAAACTACGATAAGCTTCTGAGGCTCGGGGTTCCCGGCTTGCTTGATGAGATACGAAAATACAAAGCGGAAAATCCGGGACATGACGATTTTTACAGAGCGTGTGAAATATCGATTGAAACACTTATCGAGTGCTTAAAATTCTATGCAGAGCAGGCATACATACTGTCAGAAAAGCAGACGGATAAAGCCAAAAAGAAAAAATTCTGCGAAATGGCGGCAGCGCTTACAAAGCTGTGTACCGAAAAACCCGAAACCTTAAAAGAAGCAATGCAGCTGATGCTTATATATGCCGTTCTTATGAGAGCCGACAGCTACGGAAGAATGGATGTATATTTCGGTGATTTTCTTGAAAACGACCTAAAATGCGGCAGATTGACCGAAGAAGACGCTGTACAGCTGATTATCGGACTTTATGACCTTCTGACATCATTCGGCAGTGAGTTCGACACCAGAATTGTTATAGGCGGTCTCGGCAGGCGCAACGAAAAAAGTGCGGATAGATTTGCACTTTTGGCAACAGAAGCCGTTGAAAGGCGGCACAAGATAAAACCCGTATTAACGCTCAGACATCACAAAAAGCAAAACCCGGCTCTTCTTGAAAAGGCCGTGGAATCAATAAGCAAAGGCTCCATATACCCCACACTTTATAATGACGACGCATATGTCCCGGGGTGCATGAAAGCGATGGATATACCGTACGATGACGCAGTAAAATATTTTCCTCTCGGGTGCGGCGAAATACTGCTTGACTATACATCAACAGGGTCGCCGAACTCAACAATGCGTTTTCTTAAAGCTTTGGAGGCTGCGCTTCATGACGGGCATGACGGCGCCGACGGCAATGTTATCGGCATAAGCACCGGACCGGTCGAAGAATTTACAGATTACGAAAAACTCGAAAACGCATATTTCAGGCAGGTGCGTGCAGCGCTTGAAAAGGATATAAATATACATATCTGGAACAAAAAAATAGCGGCACGGGAAACGGCTTTTGTTCTCCAGAGCATTCTTTTCGACAACTGCCTTGAAAGAGGAGAAAGCATATTCGGCGGCGGCATAAAATATTTCGGCGCAAACATCGAAGGTTTCGGGATAACCAACACCGCAAATTCACTTGCGGCAATTAAAAAGCTGGTCTATGACGAAAAGCGGCTCACACTGCGCCGACTGGTTGATATTCTCGATTCCGACTTTGAAGGATACGAAGAAGAAAAAAATCTCATGCTGGCAGCTCCGAAATACGGGAATAACATCAGCTATGTTGATGAAATCAAGACACGCATAGAAAAGTATGCAAATGATACGGCTCATGAAATCGGGAGAAAATCGGAGCTTTCATACTACACAATTGCAAATGTAAACCCGGGCGGAATAAAGATAGGCCCGTCAATTGCTGCAAGCGCAGACGGCAGAGTGTGCGGTGAAACGATGGCGGTAGGCAACTCGAGCGTGCCGGGCACCGACAAAAACGGTATTACCGCTATGCTCTTATCCTGTGCAAAAGTTGACCCGTGCAACGGCGGTGTTGTGACTAATGTCAATATTTCCAAAGAAACGATAAGCAGCAATCCGGAGAAATTTGCGGAACTTATCAAGACTTATTTTAATGCGGGAGGGCTCCAGCTTAACATCAACTGTTTCTCAAAAGGAGATCTTGAAAAAGCTTTGGTCCATCCGGAAGAGTACCAAAACCTGATCGTTCGTGTCAGCGGATTTTCCGCAAGATTTATCGATCTTGACAAGGTTACGCAAAAACACATTATGGAAAGGACTCTCTTTTAATGAAAGCTGAAATTTTCGATATACAAAGAGGTTCGTTTGTGGATGGTCCCGGCATAAGAACAACCGTTTTCTTCAAAGGCTGCAACCTCAGCTGCCTTTGGTGTCACAATCCGGAAGGAATAAGCCGCGGGCGGTGCATGAGCATATCGAAGTCTCTGTGCACGGGGTGCGGCTTATGCAAAAAAATATGTCAAAGGGAGAAGTGCATTTTCTGCGGAGAATGCGTTAAATATTGCCCAAGCGGCGCAAGGAAAATCATAGGGAGAGAAATCGGAGAGGACGAATTATTAAAAATCGTTTCGGAGGATAAGCCTTTTTATCAGCCGGACGGAGGGGTAACCGTTTCCGGCGGAGAATGTATGCTGCAATACAAATTCCTCGAATCGTTTTTAAAAAGCTGCCGCAAAAACAATATTCATACCGCTGTCGATACGGCGGGCGCAGTTCCGTGGGAGCATTTTGAAACAGTGCTGCCATATACGGATTTATTTCTGTATGATATCAAATGCATTTCTCCGCAACTTCATAAGCAATTTACCGGCATGGACAACACGGATATTCTTTTAAATCTGAAAAAACTCAAAAATGCCGATGCAAAAATTCATGTGCGCATACCGCTTATACCGGGGTTTAACGATAATTATTACGAAATGGAAAAAATTGCGGATTTTCTGAAAGATATAATGCCGGAAAAAATCGAAGTCCTGCCCTATCACACCATGGGTATCGGAAAGGCTGAAGCGCTCGGCAAAAACCCGATTCGTTTTACAGTTCCGGATAATTATACAGTAAACAGATACAAAAAATATTTTGAACTATTGTAATTGCGAAAAAAATTTGATATAATTATTCTCGGGTGATAAAATGAAAACAAACCGAAAAGTTGCGTGTCTTAATTTGCCGAACTCATCACTACATTACAGAAAATATACCGTTTCATCTTCGTGCCGTCCTCATATGCACAGATTTTACGAAATCGAGCTGATAGAAAGCGGCAGCGGTGTTAACATAATAAACGGCGTTAAATATCCGTACAAAAGAGGAGAAATGTATCTTTTACGGCCGACGGATTTGCACGAAATCATAATTGAAAAACCATCGGTAAACCACCTTCTGCAAATCCCGGTATGCACCATGCCGAAAGATATAATTGAATTTATCAACTCGTCAACACGCATATATGCAGCGACGCTGAACAATGAACAATACAGGTTCTTCGAAACACTGCTTGACTCGCTGAAAAATATTACACCCGCTTACGGAAAACTCGACTCACATCTCAGTATAAGTATAATTTCCGCAATTGTGCTGTCATTTTTAAAACTCGAATTTTCCGAAAAACCCGATATGGCCGTTACAGACAACTGCAAGGTGCGCAGCGTAATTGAGTATATCCGGGAAAATTTCACAAAAAATATTAGTCTTTCCGACCTGGCAAATCATGCGTTTCTGAACAAAAATTATTTATCGTCCATATTTGCAGAGTATACCGGAATTACCGTTTCGGAATACATCAGAAGAATGAGGCTGGATTACGCCTATATGCTGTGTCTGACAACGGAATACCCAAGCTCGCAAATCGGAGATATGTGCGGATACAGTTCCGCTTCAAACTTTCTTCGAGACTTCAAAAACAAATACGGCGCCTCGCCAATGTCTGTAAGGAAGGCAAATAAGGAGAATTTTTAAGCGCTTTAACCCCGGAAAGCAGCAGGATTGAAACATATCCCGACACGCCGAGTGAAATAATTTCTTTTACGAAATTTACTGATACGGAGCTTTCAAATTTGCACGATACCAAGTTGGATATCAAAAAAAGTGCGGCGCTCCGCCGATGACAATCAGAAAAACTCCATCACAAAATTAAGGAGCTTGCCATCAAAGCAAGCTTCTTAATTTATACTGTTATCATTAAAATCGCATCTCAATTCCGTTATTTACGAAAATCCGCTGCGTCAAACATGTCTGCGGCGGCAATCGCTGCGGCATATTCCTCCTGAGAAACAGGTTCGTCAAAATCGCTGAATTTAACAGCCTTAATATCGATACCCGCAAGCAATTTAAGCCAAAGCAAAGCAAGTGCAAATCTTCCCGAACCTAACCTTGCGCGAATAGCACATTTTTCTTGACTTTTATCAAAATTTGCGGTATAATAAAAGAAAAAAGGAGTTGTTTGGCGATGAAATCAGTCGTTATTTCCGTAATTTCAAACCGAAAACACATAACGCTGCCGGCATATGACATTCTCTATATTCACCTTGAATCACGCAAATCGGTCATTCATGCTGCCGGCGGAAAGACATATGAAACCTACACAACCATAGACGAGCTTTCCGAAATGCTCGGTGAAAGCTTTATCCGTGCTGACCGTGCAACACTTGTGTCGGCAAAGGCGATTCACAATATCGGCAAAAAAATCGAGCTTATCAACGGAGAAACTCTGGATTTTACCCGCCGCCGCAAGCATGAGATGAAAGACCGGCTGCGCCTCGGCAGACGGCAGATTATGAAAAAGCTTTCCGACAGTGACGCGCCGAATACACGGGAAGAGTATCAACACTACTACGCAAGCTTTGACAGTGTTCCGTTCGCTTTTACCGATATTGAAATGGTGTTCAACGAGGAGCAATCCGCAGTAGACTGGATATTCCGTTACGGCAATGAGGCATTGGCAAAACTTGAAAAAATACCGCTCGAAAAACTCATTGACAACTCTTTCGGCGGTATTTTCCCCAATATGGATTCCAAATGGCTGCGTGTTTATGAACGCACCGCACTTTTCGACGAAAAAATCGAAATATCGGACTACAGTCCGGAGATTGACAAACACCTTAAAATCATCTGCTTTCCGACCTTTCGCGGTCATTGCGGCTGTATGCTGTTCGACTGTTCCGAAATTCAAACGCTTTGCGGCAATACTGAAAATATGGAAGTGTAAGCGTGTTTCCCGAGAAAATGCGTGTCAAAATCACCTCTCTTGATACGCAAAAATCGCACTTTTAATATAAATACATTACCTAAATCAATTCTGTATGACCAAGTTATACCTCTTTTTCTAACGCTTCCTTACATAAGATTTTCCTCCTTAAATTTATATTATCTAATCTTATTATAACTTTTAAGTTGCAAAAACCTTACCAAGTAAATAAGTGTTTTTTTAACATTTTATAAACCGCTCTAAACCGCATAAATACAAGGGTTTTGAGCTTTTTTGTGGGCAGTGGGCAAGCATTTTTATCAAAATTCTTCATTTGCCCACAAGGAACAAAAATACACATAAATACAAAAAAACACGATTAGTTAAAATCAGCTAATCGTGTTTCGTGTTCTGACCTTATCATAGACTGGCATCTACGACTGCAACTTATTTTTAATTAGGTCTCTCTTACGATTAAGTTGAAAGCGAAAAGTAAAAGAGGTTTTAACAACCCTTCAAAACAACTTATTTTTATATGCTGATGATACCCCATAAGTAATGAGAAAACTTAATCATCTCGAATACTAAAATCTAATCTAAATTACAATATATCAATGCTCTAAAAGCCTTGATATAGAACCATCTGAAGGCATTTTCACAAGCTCCAAAAACACCTCTTAAAATGCTCTTTACTCCAAATTTTCAGGGGTTTCCGTGTACTGTCTGAGCATAAAATTGGGGTAATTCGTTCCTTTTTCACACCCCTCAAACGCAGGTGTGGCAAGGCTTTGCGGTTTTGCCATTGGTGTCAGCGCTCCAAATTCACCCCAAATTTGCAGTCCACGAACCCTATTTTTGAGGTCTGACTCCAAATTTACTCCAACTCTTTTTATTAAAAAAGAGGTTTGCAATGTATACAAACCTCTTTTCAAGCAGTTATTTAATTACTCTTCTTCAAAGGCATCTTTACCCA
>CAKSKB010000002.1 GCA_934464705.1 uncultured Clostridia bacterium
CTCTGTAACGCTGATGATACTTGGCTGGTGACGGCCCGGGAAAGTAAGTAGCTGCCGGATCGGTTCCTTTTTTTATGTCGATGCGCACTTTGGAAGTTTTTGGTTTCGTTGGTTGTTTGGGTTTATTCTTATATAGGCTGAGCATTCGATTCTTTTTAATTGAATTACAGTTTGCGGCCGATTATTGTGGTCGGCATATAGGACCTTAACTTGTAAGTGTTTCGACATCTATGTTTGTTTGCTGATATATTAATTAGGCAGTCGTTTGGATTTGCTTAATATGCGAACGGATGTTGCTAGTTATTAGGTTGATATATAAGCTTTTGGCTTGCAATTATTTTGCCAATTGTTTGTGTTTGCTGAAATATAATATAGGCAATTAGTTAACTTATTTGATACCCAAATCTGCATTGAAATGTCGATTTTTAGGGTAATTTCTTAATCATTATTTTTATTAAGTTAATTTGCAAAAGGTGATAAATCCGGTGTTGATTGTGCAGAGGTCACACCCGTACCCATTCCGAACACGGTAGTTAAGCTTTGTTACGCCGATGATACTTGGGCGGTGACGCCCCGGGAAAATAGGTAATCGCCGGATCTGTCTTAGCCTTTTTGCTTTAAATTAATTAGGACGCTAAGCTTTTAAGCGAAGCGTCTTAATTTTTTATTCATTCATGGAATTGCAATAGCTTCTTGTTGAACCGTCTTCTGCTATGCATTTAATTTTTAGTTCTCTGTTAGCCTTATCCACTATTACCATAACACCAAGCTGGTACTTATAATTACCAGTTTGGGATGTCAGGCAACATAGTCGTTTTTCGTCAACGCTTATTCTTGCTTCATTTGATGCAGCCTTTTTCATTTCAATATATATTAAATTGTAGTCAGGATTTTCACCCCGTTTATGTACAATTAAGTCGACTATTATTCGCCCTGTTCCCTTTGTTTTGCTATTAGCTTCTATTGTTTTAAAATGTTTTTCGTCTTTAATATTTGCTGCATTTCTGTTATACTCAACATCTGCAACATAGTCGCAATAGTGAGTGCCGGGCAATACATTTGTTATATGTAATGCAAGCCGGGCGCAGATACATCTTTCGTTTAAGCCGTGCTCAATAAGATAGAGTTCATTTTCATCTTCATTAAATGAGTTTATTGCTTTTTCTACAATTTCTAATGGTGTGCACATTATTTTTTCCTCCTCGTAATTATTTTGCCTTAATTATATCACATCTAAAGCGTTATGTAAATACATAAATCACGATAACAAAGAAAACGGATGAAAGGCATTAAGTGTTTAGCTCCCGCATGCCAACTCAATCTTATGCAGCTTTGTACAATTTTGGAGGCTTATTCAGTTAATCGATAACAGCCGCTGAATCCGGAAATTCCTATTGATACCACGCTATCCGGAATCAACACATTTGTTAAACTATTGCAGGCACTAAAAGCGTTATTCCCAATATGCTTAACGGTATTTGGAATGGTAATGTGCCTGTAAGTTCGGTGCAAAATTCAAAGGCATTGCTGTCTATTCCTGAAATGTCGTTCGGCAAAACAATAGATTTCAAACTTCTGCAATGGCGAAATGCGCCCAACCCTATTTCTCGAACGCCTTCCGGCACTGTTACCTCGGATGAGGTGCCGTTATATTTTTCCAGTATTCCGTTGCTTATTATAAAATCCGTTGAAAGTGACATTATAAAAACCTCCATAAAAACAAAAATACGCCCACCGAAGCAGGCGCATAAAAACGCAAACTCCGATAGTCGCCAAACTAACTTAATAACAACCCTTTCAGAATCGTTACTTTCGGTGGAATTTGCGTTTTTTACAAATTATAGTCTTTGTGTTAATGCACATAAATAAAAGGTAAAATAATTCCGAAAAAATTAAAATACCACCATTTTACACATTAAAATCGTTTCGCATATTCATAATATCATATTATTAAAAATTTTGCAATACCAAAAATATGATTCGTTAAAAAATCAACAGTTTTGTATTGACTTTAGGCCATGAAATTGCTATAATAAGTTTAAAGGTTATTATTAACATTTTTGGGAGGGTTATATGATGAAAAGAATTTTTGCGGCAGGTTTAGTGTTATTTACTGTTTTATCGTCATTTGGCGGTGTACATGCCGAAAAGGATTTTTCGATTACGGTTAACGGAGAAGCTATCGATACAGAAAACTGCACAATTGAAAATGATACAATTATGTGCCCCGGGTCATTATTTGGCGGCGGTGATGAGCTTGAACCTATCCGCATGCTTGCGGAAAAAAACGGGTATTCGATATACTGGAATCCCGAAACAAGAACTGCGGCGCTCAACAGCGAAAAAGCCGTTAACAAGGACTTTCTCGGCGGCAGAATTTCAATGTATATTCCGAATGTTGACGGTGCCGACAAATTAAAAAACAAATCAAGAATTGATGATTGTTTGTTGCTGACGGGTGAAGAAAAAATTTATATACTGGCAGACGAGCTGCTTTGCTGCAGTGTGGGCGACCTCAAAGAGGATGCGAAAAATCTTGGCGTAACCGCGTTTGAAGATGTTCGGACGGTCAACAATATTTCTTTTGTCAGAACCGATTTTTCAGACGCGATGCTTGAAAATCTTAAAAAATGCACAGAGGCAAAGTGCCATTTAAATGCAAAACCTAATATTGAAATAAATAATTTCGACAATTATATAGTAAAGCTTTCGGATAACACTCTTATTTCAGTAAGCTTTGCAGCTGATAGTGAAAAATTTTCTCCGTCGGAAATTGTGTCAACAATTGTTGACAACAACAAGACTCTAAAATCCGAAAACGGCTATATCGTAAGCGACGGGCAGCAGATTTGGTATGATGATTATACAATTTGCGAAATTGTTCCCGAAAAGCAGCCTTCGTCCGAATATAAGTACAGACTAAAAATTGAGTTCTCAAATGCCGCTGACAAACCGGACGAAAAGGCAGCGGATTTGGAATGGAATATTAATAAAGAAACAAATTATATGACGAAAAAATACTGCAAAAATGCCGACAACCCGTCAGCCGGCAGCGCTATCTGCACAGGATTTTTTAAGAACGATGAGCAATTGAAAGCATTTTCGGACCTTGCTTATGAATACATATTAAATAATACCGATAAGTTTAACAAGTATAATGATAAATGGATTTCCTGATCGGCAGTTCGTCAGGAAGGAGCGAAGTGGCAAAAACCTAAAATAGAAAAAATATCCCTACGGTATAATAAAATATCGCAGGGATGTTTTTATGTTAGATTTATCTTGCATTTATAGCTTAATTTATGATAATGTATTTCCCTAAAATATGCGGTATTGAAACCTGGTTACCGAATATTGCTGTATAAGTTTTTATTCCCTTAACCTCTCCATAGACTGTAATAATATCACCTTCGAGAATCCGTTTTTCGTCAGCGGCTTTTCTCTGATAGTCTATGTAAACAGTATCATCCCATATTCCATATTCGCCTTGTGTAACATTTAATCTGATAACCACGCTTGTGCCATTTTCCTGAATTTGAATTGCTTTCCCTGTAACCAACGCTTTTTGGTTAATATAACTTTCAGGATTCCTGGCAAGATCTTCATAAGCAATTTGGATACACTTAGCTTTATAGTCATCTTCGGATATGGGGTCTTCCTCGCCGTTTTGCTGTAAGGCACCTGTTTTTTCAGGAATATCTGTAAATGTGTGTATATTTATTTTGCGTAAGTCAGATGGCGCAAAAGAGAGTATGAGGATTATTATAAAAAGCCAAAACCACCATTTGTTATAGAATGGCTGAGCATGTTTTTTGCCGCATTTTGGACATTTTCTGAATTTTTTCGAATATTGAAAACCGCATGATGAACAAAATATCATATTGTTGTTGTAATGCACTTTGTTGTTATGTGATGTTAAATCAGGTGAGCCATATAAACCCATAAGGAAATTCCTCCATATAGAAAAAGTACGCAGACCGAAATCTGCGTACAAAAAACGCAAACTCCGATTGCTGCGAAACAATTTTAATATGCAGGTTTAAGCACCGACACAAAGAGTGAATTTGCGTTTTTTACAAATTATAGTCTTTGTGTTAATGCACATAAATAAAAGGTGAAATAATTCTTAAAAAATTAAAATACCATCATTATACATATTAAAATCGTTTCGCATACTCATCATATCATACTTTTAAAAATTTTGCAATACCTAAAATCAAATTTCCCAAAAATCAACCGACAGTTGAGTAACAAAGGCAAAAATAACAGTAATTCACCCTTTACAACCCTTGTTTGTCGGAATTTATTACAAAATATGTGTAAATTGTTGATTTTTCCTTGACAAACGGCTTGAAAAATGGTATTATTACATAGTAATATGAAGACTGGCTGAAGGTCTGTCTTTAAAAATTAATAATCGGAGGAATATTTATGAAAAAGATTTTAGCTTTACTCCTTGCGTGCATAATGGTTTGTACGCTTCTCACTGCCTGCGGTTCCGGAGATGGATCGGGCGATGAAAAGGTTGTTCGTATCGGTGTTTACGAACCTCAGTCGGGCGATAACGGCGCCGGCGGAAAACAGGAAATTCTCGGTATGCAGTATGCTAACAGCCTCTATCCTACCGTTGAAATCGGCGGCGAGGAATACAAGGTTGAACTTGTTTATGCCGACAACGAATCTTCTACCGACAAGGCGGTTTCCGCTGCTTCGACACTCGTTTCCAAGGGTGTTTCGGTTGTTCTCGGTTCTTACGGTTCCAGCGTTGCTATCGCTGCTTCCGACACATTTGAACAAGCAGGTATCCCCGCAATCGGCGTAACCTGCACAAATCCTCAGGTTACAGAAGGCAACGACCACTATTTCCGTGTTTGCTTCCTTGACCCCTTCCAGGGCACGGTTCTGGCAAACTATGCTTTCTCAAACGGTGCTAAAACCGCTTACTGCCTCGGTCAGCTCGGAAACGACTATGACCAGGGTCTTATCAACTACTTCAAGGAAGCTGCAGAAAAGCTTGGCATGAAGGTTATAACGGAACAGTTCCCCGAGAACAACTCCGACTTCAACTCTTACCTCACAAACGCAGTCAACGAAAAGGCTGATGTTATTTTTGCTCCCTGCTCGCTTTCTTACGCTCAGCTTATCGTTGAACAGGCTGCAGCAAAGGGTGTAACCTGTCCTCTTCTTGCCGGCGATACTTGGGATTCCAATGTTATCATCGAGGCTGCAAAGGGTAAGAATGTTAAAATCGATGTTTCGACATTCTACGCTGAAGGCGGTAACCCCGACTTTGAAAAAGGCATCAAAGAATGGATTAACTCTGACGCCAAAAACCTCGCAAACAACGGCGGCAACGATATGATTTCCGCTGTATCCGTAATGGGTTACGACGCTTACATGACCGCTCTTGAAGCTATCAAGAACGCTGATTCCAAAGAACCCGGTGATGTTATGGCGGCTCTTCCGGACACAACCTACACAGGTATTTCCGGCGAAATCAAGTTCGGCAAGAACGGCGACGCTGTTCGTGACGCAGCTTACATCAAGACCGTTAACACCGAAACGGGCGCTTGGGACTTCGTAACCGTTCAGGGCGTTAAATAATAATTTATAAAAATTCATATTATCAGTATTCGTGGCGGAATTTTTCCGCCATGAATATTGGTGTTTTTGGAACGTATAAATGCGTTCCGCACAAATTTCGTGTGAAGCGGATTTATACGTTTCAAATTCAGAGAGGAGTATTTATATGGCGGAATTTTTTAACGCAAATCTGCCGTATTTGCTTGCCGGTATCTCGGTGGGCGGTCAGTATGCGCTGATTGCTATCGGATACACAATGGTTTACGGTATTTTAAGACTTATCAACTTCGCCCACGGTGATGTTTTTATGGTTGCCGGCTTAATTATGGTTTATGCAACCGCATCACTTCCTATGTATATATCCATACCGCTTGTGCTGGTTGCTACGGTTCTGCTCGGTTTCTTGATTGAGCGTGTCGCATACAAGCCGCTCAGGTCGGCGCCGAGAATGTCGGTTATGATTTCGGCTATCGGTGTTTCGTATCTTCTGCAGAACTGCGCCCTTTATTTTACGGGCGGTCTGCCGCAGGTTTATCCGAACATTCCGTTTCTGTCAAAATCGGTTACGCTCGGCGGCACAACCGTAAAAATGGTTACACTCATCACCCCGGTTCTGACGATTCTTCTTGTAATTGCGCTTGTTATGCTCATTAACCACACAAAAATCGGTATGGCTATGCGTGCGGTTTCAAAAGACTTTGAAACAAGCCAGCTCATGGGTATCAAGATTAATTCGGTTATCAGCATAACCTTTGTTATTGGCTGCTTTCTGGCGGCGGTCGGTTCGCTGCTCTATTTCAGCAACTACACTTCGGTTATTCCTACTTCAGGTGCAATGCCCGGTCTTAAAGCCTTTGTCGCTGCCGTTTTCGGCGGTATCGGCTCTATCCCCGGTGCGGTTATCGGCGCTTTTATAATCGGTATCTGCGAAAACATTATAAAGGGTGTCGGCTGGACTACTTTTTCCGACGCTTTCACCTTCGTACTGCTGATTGTTATTCTGTTGGTTAAGCCTACCGGTATCTTCGGTGAAAAGGCTACGGACAAGGTGTGAGGTGAAAACTATGGGAAAAAATCTTACAGAAAAGAAAAGTCATACCGGCGGCATAATCGCAATCGTTTTCTTTGCGGCGCTGTATGTTGTTTTATACCTTTTGGACAATGTTTTTCCGGTTAACTCAACCACGCTCATGCTTGTGCCGGTTTTGAGAAAAGCAGCCATTTATTCGCTTCTCTGCGTTTCAATGAACCTTCTTAACGGTTTTACGGGACTGTTTTCGCTCGGTCAGGCAGGATTTATGCTCATCGGTGCATACACATACGCCGCGCTCTCCATTCCTGCGGCAAGGCACGATGCGGTTTACCAGTATTTTAACGGCGGTATAATTAAATTCTCTATCGCCGAAAAGCTTGCCAAGGTTTTGGGTACGAACGGCGGCAACTTCCTTGGTGCGGTTATCGCCATAATTATTGCGGGGCTTGTTGTTGCTGTTTTTGCGGCGCTTATCGGTATCCCCGTTTTAAGGCTCAAGAGCGACTATCTCGCCATAGCTACACTCGGTTTCGCCGAAATCATAAGGGCGATATTCCAGTGGGACAAGCTCGGCGGACTTACCAACGGTTCCAATCTTCTTAGAAAATACACGAATTTTAACGACATAAAGATGGCTATCGGCGGCACAACAATTAAGCTTGCCTCTATATTCCCGTTTTTGATTGCAACGGTCAGCATTGCGATTATTCTGCTGCTTATCAATTCTTCCTACGGAAGGGCTTACAAGGCAATCCGTGACGACGAAATCGCAGCCGAGGCAATGGGTATCAACCTCTTTAAGCACAAAATGCAGTCGTTTATCGTTTCGAGCTTTTTTGCCGGCGTAGGCGGTGCACTGCTTGCGATGTTCCAGACAACTATTCAGGCTTCCGCCTTTAAAACCGCTATGACTTACGAGATTCTCCTTATGGTTGTAATCGGCGGTATCGGTTCGGTTTCCGGCAGCTGTATTGCGGCTTTCCTCTACATCGCCTGCTCGGAATGGTGGCTGAGATTTCTTGACAGCGGTTCCGTTTTCGGAGTGCATGTTCCGTTTTTCCGTGACGGTTTCAGAAAGGTCGTTTTCTCGGTAATCATCATGGTTATCGTGCTCTTCTTCTCGAAGGGTATTATGGGCAACAAGGAGCTTTCTTTCAGGGGGCTTGTAAAGCGTTTCTCAAAAAAGAAAAATTCTGCCGCAGGGGGTGACGCAGTTGAATAATGTACTTAATGTTGAAAATGTTACCATGCAGTTCGGCGGCGTTGTTGCGGTCAACAATCTTTCCATGCATGTAAACGAGGGTGAAATCGTTGCCCTTATCGGTCCTAACGGTGCCGGAAAAACCACCGCTTTCAACTGCATTACGGGCGTTTACGAGCCTACAAACGGTGCGATTGAATTCGACGGCAAGAAAATCGTTGAGAATCATCCGCGCGGCAAAATGAAAAAAATTTATGCCGGTGAAAATGCAGATTTATATACGGGAAAGCGCACAATTTCGCCCACTCCCGACAAAATCACCAAGCTTGGAATTGCAAGAACATTCCAGAACATCAGGCTCTGGAAGAGCATGACGGTTTTTGAAAATGTTCTGATTGCTAAGCATATGAGGGCAAAGCATAATATGTTTTCTGCTGCGTTCAGGCTTTCCGCAAAAGAGGAAAAGCGCATGAGGCTCGAAACAGAACAGCTTCTTCGTGAGCAGAATTTGTGGGAATTCCGTGACGAACTTGCGGTCAGCCTTCCTTACGGACTTCAGAGAAGGCTCGAAATTGCCCGTGCACTGGCAACAGAACCCAAGCTTTTGCTTCTCGATGAGCCGGCTGCCGGCATGAATCCTCAGGAAACGCTTGAACTTTCCGAATTCATTGCGGAAATAAGAGAAAAACACAATCTTACCGTTCTCATGATTGAACATCACATGGATCTGGTTATGGAAATTTCGGACAGAATTTATGTTCTTGATTTCGGCAGCCTCATTGCCGAAGGAAAACCTGAGGAAATTCAAAAGAACCCGAAGGTTATTGACGCATATCTGGGGGTGACGGAGGATGAGTGATTTTCTTAAAATAGAAGACCTTAAAGTAAATTACGGCGGAATTGAAGCGGTTAAGGGTATTTCGATGGATGTGCCCGAAGGTAAAATCGTTACGCTTATCGGTGCCAACGGTGCCGGCAAAAGTTCTACATTGAGGACGATTTCGGGCCTTGTTAAGCCAAAAAACGGCAAAATTACCTTTTGCGGTGAGGACATAACCGCAAAAGACCCGACATCCATTGTTACAAAGGGTATTACTCTTGTGCCCGAGGGCAGAAGGATTTTCCCCGACCTCACGGTTAAGGAAAATCTCCGAATCGGCGCTTATCTTCGCAAGGATAATATTGAGGACGACCTCAACTGGGTTTATGAGCTGTTTCCGAGGCTGAAGGAACGCGAATGGCAGCAGGGCGGAACGCTTTCCGGCGGCGAACAGCAGATGCTTGCCGTTGGGCGTGCTCTTATGAGCCGTCCGAAGGTAATCATGATGGATGAGCCGTCGCTCGGGCTTGCTCCGCTTGTTGTACAGAGCATATTTGAAATTATCAAAACCGTAAATAAACAGGGCATAACCGTTCTTCTTATTGAACAGAACGCCAATATGGCGCTCCAGGTTGCGGATATTGCATATGTTCTTGAAACGGGCAGAATCACCAAAACCGGAAGCGGGGCAGAGCTTCTGGCGGACGAGAGCATTAAGGAAGCATATCTCGGAAAAACAAAATAAAAATAAAAGTACCGAAACTAAAAATAAAGTTTCGGTACTTTTTAATATTAATACTTAAAAATTAGTGTTTCTGAACTTCTCTCTTTCTTCTTCCTCGCGCTGGCGCATTTGTCTCATTCTTTCGGCGCGTCTTATTCTTCTGCGTCTTAAATTCCGCTGTCTGATACAGAACATTACAATGAACAGTATAACCAGCACTACAAGAATTACTACAATAATTTTGAATCCTCCGAGAAGATTGAAAAATGCTTTTACATAGCTTTTATCAACATTCCTGTCGGCGTAAAGTTCAATCGTGCTTATCGTTTCGCCGCCGTAGGAAACGGTTGCGTACCCGAGTTTCTCGTTCTTTTTTATCGGAGCTTCAAGTTTTTTGGTAAGCTTAATATCATATTTGAGGTCGCCCTCGCCGGTTCCTTTGGGAAGATACGCTTCCTTTGTGACCGGGGTCGTAAGGAGTATTCTGCCGTCGCCCGAAGCGTTCTTGACCGTTTTTTCAACAATTATCTGATTTGCGGAAATATACTTTAAATTTTCGTAGTTCTTGAAGAAATACTGAAACAGCTGTTTTGCGTCCACAAACGATGTCATTGTGCCGTCATCCTTATCTTTACACCCCATAACAACTGCGATTATCGAGTGTTCGCCGTCTGTCGCGGATGCGGCAAGGGTGCGCTGTGCCTCATCGGTATATCCGGTTTTTATGCCGGTTGCGTTTTCGTAATAATAATCAAGATTTACATATCTGCTCACAAGATGATTTGTGCTTGCATATGTAAGTCCGCTGTTTTTCATCTGAAACGACCACAGACCTACAATTTCGGCAATCTCGGGCCGTTTCATGGCTTCCTTCGCGATGAGCGCCATGTCATATGCGGTTGTATAGTGGTTTTCATCATGCAGACCGTTTGCATTAGCAAAATGCGTGTTTTTACAGCCAAGCTCCGCAGCGCGCTTATTCATCATGTCCGCAAAGCCTTCGATAGAGCCGCCTACATACTCCGCAAGAACATTAGCGGCATCGTTCGCCGAAGGTATAAGCAGTGCGTGCATAAGCTCGTCCACCGTTTCAACATCGCCCGGATTAAGGTCGACATTTGTACATTCATATTTGTTTATGCCCGAAACCGCCGATTCCGACACCACTACGGTATCGTCCATGCTTTTGTTTTCGACCGTCAGAAGTGCTGTCATGATTTTTGTCATGGACGCAGGATACATCTTTTTGTCCTTGTCCTTATCAAAGAGAACATAGTCAGATGTCATATCGATAACGACTGCCGTTTCGCTGTTCGGCGCAAGTGCAGATTTATCCGACGGAATACTGCTCTCGGTTTTTGTATCCGTTTTATCTGACCTGTTTTCATTCTCGGCATAGGCAGCGGTGAGTGAAAACATCATTGCAAAAACCAATACAAGCGCCGCAATTGAGCGCATTTTCTTTGTTATTTCGTATTTTTTCAATTTCAAACCACCTCATTTTTTAAACTTACATATATTATATCAGAAAACTTCCCTGTGTGGGGCGTTTTTTAATAAACTTAAACAATCTGTAATATACACGCAATTATTTTTGTTGACTTAAATGCCGATTTGTGGTATAATTTTTGTATAAGCAAATAATGAAGGGATTTGAAACAATGAAAAAACTTTTATGTATGGTTCTTGCAATTGTGATTATGTTTGCGCTGCTTATACCCGTTTCCGCAAAAGACGGGATAATCTGCGGAGACACCTTTTTGACGGTAAACAGCGTGGCTTCAGCCGTTATAAAACAAGGGTATGCGAGCATCGGCACAACATTCACAAACAACACTTCGGAAGATGTTTCCGTAACCATGGTTATGACGGAATATACCGAAAACGGCGGCTATAAAAAGCTGGTAAACCGTTCGTCGGAGAAGAAAACGGTTCCGGCAGGGAAAACGGTTTATGCGGACCCGGGGATTAATATTGTTTCCGATAAGGCGTTGGTGCAGTATTTCGCATACGAAACCGAAACGCTTGAACCTATCGAGGTTGGGCAATATATTGTTGACAACATGAAGTGTATCGGAACAAAGGATAACGAAACGATATACAATATCTTCTCGTTTGACGATATTTTCAATCCGGAAATTGACAATTCCGAGGTTGAAGCGCTTTCTGCACCGATCGTGTGCGTGTGGCAGGGAGACAGGGCATCCGCAACATCAATTACCATGGATGACGGCGACTACGGTGCGGCGCTTAAATATCTTGACCTTTTTAAAAAGTATAATATTCACGGTACCGAAATGATAGTAACCGGCTGGCTTGGGCGGCTTGCCGACAGCCACAACAAATGGCAGGCGATTTTTGACACGGGGTATATAGACCTCGGAAACCACTCATATACTCATGCCATTAAATATAACGACACTTCAAGCTATACGCAAGAAGAGCTGGAGCACGACATTATTGATTCATACAATGAGCTTGCAGAGGCTTTTCCGACGCAGAGTATAATAACATATGCCACTCCTTGGGGGCAAAACCATAATAACGCAATAACCTTGATTAAAAAGAATCATTACGCAAACCGAAGCGCGGGCGGAGATATAGTTGCCGGAAAAACACCGGCGGATTTTTACGAAATTCCGACCGTTGCTGTGCAGTACGGAACCCCGGTTTCCCGGCTTAATGACAGAGTTGACCGCGCAATAGCCTCCGGCGGATGGAATACCGAGCTTTATCACGGAATCGGCGGTGCGGGAACGGCATCGGATGCTTATTCAACAAACATTGCAACAATGGAGGAACATCTTAAATACATTGCCTCAAAGTCTGACAAGGTTTGGG
Source organism: uncultured Clostridia bacterium (assembly GCA_934464705.1). GTDB lineage: Bacteria > Bacillota > Clostridia > HGM11514 > HGM11514 > CAKSKB01. The sequence goes on from CAKSKB010000002.1 coordinate 12,203, forward strand.
CAGGCAGCTTTACCGAGGTTGTAAAGTATATCTACGAAAGAGATACGGCGTCTGCAAAACAGCTTTGGGCGAATAATTCGAGCATCGGCATAAAGCTTACCGACGGGATGGATGACAGCGTTTTCGATTATCCGCTTACGGTAAAGGTTAACATTCCGTCAGAGTGGAGCGGCAGCGTCAAGTGCACTCAGTACGGCAAAACCGAAACTGCTGAAATCTTCGCGGAAAACGGAAAGAACTATGCATATGTGAATATAGTTCCCGACGGCGGAAATGCCGTAATAAGCAAGTGAGCGGCTGTTTTATGGATTTGACAGAGAGTTTTATAACGGAAAAAAAGCAGTGCGGACATGATGTGAAGCTTCTGAAATTTTATGATTCCGACACCCTGTGCACTGTTATCGCAGCGGATTTTACCGATAAAACGCTGGTATGCAAAAACTATGTTTCCAACTTTGTGAAAACTGCATTTGGGAACAATCATACCCCCGACTGGAATGACTTTGATTATTTTCTGCGCGAAAGGTGCATTCCGGAAACGAGGGACGGGCTCAAAATATATCTTGAACAGATTGGCGTTTCAGAGTTTGACCCGTTTGAAATAATTTTGGTTACAAAGGGGCGCATGGCAGAGGACGGACAGCATTTAGAGGTTGAGGATGTCTGATGAAAATTAAACTTATAAGTGATAAGAAAATTGCCGAAACTTCATCAAAGGGGAATCAGGAAAAGTGGTTTGATGAATCGGCAAACAAATGGTACAAACTTGACCAATACGGGTATGAGGCAGCCGCAGAGGCTGTTGCCTCGAGGCTTGCAAAGCTTGGAAACATACAAAAATTCGGATATGTAAAGTATTATGTTGAATCTGTTGAAGTGCATGGGTATAAAAGGCTTGCAAGCGTATCGGAGGGTTTTCTCGGTGCAGGGTGCTCAATAATAACTTTGAATCAGCTTTTGTCAAAGGCTGACGGAAAACCGCTTGTAACGGTTCTTGCTAAACTTTCGAGTAACAAAAAAAGGATTGAGTATATTGCCGAGAAAACAGCGGAAGTTACAGGACTTAAAGATTTTCCGAAGTATCTTACGATGCTTTTTGAATTTGACGGTTTGATATTAAATACGGACCGCCACCTTAACAATATTGCTGTGATCGAAAAGTCCGGAAAATATGATTACTGTCCGTTTTTTGATAACGGTGCAGCGTTTCTTTCGGATACGAGGATTTATCCGATGGATATTTTACCGAAAGCGCTGATAAGCTCTGCTGTGGCATTGCCGTTTTCAACTACATTTAACAGGCAGATAAATATTTGTCGTGAACTTTACGGCAAACAGCTTGAAATGCCGGAACTTGACAGAAAAACAATATCCGCAATTGCCGAACCGTTTATTGAGTTTTACCCGAAAAGAGACAAAAGTCTTATATCGGGCAGAATAACCGAGTGCATATTAATAAGGCAGAAAAAACAATTACAGTAAAACAATCCCGGGCAGTTTTGAAACTGCCCGGGACATTTTATATGTATTTTGATTTTTAACCCATATAATCCCATTCATCGCCGATGAGCAATTTTGTAATCATCGGGAATACAACCATTACGGGAATCATAAGTATACCGAGGACGCTTCCGCCGTAGAAGAAGAAGTAAAAGCTGCACACGCAGAGCGCCGTAACCATCAGCACACCGTAAAGGAACTGCTTCTTTGACGAAAGAAGAATAAGGTACACAAACGAATAAAGTATAATAACCGCACCGATAAGAACGAGGCAGATATTAAAGCCTGTGTTTACTATTTCAAATGTCAGACCGTTTGCAAAGCTGAGCTCGATATCCGGGCTCTGCCCCATAACGCCGAGAATGAAATACGCCGCACCGAGCGCAAGGTTGAAGATGAACGAAATAACCATCCATGCTGTGGCGGAGGGTTTGAATTTTGCTCCTCTTCTTTTATCTGTAAAAGAATCATGACCGCACTTCGGGCAGACCTTTTCACTGTTGCTTACAATTTTTCCGCATTTTTCACAATACATAAGTTTTTCCTCCAAAATAATATCGCCTGCCGAAAAAACCGTCCGGCGTATAAACATAAAATGATATTATAATAATAACATAAACAGCTGCCATTTGTCAACAAGCTATGAGAAAATTTTTCAAATATTTTATATTTTATGCCCTTGCAGCTTTGATTTTTTCGACAAATTGCTTAGCTGTTTCGGTAATAAGCTTATAGTCGCCCGTTTTTGCACCGCCGGTTAAGCATCCGCCTGCGCCTACGGCAACAACTCCGTTTTTGAACCACTGCTCCACATTGTCAAGGCTTACGCCGCCGGTAGGCATGATTTTTGCCTGCGGAACAGGTCCGTGAAGCGCTTTAACCATTTTGGGCCCGAACGCATCGCCCGGAAAAAGCTTAACAATATCTGCGCCGTATTCCATTGCTTCAATCATTTCCTTAACCGTCATAACGCCCGGCATACAGGGTATTGCGTAGCGGTTGCAGCACTTAAGAGTATTGATGTCGAGGTAAGGGCTTACGATATACTGTGCGCCCGAAAGAATGGCTACTCTTGCGGTTTCGGAATCCAAAACCGTTCCTGCGCCGACAATCATTTCGCCGTTTTTATATTCATCACAGAGCGCCTCGATGATTTTGTGAGCCTTCGGCACGGTAAATGTCATTTCGATTGCGCTGATTCCGCCTTCAAGGCATGCATCCGCAATGCGTTTTGCCTGGTCCTCGCTGTCCGCTCTTACAACGGCAACTATACCTGTTTCACAAATTTTGGTAATAACTTTTTGCTTATCCATAGTAACAACTCCCAAATAAATTATATATCATATTACCTATTTTATCACAGATTTAACTAAATGTAAACGGTTTTATTGACTTTTTTAAAAAAAAATGTTAACATATAATATATAAGTAAATTTTTAAGACATATTTGGGGTTGTTAATGTGAATATACTTGCCATAGAATCTTCGTGCGACGAAACTGCGGCAGCAGTTGTGCGTGACGGCAGAGAGGTTTTGAGCGATATTATTGCGACCTCTGCCGACCTTCACAAAAAATACGGCGGAGTGGTTCCGGAAATCGCTTCGAGAAAGCACATGGAATATATTAATACTGTCATTGATGAAGCGGTGAGCAGCGCCGGGCTTGCTCTTTCGGACATAGACGCCGTTGCGGTTACCTACGGACCGGGTCTTATAGGTGCGCTGCTGGTCGGCGTTTCGGCGGCAAAGGCGCTTGCGTTTGCGCTTAAAAAGCCTCTTATTGCGGTTCATCATATAAAAGCGCACATCAGCGCAAACTATATAGAACATCCGGAGCTGAAGCCCCCATTTGCCGGGCTTGTTGCCTCCGGAGGACACAGTCATATTGTTCTTGCAAAAGACTACATGGATTTTGAAGTTCTCGGCAGAACCCGTGATGACGCCGCCGGCGAAGCTTTCGACAAGGTGGCAAGGGTAATCGGAATCGGCTACCCCGGCGGACCGCTGCTTGAAAAGCTTGCGAAATCGGGAAATCCGTCGGCGTTTGATTTTCCGAGGGTTAAGTTTGATAATTTTGATTTCAGCTTCAGCGGTGTAAAAACCGCAGTTATAAATACAGTACACAAAGCGGCGCAGAAAAACGAAACCGTAAACAGTGCAGACCTTGCGGCGTCTTTTCAGGAGGCGGTTACCGATGTTTTGGCTGACCACACAATTGCGGCGGCAAAATCGGCAGGCGTCAAAACGGTTGCAATGGCAGGCGGCGTTGCCGCAAACGGTTATCTGCGGGATAAGTTTTCCGGACGGTGCAAAGCGGCGGGCATGGAGTTCCTTTACCCGAGGCCCCGTTTCTGCACGGACAATGCGGTTATGGTCGGCTGTGCGGCATATTTCCTTGCGCAAAAGGGCGAATTTGCCGATATGTCCCTTAACGCTTACGCAACGCTTCCGTTTTAGTTTGACATAATTATCACAAATGCAAAAAGTTATGTTAACCCAACATATATGGCTGCAGATTACGGGCGGTTTCGACGAAATATGCGTCGGCATAGCATAACTCAAACTGCAAAAATGTGGATAACTTTCCAAAACGGCATAAAAAAAGGGTTGTCAATGTGAATAACTTTGTGGATATGTGGATTTGTGCTCGCAGTTATCCACAATCGCGGCGAATTTTTATACTAAGATGAAAAACACAATATATTGTGCATTATTAATTAAATCAAGCATTTAAGGCATTTTTTGATTGTTACCATAATATTTTCTATGGAGGCTTACAGTGGAAATTAAAAATGTACCCTCAGCGGTTATAAAAAGACTTCCGAGATACTACCGTTTTCTCGAGGAGTTGAAAAAAAGCGATGTTAACAGAATCTCTTCAAGAGAACTGAGCGAACGCATGGGCGTTACCGCTTCGCAGATCCGCCAGGATCTGAACTTCTTCGGCGGATTCGGTCAGCAGGGCTACGGCTACAATATTGAATATCTTTACAACGAAATAGGTAACATCCTCGGCGTCAACACTCCTACGCCGGTTATTATTATCGGTGCGGGCAATCTCGGGCAGGCGCTTGCGAAGTACCCGTCATTCAAAAAGCGTGGATTTATCATTAAGGCAATGTTCGATGTTGCGCCTGCGGTTGTCGGAACAACCGTTGCGGATATACCGGTTTATCATACCGATACGCTTGAGGACTATATGAGCAAAAATGAGGTCAGCATTGCGGTTCTCACGCTCACCAAGACTGCGGCGCCGGCGGTCGCAAAACGCCTTTGCGCCTGCGGAATAAAGGGTATTATGAACTTTTCGTACATCGATCTCGGCATACCCGACGATATTGCGGTTGAAAATGTGCATATGAGCGACAGTCTTATGACGCTTTCATATAAAATTACGAATGGAGTCATGAAGGGGGACAAGAAATGAATATTTTATTTTGTGCATCGGAATGTTTTCCGTTTTTTAAGTCCGGAGGTCTGGGCGATGTTGCGTATTCGCTTCCCCGCGCGCTTGTGAAGCAGGGCGTGGATATAAGGGTTATTTCTCCCAAATATCAGGATATGCCGGAGGAATACAAGCAAAAACTTGAACTTATTGCAGAGTTTTCGGTTCCGGTGGGCTGGCGGCAGCAGTATGTGGGGCTTCTTCACACACAGATGGACGGGGTTCATTTTTACTTTATCGACAATGAATATTACTTCAAAAGAGGCGGCGCTTACGGATATTACGACGACGGCGAAAGATTTGCTTTCCTTTCCCGTGCGATGGTCGAGGCGGCAAAGCATATTCCGGATTTTGTTCCCGGAATCATGCACTGCAACGACTGGCAGACGGCTCTTGTACCTCTGTTTTTAAGACATTTCTATAATTCCGACCCGATTCTTTGGAACACAAAAACAATATTTACAATTCACAATCTGAAATTCCAGGGCGTGTTCTCGCCGGAGGTGCTGACGGAACTTCTCGGTGTGGATATGGGTTATAATACCGAGGATAAAATGAAATACTATGACGGTGTATCATACATGAAGGCGGGAATTGTTTTCTCCGACCGCGTCACGACCGTCAGCAAAACTTACGCCTCGGAAATCCAGACCGAATTCTACGGCGAGGGTCTTGACGGGCTTTTAAGGCAGTACAGCTACAAGCTGAGCGGTATTGTGAACGGCATTGATTATTCGGTATTTTCGCCCTCTAAGGACAAAGAGATTTTTAAGAAATATTCAATAAAAAGCATCGGCGGAAAGCTTGTAAACAAAACCGAACTTCAAAAAATGCTCGGGCTTGAGGAAAATCCGCAAAAGCCTTTAATCGGTATAATTTCCCGTCTTGAAAAACAAAAGGGACTTGACCTTGTCGCAAGAATTTTCGACGAACTTATGGCGGTTACCGACGCTCAGATGGTGATTCTGGGTACGGGAAACCGCGGCTACGAGGATATGCTCAAATATTTTGACTACAAATATAAAGGAAGAGTTTCTGCTAACATAATGTTTTCAAACGCTCTTTCCAAAAGAATCTATTCCGGCTGCGATATGTTGCTTATGCCCTCGCTTTTTGAACCCTGCGGTTTAAGTCAGCTTATTGCGCTCCGATACGGAACCATCCCGATTGTAAGGGAAACGGGCGGTCTTAAAGACACGGTTATACCGTACAATGAGTTTGAAATGACCGGCAACGGCTTCTCGTTCGCCAATTTCAACGCCCACGAAATGCTTGGGGTTATTCGTTATGCAATCGATATCTACAACCGTCCCGAGCACTGGAAAAAGATTGTTGAGAACGCAATGAATTCCGATTACAGCTTCGATAAATCGGCAGTGGAATACATTGAGCTTTATAAAGGACTTGAATAATTTGGAGAGGAGTGATTCATTTGGCAATCACAAAGGAAAGAATACAGAAGGATTTTATCAGCAAGCTTTGCTCCATGTACGCCTGCGGTGTGGAGGATTCGTCAAAGCTTCAGCAGTACAACGCAATAGGCTCTGTACTGAAGGACTACATCTCGGTTGACTGGAAAAATTCAAAGGAACAGTACGCAAAGGGAAAAGCAAAAAAAATCTATTATTTTTCCCTCGAATTTCTGACGGGTAAATTTCTTGACACCAACATGATAAGTCTTAACATTAAACCGCAGGTTAAAGAGGCGCTTGCGGAACTCGGAATAGACATCGAGGAACTCCGTAAAATGGAAATTGAACAGGGTCTCGGAAACGGCGGTCTCGGAAGGCTTGCCGCTTGCTTTATGGATTCCATGAGCTCAACGGAAATTCCGGCAATGGGCATGGGCATAAGATACCGCTACGGACTTTTTAAACAGAAAATCGTTGACGGATACCAGGTGGAACAGTCCGACGACTGGCTTAAAAACAGGAATGTATGGGAAGTCAGAAGAACCGATGAGGCGGTTAAGGTTAAGTTCGGCGGCAGAGTAAACATCTGGGGAGAGAACGGAAAATACAAAATCGACTTCACGGATTACGATGAAATTCTTGCCGTTCCTTACGATACGCCGATTAAGGGATACGACAATCACAATGTAAACACGCTCCGTCTGTGGAAGGCGGAGGTTATCGACGATGATACATTCGACTACAGAACCTTTGCCTCTGGCGACTACATGAAGGCTATTGAAAAGCGCTCAAATGCAGAGTTTATTTCTTATGCGCTTTATCCCGACGATTCCAACGAAAACGGAAAACGCATGAGAATCCGCCAGGAATACTTCTTCGTAAGCGCAGGCTGTCAGAGCATTATCCGCGAACACAAAAAGAACGGGCTTCCCGTTAACAAGCTGCACGAATATGTTGCAATTCAGATTAACGATACGCATCCCGCAATGGCGGTTGCGGAGCTTATGAGGCTGCTTATGGACGAAGAGGGCATCGAGTGGGACGAGGCTTGGTACATTACCACGCACACAATCGCTTACACAAACCACACCATCATGGCGGAGGCTCTGGAAAAATGGGGAGTTTCGTATATCAGCTCGATTGTTCCGAGAATTTATCAGATTATCGAGGAAATCGACAGAAGGTTCCGTGCTTTTCTTGCGGAAAGATTCAACAACGATTATCAGAAAATTGAGTCCATGGCGGTTATTTCCGACGGTAAAATCCGTATGGCTCATCTTGCAATCGTTGGTGGTTACAGCGTAAACGGCGTTGCGTGGCTGCACACGGAAATTCTTAAAAATAAAGAGCTGCACTCTTTCTATGAGATTTATCCCGAAAAGTTCAACAACAAAACTAACGGTATAACCCACAGAAGGTGGCTCATCAGCGCAAATCCTGCCCTCTCAAACGCAATTACCGAAAAAATCGGCAAGGACTGGGTTAAGGATACCTCTATAATGGAGGAGCTTCTCAAGTTTGCCGATGATAAACAGTTCCTTGAAAAGCTCAGCGATATCAAGTACACAAACAAGGTTCGCCTTGCAGAGTATATAAAGGAAACAACCGGTATCGAGGTTGACCCCCGGGCGGTATTCAATGTACAGGTCAAGAGAATGCACGGCTACAAACGGCAGCTTCTGAGCATTCTTTATGTTATCAAGCTTTACAACGACCTTCTTGCAAATCCGGATCTTGACATCTGCCCCAAGGTGTTTATTTACGGTGCAAAGGCGTATCCTTCATACAAGCTTGCAAAAGAGGTTATAAAGCTTATAAACTCGGTTGCGGACAAAATTAACAATGACGAACGCATAAAAGGCAAGGTTAAAGTGGTATTTCTGGAGAATTACTGCGTTGATCTGGCAGAAAAGATTATCCCTGCCGCAGATGTCAGCCTTCAGATTTCTACCGCTTCAAAAGAGGCTTCCGGCACAGGAAACATGAAGCTTATGATGAACGGCGCAATTACGCTTGCAACCATGGACGGTGCAAATGTCGAGATTTTCCGCGAGGTAGGCGAGGACAACATCGTTATTTTCGGCATGAGCTCAGACGAGGTTATCAACAGACCTGCCGATTACAGCGCAAGGAGAATCCTGGAGAACAACCCGGCACTTGCAAACGCGGTAAATCAGATTCAGAACGGATTTTTCGGTGTTCCGAACGCTGAATTTTTTGAGGTTATTAACGACATCACGAATTCAAACGACCCCTTCTGCGTGCTCGGCGATTTTGACGCTTTCTGCAAAGCTGAGGATATCATGGACAAAAAATACCGTGATACCGACGGCTGGAGAAAATCAATGCTTGTGAACATCGCAAAATCCGGCGTATTTTCAAGCGATAACACCATAAGAAATTACGCCGAGGAAATCTGGAATATTCCGCCGTTTGAGGTGAAAGGCGAATGAGCATACGCTATAACTCGGGCGAGGACTGGTTCAAGCATCCCTTCGGCGCAGTAAAATGTAATACAGAGGTTACCTTCCGCATTGTTGCGGAGGGTAACCCTTTTGCTGTCTTTCTGGTTGCAAACGGCGACAAAATACCCATGCTTGCAGACGAATACGATTCGTTTGTATGCAAATACCGTGCGCCGGCAAGCGGTTGTCTTGTATTTTATCATTTTGAAGTTCAATACGATGTGCCGGTTATACTCGGCAAGGGCGAGGGCTTTTCGGCTGCGGAGGGCAGCGGCAAAGAGTTTCAGCTTACGGTTTATGAGGAAAAATATATACCCGATTGGGTGCGAAATTCCGTCTGCTATCAGATTTTTCCCGACAGATTCCGAAGAGAAGGCGATACTCCGTTTAAAAGCGGTTCTTATGTATACGAAAACTGGAGCGACACCCCGGTATACCGCAAAAATCCGGATGGGAGCATTTCGCAGTGGGACTTTTTCGGCGGTAATTTCAAGGGAATAGAGAGCAAGCTTGGATATCTGAGGGATTTGGGAATAAATCTTATTTATCTTAATCCGATTTTTTCGGCACGCAGCAATCACCGTTACGACACGGCAGATTACATGAGGGTTGACAGCGTGCTCGGCACCGAGGAGGATTTCAAAAGTCTTGTAAGCGCCGCAAAGAAAATGGGGATAAGAATTATTCTTGACGGAGTTTTTAATCACACGGGCTGCGACAGCATATATTTTGATATAAACAACCGCACAGGCAGGGGGGCGTACCATAATCCCGATTCCGAATACCGCAGCTGGTATACATTTAAAGATGACGGCAGCTACGACTGCTGGTGGGGAATTACCGATTTACCGGCGGTGAACGAGCTTGAGCCGAGTTATATTGATTATATAATAACCGGCAAAAATTCGGTTATTAGAAAATGGTTTTCGGACGGGATTGACGGATGGCGTCTTGATGTTGCAGATGAACTTCCGGACGAATTTCTGAAAATCCTGAGAGCGGAATGCAGAAAAATTAATCCTGACGGGTATGTTCTCGGCGAGGTATGGGAGGACGCAACAAATAAGATTGCATACGACAAGCTGCGTGAATATTTTACGGCCGACGAACTTGACGGTGTGATGAATTATCCTTTCAGGGACAATGTGATTGCGTTTGAAAAGGGCGAAATAACAGCCGGTGAGCTTGCGGGAATTTTCCTGGAGCTTTCGGAAAATTACCCTCATGAAAATATGCTTTCCTGTCTTTCGATTCTCGGTACGCATGACAGCGAGAGGATTCTGTCGGCTCTGGGCGGTGATACAAACGCTCTTAAAAGAGCTTCGGCGCTGCAAATGGTTTATTCGGGTGTGCCGTGTGTGTATTACGGTGACGAAGCGGGTGTCTTGGGCGGCGATGACCCCGACAACCGACGCTGCTTTCCGTGGGGGAACGAAAATGCGGAACTTATTGCATGGTACAGAAAGATTATAGGAATAAGACATGAAAATGCGGTGCTGAACGGTGGAAGAGTGTGGTTCGGCAGTGTCGGCGATGATGTGTTTTATATAAAGCGCTTTGACGAAACCGATTTATTCTATGTGTTTGTTAACCGCAGCGGCAATGAGGTGGTAACCGACTGGGGAGAGGAACTTTGTGACATCGAAACGGGTGAAAAAATAAACGGCTCAGTTTCGGTTAAGCCGTTCGGTATTAGATTTTTGAAAGTTTAAAAGGAAAAAGGCATACCCGTCGATATGCCTTTTTATTTTCCAACATGACGTCACTTGTTAAATTACAAAAATTAGTTGCTCTGACTGGAAGATTCGAAACTTTTGATTTCGTAAACTGTGATGGGCGTACCGTCTGTAGCTTCTTCCTGTCCTACCTTTGTATAAGAAGGAGAACCTGACGCGAATGCCCTGTCAAAAGCAAGCTTAGTGATTTCAAGTGTTGGTTTTGAGTACTGCTTCATAATGCTTATAAACCCCCAAACTCTTAAAATGAATAACCGAAAGCAAAACCCAAATCCCGGCGATGTACCGCCGGAAAAAGACTTTACTACCAATTACAACTATATTATATCAGCATTTTTTTAATTTGTAAAGAGTTTTTTTGAAAAAATTTCAAATTAGGCACATTGCACATAAGCTCAGTCGGATTTTTGGTGAATGTGCCGAAAAATCAAACATTAAACCTGAATAATACTACATCTCCGTCGCAGAAAACATATTCCTTGCCTTCCGAGCGCACAAGCCCTTTTTCTTTTGCGGCGTTATAGCTTCCGCAGGCGATGAGGTCATCATACGAAACAACCTCCGCGCGGATAAAGCCTTTTTCAAAATCCGAATGTATTTTTCCTGCCGCCTGCGGCGCCTTTGTGCCTTCGGTGATTGTCCATGCACGCACCTCTTTCGGTCCTGCCGTGAGGTAGCTTATGAGTCCCAAAAGCTTGTAGCTTGCCTTTATGAGGCGGTCAAGCCCCGATTCGGAAAGCCCCATTTCGGATAAAAACATCATTTTTTCATCATCGGGAAACTCCGCAATTTCCTGTTCCATTCCGGCGCATATCGGCAGAACTTCAGCGCCTTCGGAATCCGCAATTTCCTTTACAACACTAACGAATTTGTTGTTTTCTATCCCGTCCGCAAAATCATTTTCCGAAACATTTGCGGCATAAAGTACCTTTTTGCGCGTCAGAAGCTGCATATCGGATATGCATTTTTCCTCATCTTCAGAAAGTTCAACCGTCGACGCGGCTTTGCCGGCATCAAGCGCCGTCTTGATTTTTTTAAGCACTTCAACCGTTTCGGCAAGCGATTTGTCGTTCTTTGCCATTTTTACGCCGCGCTCAAGGCGTTTATCAACCGCTTCCAAATCCGCCAGAACAAGCTCTAAAGTGATTGTTTCAATATCACGCTTCGGGTCAATCGAGCCCTCGACATGCACGATATTTTCATCCTCAAAGCATCTTACAACATGAACGATTGCGTCAACCTCTCTTATATGTGACAGGAATTTATTGCCCAGACCTTCTCCGTGGCTTGCGCCCTTTACAAGTCCGGCAATATCAACGAACTCAACCACCGCAGGGGTTACCTTTTCGGGGTTGTATATTTTTGCAAGAGTGTCCAGCCGCTCATCGGGAACCGCCACCATGCCGACATTCGGCTCAATCGTACAGAACGGGTAGTTCGCCGACTCCGCACCCGCCTTTGTTATTGCATTGAATAATGTGCTTTTTCCGACATTCGGAAGACCTACTATACCGAGTTTCATTACTATTTCGCTCCTTTGAATCTATTACAGCATATATTATATACCAAATTTGATTTTTTTGCAAGTGCTAATCTGATTTTTGATTTGAATTTTATTGACTTTTCCGCAGCGGTGGTATATAATAAATGTAATCCAAAACATTTCGGAAAGGATTATCAAAATGAAAATTCTGGTTGCTGATGACGATAAAAATATTTGCGAGCTGATTGGACTTTATCTCCAAAAAGACGGTTATGAGCCTATATTTGCATATGACGGTGCGGAAGCGGTTGAAAAATTCAAGGAGGTTCAGCCGTCGCTTGTGGTGCTTGATCTTATGCTTCCGAAGCTTGACGGTTACGGTGTGTGCCGTGAAATAAGGCAAATCAGCAAGATTCCGATTATTATGCTTACGGCAAGGGGAGAAACCTTTGACAAGGTCTTGGGCCTTGAAATGGGGGCGGACGACTACATGGTAAAGCCTTTCGACGGCAAAGAGCTTGTTGCGAGAATCAAAGCCGTTATGAGAAGATACGAGCCGGCGGCGGTTTCCGCCAAGGAAGCGGTTTTTCCCGGACTTTCGGTAAGCCTTGACACCTACGAACTGAAGGTTGACGGCAAAACCGTCGAAATGCCGCCGAAAGAACTTGAACTGCTCTACTTCCTCTGTTCGCACCCGAATCAGGTATTCACAAGAGATCAGCTTCTGGACAAGGTGTGGGGATTCGATTATGTCGGTGAGACGAGAACGGTCGATGTACACATAAAAAGAGTGCGCGAAAAAATCGGCAGCGGCTCTAACTGGGAACTTAAAACAATTTACAGCGTCGGCTATAAATTCGAGGTAAAGTCAAATGCCTAAGTCTGTTTTTTCAAAAATATATCTTTCCGGCGTAATCATTTTAATAATAACTTTCCTCACAACCGGCTGGCTCATGATTAACACTCTGACCTCATACGTTACAAAAAACGAGGAAAATTCGGCTCTTTCGTCCGCACAGGAAATTGCGGATCTGGTCAAGTACCGTTCGTCCGAAAATAACGAACTTTTCAACAGAATTATACAGTCCTATGCAAACCGCCTTGACGCAACCGTTTTTGTATGCAATTCAAAAGGTATGGTTCTGCTTTCTTCCGGTGCGGTTTCCGGCAGGCTCAACGAATATCTTCCGGCGGGATATCTGCTTTCGGAAAAGCAGTATAAAAGGGTGGTAAACGGTGAAACAATCAACGAAAACGGAAGCTTTGACGGGTATTTTTCACAAAGCGTAGCAACGGCTGCGGTTCCGCTTGTAATTGACGGACAGACAGTCGGCGGCGTATTCGTGTGCAGGGCGCTTCCGGATGCCAACAAACTTATCGGGAACGCAAAACAATACTTTTTCCTGTCTATTCTTGCGCTGCTGCTTGTTTCGTCATTTATAATGTATCTTACCGCAAAAAAGATAACAAAGCCGATAAAACGCATGAAAAAAGCGGCAAAGGCTTTTTCTGCCGGATGTTTTGACGAGAGAATCGGCATAACGGGCAGCGGCGAAATAGCGGAGCTTGCCGCAGAGTTTGACGCAATGGCGGACAGTCTTGAAAATCTGGAAAACAACAGAAGAATGTTTGTCGCCGATGTTTCACATGAATTAAGAACGCCTATGACAACGATTTCGGGATTCATCGAGGGTATGCTCGACGGGACGATTCCTTCCGAAAGCCGTGACAAGTACCTCAAAATCGTACTTGACGAATCAAAGCGGCTGACGCGGCTTGTGAATGACCTTCTTTATGCCGAAAAATACCGCAGAAACGAAATAACTCTCACAAAAGAAATTTTTGATATCAACGAACTTGTGCGCCTTGCTCTTATCAGCTTTGAGCAGAGAATTACGGATAAAAACATACACGCCGAGGCGGACTTCCTGCATGAATCCGAGGAGGTCAACGCCGACCGCGACAGTATTCAGAGGGTTATCACAAATCTTGTTGATAATGCGATAAAGTTTACCGAAAACGGCGGAACGGTCAGGGTTTCAACATCAAGAAGCGGCGATTTTACGGAGGTTTCCGTTTTTAACTCCGGGAGCTTTATTTCGCTCGAGGACAGAAAAAAGATTTTTGACCGTTTTTACAAAACCGACAAATCAAGAGGTATTGACAAAAACGGCGTGGGCTTAGGGCTTCACATTGTAAAAAGTATTCTGTCGGAGCACGGCGGGACTATTTCGGTTGACAGTGACGGCAGCGGTACAACATTTACATTTAAAATTAAAAGGACTTGACTGAAAGCCAAGTCCTCTTTTGTATCTTATTTGCCGGTTCTCTGCGATATGCCCTTAATGGAATTGATTACAAACTCGTCATTTTCGGTTGTAATTATACTGCCGCAGTACGGGCAGCGAGCTGTTTTATTGATTTCAACCGGTGCGCCGCAGTTGGGGCAGTTGACTGCCTTTGTTCCTGTGCCGTGAGCAGTCTTTTTGCCTGTCGGACGGGTGAGTTCCCATTCGTAGGTCATGAATTTCTCGGCTGTCTTGCTGCCGGAAACAACATTGCCCGTTTTGTCATCAAGCGTATAGTCAATAATTCTCGTCTTGATTTCCGCATAAATCTTATCTTCGGTTTCGCTCTGTGTGAAGCCCTCAAGTTCAACCGAAAGCACTGCAATCCGCTCAATATGGTTGGTCTGCTTTGCGTCAATTATACCCTTAAGCTGCATTTCCATCTGAGAATAGAAGGAATCCGTGAAGAACGGACGCAGTTCTTCAATATTCTTATTCTGCCAGCACTGCTGCATACGAACATAAAGATTTGAAAGTTTTTCCTTCATTTCCGCTTCCGAGAAGCCCTCGTCAATTGCAGTATATTCGCTTATGGGCTTGAGGTTTGCGGGTCTTGAAACCGTATGACGAACCGGTGCCGAGCCACTGTTTTTGCCTTTCTTTGCGCCGGATATGGCTATTATCACAACAATAATAACAATCACAAATACTGTTGTTCCGAGCGAGCCGCCGCCATCGCTTTCGTCATCGCCCGAAAAGTAATCAATCGAAAGGCCGGAACTGTCGTAATCACTGCTGCTACTGCTGTAGTCGCTGCCACCTCCGCCGTAATCCGAATTGCCGGAATAACTTCCGAAATCAGCCTTTGATGACAGGGTTACCGCCAGCATACATACGCACAGCACGGCGAAAACCGCTATCTTATGTAACCGTTTTTTCATTTCTGATGCTCCTCATTATGTTATTTGCACCTATTATAACATATTCCGCACCGGATTTCAATATAATTAAAAAAATTGACGGATTTTATTTTAAAATGTAAAATCCCCCGTGCAAGGTTTTTGCACAGGGGGTTGGAGAATTATTTGCACTGGTACGAGTCGCAGCAGGTATTTGCCGAACAGGTACATTCGTTGTTGCTGCAGTGGCAGGTCTGAACCTCAATTGCAGAGAGGTCGCACTTTTTGTGGTCGTTAAACAGGCAGTGCTCTGCATCGCATCTTATGGAGGTTCCGTCATAAGTCGGTGTTGAAACATCGTCTGTAATGCCGTTGGATTCCATAAATGTTTCGCAGCAGGTGCCGTCTACGGTCTTTGCGCTTTCGCCGCCGATATGAACATCGCCGGTTGCGCATCTGCCGTCAAGGTTAAACTTGCAGTCATAAACCGAGCAGTCAATTGTTGCTTTCATACTCAAACACTCCTTTGATTTTTTATTTCATAGAGTATTATTGACCGTTTTTGATTAAAATATTTATGCAAGAATTGCTTTTGCAATAAATTTTTCGAGTGTTATTTGGGGTTTCCTCATTGCGCTTGACTTAAGTTCAAGGTCACATTCACACGCAAGTTTAATTATTTTCGATAGGCTGCTGCGGCTGATTTTTGTGTTTGAACAAAGCTTAATCGGGTACGGCTTCATGCCCAGTTTCTGCGGTGTGCGGTTTTGGGGCGAAGCGGATTTGACCTTATAAATATCAGTCATTCTTTTTCCGATAAGCGCACAGATCGCAATCGGTTCTTCGCGCAGTGTTTCAAGTTCTCGCAGAATTTGGTATGCCTTGGCGGAATTTTTCGCCAGTATTGCGTCCGAAAGTTCAAAAATTCGGTTTTCAACAGATTTTGTCACAATCGTGTCTATTTCATCATGCGAAATTACTTCGTTTGCCGAAAACGAACACAGTTTTTTGACTTCGTTTTCTATGACTTCCATCGAGCTGCCGGTACAGTTCAACAAAAACTCAATATTGGAAACAGTCATCTTTTTGCCGAGCTTATTCACCATTATATTGACCCACGATTTTAACTGTGCGTCCGTCATATATGAAAATTCAACCGCTGCGCCGTTTTTTTCGACCGCCGAAAGCAGTTTTTTCTGTTTTTTATCTATGTTCTTCTCTCTGAAAATTACGGTTGCATAATCGGGAATTTCAGAAAGTTCCGAAATCAAAAAATCCTTTGCGGCGCCCGGCTTTTCAAAAATCCCGGTGCGATTGTAAACTATCAGCTTCCTTTCGGCGAACGCCGGCAGTGTGTTTATTGCATCTGTAAACCCTTTTTCGTCAAATTCATCGAACATCGCAAAATTCAAATCTTCAAGTGATGGGTTATCTATGATTTTTGCCTTTATCTGCGAGATATAGAGCTTGACTAAATATTCCTCTTCTCCGTAAAAAAGATAAAGGTTTTTGATGTTGCCGTCCGACACGGTTTTTTTAAGTTCTTTTATATCCATAATGCATTTCCTCCGAATTTTGAGTGAGTTTCTTCCTATTAATATATCAATCATCGATTTTCATTTTTCGGACACCGTTTTTATCAAAAGTTATATCAACATTTTTGTTTTTGGCAGACAGCCGGTTTTCGGTATCAAATACCGTGGACAGAGTGGAGGTCGCAAATTCATATGCCGCCTGGCACGGTTCGTCCTCCGTAAACATATCTGCAAACGCAGCAACGGTTTTATCGCCGGAAACTATGATTCCGGTTTTGTTTTCCGAAAGTTTGATTCCGCCGCCCAAATCGGTTTCGCATTTTTGTGGAAAATCCGGGTCATATTCAATGCGGAGGTCTTTTTTGAAGTGCACTGCGTTTTCGGGGTTTCCGAGAAAATAAACCTCATTAATTTTCTTTATGCCCTTTCCGTCAAGGTACGCACGGATATTTTCGATGTCGTAATTGCTTCCTTTATCGATGCCGCACTCCGCAATCATGACGGACTTTTCCGGAGCTTTAACAACCGCAGCCTTTGTTTTGTCAGCGGCAACGAGGTATATATGGCTGTAATTCATGTTATTGTAAAGATTTATTCCGCTTGCGGAAAGGAATATCAGGGCAATCAGCCCGAACAGGATTTTCATGCGTTTTCCAAACATGAAAAACAGGAAAACCGGTACTGCCGAAAGAACAAGCAGCGGGTCGGCGGCACCTGTTTCGGATATGATATTCGGAAGCCTCGATATCTGCTCGGCCGCGCCGAGGTAAATATCCGCAGCTGCATTGAGAACCGGAGCAACAAAAGGCAATACGCATGCGGAAATCAAAAGAACAACCAATACCGGAAACACCGGAACAAATATAAGGTTGGTCAGAAACGATATGTAAGAAAATTCACCGCAGTAATAAATGTTTGCCGGAATAATAGCGGTTTGAGCGGCAAGCATAACGGATATACACGGGTGGGGACTATTGAAATGTTTTATAAAAAATTCTTCGATTATCGGGGAAAGAAGGACAATTCCGGCGGTTGCCGTGAACGACAGTATGCAGCCGGCGTCAAAAACAGAGTACGGTCTGAAAACAAGTATCACAAAAGCGGCAATGCTCATTGATGTTACCGAGTCATTGTCGGCTCTTACAATATCGGACCACAAAAGAATTATTCCCATGACCGCCGCGCGTGTGACGGACGGCGAGCTGTTCATAAACGGTATTGCTGCGAGAAGAAACAGGGTGCATATAATTGCTTTCGGCAGCCGTTTTATTCTGAATATTCCGAGAATTGACGAAAGAATACCGAGTATTATCGAGATGTGCAAACCCGAAACCGCAAGAAGATGGGAGATTCCGAGTTTTCTGAACGAATCTTTTGTATGCGATGAGAGAGATGTCTTATCGCCCGTCAGAATCGCCGCAAATACTCCGTAGTTTTTAAAAGAACTGATTTTTTTTGTGCGGTCAAGAACCTTTTGTCTGAAAAGTGCGATTTTTCCGGTAATTTTCGGTACGGAACTGCCGGTTTTGCTGCCCTCGCCGTACTGATATGCCGTGAAAAATACACCTCGGTTTATAAGATAGGTTTTATAATCAAACGAATTTCTTTTTGAAAAGTTTTTAACCGCATTAAAGCTTGCGGAGGCATCTGCCGTGTCAAAAAGGGCGTAATCGCTGTCTTTTGAATAAAGATAGCCTTCGGTTTTAAACCCTTCTCCGTTGATTTTATCGGTTTGGATTTTATATTTCCCGTTCGGGAAAACTTCGGTTACGGTGAAACTTATTTTTACCGTCCGACCGTCAAACTTTTCGGGCTTATCAAGCTTTGTGCGGTTGAACACGGCACAGGGAATCACCCCTGAAAGCAGCGCCGGAATAAGCAGAAGGTATACCGGCTTTCTGTAAGCAAACAGAGTATAAAGACAGCCGCCGAGCATTGCAATCAGCAGCCCTGCGGAAAAATAAAAATATAAAATTATACCGCAAATAAATGCCGAAATCAGCCATACAACGGGTCTTTTCATAAGTAACCCCCGAAAAAACATACAGAGCGGCTTTAAAACCGCTCTGTTTTAATTATTCCGCAATTCTTCTTGCGCCCACATAGGTGTTTGTGTAATAGTCACCGCTGAGTTCGCTTATTATAACGCCTGTGGTTTCCTGGGAAGCGTGAATCATTTTTCCGTTTCCTATATATATACCCACATGGTCAATGCCGTATTCCGACGAAGCAAAGAACAGCAAATCGCCCGGCAAAAGCTCATAGTCCGAAACGGCACGCCCGTTTGCCGCCTGGTCGGCAGCGATTCTGTTTACTTCATAGCCGCAGGAGTTCATAACATATTTTACAAATCCCGAGCAGTCGAAGCCGGTTTCCGGAGAGGATGCGCCGTATACATAAGGATAACCGAGATATCCCATCGCAAAGGTTGCGATTTTTTCGCCTTCGGAGCTGTTTTGCGGCAGCTCTTCATACATCTGCGGTTTTGTGATTATGTAATTTTCGTGAATCCAGCCTTCGATTCCTCCGCAAGAGATTTTGTACCACCCGGAGGAGATATATCCTATAACATTGACAGGCGTGCCGTAGCCGAGCTTCCCGACAACCTCATCGTCCGTCGAGGCATACTGCCTGACATTTACAACATCGCCGTCTATAACACCGTAAAATCCTGCGCTTACCGTCATCGAGGAAACAAGCATAATCAGTATGCAAAGCGGCAAAAGCAGTTTTATCTTTGTACGCATATGTGCCCTCCCTGTTATATTTCGCCGAGTGCGTCCTGCAGCCAGTATTCTCCGAAGTCAAGAGCGTCGTAAATACCTTCGCGGTCACTCTGCTTGATGATTTTTTCTTTTCCCTTGCCCTTTGTATCGTTTGTGGAAAGGGCAACATTTACGGAATTGGCAACTTTAAGCCCGCCTATATCTTCGTAATCGTTTTCTGTCATTATTATAATAAATTTATCTTCGGGGTTGCCGTAGTAAACTTTATTGCCTGTGCGGAACATCGGCTTTCCTTTATATATAAGGATTTCCGAACCCTTTTTAGCCGATTTTGTAGCCATATAAAAACCTCCTTCAATATTAAATCTATACTATTATAACACAAAACGGCAAAATAGTAAAGACTTTTTTTGATTAAAATAATTTTATAGATTTTTTACATATTTATTTAAAATTAAAATAACTCTTGCATTTTGCGGCAAAAGTGTGCTATAATAGTAATGAACCGATGGAAAATGCATCGGTTTTGCAGAATTTTCTGTCGGTTTTAGCTTGTGGCGGAAGTGTATGCGTTAGTTTACAGTTATGTTACAAGTTAAAAATACCATTGACTTTTAAAAAATTCAATGGTATAATCAAAACAGACGATGGTGCAAGAAGGCAAAAAAGCAGCGAATGGCAAGTTTGCTGCGAAGGCAAGTTTAACGGTATAACGAAAGAGGTATCGTTGGACTCAGGCTACTCTTTCAAAAATCTACTTTTAACACAAGGAGGATTTGAGACATGAAAAATCTCAAAAAGGTATTGGCTCTGGTATTAGCGCTTTGTATGATACTCAGCACTTTTACCGCACTCACAATCACAACAGCTTCCGCAGCTACTCCTACTTTCAATGATATTGAAGGTAAAGATTACGCCGAAGCAGTTGAAGTTCTCTCCGCTCTCGGTATTGTAGCCGGCTATGAAGACGGTTCCTTCGGTGGAGACAAAGTTGTAACAAGAGCTGAAATGGCTGCTTTCATCGTTAGAGAAATCGGTCTTTCCAATGCAGCATCTTCTGCATCTGCAAACAGCTCAAGCTTCACAGATGTTGGCAACGGCAGCGCTGACTGGGCTGTTGGTTCCATCAACATCGCAACTCAGAAGAAGATCATCGTTGGTCGCGGCGACGGCACATTCGATCCTAACTCAACAGTTAACTATCAGGAAGCTGTTAAGATGCTCGTTTGCGCACTTGGCCGTGATGTAGTTGCTACTCGTAACGGCGGATGGCCTTCCGGTTACCTCATCGCTGGTGCATCTTGCGGTCTTACCGACGGCATCACAGGCGTTGAAGCAACAGACGGTTGTAACAGAGGCGTTGTAGCAGTTCTTCTTTACAACGCACTTGAAATCGACCTTATGGAAGAAACTTCCTACAGCGGATCTGCTGTACAGGTTGAAGAAACTTATAAGACACTCCTTTATGATTACCTCAATGTTGTTAAGTACTATGATGCTGAAATCACAGCTACTCCTACTCAGGGTGCTTCCAAGTCCTCTGACGGTTTCGCTAAGATTTCCGGTACATATGACTACTACAACCAGGAAGGCATCAAGGCTAACAGCCTTAAGGTTGAAATCGGTGAAACCGATCCCGATGCATTCTTCGGCGATGCTGTAATCGTTTATACAAAGGATAACGGCACAAACAAGACTCCTACAATGCTCTGCATCGTAGCTGATCATTCTACACAGGATGCTGTAACAATTGATGTTGCTGACTTCTATTCCAGCAAGCCTGTACTTGAACCCGGTGATACAAACACTGAAGGTACAAACAATTCTCAGTACATCAAGCTGTACTACAAGACAGAAAATGATACTAAGGCTCAGAGCGTTAAGCTCCTTAACTCTGCACTCTACAGCGACAACTGCACAATCGTTAAGAACGGTGTTGTTGAAAGCCCTGCAGATTTCAAAAAGGAACTTTCTAAGCTTGAAAACGGTACAATCAAACTCATAGACGCTAAGACATACGATGTATCCGAAGGTAAGAACTACAACGGTGCTGACGGCGTATATGAAAAGGTTATCGTTGAAGCTTACAATGACTTCGTAGTATCTGATGTTGATACAGAAGAAAAGGTTATTTCCTTTAACAATAAGGTAGCTGATAGCCTTGACCTTGATGACGAAAACAAGACCTACACTATCGTTGATACAAAGGGCAATGAAGTTAAGCTTGAAGACATTAAGGAAAATGATGTTCTTTCCATCTATGCTGACGAATTCGATGCAGCTGATGTTGATAAGGCAGAAGTTCTTAAGATCGTTGTTTGCAGCAACTCCATCGAGGGTACTGTAACAGAAAAGACTTCCAAGGCTGTTTACATTGACGGTGAAAAGTATGACATCGCCGGCGGCGTTATCTCTCTTGATGACTTCGAACTCGATGATACAGGTACGTTCTACCTCAATGCTGCAGGCGACATCGCTTACCTTGATACTGAAGCAGCTTCTAAGGACTATGCAGTAGTTTACGAAGCATATCAGGATGGCGCTAAGAAGATTATTCTTAATGTAATCACATCTAAGGGCGAAGACCTTGAACTTACAGCACAGAGCTCTTTTGATTATGCTACATATGCTGTAAATGCAACAACTAAGAAGTATACTAAGACAACAACTGAGTATGATTTCACCGATTCTGCTGATATGACAGCTGCTCTTGCTAAGCTTTCTACAACAGACAAAGACGGTGCATATGCTCCTTATGTAGTATCCTATGACCTTAAGAAGGGCACAACAGCTCAGATTGACACAATCTACACTGCTGGTACTCCTACTTACACCTATACTGATACAGCAACCGGTAAGGTAGTAACTGCTTATGCTGAAACTTATGCAACAAGATTTGCTAAGTGGTCTCTTAACAAGAAAGCATATTACAACAACAGTGAAGCAACTCTCGGTGCTTACACTGTTGACGGTTCCACGGTTATCTTTGATATCCCTGTAACTGTAAATAAGGTATCTGATTCTTCCAAGATCAAAGTTTACGGTAAGTCCGGTCTTACAAACAGCAAGACATATGACGATGTAAGCGTTTATGACCTTGACAAGGACAATGTTGCAAAGGCAGTTCTCATTAAGTCCACATCCAACACTGTTGATGAAAAAGATCCTATTGCTGTAATCCAGACAATCACAAGAGCTAAGAATGCTGATGGCGACGATGTTTACAAGTTCTACATGATGCAGAACGGTAAGATCATCTCCAAGATCACTGAAGATACCAACACTCTTGACACACTCGGCAAGAAGCCTGATGGCAAGAAGGTATCCACAGCTGACGGTTATTCTGCATACTCTCTCGAAGTAGGTTATGGTCTCTACACCGGTGCTGCAATCATGTTCAGCGAAGCTGGTGACGGTTCCATCGACAATGTTCTCAAGATTTATCCTATCGCTTCCAAGACTGCAGGCGAAAAGGATGATGAAGAAGCTTTGGCTGAACCTTACTACAAGACTGAATACTTCACACTCTGGAACTTCAGTGCTAAACAGGGCGGCTACAATGAAGGCTGCGATTGCTTCATCGCTTATGGTAAGATCGCTAAGAAAGATGCAAGCGCTCAGTCCATCACAGTTGCTACAAGAACATTAAATGACAAAAATGTTTGGGAAGATTCCTCCATCTCTGCTAAGTATGGTTCTGCAAACATCACTGTTGTAGACTACACATTCGAAGAAGATGATGAAAAGGTAGTTAAGGGTTCTGCAAGCGACCTTAAGGAAGGCAGATATGTTCTTGTAAGAAAGAACGGCGGTTCCACAAAGGACATCGTTGTTTACAAGAATTTCGATCCTTACAAAAACATTGACATTCCTTACGCTGGCTAATAATCATTAATTGATTATCCCGGTCCCGGTGCTTATGCACCGGGACTTTTTATATTTTAAAATCGAAGTAGATGAACGGTGGCATAAAGCACTGTTTGATACGCAAACCGTTTTTTAAAATGATTTCGCCTATTACTATTCAAAATGCTCGCAAATACGGGTGGATTAGCCGTAATTTTACTAAAAACTGTTTCAAAATAAAAGCTCTGAAAATTCTTTGAACTCAAATATTTAGCAATAAGCATTTTATGGCAAAAGTGCAAAGGTGTACTTGATGTATACAATGAGTCTTACAGTATAAATTATCAATCTTTAACGATTAAAGTGATTTACTATTTGGGTGTGTGGCAAAGAAATATGGATATTATAAAACGATATACCATAATGATTTATAAACGAACTTAATATTACGAGAGTATTAAAGGGAGTATATGTTGCAAAAAACAGCATGATAAAGCACTTTGTGCATTGCGGAAAAAAGTTTTTATCTGTTTTCTGTTTGGAGAAGTTCGGGAATAAGTTGGCTGTCAAATTAAAGAGGTATAAGGCAAATTATCAAAGATAGTACAAGATTATAGTAATCAATTATCACTGATTGACATTATAAGGCAGCTATGATATAATATAATAAAAACAGTATATATTTAAAAGCATAAACGGCTTTTATGCTGTCGTATTTATTGAATCGGTGTTAGGCAAATCTGTTGGAGAGTTCGCTGATGATATAACACTTACAGCAGATGTTATTAAGCGGATTCTGTGTTTGTGATTGATGTAAAAAATTAGAATATATGAAATAAGCTAATTTTGCGACATGATAATAAATATATAAAGCGGTTTGTAATTAAATATGAGGGGGACTTTATGAAAACGGCTATGTTGATTGCTGTTATGTGTGCTTTCTTAGCTTCGTGTGCCGGTTTGGGCGACTGGTCATACAAGCTGCCGAACGGGTATGAAGTTCAGCACATCAATTCCGATAGGATTTTAATCACATATGCACACTCGGAAATTGATGCAGAGGGTATACCGTCTTTTATTAAGGAATTTTCGTATGATGACCGTTATGTTTTTTCAAAAAACTCTGAAGATATAAAGGGAAACAAAGTAAGTGATGAAGTGTATTACGCTTTAGATACGATTGAGCGCAGAGTATATGGACCTTTTAACAATATTGAAGAATTGACCGAAAAGGCTGATGAATGGAATGTCGAACTGCCTTCAGAGTGGTATTCAACATCATCTGATCCTTCCAATATAAATAATAAAGATAAATGAGAATTATAATAATTTCGTCCGAATAAAAAACCGCTTCTATGAGCGGAAACCTTAAGATAATAGATAATCCGCTGCAGCTGTCAATGAAGAATAATAATTATAATAAATATTAAATGGGGGATTAATATGAAAAAACTAATTATCGCGGTTGTTCTGATAACGCTGTCTATTGCCGCCGTCTATTATATTTACGACGGTGCATATGTAATTGAAACAATGACATCTACAGAACTTGAACTTATTAATAAGTATGCAACCTACAAAACACCTTTTTCAGATAAAACGATAGTAGAAGACTTTGTATTGAAGGATGATATTGAATCATATTTTTATCACCATAACCAATATATAAAAGCAACATTATTGGTGCCGAATGATGAAATTGATGATATTTTTCCGGAAAAGTTAAGAGAGTATGATATTGATTTAGTTCTTGATTTAAGGAAAAACGATAATGAGTCTTTTTACTTTGGGGTTTGGATGCCAAGAAGAGTTGAAAAATGGCCCGAAAGAACAAGTCGAAGTATTACTTATACTGTCTTGATTCCGGGAAATGAGTATACTAAGGTTTATTTGTCTGTAGATAAATTAGGGTGGAAATTGTATAATTATGAATTGAAATAACCAAAATAGTAAGCGGCTGCCGAATGGCAGCCGCTTCAGCGTGTCGATAAACCTATCGGCACGCTGGCAGGCTTCGAAAAAGGAAGGTGAATTTGCCGAACATGGATTCGTCGGCGTATGTGTATACGGAAGAGTCCATGTTCGGTGAAAGCAAGCAAAAAGCCTTGAAATCTCGATGATTTCAAGGCTTTTTAAATGCAATTTTATTATTTTGGAACAGAAATTATTAGGTGAACAATATATTTGATTGTTGCCTAAAATTGAATTAATGCTTTTTTGCTTGCGGTTGACTGACTTTTTCGACAGTCTGAGCGGCTGCCATTCGGCAGCCGCTTATAATATATAGAAAACTATTTTTCCTTAACTTGATTCTTTGTTGCTGCTTTAATTCCGAACAGAACCGCAAGCATAAGCACAACGCCTATAGGAAGGCAGATGTACCACGACTTAACAAAGCCCGAAATTATGTACGAAACAAACGAAACTGCCGCAACTGTCATAGCGTACGGGAGCTGTGTGGAAACATGGTTAAGGTGGTTACACTGTGCACCGGCTGAGGACATGATTGTTGTATCCGAAATAGGTGAGCAGTGGTCTCCGCAAACAGCGCCCGCAAGGCATGCGGACATTCCGATAACCTGCATGGGATCTGTTGCCGGGAAAATTGCCGTAACAATCGGAATAAGAATACCGAATGTACCCCAGGATGTGCCGGTTGCAAACGAAAGCCCAACCGCTACCAGGAATATAATTGCCGGCAGGAAGTTTGTGAATCCGGCAGCTGCACCGCTTACGATATTGGCAACAAACACTTTTGCACCGAGAAGCCCGGTCATATTCTTAAGTGCGGTTGCAAAGGTAAGTATAAGGATTGCGGGAACCATTGCTATAAAGCCCTTGGGAATACTGTCCATTGCCTCTTTGAAGGTGATGCTGCGTCTGATAAGCAGGTACACAATAGTGATAACAAGCGAAATTATACCGCCCCAGGGAAGACCTACGGTTGCGTCGGTATTTGCAAAGGCATCCACAAAGCTTTCGCCGCTGAAGAAACCGCCGACATAGATAAGCGCCAGAACACACACAACAATAAGTGTCACTATCGGGAAAACGAGGTCAAGCACGATACCCTTTGATGAAACGGTTTCGCTCTCCGCTGCTTCGTCAACACGGTCGCCGCAGGTATAAAGGTCGCCCTTTGTTACGGCATTAAATTCATGCAGCTTCATCGGACCGTAATCAAGCTTCATGGCGGTGATTGCGATTATAAACACGAATGTGAGCAGCGAATAAAAATTAAATGGAATTGCTCTTATGAACATTGCGAGTCCCTGTCCCTCGGGAGCGTAGCTTGAAACTGCCGCAGCCCACGAAGAAATCGGGGCAATCATGCATACCGGAGCCGCTGTCGCATCAATAAGATATGCAAGCTTCGCGCGGGAAATTTTATTGCGGTCGGTAAGCGGTTTCATAACTGAGCCGACTGTAAGGCAGTTGAAATAATCGTCAATAAATATCAGCACGCCGAGCACAAATGTCGCAATCATAGCGCCGGAGCGTGATTTGATATTCTTCTGCGCCCATGTTCCGAATGCTGCGCTTCCGCCTGCTTTATTGACGAGCGCAACGATAACGCCGAGCACAACGAGGAATATAAAAATTCCGGCGGTACCCGAAACTGCGGCAATCAGACCTTCGTTGAGAAGATTGTCCATTGCGGCAACGGGTTTAAAGCCTGTTGAAAACAGCGCGCCTACCGCTATACCGATAAACAGCGAGGAATAAACCTCTTTGGTGATAAGCGCAAGCACAATTGCGATAACGGGCGGTATAATTGCCCAGAATGTCGCAAAAAACGGTATGTCTTTCTGTTTGGTTTCTTTTGCCGTTTCGCTTCTTGCTTTGAAGTTGCCGTCGGTATCGGCAATATCTTCATTGTAGTGGTCGTCCGCAAAATATGTATCTGCGTCGCCGGGGTCGGTGAGGTCGAGCGATTCATAACCGTCATCTCCCTCAAAAACATAGGTGTCGGCGGTGGAGGCAGGTGCGGTTTCCGCAAAGCTCAGCATCGGCAGCATGAGCGCAAAAACAAACACCAGACATCCGACAATCGCCGCAAGTCTTTTTGTGTCTTTCATGTAAGACATCCTTTCGTATAAAATTACAAAAACTATTATAATATTTTTTGGAGTTTTTGTCAATATTATTTGCTCAATTTTTGAAAATAATTGCATCTTCATAGCAAAGACCGGGCTGAAATGCCATATTTAGTCCCGCTGAAATGATTCCGGACATATCCGATATCATTGCATCGGTATTTTTAGGTGCAACAATAAGACTTTTATAATATGGCGGCAAAAGCTCTTCGGCAAGTTTTTCGCGGTCGGTATCGTCCATATACGCTTCAAGTGCGTCAACGGCGATTGTGGCGGCGTCTACAACCGTCGGAACCCCCACGGCTATCACCGGGATTCCGAGCGTTTTTCTGCTTAATTCAAATCTTTTATTGCCCACTCCCGCACCGGGGGATATACCGGTATCGGAAATCTGAATGGTAGTATTTACCCTTTCTACACGCCTTGCCGCGAGTGCGTCAATTGCCACAACCACACTCGGTTTTATGCGCGTGCAAATGCTTCTTATTATTTCCCCGGTTTCAATGCCGGTTGTGCCCAAAACTCCCGGTGCAACGGCGCACACCCCACGAAGACTATCGCCGAAGCTTTGCGGCATATATTCTTTAAGGTGCCTGGTTACGAGCAGCCCCGATACCACTCTCGGCCCCAGAGAATCGGAGGTTATACTGCGGTTTCCGAGCCCGGCCGCAAGAATACAGCCGTCGCCGAAAGCATTAAGCACTTTTTCCATTTCGTCACGGAATTTAAGCGTCACAGCTTTTGAGAAATCAGGGTTTCTATCGGTTATTTTCGGCATTTCAAGGGTTACATAGCTGCCAATCTTTTTGCCGAGTTTTTCTGCACCCTTTTTGCTCGAAATATGCACTCTGTTTATTTCAATATCATCAGAGCTTTCACATTCCGAGAATATTCCGTCCGAATCCGGCTTTCCGCTTCCGTATATTTCATTTGCTTCAAGTGCAAGGTCTGTCCGTATCTGTATCATGAAAAAATCACCCCGCACTATTTTTAGCACGGAGCGATTTTTTATTCAAAGATTACTGATTTTCCGAAAACATCTTTAATTACCATCATAAGCGATTTATCGCAGTGTTCGCGATTCCGTATTATTATTCTTTCCGGTGCCATTTTTGCAAGTATTCCTACAAAATAGTCGTTTTCCGCAATATCATGCCCAGGATTTGAATTTTCAATCTCTATACCGTTAAGATCCGTTACCCGACAGCTGCGCGGTGCAAACTCAAGAATTATTCCGCCTTTCTTCTCGCTGCTTCCCAGAACATACCGCAGCATTTCCACAAGCTCATCATATTCCCGTTTTGCTATTGCGTCCTCGGCTACAACATCGGTTCGTCTGCAGAGAACCTCCGTCAGCCATCGAAGCCGAAATTTTATAAATCCTTCAATATCCAGCATTCCGTTTTCTTTTATGCAGGATTTAATCACATCAGCAAGCTTGGGGCGCACATTATCAAGAAAAGAATCCGAAACCGCTGCGTCGGTTATCATCTGCCTCTCTATATCGGAAAGATAACGGTATGTTTTATCGGTATACTTTTTAGCCGATGATTTCGCATATATTTTCAGCACAAATGCCGACATGCTTTCAAAAAAACTGGGTTCATCACAGGTGTAAATATCAAGATATATGCGGTCGCCCACCGCACGAAGGCCGTATTCCCGAAGGTTTGCAATACTCAAAAACTCGTCAGTTTCGTTTTCTGATTTGAATCCAACCGTCATAACATTAACCAAAAAATCACCTCATCACAAAAAAATCAAAGTACCGTAATCATAAAGCTTTCCGGGCAGGCAGAGATAGTCGATTTTCATATTTTTAAGAAAACCGTCAATCTTCGCAAAGTCCGGATGTTCAGCTATATCCCCCGAAAAAATCAGTCTTCCGTCAAAACCGGAAGCTCCCCCTATAAATCCGTATTCGCAGTCCCTGAGCCCGACATATCCCGGCTCTATCAGCAGTGCCGGCATTTTGCCGCTTACTGCCTTATATATTCCTCTGTCCGCTGTGATTATGCCGCTCCCGAAGCTGCACACGGAACATTTTGAATATCCTTGTTTAACATTAATTATCTCTCTTCCCGATGCCTGTATTCTATCCAGAATTACGCTGTCGGCTATGCTTTGGCAGCATATCGCATATTTATCGGTTACAGCTACATTATATGCCGCAGATTTCGGGTAGTGCCCGAAGGGCAGCGCCGCACCTTTTAAAACATTTTTGCTTTTTAGATTTTTTTTGTAATAATCGTAAAAACATGGTGGAACAATAACATTGTTATCAAAGCTGCAAACCTGCATATCCGCATGAAAGCGTTCATAGGAAAGTATGTGCTTATTCTCCTCTGTATATACAATGTGATAATTTTCAAACGATTTAAGCCCCGACTCGGGCGAAATTATCAGAGTATCTGTCATTATTTATGAACCTCTTCCGGAAGATTGACATATAATGAGTTTGTTGAATTCAACCTTCCCTTATTTACGGCAGTCCCTGCCGATCATATATATGTCAGCCGTGCCGGGTTTCCCCGGCACGGTATTTATTGTTTTGAGCTTACATCAAATACAAACACAGAATGTGTTTGGTAACCTATATTGTAAATATTATATCATAAGTTCTGACCAATGTCAACTAATTATACCACAATTCGCCAAATTATGTTTATTTATTCCTTAATTATTAATAATCATAAAAATAAGACCTTCTCCGGAAGGTCTTATTTTAGATGAATTTACTGGTTTTCAGATTCTGAAATCGGTTCGTCATCGGGGAGTTTATCCTCATCGATATGAACATCGGAATACTGGTGCATACCCGTACCTGCCGGGATAAGCTTACCGAGGATAACATTTTCCTTAAGACCGATAAGCGGGTCAACCTTGCCTTTAATTGCGGCTTCGGTGAGAACCCTGGTGGTTT
Organism: uncultured Clostridia bacterium; assembly: GCA_934464705.1. Classification (GTDB taxonomy): domain Bacteria; phylum Bacillota; class Clostridia; order HGM11514; family HGM11514; genus CAKSKB01. Next base: position 42,558 of record CAKSKB010000002.1, read on the forward strand.
CCTGGAAGGACGCCGCCGACAGGAACGAATCCGTTGCGAGCGAAGCCTTTGTGATACCGAGAAGTATTCTCGTACCGGTTGCCGGGTTTTTGCCTGCGGCGAGGGCTTCCTCGTTCTGTTTATTGAAATCGTAAAGTTCAACAAGTGTACCCATGAGCATATTTGTTTCGCCTGCGTCTTCGATTTTAACCTTATTAATCATCTGGCGCACGATAACTTCAATATGCTTATCGTTAATATCAACACCCTGGAGCTTATATGTTCTCTGAACTTCCTGGGTGAGGTATTCCTGAACTGCCTCAAGACCTTTGATTTTGAGGATTTCGTGAGGATTGCACGGACCGTCTGTAATGAGGTCACCGGGTTCAATCACATCGCCCTCTTTAACTTTAAGCCTTGCTGCGAACGGAATAACATATGTCTTTGCTTCCGCGAGCTCATCGTTTGTAACGATAACTTCACGGCGCTTCTGTGTTTCGTTGAACGATACGGTACCGCCGATTTCCGAAATTGTTGCAAGACCCTTAGGCTTTCTTGCTTCAAACAATTCCTCGACACGGGGAAGACCCTGTGTGATATCGTCGCCGGCAACACCGCCGGTATGGAATGTTCTCATTGTGAGCTGCGTACCGGGTTCGCCGATGGACTGTGCAGCGATTATGCCGACTGCCTCACCGATATTGACTTCGCGGCTGGTCGCAAGGTTTTCGCCGTAGCACTTTGCGCAAACACCGACTTTTGCTTTACAGTTAAGAACCGAACGCACATATGCGCGCTTAACGCCTGCGTCAACAATTTTCTTCGCAAGAACATCGTTGATAAGGTCGGTATTCTTTCTTGCAAGGATTTCTCCGGTTTCGGGATTAACAATATCCTGTGCCGGGTATCTGCCGATAAGTCTTTCAACAAGCGGCTCGATGATTTCGTTGCCGTCGCGGATATCCTGAACCCATGTTCCGGCTTCGGTTCCGCAGTCAAGCTCTCTGATGATAACATCCTGGCTGACATCAACCAGTCGCCTTGTGAGGTAACCGGAGTCGGCTGTACGGAGTGCCGTATCGGCAAGACCCTTTCTCGCACCGTGTGACGATACGAAGAATTCCAGAATGTTAAGACCTTCTCGGAAGTTAGCCTTAACCGGAACTTCGACCGTACGGCCCTGCGTATCCGCCATAAGACCACGCATTGCGGCAAGCTGACGAATCTGGTTAACGGAGCCTCGGGCACCGGAGTCTGCCATCATATAAATAGGATTGAGCCAGTCAAGGCTGTACATAAGCACATCCGTTACGCACTTACTGGTATCAGCCCATGTAGTGATAACTCTCTTGTAGCGTTCGTCCTCGGAAAGCATACCTCGTCTGTAAAGTCTTGTAACTTTTTCGACGATATCCTCTGCCTGTTTGAGGAGAAGCGCTTTTTCTTCGGGCACCTTAACATCGTCAACCGACACTGTGATTGCGCCTTTTGTCGAATAAGAATATCCGAGTGATTTAATATCGTCAAGAACCTTAGCTGTTTCGCTTGTTCCGTGAACGCGGATACATCTGTCGATGATTTTTCCGAGCTGTTTTTTGCCGACAAGGAAGTCGATTTCATAAACAAGCCTGTTATCAGCTTTGCTTCTGTCGACAAAATCGAGGTCCTGAGGAATATTTTCATTAAATATAATTCTGCCGACGGTTGTTGTAACGATGCCGGTAACCGTTTCGCCGCCGATTTTCTTGGAAACTCTCACCATCATCGGCTCATGAAGCGAAATTATACCGAGCTGATAAGCATGAATTGCTTCTTCCGGCGATTCAAACTTCTTGATAGCTAAAAATCTCTTTGCGTATCTGTACATGTCGTCAAGCGATTCTTCTGTGAAAATCTTGGCAAGATACTTATCCGCATTCTTTTCATCGCTTGCAGCCTTAATTATTTCGGCTGTTTTTTTAGCTTTTTCGTCAGCTGTCATATTTTCTGCGGCTTTAAGGAGAGTCTGAAGTTCTTCATACGCTTCGTTTGCCGCAGCTGTTTTTGCCTGAACCTCAACAAGTTCTTCTTCAAACTTGTTATAGATATTGTATGTTGTTTCGTTAAATCCCGGGAATCCCACATGAAGGGCTGCCATAATCTCATCGGCATTCTTGCCGGCGCCGTCCCTTCTGAGTTCCAGGCGGTATTCTTTAAGATATTCGCCGAGTTTTTCGGGCTCGGCTTTATCCTTCTTCATCTTCTTTGCAAGCTTATCATAAACCGCTTTTTCGGCATCAAGCTTCAGCATATCGTTGATGTCTTTTCGTGTAGCATAGTTCAGAGCTTCGATATCGTTTATAACCGCCGAGATTGATTTATTGCGGTCCTTCAGTTTTGAAATCTCGTTTTTGACAACAACGGAGGTTTCACGAAGGAATGTTATATCGTTTGTGAGGTTAACGACAACATTTTTGAGCACTGCCTCATCAATGTTGCCAAACTCTCGGTTTACTCTGTCATTAAGTTCAAACTCTTTAAGAAGAGTGAGGTAATAGCTTCCCAAAACCATATCCTGCGTAGGAACGGTTACGGGATGTCCGTCCTGCGGCTTAAGGAGGTTATTGGCGGAAAGCATAAGGAATCTCGCCTCTGCCTGTGCTTCTGCCGACAACGGAACATGGATAGCCATCTGGTCACCGTCGAAATCGGCGTTATATGCGGTACAAACCAGCGGATGAAGCTTTAACGCCTTACCGCTTACCAAGATAGGCTCAAACGCCTGGATACCGAGTCTGTGAAGTGTAGGCGCACGGTTAAGAAGAACCGGATGTTCTTTAATAACATCCTCCAATACATCCCAAACCTCATCGCGAACCCTTTCAACCATTCTCTTTGCGCTCTTTATATTATGAGCCTTGCCGTCTTTTACGAGGCGTTTCATAACAAACGGCTTGAACAGTTCGAGTGCCATATCCTTAGGCACGCCGCACTGGAACAGCTTAAGGTCAGGCCCTACAACGATAACCGAACGGCCCGAATAGTCAACACGCTTACCGAGAAGGTTCTGTCTGAATCTTCCCTGCTTACCTTTAAGCATATCGGAAAGTGATTTAAGTGCACGGTTTCCGGGACCGGTTACGGAGCGGCCGCGTCTGCCGTTATCGATAAGTGCGTCAACGGCTTCCTGAAGCATTCTCTTTTCGTTTCTTACGATAATGTCCGGAGCGCCAAGTTCAAGAAGCTTTTTAAGACGGTTATTTCTGTTGATGATTCTTCTGTAGAGGTCATTTAAGTCGCTTGTGGCAAATCTGCCGCCGTCAAGCTGAACCATAGGTCTGATTTCCGGCGGAATTACGGGAACAACATCAAGAATCATCCATGACGGTTTGTTGCCCGAGAGCCTGAAGGCTTCAACAACTTCGAGTCTTTTTATAATTCTGATTTTCTTCTGACCGGAAGCGTCCTCAAGTTCGGCTCTCAATTCTTTTGAAAGCTGCTCGAGGTCGAGTGCGTCAAGAAGTTCTTTAATTGCTTCCGCACCCATGCCGGCACGGAACTTATCGCCGTATTTCTCCTTAGCGTCACGGTATTCCTTTTCGGATATAACCTGTCTTTCCATGAACGCCGTTCTGCCGGGATCTATTACCACATATGAAGCAAAGTAAAGAACCTTTTCAAGAAGCCTCGGGGACATATCGAGTATAAGCCCCATACGGCTGGGCACGCCCTTGAAGTACCAGATATGGGAAACAGGAGCAGCAAGCTCTATATGACCCATTCTTTCTCTTCTGACCTTTGCTTTTGTAACTTCAACTCCGCATCGGTCGCAGACTATACCCTTATATCTTACTCTTTTGTATTTTCCGCAATGGCATTCCCAGTCCTTGGTCGGTCCGAAAATGCGCTCACAGAACAAACCGTCCTTCTCGGGCTTTAATGTTCTGTAGTTGATTGTTTCAGGTTTTTTAACCTCACCGTAAGACCATTCTCTGATTTTTTCGGGGGAGGCAAGACCTATTTTTATAGCATCAAAGTTTGTGTAATTTGACATTTCAAAGCGCCTCCTTAATTTTCATCGGGGTCGGACAGAAAATCGTCATCGTCCAGACCGCCGTCCAGAACTTCGGGGAAATCATCGTCTGCATCTTCCCCGGGGAAGTCCATATCGTCATCATCGAATATATCCTTAATTATATCATCCGAGCCGTCATCTTCATCGATAAGGTCGGAGGGAATTTCGTTTTCGAGCAGTTTTTTCTGCTCCGGATCAACTGTATCGTAATCCTCGTACTCGTCATCGTCCATTTCCTTAATCTGGATTTCGTTACCGTCCTTATCAAGAACGCTGACATCCAGCGTAAGGCTCTGGAGTTCTTTTATAAGAACCTTGAAGGATTCCGGAATGCCCGGTGTAGGAACATTCTCGCCCTTTACGATGGATTCGTAAGTCTTTACACGGCCGACAACATCGTCCGACTTAACCGTAAGAATTTCCTGCAGTGTGTAAGCCGAGCCGTATGCCTCCAGTGCCCAAACTTCCATTTCACCGAAACGCTGGCCGCCGAACTGCGCCTTGCCGCCCAGAGGCTGCTGCGTAACAAGGCTGTAAGGTCCTGTTGAACGGGCATGGATTTTATCGTCAACCAAATGTATGAGCTTAAGCATATACATATATCCGACTGTAACGCGGTTATCGAACGGTTCGCCCGTTCTGCCGTCATAGAGTACGCTCTTGCCGTCGGGGTTTTTGCCGACTTTTGTAAGCAGCTCCGCAATCTGTTCTTCGGTTGCGCCGTCGAATACAGGCGTTGCAATCTTCCAGCCCATAAGCTTTGCGGCATAGCCGAGGTGAACCTCAAGCACCTGACCGATATTCATTCGTGAAGGAACGCCGAGCGGGTTAAGCACTATCTGCAGCGGAGTTCCGTCCGGCAGGAAAGGCATATCTTCCTGCGGAAGGATTCTTGAAATAACACCCTTGTTACCGTGACGGCCCGCCATTTTATCGCCGACGGAAATCTTTCTCTTCTGTGCGATATAGCAGCGGACAACCTTATTTACTCCGGGTGAAAGTTCGTCCGAATTTTCTTTTGTGAACACCTTTACATCAACGATTATACCGTACTCGCCGTGCGGAACTCTGAGAGAGGTATCCCTTACTTCTCTTGCCTTCTCACCGAAGATTGCACGGAGCAGTCTTTCCTCGGCGGTAAGGTCGGTTTCGCCCTTAGGCGTAACCTTGCCGACAAGAATATCGCCGGCTTTAACCTCGGCGCCGACTCTGATAATACCGTTTTCGTCAAGGTCTTTGAGAGAATCGTCTCCGACATTCGGAATATCTCTTGTGATTTCTTCCGGTCCGAGTTTAGTATCTCTCGATTCGCACTCATATTCTTCTATATGAATAGAAGTGAAAACATCTTCCTTAACAAGGTTTTCGTTTATGAGCATAGCGTCCTCGTAGTTATAACCTTCCCATGTCATGAAGCCGATGAGAATGTTTCTTCCGAGTGCAAGTTCTCCGTTATCGGTGGAAGGTCCGTCAGCGATAACATCGCCTTTTCCGACCCTTTCGCCCACCTGAACGATAGGCCGCTGATTTATACATGTGCCCTGGTTGGAGCGCACGAATTTGAGAAGCTTATATGTGTCAAATCCGCCGTCGTCGTTTGTGATTACAATCGAGTCCGCACTTACGGATTTAACAACCCCGGCATTGTCCGCGCAGACTGCAACGCCCGAGTCCTTAGCGGCTCTGTATTCCATGCCGGTACCTACGATAGGCGAATCGTGCTTGAGAAGCGGAACCGCCTGACGCTGCATGTTCGCACCCATCAGCGCACGGTGAGCATCGTCGTTTTCAAGGAACGGAATAAGCGCCGTAGCAACCGAAACAACCTGCCTCGGCGATACATCCATGTAGTCAACCTTAGAAGCGTCAACTTCCAAAATTTCGTCCTTGAATCTTGCGGAAATCTTCTTATTTACAAATCTGTTTTCCTCATCGAGGGGTTCGTTCGCCTGTGCAACTATGAACTCATCCTCGAAATCGGCGGTCATATAGCTGACCTCTTCAAGAACCTTGCCGGTTTCTTTGTCAACCTTTCTGTAAGGCCCTTCCACAAATCCGTATTTATTAATCTTGGCAAATGTGGAAAGCGAGTTGATAAGACCGATGTTAGGTCCTTCAGGCGTTTCGATAGGGCATATTCTGCCGTAATGCGAATAGTGAACATCTCGCACTTCAAATCCGGCTCTGTCACGGCTCAGACCGCCCGGTCCGAGTGCGGAAAGCCTTCTTTTATGCGTAAGTTCTGCAAGGGGGTTCGGCTGGTCCATGAACTGCGAAAGCTGTGACGAACCGAAAAATTCCCTTATCGATGAAATTACGGGTTTGGTATTGATGAGCCCCTGAGGTGTAACTATATCAAGGTCCTGTGTGCTCATTCTTTCCCTTACGACTCTTTCCATTCTTGTAAGACCGATTCTGAACTGATTCTGGAGAAGCTCTCCCACAGCTCTTATGCGGCGGTTACCGAGATGGTCGATATCGTCGGTTTTGCCCATGCCGTAAATGAGGTTGTTGCAGTAGTTGATTGACGCCATAATATCATCAATCATAATATGCATCGGGATAAGGACATCAATTGAGTCGGCAACGGCTTTTTTAAGCCCCTCTTCGTCCTCCGAATATTCATCCATTATTTCCTTGAGCGCCGGATAGTAAACCTTTTTGTAAAGCTTTGAACCGTCCGGATATGTTTCCTCAACGAACTTATCGGAAAGCATGTCTGCATCGATAAGCTTGTCAATCTCAACCATATTGTTGGAGAACACTTTGACGGTGTTTCCGCCTTCAAGCTCAATTGAAACTTCGTTCACGCCGCTCTTTTCAATAAATTCAGCATCTGCCTTGGAAAGGATTTTGCCCTTCTCATAAAGCAGCTCGCCCGTAAACGGGTTGATTGCGTCTTCGGCAAGCGTAAAGCCTTTGATTCTTGCCGCCATAGCAAGCTTTTTGTTGAACTTGTAACGGCCGACCTTTGCAAGGCTGTACCTTCTGTCGTCAAACAGAAGACCGTAAAGAAGGCTTCGTGCCGAGTCCACCGTAGGCGGCTCGCCGGGGCGAAGCTTCTTATATATTTCAAGCAATGCTTCATCCGTGGTTGCAGTGGTGTCTTTTTCAAGTGTTGCGGTAATTCTTGCGTCATAACCGAAAAGCTCGTTGATTTCGGCGTTGCTGCCGTATCCGAGAGCCCTTACCAGAACGGTAACCGGAAGCTTTCTTGTTCTGTCGATTCTTACTGAGAACACATCGTTGACATCGATTTCGTATTCAAGCCATGCGCCGCGGTTCGGAATAACCTGGGATGTGAAAAGCTCTTTACCCGATTTGATTTCGCGCTGCATATCAAAATATATGCCCGGCGAACGAACCAGCTGGCTGACTATGACACGCTCGGCTCCGTTGATGACAAATGTGCCCTGCTGCGTCATCAGCGGGAAGTCACCCATAAAGATTTCCTGCTCTTTAATTTCTCCGGTTTCTTTGTTTATAAGGCGCACCTTTACCTTGATTGTGGACGCATATGTAGCGTCCCTTTCCTTGCATTCGGCAACCGAAAATTTCGCGTCTTCTTCCTTTATGGAGTAGTCGAGAAATTCAAGAATAAGGTTCCCCGAAAAGTCCGTAATCGGCGAAATATCGTGGAAAACCTCGGCTAAGCCTTCATCGAGGAACCACTGATACGAGTCCTTCTGAATGCCGATGAGGTTAGGCATTTCGATAACCTCTTTGATTCGCCCGAAGCTCTGCCTTACATTCTTGCCGTACTGCACCGGATGTACCATAAGCATATCACCTCTTCAAAAAATTTCAGTCCCCGTTTTGCCGGAACGGAACCGATTTGAAAAAACTCTGTAACACAAATTTCAAAAAACTCTTGATTTTTTATTGAATTTGTGATATAGTATGTATATAAGGATAATATGCCCTTATATCATACATATAGCATTATATGATAATATCATAATCCGAAGGTTTTGTCAAGGGTTTTTGGCAATATTTTTCGGCTTTTTTTATTTTTCGGGGATTTTTATTCAAACAGGGGTGGGGTGCCGAGGCATCTCACCCTTTTAATTTTGCCGCAAATCCTTGCTTTGCTTGCTGCGAAACAGGGATTTGCGGCAAAATGTTTTTACATATTAATTGTCTTAAATATCAATTTGGCTGCATGACAAAAAAATACCCCCAATTTTAGAAAAAACATCGTCTTGTTTATTGATGTGCTTTGTGTTAAAATAAAGTTAGGTGAGAGAATGCTTAATCTCTTGACCGGATAAATTAATATTTATTAAAGGAGCGAAGAAGCATGAAGAAAAAACTTATTTGTTTAGTAACGGGAATTGTACTCATTTTATCAATGTTGACTTGTGTTACGGCAGCTGCGGAGTATGACCGTGTAAGCCTCGGTTATACAGATTCCGTTTTTGTAAAAACGGAAGTCGGGTCAACACCGCAGCAAATTAAGGTTTTCGGTATAACTGATAACGCATACGGCGAAGCAGTTACCAAAACCGACCTTACAGGAAGCGAAGGGCTTACATATACCATAAGTGATGAAAATGTTGCATCTGTAAGCAGTGACGGATACCTTACAATTAAGGATTACGGCATAGCAACCCTTACGGTAACCGACGGAAAAACAACCGCGAGCGTTCTTATTTCGGTTACGGCAAAGGGCGCCCTCGGCGGATTGAACAGCAACGGAGAAGTGTTTACTTTTGATGGTGATTCATTTCCGTTTGAATCAAGGAGCAACTGCGAAAAAGAAACAGTAAATGTCCGCAGAGGAGACGGAGCTGCTTTGATTAAGAGTGATTGCCTTGACCTTTATTGTTCGGACAGATGGGGTACCAATGCAGGTTCGTCAGGATATGTTGAAGCGTGGTTTTATGACCCCGGTCAGTTGGATGACGGAACATGGGCAGCCGGAACGCCGTTCGGCTGGTTTGACCACAACGATGTGGGTGCAGCGGAAGGAAACCCGAACTATGGCTGGGGAAGAGCGGATTTGAGACTTCAGATGCACGACCAGATCGGAGCAATGTACGGAAATGCCACCTACAAAATGAGCAAAAACTCAACAGATATTAAGAGAACAAAGGGCTGGCATCAGCTTGTAATTCTTGCTTATAACGACGGAACAATCGACGATGAAACAAGAAAGAAGCCAAGCGGAAACTTAATAGGACAGGAACAGCTGATGAACCGCTGCCGATTTTTTATTGACGGTCAGGAAACTGCAATGGACGGTTTTCCGGACGGCACGGTTTTTGCGGGCTGTCTTACAATCCGTGCAAACGGCGGAAGCGGCTGCCCTGTCGACGATATAGGTCAGTACCGATATATTGACATGAAAAATGTGAATATATCCGGTAATTTGATGGAGGGCGAAGCGCTTTCGGTTTCGTATGATTACATCAATACATACGACGCTGTTAAAACGGAAAACATCAAGTGGTTCCGAGGCGAAGGCGACACATGGGCAGAAATCGAAGGCGCAGCAGGCAAAACCTATACCCTGACCGCCGACGATGTAGGAAAGTTCGTTAAGGCTGAAATTGCGGTAACCGCTGCGGACAATAATGACGGTACGAATCTTACCGAAAAAACAACAACCGCTAAAAGAACCGTTAAAACAACGGCGGCCGTTAAGGGCGCTTCGCCCGAAGGTGCAACCGCATCGGTTGATTATGCAAGCGGTCTTAAAACTGACACAAATGTGCTAACATTCAATCCATGCTACGCAAACGGTGTTACGACATTTGATTTCTACGATGACGGTGTTTCGGGCGGACTGCTTTCATTCAAGTCCGAAGGCAGTGTTATAAGCGAATACTTTAAGCTTTATGCGGACAACAAGTATACTTTCAATGCTGACCAAGGAACTCCCTCCGTCGGTGAAAAAACAGTATCGCTTGACAGAAGCGAGGGGTGGCATACAATAAAAATCAAAGCGATTGCCGACTTGTACACTTATGAAGTATATCTTGATAACACTTTGGTTCATAAAATTAAAACCGCAAGCGAACCTACCGGAATCAGATATATAAACGCGGAAAGCAAGGATCAAAAGGTAATTCCCGGTTCTTCGAGAACCCTTTGGTATAAAACTCTTAAAACAGAGCCTCTTTATACCGTAACCGTAAACAAGAATAACGGCGGAGAAGCTTCGGTTGACAATGCTTATGTTGAAAACGGCGGAAAAACAACCCTTACCGTTGTTCCTTCCGAGGGATACAGTGCGTCTGTTAAGGTGAACGGCTCGCAAGTGGCTTTTGGCGGGACGACATTTGAAATTACGAACATCACAGAAAATGTTACGGTTGATGTTACATTCACCAAAAATGCTCCCGAAGTACCGACGGTTTCAAAAACCGACATAATTGCAAATGCGGATTATAACGGTAAAACTTCCGCTGTTGTTTATGCAAAAGTTACAGGCAGTGCAAAGGGTGCCGGCATTATCCTCAAAGACAGCGCCGGCCATGAGCTTGTTCTGAACGCATTTAACGCAGATGACTCAATATTTACAAGCGGTACTTTCGGAATCCGTGTATTCGGTGAGGCACTTGTTGTCGGAAATCAGTATAAATATATTCCGTTTGTTACATATGCTTCCGGCGATGGCGAAGTGACAGACAAAGCAGCCGAAGAAGAGTTTACATTCGGAGAATAATTCAGAGTATGTTTTTTATCGGGAGGTAGCACATGAATAAAAAATCTTTTGTATCTATATTGCTTGTGATTTGCATGATTTTCGGCAGCATGAGCGTTTTTGCGGAGCCGGCTGCGGAGTATGACCGTGTGAGCCTCGGTTATACCGATTCCGTTTTTGTAAAAACGGAAGTCGGGTCAACACCGCAGCAAATTAAGGTTTTCGGTATAACTGATAACGCATACGGCGAAGCAGTTACCAAAACCGACCTTACAGGAAGCGAAGGGCTTACATATACCATAAGTGATGAAAATGTTGCATCTGTAAGCAGTGACGGATACCTTACAATTAAGGATTACGGCATAGCAACCCTTACGGTAACCGACGGAAAAACAACCGCGAGCGTTCTTATTTCGGTTACGGCAAAGGGCGCCCTCGGCGGATTGAACAGCAACGGAGAAGTGTTTACTTTTGATGGTGATTCATTTCCGTTTGAATCAAGGAGCAACTGCGAAAAAGAAACAGTAAATGTCCGCAGAGGAGACGGAGCTGCTTTGATTAAGAGTGATTGCCTTGACCTTTATTGTTCGGACAGATGGGGTACCAATGCAGGTTCGTCAGGATATGTTGAAGCGTGGTTTTATGACCCCGGTCAGTTGGATGACGGAACATGGGCAGCCGGAACGCCGTTCGGCTGGTTTGACCACAACGATGTGGGTGCAGCGGAAGGAAACCCGAACTATGGCTGGGGAAGAGCGGATTTGAGACTTCAGATGCACGACCAGATCGGAGCAATGTACGGAAATGCCACCTACAAAATGAGCAAAAACTCAACAGATATTAAGAGAACAAAGGGCTGGCATCAGCTTGTAATTCTTGCTTATAACGACGGAACAATCGACGATGAAACAAGAAAGAAGCCAAGCGGAAACTTAATAGGACAGGAACAGCTGATGAACCGCTGCCGATTTTTTATTGACGGTCAGGAAACTGCAATGGACGGTTTTCCGGACGGCACGGTTTTTGCGGGCTGTCTTACAATCCGTGCAAACGGCGGAAGCGGCTGCCCTGTCGACGATATAGGTCAGTACCGATATATTGACATGAAAAATGTGAATATATCCGGTAATTTGATGGAGGGCGAAGCGCTTTCGGTTTCGTATGATTACATCAATACATACGACGCTGTTAAAACGGAAAACATCAAGTGGTTCCGAGGCGAAGGCGACACATGGGCAGAAATCGAAGGCGCAGCAGGCAAAACCTATACTCTGACCGCCGACGATGTAGGAAAGTTCGTTAGGGCTGAAATTGCGGTAACCGCCGAAGATAATAATTCGGACACATACCTTACCGAAAAAACAACAACCGCTAAGAGAGAAATTATAACAAAATCTGCCGTAATTTCTCCCAAATCCATCCCGAGTATTTCTGATATTACGGTTTCGGGCAACTATGATATAAATGAAAAGCTTACTCTTTCCTATAACTTTGTTTGCGAAGACGCTCAGGAAGGAAACAGCGAAATCCATTGGCAGATATTCAAAAACAGTGCATGGCAGAATATCAACGGTGCAACAGGTAAAAGTTATACTGTACCGGTTGAATACAGTGGCGCAAAATTAAGAGCGGCAATTACACCTGTTACGAAAGACGGAATTGTCGGCGAAACCGCTTATTCAGGCGAAATAAACATTAAACAGAGAATTATCAGCAAAATGGATATTTTCGTTTCGGAAAACGGTGATGATAACAATCCCGGCACACAGGCGGCTCCGCTCAAAACTTTCGCAAGAGCTAAGGAAATGGCAAGAATTTATCACAATAATCTGAATGTTCCGGTTATTGTGAATATCATGGGCGGAACTTATAAGCTTACAGAAAGCCTCAGTTTTACGGAGCTTGATTCCGGAAGCGCCGAAGCGCCCATTACCTGGAGAGCATTTGACGGTGAGGAGGTTTTAATCACCGGAGGAAGCAAGGTTGATAACTCAAAAATCACAAAAGTTACCGATAAGGCAATTCTGGACAGAGTGATTGACGAGCAGGCAAAAGACAAGCTTATGCAAATGGATATCAGCGATTATGTTGATACCATTGAAGAAATTCCGCTATTTACTTACTATAATGAGGATTCCGCATACCGTCCGACGCAGATTTATATTAACGGTACGGCGCTCGGTTATTCAAGATGGCCGAACAACACTCCCGGCAGCGCTTGGCTCAGAATTAACGGAAATATCACAGGCGGTTCAAATAAAACATTCGGTTATACCGATGATACCGACAGGGCAAAGCTTTGGTCCGACGAGGCGTTTGACGACCTTTACATTGACGGATTTATTAATAATTACTTTGTTAACGAAGTATATAAAGTTAAATCCATAGATAAGGATAAAAAAATAATCTCGCAGCCTGCCGGTGCTTCTTCCGCGGCGGAAGACCACAGATTCTATTTCTTTAACCTTATTGATGAAATTGACTGCCCCGGAGAAAGCTATATCGACAGAAATAACAAGATTGTTTATTTCTATCCTACTGCCGATATGGAAACTGCCGATGTCTGGGTTTCTTCTCTGCAGGATGATCTTATAACTCTGTCGGGAGCTTCATACCTGAATTTCGAAAATCTTAAGTTCGGATACTCAAGAGGAAACGCTTTCACGGGAGAAAATTGCAGCAATGTCACATTTGACGGACTTACGATTTTCAATATGTCCGGCTCCGGTGTGCTGATTGACGGAAGCGGACAAACAAATAATATATTCAGGAACTCTCATGTGTACAATATGGGATACAAAGGCGTTGAACTCGGCGGAGGTTCATGGGCGCCTTACACGAAGTCCGGCAATATTATTGAAAACAACCGTATTCATGCTTGCGGAAGAATTTACAGATCTTATTCCCCGGCAATCGGCGGCGTGGGCATGGACGGAGAAATCAGAAACAATAAGCTTTATGATTCCGACCACATGCTTGTAAATATGGGTACCGGTACACAGTTCTATAATAACGAGGTTTACAATGCTGTTCAGCAGGCGTCGGATATGGGTGCGCTTTACTGGGGCAGAGGCGTTTATCTGATGGGTATCGAAGTGCGCGACAATTATTTCCACGACATCGGAAATGTGTACGGCGGTTACGGTCAGCAGGCTGTGTTCTGGGACGACAGAGCAACCGGCCCGATTCTTACCGGCAATGTATTCTACCGCGCTACCGCGCAGAACGGTAATACAAGCACGAGCTTTGCCGTTAAAACAAACGGCGGTGTTTATTCTCAGATTGAAAACAATATTTTTGTTGATAATCCGGTTGCGGTATTCTTCCAGTATGCCTCCGGCGAGGGATTCGAGTTCCCGAAACAGGGATACTGGTGGCTTTGGGCTATGGGTTACAAAGGTGAAGAAGCCGATAACTCCATGATGAACTGGTATCATATTAACAACGGCACAATAACGGCTGACAGCTGGAAAGAACGCTATAAAGACACGCTCTGGTCGCCGATCATCGACGGAACGGTGTTCCCCAAAGATGATTCTGCCGAAGTCGGCAGATTAAGAAGCCAGGGCAAAACTGCGGAAATTATTGAGCTTGCTAAGAAATATGCTCCCGATAATACCAATATTTATCAGAACAATATCCTTGTAAATATTATTCAGGGCAACAGCGGGCATGTCGGATATGCGCAGCCGAAGAATATTTACCGCGGTGATACATCGATATTCAAAGATTACGGAAAAGATTTTTCTCTTACGGATTCGGCACTTAAAACTGTTAACGAAAGCATAAGTTTTAAGAATGTCGATATGAGCAAAATGGGTCTTAAAACAAATATCGGCGGTTCTGAACCTGTGGTTTCCGATGTCAAAATTACCGGAAACAACCGCAAAGGCGGCACAATCAGAGTTGAATATAAGTACGAAGATGCCGACGGAGACAGCGAAGGTATTTCCGAATATGCATGGTATACCGTTAATTCAAGGGGTGTTAAAACGCCGCTTGGCAAGTTTGATTCAACCCTTCTTTTGAGCGAAGAACTTGTAGGCCAAAAGGTTTGCGTGACAGTGATTCCGCATGACAGAAGCGGCCTTTACGGCGAAGAATATACCTCCGCTCCGATTGAAATTTCCGGCGAAAGCGCAGCTGACAAAACAGCTTTATGGGTTCAGATTGACAAGGCGGAAGAACTTATTAAGACCGCTGTTGTCGGCGCGGGTGACGGACAGTATCCGCAATCGGCCGTTGATAATCTCAAAGCAGCAGTCGAAGCTGCAAAGGGGGTTTCCGAAACCGATGGCGTTTACCAGTATGAGATTAACGATGCCGAAAAGGCATTAAAGCTTGCAATCGATGTTTTTGAATCCGAAAAAATATCGCTGCTCGAATATCTCCTGCTGAACGATATTCTGAAAGATACCGAAAACTGGACCGTAATAAGCGGCGGCGCACCTGAATTTTCAAACGGCTCGATGACGCTGAAGGACGGCGCTTCGGTAAGTTATACAGGCGCAAAATACAGAAACAAAATCTTTACATTTAATGTGAAGTTTGATAAAACGAACGACGGTGAAACCGTAAACAATGCTTTTTGTTTCAGAATATCAAATCCCAATTCCAAGATTTGGAGCGAAAACAGCGGTTATCTTCTCTGGATTAAGGACGAAACTCTGGAATATCAAAAATGGGCTCCCTCGCAGATTATTGAATCATACCCCAACACCTCGCTTGATGCAGGCAAGGTTCACTCCGTTTCGGTCGGCGTGTATGATGACAGCGATGAGGCGGTCAAATATATTCTCACGGTTGACGGCGAAAAGGTTATAGAAAAGCTTGTGCCTTCCGCAAATCTTTACGGAAACGAAGGCTACATAAGCTTTTATGCAAGCAATTCAACCATGACGATTTCGCCCGTTACTGTTGATAAATCGGCACTTTCCGATGCAATAAACGAAGCTGAGAGAGTTCTTGAAGGCGCGGTTATCGGCACGGGCTACGGTCAGTACCCGAGCAAAGCGGACCTTGAAAAAGCACTCTCCGATGCAAAAGCGGTATATGCCGACTCCTCGGCGGTTCAGTCCGATGTTGACAGAAATACCCTTGTTGTTAACAATGCCGTTGCGACCTTCCTTGCAAGCGTTTCCGGCAGCGGCACTATTGACAAAGATACTAAAATCTGCTATGATATTCCTAAGGCAGACCTTACGGTTCCGGGCGGTATATCGGATGTATCGCTGATTGCCGAAGGAAACAGGGAACTTCCCGAAATCATTGTTAAATCACCCGACTCCGAGCTGAACATTCCGAGAGGAACAAAGGTCGGCGGCAATTTTTCGCTTCCTCTTTCAGGAAACAATGCGGCTGCTGATATACCGAACTCGAACATTAAGAATGTTTACGGAGGTGCAAGCATAACAAAAACAGACGCTCTTGTCAGAATCGTGCTTAAAGGACAGGGCGGCTATAGGGCATCATATTTTGACGGTTCAAAATATGTGCCGATTAATACGGTTATCAGAGAAGATAGTTTTGAAGCTGCCAAAGCAGGGCTTAAATCAGCAGCTGTAAGAATAAAAGTCGGCGATGACCTTGTTATTTACATCGACAGGCTTGCGCAGATTGTAACATATGTTCAGTCTTCGGTGCAGCCCGAAGAGCCTTCCGTAACCCCCGGTGGCAGCGGAACAACCAAGCCTTCTAACACGAATAAGGGCGGCTCAACCGCAACAGGAAACGGCGGTTTCTACTCAAATGAAACCACCAACCCGAGCATCTCCAATCCGTTTACGGATATGGCGGGTCACTGGGCAGCGGCTGATGTTCTGGCTATGAACAAAGCCGGAATCGTTTCGGGTGTTTCGGACACGCTTTTCGACCCCGACAGAAACATCACAAGAGCAGAATTTGCCGCAATTATCGCAAGAGCACTCAAGCTTTCGGACAAAACGGCTGACTACAAAGATGTAAACGATGAATGGTTTGCACCGTATGTGGGTGCTTGCTCGGAAGCCGGTATAATCTCGGGTTATGACGGGTATTTCAGACCCAATGACAACATTACAAGACAGGAAATGGCGGTTATTATTGTGAACGCCTATTCCTATCTTGAAAAGCAAGGCGCAAACGGCGGAATCGATAGTTTCTCCGATAAAGCCGAAATTGCAGACTGGGCAAAAGCGGCGGTTGACACGGCTTCATCTGTCGGCTTAATCTCGGGCATGGGCGACGGTACATTCGCACCTGAAGCCAACGCAACCCGTGCACAGGCGGCAAGCATTGTAAGGCGACTGCTCGGCTAACCATTAATGCCTTATGACGACTAATTTTTGCCCTTTTCGGCTTGTCGTCATTGAAAGGCAAACGCCTGTCAGCGATCTCCGCACCAAAAATGACTAAAAATTATTTCGCCATAAGGTGCGAGCAGTTTTTATCGAGCTGATTTTTCTCAAGACAAGCAAGCGAATGAGGTTAATACTTTGTGTATTATCAAGTGAGTTTGCGCAGTATTGGGGAAAATCAGCCGATAAAAACCAATAACGGTTAGCCGAGAAGTCGCCTAAACGCCTGCTTGATAAATAGCTATATCTCTCTCCTTATCTCAATGGGTGGCAGGAAATTATCTTGCCGCCCATTGGTTAATAATTATCGGGGGTAATCTTATGGATGATAAATTAAAAAACAAATTTCTGTTTTACAATCAGGAACAGATTATTATCAGGAAGGATTACACTGAAAAAAGCGGTAAAACGGTTGAATTCGGTGAAGCCTCCGAACGGAATTACTTTTCGATTTATTATTGCATAAACGGTAAATATTGCGTCAATTACAACGGTAAAGCTTTCAGGATGAATCCCGGGGATATGATAATTGCGGATTATGATACAGACATTGTTCTTCCATGCAAGCTTTCAGCCAATGCCGAAGTTTATATCCTGGATTTCCTGTCGGAAGGTGTAACGGATTTCGGTTTTCACTGCACAAGGCTTGCGGAACTTTATAATAATTCTGTTTTGAAAAATATTCTTGACAACGATTTTGCTATTCCGAAGGACTGGTACTATCATGATGAAAACGGGGACATCAAGAAAATACTCGACAAGGTTTATGATGAATACAGCACCCGCGAATTCGGATATCTTACGGCTTTGAAGCTTAATATTCAAAGTGTGCTTCTGACGCTTTTAAGAGAGCTTGTTAAAAACCAAAAGGGAATAGGCTATTCATATTATGTTCAGCATGTGGTTGACTATATCAAAACGAATTACAATAAACAGATTACGCTTACCGAAATAAGCCTGAATTTCGGATATTCGCTTTCTTATATAAGCAACAGATTCAAAAGTGAGGTCGGAATGCCGTTTGTAAAGTATCTGCAGACTTACAGAATACACAAAGCTGCAGCAATGATCAGAATGACCGATTACAGCATAAGTATGATTTCAGAGGCGGTCGGGCTTTATAATTTGAAGTATTTTGAGGAAAAATTCAGAGAAATAGTTGGTATTACGCCGATAAAATACAGAAAAATGTATAAGAAGAATAATCCGATATTTAAAGATAAACAATAAGACAAATCAAAAACGGTGATTCAGCTAATGCGGAATCGCCGTTTTTGATTATCCTCAGTCTTTCTTTCTGAGCACAATTTTTATGAAGTTAAGGTATTTTCCGCCTCCGGCTTCCATTGACCTGCGGTCGCCTTTGGCATACTCGTTATCCTGCATGAGCCAGTCTGCCCAAACCTCGTCATTGCTTTCCATTTCGCTTACGGCAATTACTTCCGCTCCTTGGCATTTTCCTGCCATTTTGCTCCAATACTCAACATCGTGCATATATTCAAGCTGTTCAGGAGTCCACGAAAGCAAAAGCTCTTTCGGAAGATTATCGTGGCAGTCCTTTTTCATTCCCGGAATGGCGATGTAAATATATCCGCCGCTTTTAACATACGGCAAAAGCTTGTCATCAAGGTAATTTTCATCTCTTCCGAAATAATTGTATGAATCCGTGCTGACAACCGCATCGAAAAACTCCTTATTAAAAGGAAGGTTTTCGGCGTCCGCTTTCACGGGTATTATTTTTTCGCGGCTCAGCCCCATTTCGTCAAAAAATTTTCGGTTTTCCTCCGGGTCGCTCCAAAGGTCTGCGGCATATACGGTGTATCCGTACTCCCTTGCGAGAAAAACGCTTGTCAGACCCTGTCCGCTGCCAAGGTCGCACACAACCGCGTTTTCGGGAATTTTACTGTCAATAAGAAGTTCTTCTTCGAGCTTTACGGGGTTTGGTCCCATAATTTTTGACATTAATTCCGGTGTGTTGTATTTTTCGCTTTTAATATATTTCATTATTATTCCTTGCCTTTCTCTTTTATAAATTGTTCAATGTGCCGTTTAAGCAGATTTTCCGCTTCCGCCTTTTCCGATGTGCCGTCTGTCATATTTATAAGAAGAAACATCGGGGCATAAAACTCAACGGCAAGCCTTTTAGGGTCGCCCGGCTTCATAGTGCCGTTTTCTGTCATCCTGCGGAATATATCCTCCGTATACGAAACCGGACCGGTTGTAAGGCAGTTCCTGTATAATTCCGCAATTTCGGGATTTCGGTACTGCTCAAGCATAAGCATTTTCCTGAAATCGGATGCAAACTCATCCTCGGTCCAGAATCTGAACTGCGAAACGGTAAACTCCTTCAGGTTTTCGAAAGATATGCCTTCGTAGCTGCCCGGTGCGTCATCGTATTTCTTTTCCGGAACGCTGTGCTTTTTTGAGTTTTCTTCATCAATGGCAAACATTCTTTTGACGATGCTGTCAAAAATGTCCCGCTTGTTCTTGTAGTGCCTGTAGAGCGCACCTTTGGTGATTCCGAGTTCTCCCGAAATCTCGCTGACCGAAACCGCTTCATACCCTTTTTCGGCAAACATCTTTAAAGCGGTTTTTAAAATCTTTTCTTTTGTATCAGACATCAAATCGCCTCCATGTAAACGCGCGTTTACTTATATTATAGTAAACAATCGTTTACTTGTCAAGTGTTTTTTTGAAAAAATAAAAAAAGATTCCGATGCAGTCATATTCTGCACCGAAATCTTCTTTTTGTTTGTTATTCGGAAATTCTTGTAAGTATTGCCGCCGCTTCCGCTCTTGTTGCGGTGTCGGACGGATTCAGTGTGGTTTCGCTTTTCCCGACCATTATTCCGTTTGAAACGGTGTATTTAAGTGCGTCTGCAGCGTATTCCGAAATGCTGTCAAAATCGGAATATACCGTTAAATCTGCGTCTGCCGATATATCTTTGCCTTTAAATTCGGCATATCTTGCAATGATTGCCGCCATCTGCTCGCGGGTGATGTTTTCATCGGGAGCAAACTCGGTTTCGCTCATTCCGCTGATGATTTTGTTTTCATATCCCCACGAAACGGCCTTTTCATACCATGCGTCCTTTGAAACATCGGCAAAGCTTGCCGCAGCTGCGGCCGGTTCGCCTTCAAGTCTGTAAAGAATGGTTATAAACATTGCCCTTGTGAGAAGTGCGTTCGGAGCAAATTCGGTTTCCGTTACTCCCTGCATAAGACCTTTTTCAAACACAGCCTTTACAGAATCGAAATACCATGCGCTGCTTTCGATATCCTTAAACGGAATTTCGGTTTCGGCAGGCTTTTCATCGGGTTTTTCTTCGGAGGTATCATCGGTCTTGCCGTCTGTTTTATTATCATCGGTCTTTGAACCGCCGCCGGAACTGCCGGTGCCGGTATGTCCGCCTCCGTCCCAGTCTTCGGTGTTTTCTTCTTTTGTCCAGTCCTCGGTATAATAGAGCAAAACTTTTGCGCCCGAACTGAGTTTGTAATCGCTTATTCCGACGCTCGGGATTTTGCCGTTGACCTTATACATCCAGCCGCTGTTTGCGCCCTTATCCGCATTGCTGAGGGTGAAGCCGCTTTTTGTTACCGACCTGATATAGCCGCTTTCGATACCGTCCGCCGTTATGCCTTCGCCTTCCAGTGCGGTTTTAAGAAGGTCCGCAACGGTTGAGCCTCTCTGCACGGTAACCGATTTTGAAAGCCATTCTTCGCCGTCTGCGTCAATTGTGAGCACTGCGGTAATATTTTTTGAAGCCGTTCCGCCGGAGGGGGTATCGGTATCTTCTTCGCCCTCGGTTTTTCCCTCATTGCTTGAGATGAAGTCTTCTACGGTTTTGTTAATAATGTTTCCGCCCGAAACATTGAGAGAATATATATTGAAGGAACTGCAATTTTCAAGCTGGCGGAGAACAATCAGTGCGCGGAATCCCTGTTCCGTTGCAAGCGCCGTTGCTTTATCAAAGGCATCCCCGTCACGGTAGCCTGTTGCGAAGCCGTTTGCGCCATCGTTGACATAGAGCATAAGCGCATTTTCAAGCGAGCAGCCGTTTTTGATAAATCTCGGGTCTGAGGAAGGCTTAATGCCCATCGCCGCAAGACCTGTTATTACCATTGCGTCGGAATTTACATTTCCGTATGAGCCGTTTTCGCCCTGTGCGGCGGACAGTCCGCTTACTGCCTTGTCCGCAAATCCCTTTACGGTTTCGCTGCTGCCGTAAAATCTTGCGAGGGCCGCAAGCGCTGTGCCTGTCGTATCAACATCGTCGTACTTTTCGCCGCCCCAGATTGAATAAAAAAGTCCGTTTTCGCCCTGAGCCGATATGATTGTTGAAATAAGAGCGTTTCTCTGCTCATCAGAAAGCTTAAGCTGACCTGCCTCCTCCGCAAGGAGAACCCACGGAGCGGTATAATAGCTGCTTCCGAAATCCATTTTGCCGAGCTTTTCGGCATTGCTGTAAGATTCCGTTTTACCGAACGCTGTAAGCTTTTCTGTGTTTACGCCGAGCGCCGAAAGAATAATTTCCGCTTTTGCGCGGTCGGTTACAAGAGGAGTGGTCTTGGCGAGTGCATTTACGGTCAGATTTTTATAGTTTTCCTTGTCCGTTTTGTTCTCGCCGAAACCGAGTTTTTCATAAACAGCACAGTCAAATACTGCCCATTCGCTCCATTTGCCGGCATAGCTTGCCGCAATTTTATCCATGAGCGAATCCGCCTTTGAATCCGAAGGATAAATATTTACCGTTACGGGTTTTCTGAGGCTTGCGTTTTCGCTTTCAAATTTAAGTGTTGCGGTTTCTTCTATGACCTTTGCGGTTTCGTTCGGTTTAACGAGAGAAATTCCGTTTTCATCGCAGGAAATATATCCTTTTGTGATGTCCTTTTCGCCCTGCGATGCGGAAAGTTTTATGGTTTCGTCCGCTGTTTCGCCGTCTTTTATAAGGTTGAGTGCACCCTCTTTATATGCGGCAATGACATCGCTGTATTTTGCGGATTCCAAAACAAGTTCGTTTGTAATTTCGCCTTTTTCGGCGGTGTTTTCACCGCTGTCGGTTACATTCGCAAGAGTGCCCTTGCCCCAAAGGCGGTTTGAATGCCCGTCAAGTCCCGAAATTGCGCCGGAAACGGAGCAGCCGTTTATGCTCGGCTTGAAATCTCCGGTCTGATATCCTGCCTGTCCCAAAAGTCCGCCGACGGTGCACCCGGGAGCATAAATATCACCTGTGTTTTCACAGTTTTCAAGCTGTACGCAGTTTGCGTTCGAGCCGACAATTCCTCCGACATAAGCCTCTTTTTCGGAACCGGTAACCATGATAAATCCGTTGTTTTTGCTGCCGCTTACGGTAAGGCGGATGTTTTCCCACTTGTATTCCACGCTGTCGTCATATCCGCCGACGATGCCGCCTACTCCCGCAGAACCTCTCGCAAGCGATGAAACGGAGGCGTTATTGACGCAGTTTTCTATTGTGACATTTCCTCTTGCCCTTGCCGCTATTCCTCCGACAAAAGCATAGGGTTCGGAGCAGTAAATTTCACCGTTTACGGTAAGATTTTTAACTGCTGCCCCTTCGAGGCATCCGAAAAATCCGAAATAGCTTAAATTCGGGTTGTCAACCGTTACAGTGACGGAGTGACCGTTTCCATCGAAGCTTCCTTTGAATGAATACGCCGAGTTTTTGCCGAGGGGCGTCCAGCTGCCCTTAACGGTTACATCGTTTTCAAGGCTGACAAAAGAGTCCGAGGATTTTCCGTCATTTACAAGTGCCGCAAGGCTTAAAAGCTCGCTTGCCTTTGTGATTCTGTAGGGGTCTTCTTCCGTTCCGGCGCCCTGAAGTTCTGCCGGTTTATAAGAAAGATGCACCCATACGGTTTTGACTGTTTCGTTATCTTCATCGCCTACGGTGAAGGTCTGATCCTTTACATCGTAGTAATCCGAAAGATTTGTTACTTCATATTTATATTCGCCTTTTTCGGAAAGAAGATATTCTCCGTTTTCCGGAATAATTTCTTCATCGCCTTTGAATAATCTGACGGTTCCGTCTTCCGTTCCCTCAAATTTCACCGTGCATGAATATGCGGGTTCCGGGGGTGCCGGAGGTTCGGTGGGGTTCCATACCGGAACGGGATAATTATCAAACTCGCCTTCTCTTACTTCAAAACCTTCAAGCGGAAGGGCTTTTAATTCGTCCGTTGTTTTTCCCTCTGCCGAAACGCTGCCGGAATAGAGCATTTCAAACTTGCTCCACGAGGAAGGAGAGGGGTTTTTGTCAGTATCATAATAGAAGTTTTTGCTTTCAATCGGGAAACTTGAGCGGCTGTAGCAAACGCCGTACTGTTTGGATCCCTTTATTTTTGCGCCGAGGTAAGTGTTTTTGAGACTGAGAGAACCGTTTGTTGAGTTAACCCATGAAAGCACGCCTCCGGCATACTGGGCAGAGCCCGAAATATCGCCTAGGATTGCGCAGTTTTCAACGCTGAGCGTTGTATAATACTGAGAAACGCCGAGAATCGTACCGGCATAATTTGATTTTGCGGCTGTGATTGCAACGCTGCTTACCGTGTTTTTGACGGAAAGCGTGGTTTTATCATTTATGCTGCCGCTTGCCGAACCTGCAATTCCGCCGAGATAGGTGTTCGTTGTGGCAGAGTTGCTCTCGATTTTTCCGTTTACGATACAGTTGTCTATCGTAACATTTGAACCGTCGCTTATAAGACCGGCAATCACACCGGCATAGTTATAATTGTCTATGCCTTCCGTTATTGAAGCGTTTTCAAAGATTATATCGCGGACCGTCGCATTGCCTGAAATTTCGCCGATAAGACCGGTATATACTATTACCGAACCGGAAGTATATGAGTAACTGCCTTTGCCGCCCTTAAGAGAGAGGTTTTTGATTTTATGACCGTAGCCCATAAATGCGCCGGTGAGCTTTTTTATAAAGCTTGTCTGCGGTTCGGTTCCGCTCATATCGATATCGTCTGCGAGCGAAACATATCCCACTTCGGAAAGTTCCGAAAGAGCCGAAAGCTGCTCTGCATTTTCGATTATGTAGGGGTCTGCCTCCGTTCCGGAGCCTTTAAGCTCCGCTGCAAATGCAACAGCGCTCATGCACGAGAGAATCATAACCAGTGCAAGAAGGAGCGCAAGCGATTTGCCGAATACTGTCCTTTTCATTGTTTTTACCTGACCTTTCATGAATAATTTATTTATATAAACCGCAAAAAAGCGGTAATCTTAAAAAGATTACCGCAGCGGACTTTTTTCTGCACACAAACAATACAGCACACCCACAAAAAAGATGTACCCGATAAACGCCAAGCAGGTCTTCTGACTCGCTCCGTAAAAATATCTTATGCCGCCTGCCTTCTCAGTTTCCCAATGACTGACTTTCGTCAACGGCGGCAAAAGCGTTCCGGAACATACAGCGACCGTCATCGTCCGGGATTCTCACCCGGTTCCCTTTTCACCTCATATGCCTCCCGAGGGCATATGCGACACTTTGCGCAGTTATTCAATTTTACAAACCAAAGTATAGCACAACCGCCGGGGTTTGTCAAGCGTTATTTGCCTGTTTCAACTATTTTCGGAATCTGTGCGTATCGGCTGGTGGTGATTTTAACCGTGCTCTGTTCCGCTCCTCCGATTTTGACGGTTTTATAGGTTTCAACCACGCTCCCGTCCGAGCCGTTCTGCTTGATTTTCTTTTCGCCTTTGGGGAGTTTATCGGTTTCAACCTCTTTTGTTTCAAAAGGTATGGTTTCAATCTTCTTGTTGGTTATAACGATTTCCTTTGTAGGGTCGGTATCAATACCCAAAAGCCTTATTTTCATAGTTCCGCCGACTGCCGAAGCCTCGATTTTCAGCGGATATCCGGTTGAATTTTCAAATTTGAAGTCTATATACGGCGTTGCGATTGTTGCGTCCATTCCGGCAGGAACATACCCGACCGGCATGGAGTGGTTAACCCGTTCGGTAACATTCAAATCAGCGTAGAGCACGGCGCAGTAAAGCGTCGATGAACCCTGGCATATGCCCCCGGCAACGCCTGTTGCAACCTCGCCGTCGGCATATATCGGAGCGTCCACATAGCCCTCCTCGTATGTTCCGCTGCCGACCGCCCCGACATACGAAAACACCTCGCCCGGCAGAAGTTCGGTTCCGTTAAGCTTTGAACATGCAAGTTCTAAATTCTTCACCCTCCCGGTGTTTCCGACGGTATAAGAGGACGAGTATGAGCTGAGTTCATCACGGTACATACCGGTAAAAAGCATATCTTTGGTTACCTCGGGTTTGGTTGCCGCAATCGGAATATAAGCCTCGCCGCCCTTTGCTTTATCGAGAATCTTCTGTGCGGTTTTTGTGTTGAAATCCACGCCGATTTTGCCGTCCGTTGCCGTAATATGACCGCTTTCGTCTTTAGTATATTCCGCATTTTCCGGTTCGCACGCAAAAATTTTGTGCAGCTTTTCGGCAGAATACACCGTAGGTTCACACTCTGTGATTTTAAGCTTTATGCTGCCTTTTTTCCCTCTGAACATATGGTCGGAAATATCATTTTTGAGTTTTTCACGGTCTATTCCCATGCCCCGTTTTCCGGGGATAACCACGATTTGCTCGGGTTCAACAACATAGTTTGCCGGAACGAACGGGTTTTCGATGCCTTCGGTGAACGGCGCCAGAATATCGGTCAGGATATCGTCGCTTATATCAAGAGCCGCCCTGACCTCAAATCCTTCAAGCTTTGCGCCTATAAGCTTTTTAAGACGGCTCATCTTAGAACCGCTTTTTCCGTAGGCGAACGCATTGTCAACCGTTTCCGAAACATCTATTTCGGGCGAAAGCTCATCGGTTGTAAGCCAGAGTATTTCAGAGCCGCACACAAGCTCGATGTTTTTGTTTTCGGACTCCCCGGGAAGGTTTTCCCTTATCGTCTGTCTTGCGGCAACCCTTGACATTCCGCCGATATCCACCCCGAAAACCGTAACGCCGTCCGCTACCGTTTCGGTGTTTTTGAGCATGAAGTGAGCATATACGGCGCCCGACGCAATAAGAATTGCCAGAACCCCGGAAATAATTATTATTGAAATTTTAAGCGTTTTTTTCTTTGCCATTATATTTTGCCTTCTTCGCTTTTTAAAAACGGAATTATAAATGAAGTCGTCTGATAACGAAAGCTCCTCCAATCGCCCTTGGAGTCGCCCTTTTCTTTGAGTTTTTCGGATATTTTAATCAGAAATCCGAGGTCAGCTTCCGCAAATTCGCTTATTTCGTTCTGGGTTGCGTCCTCAATAATATTTCCCGAAATTTCTTTCATGCGGAACACGAATGAATAAAAATCAAGATGCTCTCCGCCGTAGCTTATATCGTATTTAACCGCACCGAGAAAACGCTTCAGTTCTACCTTTACGCCCAGTTCCTCGCCGATTTCGCGGTAAAGCGCCGACAGAACGCTTTCGCCGAAGCGTATTCCGCCTGTCGGGATTCGGTAAACGCCTTCCGGATAGACTGAATTTCTTATAACCACGAACCTTCCGTTTTTGCGCTCAAGTGCAAACGCAACCTCGCCGCAGCGGTCTTTCACGGTGGTTCTTTTGAACGAATTAAAGAACTTCTTGCTGCCGAAGTCCAGATGAACGCATTTGAGTTTTGCGTTTCCGCCGAATTTTTTGTTAAGCTTTTCAAATTGTTTCATCATTTCGTCCAGCGGAAACACCTCCAAATATCACTATTATACTATTATACATCAAAATAATAATTATGTAAATACAATTTTTAATAATTAATTTTAATGTAATAAAAACACTGCCCCGCAAATAAACTCAAACAAGAGGTGATAATCGTGAAGAAAAGCTTTCGGAGCGCCGCTTTTGTGATTAGAAAGCGGCAGCTTGCGGCTGTACCTATACTTATTATGATTGTAATTCTGACGAAAATAAGCTTTAGTGTGCCGTGCAGCCGTCTTATATTTAAAACCGCACTTTTATGCATGGACAACTCCGAAAGTGTTTTCGGAGGCTATAAATCGGTGTTCGCAAGTTCCAACATTGTGTTTGCTTCTGCCGCCAAAGAACTTAAGGCGGCCGCCGAACCGGTGGCTGCTGCGCCCGAGCCCGAGCCGCAGCCCGAGGAATCCGCTGCCGCACCGGCTTCAAAGGCGATTTCCATTCCGTCGTCGGGAACGCAGATAAAAAACCATACAAGCTTTGCGGTCGATACGGATGCGCTCTTTGGCCGTGATATTGATTTTCTTCCGGTTGAGATTGATTCTGCAGAGCCGCAGGTGCTGATTTTTCATACTCATACAACGGAAAGCTTTGAGGGTTCCGACAGAACCGATGATGAAGAAAAAAATGTTGTTGCCGTCGGAAATGTAATAGAAAAGTGCCTTTCCGACAGGGGGGTGAATGTCCTGCACTGCAAAACCGTACACGATTACGATTATAATGGTTCATATCTCCGAAGCTACGAAACGGTCGAGACGCTGCTTGCCGAGAATCCGTCCGTGAAGGTCGTTCTCGATGTGCACCGTGACGGCATAACATACGAGGACGGCTCGGGGCTTCGCGTTACCGCCGATATTAACGGCGAAACCCAGGCGCAGTTCATGCTTGTTCTCGGAACGGACGAGGGCGGACTTTATCATCCGAACTGGGAACAGAATCTGTCATTCGGGCTTAAAATTCAGCAGAGCATGAACGAAAAATATCCCGGGCTGGCAAGACCTCTCGATTTGCGTACCGAGCGCTTCAATCAGTGCCTTTCGCCCGGAATGTTAATCGTGGAATGCGGTGGAAACGGAAACACTCTCGATGAAGTAAAACGGGGTGCGGTATCGTTTTCCGACGCACTTTTTGATGTGATTACGGCTCAAAACCGGTAAAATCATTAAAAAAATTAATTTTTTTGAAAAAAATGCTTGATTTTTTGCGGATAATGTGTTAAACTTTATGTTATGAATGAATAGGTATCGGGAGGTGAACGATTTGCCTAATACAGTATCTGCTATCAAGAAGGTAAGAGTTATTAAAACAAAAACTCTGAGAAATCAGATGATTAAGTCTGCTTTAAAGACTGCTCTTAAGAATTTCGACGCTGCACTCGAATCGGGTGACGCTCAGGTTAAGACAGACGCTTTCAAGCTTGCTGTTAAAAAGCTTGACCAGGCTGCTGCAAAGGGTATTCTTCATAAGAATAACGCTGCACATAAAAAGGCTCAGCTTGCATCTAAGCTCGCAAAAGCGTAAAATTTTAACTTTACCTTTAAACAACCGACTTTTTCGGTTGTTTTTTGTTTTTAAACTTATCTGAAATCAAAAAGTTCTTTGGGGGAAATCTCCAGTATCTCACACATTCTGAAAATCACATCAAGTGATGTTCCGACATTTGCAAGCTCGATTGCGCTTATGTGGCTGCGGTCGATATTTAAAGCTTCCGCAAATTTCATTTGAGTAAAGCCCTTCTTTTTTCTGTAATAAGCAATGTTAAGCCCGAGGCTGCGATACTGTTCTTTGTAATTTTTATCCATTCTATCACCTTGTATAATATTCTATACATTAATTTTATCAGTTATAAATATTTTTATAAACCTTGTGAAAACCCAATTTTGACTATTGACACAAGTCAAAAAATGTGTTAGAATAAATTTGTTGGAATATTTTATGAAAATCGGAGGATAAACGATGGAAGAAAAAAATGAAGTAAAACAGAAAAAGCCGCTTTACAAAAGACCGTGGTTTATAATTCTGGCGGTTATTGCGGTTATCGGCTTTGCAAGAAGCGGTTTTAACAAACCGCTGCCGAACAAAGAATACAAAAGGCAGACCGTACAGCCGGCGGAAAACACGGCACAGGAAAGCCCGGAACAGTCCGGACAGACCGCCGAAACTCCGCAGGTTCAGCCGGAAGAGGAGCACGAATATCAGATTTGCATTGCAGATGACCTTTTTGAAGCTTTGAAAAACAATGCTCTTAATGCGAAGAACACATATAACGGGCAGTATATCGAGCTTTCCGGCGTTCTCAATAACATGGACAGCGACGGAGCGTATTTCGGTGTGGGCGCATTTGACCAAAGCGTGTATGATTCGGTAACATGCAGTATCAAAAACGAGGAACAGAAAAATATTATTGCCGGCTTTTCAACCGGGGACATGATAATTGTGCGCGGCAAAATCACCGAGGTGGGCGATATTTTGGGATATTATATGGATGTTGACGAAATAGTTGTTTCGGAGTAAATGAAAATCCGTCGGTTTTGCCGGCGGATTTTTATTTTGCCGAAAACCGTCGCTTTTTGCGATTGACATTATGCGTTTTATTTGGTATACTTATATTATCGAAGAATAAAATGTTACAAAGGTGATAAAATGAGAATCCTCGGAATCGATTACGGCGACGCAAGAGTAGGGCTTGCAATTTCCGACCCGTTCGGGTGGACGGCGGCGGAGCTTCCGCAGATAAAGGGCGGAGACCTCGGCCGCGCGGGAAACGAAATTGCCGCAATCTGCAAAGAAAGAGGCATTGAAAAAATTGTTCTCGGGTACCCGAAAAACATGAACGGCACAATAGGTCCGAGGGGCGAGATTTCGGAAAAGTTTAAAGAGATACTCGAAAAAAAGACCGGGCTTTCCGTTGAACTGTGGGACGAACGCCTTACAACCGTTTCGGCTACCAATATTATGAACACCTCCGGTTTCAAAAGTTCCAAAAGAAAGGACAGACGGGATTCTCTTTCGGCGGCGATAATTCTTGAAAGTTATCTTAAAAGTCTTGACTAAACGGCGTTTATGTTGTAAAATAATAGTATCGTAAAAGAAAGGCGGTAAAATTATGAGCGAAAATGAAGATATAATCGTTCTTTATGATGAGGACGGCAATGAGGAAAATTATGAACACATCGATACAATAGAGTTTAACGGTGAATCCTATGTTGTTCTGACCCCGGCTCCCGAGGAGGACGATGAGGAATCGGACGATCTTGAAGTTGTTTTCATGAAGATTGTGCCGGATCCCGAAAACGCAGGCGATCAGATGCTGGTCGTTATTGACGACGATGACGAGCTTGACGCTGTTTTCGCCGAGTTTTCCAGAATTATGGACGAATACGAAGACGCTGACGAATAGCTAAGCGTTTTACCCTGCTGTGTGCGTGAACTCCGACAAAGAATTTAACCGATAGATGAAAATAAGGGAGATCTTATTCCGCCGTGGCGTATACGCCCCCGTCTTTTGACGCCAGGGGACATATAAAGCGGCGGATGGGTCACCCACCTGTGTGAAGCAGGTTAAATTTTCACGGAGAAAACGGCACCGCGGGGCATTTTTGTATATTAATATATTTATATAAAGGAAGTGCTGTTATGGAAGGATTTAAAGAGATTTCTGCGTTTGAACTTCAAAAAACACCTTTTGAAATGGTCGGAAAAGACTGGATGCTCATTTCTGCGGTTCACGGCGGCAGGGTCAACATGATGACCGCCAGCTGGGGCGGATTCGGCGTTATGTGGAACAAAAATGTTGCGTTTGCGGTCATTCGTCCGCAGAGGTTTACAAAGACCTTGGTTGACGGCGAGGATAAATTTACGCTTTCCTTCTATGGCGGCGAATACAGAAAAATGCTTAATTACTGCGGCAGCGCAAGCGGAAAGGACGAAGACAAGGTAAGAGGCGCAAATCTTACGCCCGTTTTTTCGGACGGTACGGTAAGCTTTGCCGAGGCGGAGGTTACGCTTGTATGCAAAAAGCTCTTTGCGCAAGGCTTTGACGGAAACTCATTTATCGACAAAAGCATTATCGGCAAAATGTATCCGGGAGGGGATTTCCACACGCTCTACATTGCGGAAATAGAGAAGGTTTATGTTAAAAACGCTTGAATTTTCCGTATGTCTGTGATATAATTAATAGGATAACGAAGCAGTATACTACTTATTGCCTGTTACAAAGGGGGTAATTCTATGATAAAATCAGTAATTGAAAAAATGTTCGGTAGCTATTCCGACCACGAAATCAAACGAATCGAAAAAACGGCAAACAAAATCGAGTCGTATGAAGAGGAGTACAGGGCTTTGAGCGATGAGGAACTTAAAGCAAAAACTCCGTACTTTAAAGAAAGGCTTAAAAACGGCGAAACGCTTGACGATATTCTGCCCGAAGCTTTTGCGGCTGTCCGTGAGGCGGCTGACAGAGTGCTCGGAATGAGACACTTTCATGTACAGCTTCTCGGCGGTATAATTCTTCATCAGGGAAGAATCGCCGAAATGAAAACCGGTGAGGGTAAAACGCTTGTTGCAACGCTGCCGTCGTACCTCAATGCACTTTCGGGGAAGGGCGTTCATGTTGTAACCGTAAACGATTACCTCGCAAGGCGTGACAGTGAATGGATGGGTAAAATCCATGAATTTTTGGGACTTAAGGTCGGGCTTATCGTGAACGGCCTTCCGCAGCCTCTGAGAAAGGAAGCCTACGACGCTGACATAACATACGGCACAAACAACGAAATGGGCTTCGATTATCTTCGCGACAACACCGCAATTTACAAGAAGGATATGGTTCAGAGAGGGCATAATTTTGCAATCGTCGATGAGGTCGACTCAATCCTTATCGATGAAGCGAGAACTCCTCTTATTATAGCGGGTCTCGGGGATAAGTCCAGCGAACTTTACGAGAGAACCGACAGGTTCGCAAGAACCCTCACTCCCATGAAGGTTGTGGAGCTTGACAACAAGGAACTTCACGATGATGTCGATGCGGATTACATTGTTGACGAAAAGGCAAGAACCGCTACCCTTACCGCAAGAGGAACAAAAAAGGCGGAGGCTTATTTCGGAATCGAGAATCTGACAGACGCCGAGAATATAGAAATAATGCACCATGTCAACCTTGCAATCAGGGCGTACGGAATCATGCGCCGTGATATAGACTATGTCGTTAAAGAAGGTCAGGTGCTTATAGTTGATGAATTTACCGGGCGAATCATGCTCGGCAGACGCTACAGCGAGGGTCTGCACCAGGCGATTGAAGCCAAGGAAGGCGTAAAAATTGCGGACGAGAACAAAACCATCGCAACAATTACGCTTCAGAATTACTTCAGGCTTTACGATAAGCTTTCCGGTATGACCGGTACGGCGCTTACGGAAGAAAAGGAATTCCGTGAAATCTACAAGCTTGATGTTGTTGCAATTCCTACGAATAAGCCGGTAGGTAGGGTTGACCTTCCGGACCTTATATATAAAAACGAGCACGGCAAGTTTGCGGCGATTATAAACGAAGTCGCAGCGGCTCACGAAAAGGGACAGCCGGTGCTTATCGGTACAACATCGATTGAAAAGTCGGAACTTCTCAGCCGTGAACTTAAAAGAAGGGGCATCAGGCATGAAGTCTTAAACGCTAAGCAGCACGAAAGAGAAGCCCAGATTGTTGCACAGGCCGGTAAGCCGGGTGCGGTTACGGTAGCAACCAACATGGCGGGCCGAGGAACGGATATTGTTCTCGGCGGCAATGCCGAATTTATGGCAAAGCATGAGCTGCGCCATCTCGGATTTTCCGGGCTTGCCGTTGCGCTTTGCGACGGAAACGGCGAAACGGACAACGAAGAAGTTACAGAGGCAAGAGAAAAATATAAAGAACTCTGCAAAGAGTTTAAACAAAAGCTTGAACCCGAAAAACAGAAGGTTCTTGAAGCCGGCGGTCTTTATATTATAGGAACGGAGCGCCATGAAAGCCGCCGTATAGATAATCAGCTCAGAGGCCGTGCCGGCCGTCAGGGTGACCCGGGTAAATCAAGGTTCTTTCTGTCGCTTGACGATGAACTTATGCGTCTTTTCGGTTCGGAAAGGATTCAGGGATTTATTGACCGCAATCTTGAAGACGACCAGCCGATTGAAAACGCATTCCTTACAAAACAGATTGAAAGCGCACAGTCAAGGGTTGAGGGCAGAAACTTTGACGCCAGAAAGAGCGTTCTTGAGTATGACGATGTCCTGAACACGCAGCGCCAGAAGATTTACGAGCAGCGCCAGATGGTGCTTGACTGCATGGATATAAGGGAAAGTATTCACCATATGATTACCTCGACAATCCGTGATTTTGTGAAGTCGTATACCTCGGAGAGCAGGTACGCCGAGGAGTGGGATATGAGAGCGATTTTGGACCATTTTGAAGGGCTTTTCTTAGAGCCGGGTCAGCTCACATATACAAAAGACGAACTTTCTGACCTTACCGAGGACATTCT
The DNA here is from genome assembly GCA_934464705.1 of uncultured Clostridia bacterium. GTDB lineage: Bacteria > Bacillota > Clostridia > HGM11514 > HGM11514 > CAKSKB01. The sequence goes on from CAKSKB010000002.1 coordinate 75,813, forward strand.
TGTAAACGACCTCTGTGAGGCGGCGGACAAGTTCTATGCCGAGAAGGAAGAGGCCGTCGGCAGCGATATTATGCGTGAGTTTGAGCGTGTAATGCTGCTCCGTACGGTTGATAAGAATTGGATTGAGCATATCGAGAACATGGAGGAACTTAAGCAGGGCATAAGGCTTCGTGCGTTTGCACAGCAGGATCCGCTTATCGCCTTCAAGACGGAAGGCTCTGACATGTATGACGAGATGAACGAAACAATCCGCCGTGAAACGGTCGAACTTCTGTTTAAAGTTAAAATAAGAAAAGAACAGGAAATCAAGCGTGAACAGGTTGCCGCTCCCGTCAATGCGTCACACGGCGACGGCTCGGACAATTCGGCAAGAACCGTTGTAAAACCGAAAAAAGTCGGCAGAAACGACCCGTGCCCCTGCGGTTCGGGCAAGAAATATAAACAATGCTGCGGCAGAAACGAATAATTTTTAAGGAGTTGATAATAATGCTGGAATACGATGAATACCGTATATCCCTTACGGGAATGGAACAGGATATTAACGATTTGAGGGATTCACTTTGACATCGCTGATACAAAAAGCGAGATAGCGGATTTGGAGGCTAAAGCGTCCGAACCGGATTTTTGGAATGATATGGAGAATTCAAGCAAGGTTCTTCAGAAAACAAAAGCGCTCAAAGATAAGGTTGAGCGCTTTGAGGCGCTTGCCTCCGCAAGGGAAGATTTGCTTGTGCTTATCGAGATGGCGGAGGAGGAAAACGACCCCTCATATGCCGGCGAGGTTAAGACGGGCTATGAAAAACTGACAGCCGATATCGCCGATATGAAACTCGAAACGCTTCTCTCCGGGCAGTATGACAAGAATAACGCAATCATAACCCTTCATGCCGGCGCAGGCGGAACGGAAGCGCACGACTGGGTTGAAATGCTTTACAGAATGTATGTGAGATGGAGCGAGCGAAGAGGCTATAAAGTGACCGAACTTGATTTCCTTGCAGGCGATGAGGCCGGTATAAAGAGCGTTTCGTTCAGAATTGAGGGACTTAATGCTTACGGCTATGCAAAGGCGGAAAAGGGAATACACCGCCTTGTGCGCATATCTCCGTTTGACGCCGCCGGAAGAAGGCACACTTCATTTGCCTCGTGCGATGTTATGCCGGAACTTGATGACGATATCGAAATCGACATTAACCCCGAAGATTTGAAGGTTGACACCTACCGTTCGAGCGGTGCCGGCGGTCAGCATATCAACAAGACGGATTCGGCAATAAGAATAACGCATATTCCGACCGGTATCGTGGTTTCGTGTCAGAACGAGCGTTCGCAGCACAAAAACCGCGATATTGCCATGAAAATGCTTATGGCGAAGCTCCTGGAACTTAAAGAACAGGAAAACAAAGAAAAAATCGATGATATCAAGGGCGAACAGAAGGAAATCGCCTGGGGCAGCCAGATAAGGTCTTATGTGTTCCACCCGTACACCCTTGTAAAGGATCACCGAACGGGCTGCGAAACGGGTAATGTTACGGCGGTAATGGACGGCGACATCGATATGTTTATAAACGAATATCTCAAAGCGGCGAGCAGGGGGGAACTGTAATGTTTGAAAAGTTAGCATTTATTGAAGAAAGATACGAGCAGCTTTCAAAGCAGATCAGCGACCCCGATGTTATAGCCGATCAGGAAAAATGGCGCAAACTGATGAAGGAACATTCCGACATCACGCCGATTGTCGAAAAGTACAAAGAATACAAAAAGTGCAAGGACGACATCGAAGGCGCACAGGAAATCCTTAAAGAGGAGTCCGATCCCGAACTTAAGGAAATGGCGCAGGCGGAAATCGAGGACGCAAAGGAAAATATCGAAAAAATAGCGGAGGAGCTTAAAATTCTTCTTCTCCCCAAAGACCCCAACGATGACAAGAATGTTATCATCGAAATAAGGGGCGGTGCCGGCGGCGATGAGGCGGCGCTTTTTGCGGCGGACCTTTTCAGAATGTATTCGATGTATGCCGAAACCAGGCGCTGGAAGGTTGAAATATTAAGCGCAAACGAAACCGATATAGGCGGATACAAGGAAATTTCGTTCAGTATAGAAGGGCACGGCGCATACAGCCGTTTCAAGTTTGAAAGCGGTGTGCACAGAGTTCAGAGGATTCCTTCAACTGAGTCTGGCGGGAGAATCCACACCTCAACCGTTACGGTTGCGGTTCTGCCGGAGGTTGAAGAGGTCGAGGTTGAGATTAATCCCAACGACCTCAGAATAGATGTTTTCAGAGCGGGCGGTCCGGGCGGTCAGTGCGTAAACACAACCGACTCCGCCGTCAGAATAACACATCTTCCGACGGGTATTGTTGTTTCGTGCCAGGACGAAAAGTCGCAGCTTAAAAACAAGGACAAGGCTATGAAAATTCTCCGTTCAAGGGTTTACGACGCATTTTTGGAACAGCAGAACGCCGAAATTGCGGCAGAACGCAAAAGTCAGGTCGGAACGGGCGACCGAAGCGAAAGAATCAGAACCTACAACTACCCCCAGGGGCGTGTTACCGACCACAGAATCGGGCTTACGCTTCATAAACTCGATATGGTTTTGAACGGCGATCTGGACGAGATTATGGACGCACTTATAACAGAAAGCCAAAGCAGAAAGCTTCAGGAGGAAGTGTAATTTTCAATGCTTGTTGTTACTGTAGATAAGGATAATATTGATGAAAGCCTACTCTGCGAGCCGGCAAGGATAATAAGAGAGGGCGGCACTGTTGCGTTTCCCACCGAAACGGTTTACGGTCTTGGTGCAAATGCGCTCATAAAATCCGCGGTGGACGATATTTTTAAGGCCAAGGGCAGACCGAATGACAACCCTCTTATTGTGCATATATCGGAGGTCGGTCAGGTTAATGATTTGGTCCGTGAAATTCCGGAGAATGCCAAAATTCTTATGGATACATTCTGGCCCGGTCCTCTCACGATTATCATGAAAAAGTCGGACATTGTGCCCGAAAATGTTACGGCAGGGCTTGATACGGTCGGAATAAGATTCCCCGAAAATGCGGTGTGCAGAGAGTTTCTGCGCATTGCCGGTGTGCCGGTTGCCGCACCTTCGGCAAACACCTCCGGTAAGCCCAGCCCCACAAGGGCAGAACATGTTATATCGGATTTGGACGGTAAGATTGACGCCGTTATAGACGGCGGCAGCTCCCGTTTCGGGCTGGAGTCCACGATAGTTGATGTCAGCGGCGATGTTCCCATGCTTCTCCGCCCGGGAAGCGTTACGGTCGAGCAGCTGAGGTGCGCTTTGGGCAGGGTGGATATTGACCCTGCGGTTGTAAGCAAACCGAAGCCGGGGCTTGTTGCAAAGGCTCCCGGTATGAAGTACAAGCATTATTCCCCTAACGCCGAGGTCTATGCGGTTACGGGGGATTCGGACTTTGTTTCGCAGTATATAAATAAAGAGGTTCTCCGCCTTAAGAAAGAAGGAAAAAGAGTCGGCGCAATGGTCTATTCCGAAACGCTGCCGAAGATAAAAAATGCCGATATTCTGAAGGATTTGGGCAGCACGAAAGAGCGTGCCGCAGCGGAACTTTTCTTTGATTTAAGGGATTTTGACCGTCTCGGTGCGGATGTTGTTTTCGCCGAAGGAACAAGCAACGAGGGCGTCGGGCTTGCGGTTTCGAACCGTCTTAACAAAGCGGCCGGCTATAAAATTATAAGTAAGGATAGTTTTGATGAAAGCACCCAGAAATAAGACAATCGATGTTTCGGCAGAAAACGGAAAAATGTATCTTGAAAGGTGTGTCCGTGAGGCGGAAATTTCGGAAAATATCCGCGACTGCGTAATTGCAGGGGATATGTTTTCGGCGGGCGTTAAGCTTCCGGAAGGCTTTGCGGACCTTATGATTGCCGATCCGCCTTATAATCTCGATAAGGATTTCGGTACGGGCAAGTTCAGAAAAATGTCCGATGATGACTACGAAACATATACCGAAAATTGGGTAAAGGCTGTGTTTCCGCTCCTTCGTGACGGTGCATCGGTCTATGTTTGCTGCGACTGGAAATCCTCTTCGGCAATTGAACATGTGCTGAAAAAGTATTTCGTCGTGAGAAACAGAATTACCTGGCAGAGAGAAAAGGGCAGAGGCGCCCTTTCTAACTGGAAAAACGGTATGGAGGACATTTGGTTTGCAACAAAGGGCAACAATTATACCTTTAATGCCGATGCCGTAAAGGTGCGCAGAAGGGTTGTTGCTCCGTACAAAAAGGACGGTTTGCCAAAAGATTGGGAGGAAACTGCGGACGGTAATTTCAGAAATACATACCCGTCTAATTTCTGGGATGATATTTCGATTCCGTATTGGTCGATGCCCGAAAATACGGCTCATCCGACGCAAAAACCCGAAAAGCTTCTTGCGAAGCTTATTCTGGCAAGTTCAAATGAAGGCGATACTGTGTTTGACCCGTTTCTGGGCTCCGGCTCAACTGCCGTTACCGCAAAAAAACTCGGGCGGCATTTTGTCGGAATCGAAAAGAACGAGCAGTACTGCGTATGGGCGCAGATAAGGCTTGAGGCGGCGGAAACCGACAATTCTATTCAGGGCTACGAGGACGGAGTTTTCTGGGAACGCAACACATCGGCTTACATAAAAAAACGAAGGTGATTTTATGGTACTTTTTATATGCAGCGGAAATACCTGCCGAAGCCCTATGGCGGAGGCAATTTATGAACATAAAACAGGAAAAGATGCTGAGTCCGCAGGGCTTGGCGCCGTTGGAGGAGCGCCTATGTCGCAGCACGCAAAGGAGGCGCTTGAGAATATGGGAATTATCGGCTTTTCGCACGAAGCGCAGCCGGTAACGGACGGGCTTCTTGAAAGGGCGGAAGCGATTTATTGCATGGGCAAAACACATAAGCTTGTTTTGTGCTCCGCAAGGCCGCAGTATGCGGATAAAATATTTTTGCTCGATACAGACGGGGAGGATGTAGCCGACCCCTACGGCGGATATCTCGAAACATATGAGAAATGCGCCGCGCAAATAGAAAAACTCATTGATAAAAGGTTTTTAAACTGAATGGAATTTGAGATTATAAGGGCTGATATCAGCCTTTTTGAGGATATAGTTAAAATCGAAAATGCCTGCTTTGAAAGGCCCTGGTCGGAAAACTCGATAAGGGCACAGCTGGAGTCCGGCTTCGCTGTGACATATTTATGCAGAATCGGCGGCGCTGCGGCAGGGTACATAACTCTCACAAAAGCGCTTGACGAAGGGCAGATTGATGTTTTGGCGGTGCTTCCGGAATTTCGGAGGAAGGGCATTGCCGAAAAGCTTTTCGGGGCAGTTTTTGAGTATTCCGAAAATAACGGAATCGATTTTCTGACGCTCGAGGTCAGGGCGTCGAACCGTCCTGCGCTTTCGCTTTACGAAAAGCTTGGATTTAAGCGTGTGGGACTCAGGAAAAAATATTACGGCGGCACGGAAGACGCCGTTCTGATGACTTTGGAAAGAGGTGAAAGGCTTGGCAAAGACCGCTAAAAAATCAACGGCGAAAAAGAGTTCAAAAAAGAATACCGAAACCGCAAAGGAAGCAGAGGTGCGCTGGCAGGTGTCGGTTGTCATTCTTTTTGTGCTGGGCATTTTCTCGTTTTTGGCGATATACGGCAGCGCAATGGGCAAAATAGGCGAGCTTTTCAGGTCGCTTTTCGGGCTTCTTCTCGGCGGCGGAGCGTATCTTTTTCCGTTCTGGTTTGTCGGTGTTGCGGTATATGCGTTTATAAAAAAAGGAAAGAAAATAAGACTCCGGACATCTGTTTCCGCACTTCTTATGGTGTTTCTTTCGGGGCTTGCGGAGTCTGTTGTAAATTCAAAAAGCTTTATGGCGCTGATTGACCACGGGCGTGACCTTTCCGGCGGCGGAGTGTTGGGCGGAGGATTCTATCTCGGATTGCGTGCGGTTGCCTCCCGTGCCGGTGCAACGATAGTTCTGGCGGCGCTTGCGGTTATTTCGGTTTTGATTATAACGGAGTTTTCGGTTAGGGATTTCATTAAGGGTATGAATTCGGCAGAAAAAGCGGTTAGGGAAAAGGATGACGAAGAACCGGCTGCAAAACCTAAAAAGAAAGAAACGGAAGCTTTGGATTTTGATGATTTTGTTCCCGAACAGAAAAGCCATCACGAGTCAAGGATGAAAATGAGGCCGCTTAAGCCGATTATCGATATTCCGCTTGACGATGATGAGGAAAGGAAACCCGAGCCTGAGCCGGAAAACCAAAGAACGGCGGTGTTTGATGAAATTCCCGAGCCGCCCGAGGAGGAAGAGTATGTTCCTATGGAGGTTGTTCCGAAGGCTCCGAAAAAGAAACCTAAGGAAGAACAGCCGGCGAAAAAAGAGGTTAGGAACGATAAGGATACGGAGTTTGTTCCCGATGAGAAAAATGACGGGAATGTCAGATATATAGCGCCCCCGATAACCCTTCTTTCGGAGCATAAGGGCGGCGGAGGACTTTCCCAGAAGGATCTTAAAATCAATTCTCAGAAGCTTGTGGATATACTCCAGAGCTTCGGCGTAACGGCTAAGGTTATAGGCGCAAGCGTCGGACCGACCGTAACTCGCTATGAAATCGTTGCGGCATCGGGCACGAAGGTTACGAAAATAACCGGTCTTTCGGAGGATATAGCACTCCATATGGGCGTCAGCGGCGTCAGAATTGCTCCGGTTCCGGAGCATAGCGCCCTCGGTATTGAAATTCCGAACGAAAGCAGCGTAATAGTTAATGTCCGGGATTGTATTGAAACTCCCGAATTTGAAAAATCAAAATCAAAAATCGCATTTGCTCTCGGAAAGGATATTTCAGGCAAGGTTATTATTGCCGATATCGCAAAAATGCCGCATTTGCTTATTGCCGGCTCCACGGGCTCCGGTAAGAGCGTATGTATAAACACGATTATTTTAAGTATTCTCTATAAGGCGGCGCCGAGCGAGGTTAAGCTTTTAATGATTGACCCGAAGGTGGTTGAACTTAAGGTTTATAACGGTATTCCGCACCTTGTGTCGCCTGTTGTGACCGACCCTAAAAAAGCGGCAAATGCCCTTAACTGGGCGGTAAGCGAGATGTCGAGAAGATATAAGCTTTTTGCCGACAGCGGCGTAAGAAACATTAAGGGATATAACGATCTTGCCGCAAAGGACGATACGCTCAAAAAGCTTGAGCATATCGTGATTATCATAGACGAGCTTGCCGACCTTATGATGGCAGCTCCGAACGAGGTTGAGGACGCAATCCAGAGGCTTGCTCAGCTTGCGAGAGCGGCCGGAATGCATCTTGTTGTGGCAACGCAGAGGCCTTCTGTTAATGTCATCACCGGTGTAATCAAGGCAAATATTCCTTCGAGAATTGCGTTTGCGGTTTCGTCGCAGATAGATTCGAGAACAATTCTGGATGTTTCCGGCGCGGAAAAGCTTTTGGGTAAGGGCGATATGCTTTATCACCCCATCGGTGCGCCGAAATCGGTCAGGGTTCAGGGCTCTTTTGTCAGTGATGAGGATGTTGAAGCGGTTGTCGATTTTGTAAAGAACAATTCAGACCAGGTTCAGTATAACGAGGACGCAATCGAGTTTATAAAGCGTGAGCCGGAACAAAAGGGCAAGGGCAAAGATGAGGAAGACGAGGAAGATATCTGGGATGTAAGGCTTTCCGAGGCTGTCGATATTGTGATGAAAATGGGCAGCGCATCTACTTCTATGCTGCAGAGGAAAATGGGCGTCGGCTACGCAAGGGCGGCAAGAATGGTCGACCAGCTTGAGCAGCAGGGTATTGTCGGTCCGCCCGACGGCAGCAAGCCCCGTGAGGTACTCATGACACGCCAGCAGTATCTTGAAATGGTTAACTATAAGGAAAACGAACAGAAAAGCATGGACGAGTATATAGAACCTCCGGTTAATGCCGAAGTTCCCGATACCGAGGTGCAAAGCGATGAAGAATTTGACGAAGAATGACTTTTAGAGGAATACAATAATGTTTTTACCGATAACAAAAGATGAGATGAATATGCGCGGGTGGGAAAGACCTGATTTTGTATATGTAATCGGGGACGCATATGTTGACCACCCGAGCTTCGGGCACGCAATAATTTCGAGGGTGCTTGAAGCAGAGGGCTTTAAAGTAGGAATTATCTCTCAGCCCGATTGGCGCAGCAAAGATGATTTTATGTGTCTCGGGAAGCCCCGTCTCGGATTTTTGGTATCGTCGGGGAACATAGATTCAATGGTGAATCACTATACGGCTGCGAAAAAGCGCAGGAGCAGTGACGCTTACACTCCCGGCGGCGAGGGCGGAAAACGCCCCGACCGCTGCGTGATTGTTTACTGCAACAGGATAAGGGAGGCTTACGGTGATGTTCCGATTATAATCGGAGGCGTTGAGGCGAGCCTCAGACGGTTTGCACATTACGATTACTGGGACGACCGTGTGAGAAGGTCGGTTCTGATTGACTCCCGTGCGGATATTCTTACTTACGGCATGGGAGAGCGGCAGATTCCGGAGATTGCGCATTTGCTTGATTCGGGCGTCCGTGTGAAGGACATAAAGTCTGTTGACGGCTCGGTTTTCTGTATTCATGAGGATGAGATTCCGGAGGACGCAGTGATTCTGCCGTCTTTCGAGGAGGTTCGGGACGAAAAACGCAAATATGCCGATTCGGTGCGTATTCAGTATGAGCAGACCGATGCGGTTCGCGGAAAACCTATGGTGCAGAAGCATCAGGACAGGTATATTTTACAGACCAAGCCTTGCATGCCGCTTTCGACCCGTGAGCTTGACAGGGTGTATTCACTGCCGTATGAGAGAACTTATCATCCGTCATATAAAGAGGGTGTTCCGGCGATTGAGGAGGTTAAGTTTTCGCTTGCTTCGTCAAGGGGGTGCTACGGTTCGTGCAACTTCTGCGCACTTGCGTTCCATCAGGGCAGGGTTGTGACATCGAGGTCACACGCTTCGCTGCTTGAAGAAGCAAAAAAGTTCGTGCATGACCCCGATTTTAAGGGATATATTCACGATGTCGGCGGCCCTACGGCAAACTTCAGAAAACCGGCGTGCGAAAAACAGCTTAAGGTCGGAACCTGTATTAAAAAGAAATGTTTATTCCCCCATGTGTGCAAAAACATTAAACCCGACCACAGTGATTATCTGAGCCTTCTTCGGAAACTCCGTGCGATTGACGGCGTAAAAAAAGTGTTTATCCGTTCGGGTATCCGCTTTGATTATCTCATGGCGGATAAGAACGATTCGTTTTTCCGTGAACTTTGCAAGTACCATGTAAGCGGTCAGCTCAAGGTTGCTCCCGAGCATATTTCCGACCGTGTGCTTGAAAAAATGGGTAAACCCGAATTTTCCGTTTATCAGCGGTTTTACAATAAGTTTTTTGAAATAAATAAGGCAATCGGCAAAAATCAGTATCTTGTGCCGTATTTTATGTCATCGCACCCCGGAAGCACGCTCAATGAAGCAATCGAGCTTGCTCTTTATTTCAAAAAACAGCATTATGTGCCCGAACAGGTGCAGGATTTCTATCCCACACCCGGCACAATTTCAACCTGTATGTTTTATACCGGACTTGACCCGATTACGATGGAGGAGGTTTATGTTCCGAAAACATACGAGGAAAAGCAGATGCAGAGGGCGCTTTTGCAGTTTTCGCGCCCGGGAAATTATAATCTTGTAAAAAAGGCGCTTGTCAGGGCGGGGCGCGAAGACCTCATAGGCTTTGACAAAGACTGTCTTATAAAACCAAGGCGAAACGAAAGGAATGATTCATATGTCGGCAAAAATACTGGACGGAAAGGCTCTTTCGCAAAAAATAAGGGCAGAACTGAAGGAAGAAGTGGCGGAAATAAGCAAAAACGGCAGAACTCCCGGTCTGGCGGTGGTAATCGTAGGAGATGACCCGGCGTCAAGAAAGTATGTAAACAATAAAAACCGCGCGTGCAATGAGATAGGCATGGTTTCGAGAGAGTATGCGCTGCCTGCGCAAACGGGCGAGGCGGAGCTTCTGGAACTTGTGGATAAACTTAATCACGACAGCGAAATCGACGGAATTTTGGTTCAGCTTCCGCTGCCGGAGGGTATCGATGAAAGAAAAATCATAGACGCAATCTCACCCGATAAGGATGTTGACGCTTTTCACCCCGAAAATGTCGGCAAAATTATGATTGGCGGCGGAACCTTTCTTCCCTGTACGCCGGCGGGAATTATGGAACTTATTAAGCTTACGGGAATTGATGTGTGCGGAAAGGAATGTGTGGTTGTCGGAAGAAGCAATATTGTGGGAAAACCGATGTCCATGCTGCTGCTTGCCGCAAACGGCACCGTGACGGTCTGCCACTCAAAAACAAAAAATCTTGCCGATGTTACAAGGCGTGCGGATATCCTGGTTGTTGCCGTCGGGAAACCCGAAATGATAACGGCGGATATGATAAAACCCGGCGCTGTGGTAATCGATGTCGGTATGAACCGCCTCGAAAGCGGGAAGTTTGTCGGTGATGTGGAATTTTCCGGTGCGAAAGAGGTCGCCGGCGCAATTACTCCCGTCCCGGGGGGCGTCGGACCGATGACAATCGCAATGCTTATGCGCAATACGCTGAGCAGCTATAAAAATAGAATGAATATATGATATTTCTGTAAAAAATGTATTGATTTTTAGAAAATAGTGTGTTATAATATGTTATATTAAAAAAATATTATTTGCTCGGAGGTTTTTACACCATGAAAAAAATACTTGCAATGCTTATGGCATTAACTTTAATGCTTGCATTTACCGCCTGCGGAAACGAAGCAGGTATACAGGTTAAGTCGCTTACGCCTAAGTCTGCGTATCAGTCTTATGTATCAACAGCATATACAAATGTCGGCTACAGCATGAAGCTTACGACAGAATATGACGGAAAAACGGAAAACATTGAATATTCCGTGCTTTTCCCTGGTGATGAAGCAAAAATTCAGTATAATTACAAGAGCGATTCCGTAAGAGCCGCTTTTGCAAACGAAACGCTTGAAGGCGCTTCCATTAACCTTCTGTTCCTTGATAACGGAACGGAAAAAACCGCAACCGAAAGTACCTCAAAAGATGCGGAAGTTAAAAAGTATGCAATTTCCCCTGCGGTTATCTCCACAGGCTTTGATGAAGATAAGGTTACAATGGAACTCGGCGCTGAAAACAGCGGTTCTATGACATTTACCTGCACGGGTGCGCATGACGAACTTCTTAATCTTGTGCCCGGTGTTGAAAAGAATTCTGAGGTTAAGGACGAACTTAAGAATATTACATATAAGTATGTTGTTGAAAACTCCGAACTTAAGTCGGTTGAAATCAGCGGCGTTATTGCGGGCAAGGAATTTAAGGCTTCTGCCGATTCGTTTGCCCTCATAACCGACAGAAAGACATCTATGGAATTTGAAGACAGCGACAGCTTTGAAAAGAAGATTACATCTGACCTTGAGGCTCTTGCAAAGCAGCAGGAGGAAGAGGAACAGAAGGCTGAAGAAGCTGCAACAAGCGAAGGCGCGGCAGGTTCCGCTGCAGACGCAGGCACAGACGCTTCGGCTGATGCTTCCGCAGAATAAGATTTTATAATTGACACAAAGGCGTGTCGGAACAGTTTTGTTTCGGCACGCTCTTTTATTATTTTTCGGGTACTCCATGCATATAATTTAACAAAATATGAATGGGGGCAGACTATGATTTATCTTGACAATGCCGCAACAACCTTAATAAAACCCGAAACCGTGTATTCCGCAGTTTTAAATGCAATGAAGTGCGCCGCAAATGCGGGAAGGGGAGGATATTCGGAGGCGTCCGCCGCAATGAATATGATTTATGACACAAGATGCCGTGCGGCGGAACTTTTCGGAATCGACAATCCCGAAAGAATTGTGTTTACCCAGAATGCAACTCACAGCCTTAACACCGCAATAAAGGGGGTGCTTAAGTACGGCTCTCACGCAGTGATAACTTCTATGGAGCATAATTCCGTTTTAAGACCCGTCTTTTCGCTTGCAAGAAAGAAAATGATTACATATTCGGTTGCTCCGGCGGACAGATACGGATGCGTTGCCGCAGAATCGATAGTTAATGAGCTGAAGCCGAGCACCGCTTTGATTGTTGTGACGCACGCTTCCAATGTGTGCGGAACGGTGAACGATATATATGATATAAGAAGAAAAACAGGCGATATTCCGCTGCTTATTGATGCGTCCCAAAGCGCCGGACTGGTGAAAATCGATATGAAAAGGCTGAAAAAGACGCTTCTTGCCTTCCCGGGGCATAAAGGTCTTTATGGACCGCAGGGAACCGGCGGGCTTTATATTCCCGAGGACATGGAGGTTTCCCCTCTGACCGAGGGCGGAACGGGAAGCGTTTCGGAATCGCCCATGCAGCCGCAGTTTCTTCCGGATCGGTTTGAGAGCGGTACACTTAACACTCCGGGGATTGCGGGTCTCGGAATGGGAATAAAGTATGTTTCCGAGAATTTTGATGAGATTTCAGAGCACGAGAAAAAGCTGACAGCAATCCTTATTGAAGGCATAAAAAAGCTGAGCGGCGCAAGGCTTTTGGGGTATGATTCTACGGAGGGCAGGGTAGGCGTTGTGTCTGCGGTATTCTTTGACCGCGACTGCGTTGAACTTGCAAATGCCCTCGGCGAAAGTTTCGGCGTTGCGGTGAGGGGCGGTTTGCATTGCTCTCCGTTGGCGCACAAAACCCTCGGAACAACTCTGAGCGGCGCGCTGAGGTTTTCGGCAGGAGCGTTCAATACCGAGGACGAAGCCGAAAAAGCGGTGTATTATTTGAAAAAAATCGCCGAATAATAAAGAATTTGCTTGAATATAGGCATAAAGTGTGATAAAATAGTATTATTGTAGTTTTTACGATAGGAGGAAATGCAAGTGAAACTGCTGACATTCAAAGGCGGTATTCATCCGAATGACCGCAAGCATATCACGGCTTCGATTCCGATAAAGGAAGCAGAGCCATGCAAGGAGTATGTGTATCCGATGTCCCAGCATATCGGCGCACCGTGCACACCGACGGTAAAGGTCGGCGATGAGGTGAAAAGAGGGCAGGTTATCGGTTCTTCCGAAGCTTTCATAAGCGCACCTGTTCATTCTGCCGTTTCGGGAAAGGTTACGGCAATTGAGCCGAGGTGCGTTCCGAACGGAAGTATGGTTAATTCGGTCGTGATAGAGAACGATTTTCTTGAAACAACCGAGCTTATGGAAAAGTATGATTTTGATAAAATAAAGCCTGACGAAATAGTTAAAAGGGTTCGTGACGCCGGCATCGTCGGAATGGGCGGTGCGGGCTTTCCGACCCATGCAAAACTGACAATTCCGCAAGGCGTGACGGTCGATACGGTTATTGTCAACGGCGCAGAATGCGAGCCGTATCTTACAAGCGATTACAGGGTTATGCTGGAGGCCCCCGAAATGATTGTTAAAGGGCTTTGCCTTGCAATGAGTGCGGTCGGCGTAAAATCCGGCAAAATTGCTATTGAAAACAATAAGCCCGAAGGCATAAAGTGCGTCGGTGCGGCGGCGGAAAAATATAAGGGCGTCGAAGTCTGTGTCCTTAAAACAAAATATCCGCAAGGGTCTGAAAAACATCTCATTTATGCCGTAACAGGCAGAGAGGTTAAGTCGGGTAAGCTTCCGTCCTCCGAAGGCGTTGTGGTAATAAATATCGATACTGCGGTTGCAATCGCAAGGGCTTGCCTTGAAGGACTGCCGTCGCTCAGAAGAATCGTAACGGTGAGCGGCGAGGCTGTTGCCGAACCGAAGAATTTTTCGGTAAAAATCGGTACGCCCATCAAAAACTTAATTGAGCAGGCGGGCGGAACGGTGGGCGAGCCTGTGAAAATGCTTTCCGGCGGACCTATGATGGGCATTGCAATGAAAGACCTGGAAGCACCCGTTACAAAGGGTGTTTCGGCGGTTCTGCTTCTCTCCGAAAAGGAGGCGAAGCTTTATGAGGCTTCGCCATGCCTTCACTGCGGAAAGTGTCTCTCTGCCTGTCCCATGCGCCTTGCGCCGACGCTTATCGACAAGGCTGTCGAGCTTCGTGATTTGGACAGAGCAAAGGATCTCGGGATTATGGACTGCATAGAGTGCGGTGCGTGCACATATGTCTGTCCGGCAAAACGGTATTTAACGCAAAGCTGCCGCCTGGGAAAGGCGCTGCTTCGCGAAAAAGCTGCACAGGAAAAAGCAAAGGAGGCTGCAAAATAATGAAAATGAATATTACATCATCTCCGCATATAACCTCCTCTGCGTCAACTCAGAAGATTATGCTGGATGTTATAATCGCATTGATGTTTCCGCTGATCGGCGGTGTGTATGTTTTCGGTGTGCGTGCGCTGCTTGTGACGCTGATTTCGGTAATCGGCGCGGCGGCTGCCGAATATATCTGGGACAAGCTTACGAAAAAAGAAAATACCGTGCGTGACCTTTCTGCGGTGGTAACCGGCATGCTGCTTGCGTTTTGCTGCCCGGTGAGCATACCTTTCTGGATGGTGCTTGTGGGTGATGTTTTTGCGGTGATTATCGCAAAACAGTGCTTTGGCGGCATCGGTAAGAACTTTATAAACCCGGCTCTTGCGGGAAGGGCGTTTATGCTTGCGTCATTCCCGGCGGCGATGACATCGTGGAAGGTGAGCATGGGTTGTATCTCCGGATGGGACGCAGTTTCGAGTGCAACCCCGCTTGCGGCAAAGGCAGGGGAGTACGGCTATCTCGAACTGTTCCTCGGCAAAAACCCGGGCTGTATCGGTGAAACATCGGTTATGCTTATACTTGTGGGGCTTATATATCTTGTTATACAGAAGGTTATTGACCTAAGAACTCCGATTGCGTATCTTGCGTCAATTGCGCTTTTTACATGGATTTTCGGAGGCAACGGATTTTTCTCGGGTGACCCTCTTTATGCGGTTCTTTCGGGCGGCGTGGCCTTGGGCGCCTGCTTTATGGCAACGGATTACACAACCAGCCCGATTTCAAAAAAAGGCAGAATTATTTTCGGTATCGGCTGCGGCATTATAAACGGGATTATAAGGGTTTTCGGAAATTATCCCGAGGGCGTAACATATGCGATTATGGTCATGAACGCACTTGTGCCCTTTATCGATAAGTTCACCCTGCCCAAAAAATTCGGAACGGAGGCGGCAAAATGAAAAAAGATTTTATAAAGCTTCCGCTGGTTCTGTTTATCATCAGCGGAATTGTCACGGCGCTGCTTGCGTTTGCAAATTCCGTTACGGCTCCGGTTATCGAGAAACGCAACGAGCAGTCGGTGAACGAAGCGAGAGAATCGGTTCTTGCCGGCGCAAAGGATTTTGAAAAGGTTGATTATAAAAATGAGTATGTGACCGAGCTTGTGCGTGAAAAATCAGGAAAAGGCTATTGTGCGTCCGTTACGGTTAAGGGCTACGGCGGCGATATAAACCTGATTGTCGGCACGGATACCGAAGGCAAGGTTACGGGCGTGAAAATCGTTTCGATGTCCGAAACCGCAGGTCTCGGCGCTAAAACCAATGACGATAAATGGCTGTCGCAGTTTGTCGGCGGCAGCGAATTTAAGGTTAAAAAGGACGGCGGAGAAATTGACGCCGTAACCGCCGCAACAATTTCTTCGAGAGCGGTATCTAAGGGCGTCACCGAGGGCGCAAATGCCGTAAAGGAGGTTGAAGGACTTGAAAAATAAATACTCAAAAATTTTTATGGACGGTATTCTTTATAACAATCCGACCTTCGTGCAGCTTATCGGTATGTGCCCGACCCTCGCAACAACCACCAGCCTTATAAACGGTTTCGGTATGGGTCTTTCGGTAACGGCGGTGCTTGTCGGTTCCAATGCGGTTATATCGCTTATAAAAAAGCTTGTGCCGTCAAAAATCAGAATTGCTTCTTATGTTGTTGTAATTTCGGGCTTTGTAACGCTCATAGAAATGCTTCTTAAAGCATATGTTCCGGCACTGGCGGACGCTCTCGGCGTGTTTATTCCGCTTATCGTTGTAAACTGCCTGATTCTGGCGCGTGCGGAAGCATTCGCATCCAAAAACGCTGTGCTTCCGTCGGTTATGGACGGCCTCGGCATGGGACTTGGGTTTACGCTTGCCCTGTCTGTTCTCGGTGCAATCCGTGAGATTCTTGGCAGCGGAAGCATATGCGGTTTTAAGTTTTTGCCGTCGGACTATAATATTCTGATATTCGTCCTTCCTGCCGGTGCGTTTATAACGCTCGGTGTGCTGCTCGGTATCATAAATGCCGTAAGGCTTAAAAAAGAGGAGAAAGGGGGCGGCGCAAATGTTTAAAGAGCTTCTTCTCATTTCGCTTTATACCATACTTGTAAACAATGTTATTTTCTCGCAGTTCCTCGGCACATGCCCGTTCCTCGGTGTTTCAAAAAAGACCGATACGGCTCTCGGCATGGGTATGGCGGTAACCTTTGTAATGACAATCGCATCGGCAATTACATGGGCGGTTCAGAAGTTTCTTCTTGAAGCGTTCCATATCGAATTTTTGCAGACTATTGCGTTTATTCTTGTAATTGCGTGTCTTGTTCAGTTTGTTGAAATGGTGCTCCAGAAAATGAGCCCTGCTCTCTACAGTTCTCTCGGCATATACCTTCCGCTGATAACCACAAACTGTGCGGTGCTCGGTATCGCAATCAAGAATATAACAAACAACTATAACTTTATAACAGCAACCGTGAGCGGTTTTGCCGGGGGCTTGAGCTTCACGCTGGCAATACTCGTTTTTGCAGGCGTAAGGGAAAACATGACGGGCGTTCCGAAGGCGCTGCAAGGGTTCCCGATTGCTCTCATTTCCGCAGGTATTCTTGCGCTTGCGTTTTCCGGTTTTGCCGGGGTTATATCACTTTAAGGGGGTCTTGATATGGAAATTTTAACAGCTGTGCTTTGTGTGGGCGGTATCGGCATAGTGTTCGGTATTCTGCTTGCTGTTGCGTCGAAATTCTTTGCCGTTGAAAAGGACCCTCGCCTTGATGAAATTACCGAGGCACTCCCGGGTGCCAACTGCGGCGGCTGCGGATATGCCGGCTGCGCCAATATGGCGGCGGCAATTTTAGAGGGCAAAGCGCCGGTTTCCGGCTGCCCGGTAGGGGGCGAAACCGTTTCCGCAAAAATTGCCGAGATTATGGGTGTCGGCTTAACGGAGACAGAAAGAACAACTGCGGTTGTGCTTTGCAGCGGGAATTGCGGTGAGGACAGATTTAATTACGAAGGAATAACCGACTGCCTTGCGGCGGCAAGTCTTGCCGGCGGCTCTAAGAATTGCAAATATGCCTGCATGGGTCTCGGAACCTGCGTGTCGGTCTGTCCGTTTGGTGCAATTTCTGTCGAAAACGGTATTGCAAATGTTAATGAGGACAAGTGCAAATCGTGCGGAAAGTGCGTTGCGGCTTGCCCGAAGCATATTATAAAAATTGTTCCCTATGACAGAAAAGTTGAGGTTAAATGTTCGTCAAAGGACAAAGGTATTGTAACCAAAAACTCGTGCGAAACGGGCTGCATAGGCTGCAAAATGTGTGAAAGGAATTGCGAGGCGGAAGCGGTAAAGGTTGTTGACAACTGCGCCGTAATCGACTATTCCAAGTGCACCGGCTGCGGAACCTGTGCGGATAAATGTATCAGAAAGACAATAATCAGAAGGGGTTAATATTATGCTTTATCAGAAAATACAGCTTGACGAAACGGACGAAAATGTGTTTTTAGAGTGTTTCGTTGCAGACAAAACCGAAAACTATGTGAGGGACGCCATGCTTGTGATTCCCGGAGGCGGTTACGGCGGAATATGTTCCAACCGCGAGGGTGAGCCTATTGCACAGGCGTTTATGCCCTACGGATTCAATGCGTTTGTTCTGCATTATTCCGTCGGAGAAAAGGCGAAGTTTCCGAGACCGCTCATTGAGGCCTCAAAGGCGGTTAAACATATTAAGGATAATGCAGAGAAGTACAATATAAATCCGAGCCGTGTATTTGCGGTAGGGTTTTCTGCAGGAGGTCACCTCACGGCGGCTCTCGGTGCGCTGTGGCACATACAGGAAATATACGATGCCGTACCTATGGAATACGGCTACAACAAACCCGCCGGGGTTATCCCGGTTTATCCGGTTATAACATGCTTTGAGGGTACGCATGTGGGTTCTATGCAGAATCTTTGCGGCTGCAAAAATCCGACTGATGAGCAAAAGAAAAAGTATTCGCTTGAATATTGCGTTGATGAAAAATGTGCTCCGATGTTCCTTGTTCATACGGCGACGGACCAAGCCGTTCCTGTCAGAAATTCGTTTGTAATGGCAGAGGCACTGTCTGAAAATCATATACCGTTTGAACTGCATATTTTCGAGAACGCTCCCCACGGAATGGCTCTCGGAAATGCCATAACCGCAGGGAACGAACCTCTTTTCAATCAGCCGTCGCTGGCTTCGTGGGTTGCCTCGGCTGCGGAATGGACTAAAAGAAGACATTAGAAAACAGGGTTTTCGCCGAAAAAGCGAAAACCCTGTTTTTATCTTGAAGTATAAATTATATCCTTAATTTTTCCGAACTTTCCCTCGCCTATGCCTTTTACCTCCATGATTTGTTCGGGTGATGTGAAATTTCCGTGTTCGTCCCGATACTCAACAATTCTTTCCGCAAGCGTATTGCCGATGCCGGGCAGCTCGGCAAATTCATCTTTCGTCATGAGATTGATATTTCCGAATGTTCCCTGCGCCGAAACAGTTGAGATTTCGCTTGCCTTCGGCCGCAAAAAATCATTTCTGCATGTCATCGCGCTGCCGGCAACAACAAGGCAAAGCGAAAGAACGCTTAAAATCAGATTCAGTTTTGATGAAGGTTTTGTCATTTGTATACACTCGCTTTACTGCTGTCTTTCGGTAACCTGATATGCTTTTGCTTCTTCACCTTTTTCAAGAATTTTCTTAACCGCTGCCATAAAGTCCGATTTTTCAAAACCTATCGCACCGTAGATTCCCCATGTTTTTTCATCAACATAGCAAAAATATAGATTTTCTTTGTCATTGGGGTCGGCTTCCGCAGTGTAATAGCCGATTTTTTTGTCATCTGTCTGCACAATGCCTATATATTTGCAGTCTGATCCGTGGCTGTAATCGCTGAATTCAATAAGAAGCATATTTTTGCCGTTTCCAACGCTTTCATATGTGCAGTCTTTGATTATGCTTTTGCCGTCCAGCTTCAATGATTGGAGAAGTTTAACCGCTGAATCGTAGAACGCATCGCTCCTCTCTTCTGCGGTGAGCTCCTTTTCCGAACCGATAATATATCGGCATGCTGATTCCTGAAAAATATAGGACATGTTTAAAACCGCATAATGGTCCCAAAGCGCATATATATCCGATAAAAGGATTTCGTTTTTTGAATCAAGGGCCGGCGAAACATTTGATTTGAATATTTCATCCGGTAAAATATTCTGTTCAAAATCAAATCGCAGAATGTTGCTGCAGACATGCACAAGCACTTTATAATCGTTGTATGAAATTTGATTCAATTCAAGTTCAGTCGCATCTTTTACTACGATATCTTTAAATTCATCCGCAACTTCAACATCCGGGAATTTTTCATATTCCGGAGATTTTTTTGTAATGCTTACGATTTTTTCCTCTGCGTTCCAGGCAACATCAGCGTCGAGCCCCTCGGAAACCGCCCTTATCGGGACGAGCGTTCTGCCGTCAACGATTTTCGCCGGAACATCCAGCGGAATTGATCTTATAAGGGCTTCCGTGTAGCCGGTATTATCTTCATCTACTTTTGTTTCCTGAGAAACGGCTACTTTTTCAATAACACCTAATCTGTTTTCGCCGATTGTAATCATAAGAGTTTTTGAATCGGTTTTTGCAGTGATGGTTTTTGTGCTTTCATTCCAATCGACATCTGCGCCGAGTGCTTCAAAAATTGCTCTCATCGGAACAAGCGTTCTGCCGTCTTCTATCACCGGTGCAACATCAAATTCAAGCTGATTGCCGTCAACCAAAACCTTGATTTCATCGTCGGCAAAGACAACAGCCGAAACGGATGATAAAATCATTACTGCCGCTAAAATCATACATAATAACTTTTTCATAAAAAGTCCCCCCAAAATTTTAATGTATATTAATTATATAACCATTTGTAATATTTTGCAATATTGGAAAACTGCACAAAAAATGTCTTGATTTTTTGTGCAGATTTTTTATTTCATATGCATATAAAGATAATCTCTCGGGGTGCAGCCCGAATATTTTTTGAAAAGTCTTGAAAAATATTTTGTGTTTTTGTATCCTGCCGCTCTTGCCACGCGGTTTACTGACGAAACTCCCCGTTCCAGAAGGTCTGCCGCAGTTTTCATGCGTACTCTAAAAAGGTAAGCCGAAAAGTTTTCGCCTGTTTTATCCTTGAACATACGGCTGAAATATACGGGATTCAGGTATACGGTGTCGGCAACATCGGAAAGGGAAATGTCCTTGCTGCAGTTTTCCTTTATGAACTTTTTCGCTTTGTTTATAACCAAGTCGTCCGACCGCAGCGCAGTCTTTTTCAGACATGCGGCATATTCGGATAAAAGCCCTTTTGCCAGGTCAAAAAGTTCTGAATTGCCGGTAGGCTGTTTGATAAAAGCCGCTTCGGTTTTCTTGTGCATTTCCTCGGCGGGGGCGTCCGAAAACAGCTTATCGCACACGATATTCAAAACATTGAACAGGAATGTTGCGGTGTTTTCGGGGGAGCTTTCCTTAAGAGCTTTTCTGTATTCATCGATAATTTTCTCGCCCTCCGCAAGGTTCTGCATTTTTATGCTTGAAATAAGCCTTTCCGCACTGTCGGAATATGCCGGTTCTCCGATTTTTTCACCGCGGTTCTGATAGGAAAACTCCATCATCTCAAAAAGAGAAGAGAAAAACCGCTTAGTGTCGATGAACAGCAGCATTCCGAAAAGTTCAAATGCCGCACGGGTGCATTTGTTTGTATAGTGGCGGAGCGAATCACCGAGGGTTTTTGGGGAAATATGTTTGGACGGCAAAACGACAAAACTCATTGTTCCGCCCCTCGCATTTATCATCTGGAATATAAACTGCTCGTTGTCGGAAAGCAGGTTTTTAACTGCGGTATAAAGCGTTTCTCTGCCGTATTTCCACTTATTTATTATATAGTCATGGTATTCCGTGATGTGAACCTCAATAAGTGCGCATGGCATACCGCAGATTGTTTGCTCCATCGAAAGTTCCGCCGCTTTTTCTCTCAGTTCCCTTCGTGACGAAATTCTGCCGTTGGCAACCGCCGAAAAGAATTGCTCTCTCAGTATCGGCAGAAACTGGTCGAAGTCCAGCGAGCCTATGCTTTGAAGCCTTGAAATGTTGCGTCTGTCAAGTTCCAGCTTGACAGAGGATATGGCGTATGAAAACTCGTCAAAACGGACGGGTTTTAAAAGATAATAGCTTACGCCTGCGTCGGACGCAGCCTTGGCAAGTTTCAGTTCCCTGTATCCGCAAAGCATAAGGATTTCGCAGCCGGCGGAAATCATTTTTGAAATTTCCGAAATATCGGCGCTTGTGTCGGTAATTGCAATATCCGCACTGCCGGAGTGCAAAAAAGCAAGAGCCTCGTCCGCCGCATGAAAAATCCCCTCCACGGAAAAATCATCGCCTATCATGCCCGAGAGCGCTTTTGCCTCCGAGGCGTCACGGTCAACTATGATAACCCTATACATCTTTTTCACCTCCGAGAATAAGCGATACCGCACCGAAAATGCAGATTATAACAAAACTCATGATGTTGGAGGCAATTCCGCTTGCGAGTGCACGGGCTTTTTCCGCTCCGAACAGAACGAAGCCGGCCGTCCAGCCGGTTTCGGTGGTTCCGAAGCCCCCAAGACCGTTTACGGGGAGAAGCGCCGCTGCGGAAGCAAGAAACGATGCCGATACGGTGCTTACAAACGATATTTCAATCCGGAATGCCCTTGCGGCAAAAAACATCGAAAGGTATATAAAAAGCCACAAAATAATTGTTGATATAAGCAATATAAAAAGGTCTTTTGCGGAAAGAGATGAGAGCGATATGCGGACTTTTTCTGCAAAACGCACCAAGCGGTTTTCGGGGAATCGCTTCGCCAGAGCGGCTGTGCCAATTGAAGCGATAAAAGGCGAAAACGCAAGAACTATCGCCGCCGCAGCCCCGGCATATATAATATAGGAAGCGCTTTTTCCGACGGTCAGCACCGTGCATAGCAAAAATGACGAAAGCATAACCGCACCGTCAAAAAAACGCACCACAAGGAGGGTTCCGCCGGCAGAGGATACGGTTCGTCCGCAATACTTTGACAAAAGGTACACAAGTGATAAATCACCCGTGCGAAACGGCAGTATTCTGCCGAAAAACTGATGACGGAAGCACACAAGAAGCGTTGTTTTAAACCCTTTTTCGGGTTTTGCGATATAGTGAATTCTGAACGCGCGGAAAAGATATGTGAACACATAGCATACCGCGCCGAAAAGCATAAGCGGTTTATCAAAGCCGCCGAGGGTTTTGAGTGTTTCAAAATCCAGAAGCTTCGCCGCCGCTCTTACAAAAAGAACCGTTATTAAAATTGAAATTATAATTCCGATAGTTTTTTTCTTCATATTTATTTACCTATAAATACTAAAGTGCAAATTTTTGGTGACTTGTGATGAATAATTATTTCGTTTCTCAGATTGTTACCTTGTCCAATCGTCAAAATTATTGTTCGAAATTAATTACATAAGTTTTTTCAGAATTAATTAGCGGAATTAAATTATCTTCCCATAAGAAGAATCGGACACTGTAGGGAGTATTATTTAATAAATCCAGCTCTAAAGTATCATTAATTATAAGTTCTGATGAATTCTCATCTAATTTACGGCAATTGCAATAAATCAAAGTACCATTCTTGTCATAAATTCCATAGTATATTTTGCCTGTATATCCTTCTGTGTGTGATAGTTTTGCATGAATTCTCAGTTCACTATCTTTAATTATAGGTGAGTTATTAATGTCTAAGCGAAGCATATCAGAAAATTTTGCCATTAAATTCAAATCGGAATTTGCTACAAACGAATAGTCAATATTATCAGAGAGTAAATTTTCATTTTCATCGTACCAACCTAAAAATTCCGCATTTTCATCAGGAATGGCAGTTAAAGTAACCACTTCTCCTTTTGTCAGGCTATTAACATCAGAAACTTTTCCGTTGCCATAAACATCAATGTTTATTGAGAGTGTGCCTAATTCATATTTATTTAAATCTTCATTAAAATTAATTATAGTTTTATTGTCGGACAAATTATACTCACTAGCCTCGCATCCGAATTCGGACGGGATTTTTCCACATAAAGATGCCCCGTTTTTTACGATGATATTCTTGTAATTTACTTGTCTTGTTTGTGTATAATCATTGTATTCCAGCACTGAATAGTCTACAAAGCCATCATCATATGCGGATATTTCAATATTATAATCTTCTATTTCCCGGTCTGTAGGAATATATACTTTTATCGATTTTCCCATAATTTCTACCGGCATTTCATCCACAATGACTTGGTGATTCACAATTTTTGCGATAAGATTATCCTTATCATAAACGCTAACATTTACCGGGCAAGAAACTGTAATTGCTTTATAAGAATTTTTCTCGAATATGTCTTTTGGATTATCATATCCGAACAGCCATGAAATATAATATTCGGGATTATGTGCATCCGCAACTGTATTAATTTTTTTAATTTGTACGAGCAAATCAATCATATTACCAAATTTAATATTAAGAATATCGCTTAACTTATCTTCTACATTTTCAATATAGGACATAATTAATATTGGATATAAGTACTTCCAAATATCATCAGTAGATAGTTTAAAAGATGCCAATGTCTTATGTGTTGATTCTTTTTCTAATAAAAAAATACATTCCTGATATGCAAACTGTATTGCAGATTGATACCTTGGATTAGATGAATATTTTTTCTTAATAAAGCCATTTAACTCCTCTTTATGGCACATAATTCCTTCTACTGCATTACAAAACAGCTTTTGGTATACGCTAACATAATTTGATTTATTTCCGGCAATATCTGCAAGTGCATTGATTGCCGCATTCCCGGCTTTTGTCTGTGCTTTTCCCACCGAATATGGTTTAGAGGTTATTCTTTTAAAATACTGTTCGTTTTTGTTGTTGCTATAAGAGTTTCTGTTTTTTACATACATATCTATGCCGTATCGACCGTAGCCCCAGGATTCCATAACTACTTTTGGAACTACATCATATGGCAGAATCATGTTAAAAATGTTATTATGTTTCGGATTTCTTGAATCCTGATTGTTGACTACAACACCGCTCGGTACTGCAAATAAATATGAATATAAGTTGTCATGCTCAATTAAATTATTGTTGTTTATCATTCCTGATACTATATTTGCAATTGCTGCGCCTCGCGAATAACCTGTAATCCAAATCTTTGCGTTTTTTGTATCAATATTACGGTTTTCAATTATAGCAGCTAATGTGCTGTAAACAGAATTAGCAGGAGTTTTAAAACCGATATGTAAATCACCGTTACCGACATGAAAATTACTTGCCCACTCTGCACCATATCCGCCGCCTCTTAATACAACTATAATCAAATCTGAGCCATCAGCTAATGTTTTTGTCGCAATTGAATATGCTGCCTTGTCGCTGCTGTCGTTTAAATCTTTGTCATAATTCACATAAGCTACAAAGCCGCTTTCGTCATCTATACCCATAAGTTCATAAGCGTGTTTTATGTCGACATATCTTTCCTCAGGAGTTTTTGCTCCCTTTGCCGTAAAGGCGGAAAGCTCTAAAGCGAGTGATAGTCTTGCCAAATCGATATTATAATCATAACCAGATGTATTAATGAAAAAATCATCCGAATAACTAAAATTAAGCCTTAAATCATCTGCCAAATCTGTATTACATTTAACATTAGAATAAGAATTATAATGTATTTTGGCTTCTAATAAGCTTTCATTTAAATTTTCTATATTAATATTTTTCCAGTCTTCCTCGCTACCTGCGTAGTATACATTTTTAAGATTGTTGCATGCACGAAATGCACTGTTACCTATTCTTTCAATGTTGCGTGATATTGATATGGTTAACAAATTTCTGCAATTTTCAAATGCATATACACCTATTCTTTCGACATTGTTTCCGATTATTGCGTTTTTTAAGTTAATGCATCCGAAAAAAGCAAAATTTCCAATATCAATAACACTATCATGGATTGTTATGCTTGTTAAGCCTTTACAATCTTGAAATGCTCCCGACTGTATAGATATTAAACTATCTGGTATTGATATGTTTTGTAAACTTATGCAATTTCTAAATGCATTAGTCCCAATGATAGTAATGCTGTTACCTAGTGTGATGTCTGTCAGTTTTTTGCAATCGCGAAACGCATCAGCGCCTATATTTGTTGTAGTGCCATTACTTATTAAAATGCTTGCTAAGCTGTTGCAATTATAAAATGCGTTATTACCAATGTTGATAACACCCTGCGATACTATAAGTTTTTTCATGGAATTACTATATTTTTCCCAAGGTGCTGAAGTGTTAGAGGTTTCGTTATAGTCACTTTTTTCAAAATTATACATATAGCCTGTGCCGGAAATAGTAAGAGTTTTTGTGTTGTTATCATATGTCCATGTTAAACTATTGCCGCAGGATCCACTGTCCGCATAGGAGGTAATCGGAATTGCAATAAGACTTGATAAAACAATGGAAATGCACATTAATAAACATAATATTTTTTTCATTTAGCCGTTTCCCCTTTCTTTGCTGTAAATATTATACCACACAAATCCTCCGTCTTCAACCGAAAAACAAAAAAATTGCAAAAATTTCAAAAAAAGCTTGACAAAGTGAGGTTTTTGTATTATAATAGTTCTGTTGCTAATACAAACGGCGGTGTAGCTCAGCTGGCTAGAGCATACGGTTCATACCCGTACGGTCGGTGGTTCAAGTCCACTCGCCGCTACCATTTCTGTGCGGTCTGCGGGAGCTTTTCTCCTGCGGACTGTTTTTCACATATGCGGAGGTATTTGTAATGTCTGATAAGAATAAGCTGTACGATGTTCATGAAATTTCCGATTTTAAGGATATGATTATAAAAAGCGCCGATATGTACGGCGATTCGCCCGCGTTCATGGTTAAGCGCGGCGGTTCGGCTTATTCGAGCGTTTCTTATATTGAACTTTATGATAAAATCCGCAGTCTTGCCACTGCCTTTATCGAGGATTTCGGTCTTGAGGGCAAAAAGTACGCCCTTGTGAGCGAAAACCGCTTTGAATGGGCGCTTACCTATCTTGCGGTTACGGCAGGCGGCGGAATTGTTGTTCCGATTGACAAAGAACTTCCGGCGGACGAGGTCTGCTCGCTTATCGGGCGTTCCGGTGCGGAGGTCTGTATATGCTCGGCAAAGTTTTTTGACAGTCTTAAAGACTTGCCGCAGCTTAAGAAAACAATAAATATGGACGATGATTTTGAGTCCGTTCTGAACCGCGGCTGCGAACTGTGCAGCGGCGGAAATTCTGCGTTCGATGATGTTAAAATCGACCCCGATGTTATGTCGGTGCTGCTGTTTACTTCCGGTACAACCGATGTTGCAAAGGGCGTAATGCTTTCGCAGAAAAATATCGTTACAAATATTATGAGTATGAGCAAGCAGATTAAGATATATCGTGACGATGTGTTTTTGTGCCTGCTTCCGCTTCACCACACATATGAATGTACATGCGGTTTTCTGTGTCCTCTGTATCTCGGGGCGTGCATTGCCTTCTGCGAGGGGCTGATGCATATTCAGAAAAACATGGTCGAATCGGGAACTTCTGTTATTCTCGGCGTTCCGGCAATTTTTGAGAACATGCATAAAAGGATTTTCAAAACCGCCAAAAAACAGGGTAAGCTGAAAATGCTGAAAGCCGCTATGCGCTTAAACGGCGCATTGGGGCGTATGGGCGCGGATATGTCGGACAGGCTCTTTAAAGATGTGCAAAGCTCATTCGGCGGCAGGCTCAGGCTTATGATAAGCGGTGCTGCGGCGATTGACCCTAAGGTTGCAAAGGATTTCAGAAGGCTCGGCATAATGTTTCTTCAGGGGTACGGGCTTACGGAATGTGCGCCGATTGTTGCGGTTAACCGTGATGTTGATTTCAGAGATGACGCTGCCGGTAAAATCATGGATTGCATGCAGCTTAAAATTGAAGGCGAGGATTCGGACGGTGTAGGTGAAATTGTGGTAAAGGGCGATAATGTTATGCTCGGCTATTACGGAAACCCCGAAGCAACGGCGGAAGTTATTTCGGACGGCTGGTTCAAAACCGGCGACCTCGGCTATGTTGATAAGGATAATTTCGTTTATATAACCGGCAGAAAAAAGACGGTTATAATTGCTTCAAACGGTAAAAATGTGTTCCCGGAGGAGCTTGAAGGCAAACTGGGAGTCTACCGTGAAATAAAAGAATGTGTCATAACCGGCGCCAAAAACGAAAAAACCGGAGATGTTGAAATCTGTGCGGATATTTTTCCGGATTATGAGGTGTTCGGCGGTTCTGCCGACGATGTGGTTATGGCGAGGGTCGAGGCTATTGTGAGAGAGCTTAACGACAAAGAACCTATGTACAAGAAAATCAGGAAGGTTCATATCCGAAAAGAAGAGTTTGAAAAGACCACTACGCAGAAAATCAAAAGATATAAGATGTGATTTTTCATGAATATTAATATAAATGACAGGATTACATTAAAGAAAAAACATCCGTGCGGAGGATTTGAATGGGATGTTATGAGGGTTGGGGCGGATTTTAAAATTAAATGCTGCGGCTGCGGCGCCCTAGTTATGATTCCGCGCGAGAAAATCGAGAAAAATATTAAAAAAGTCAACGGAGAGCCTCCCCAAAAGGGCAGATAATCTGTTGTTTATCCGTGTGCGGACTACCACATGTTGTGCTTTTCTTCGGGAAATTTGATTCAAGGAAATTTTTGTGCTCTTAACTTTGTGGAAAGTGCACAAAATGCGGTTGCTGTTTTTGTGCACTATGCCCAAGTGACATAATTCGACAAATGAGCGGACAAATATGCCCTATAAGGCGCATTGCAAGGGCGGTTTCTGTGTTTTGGGTAGAAAAAAGGTTAACATAATTCTGTATTTTTGTGACTTTTAAAGCTTGAAAAAATTCGCAAAAGGGCATATAATAGTGTTGATAATGCGGTAACATTCCGTATTAACATAAATTTTTCAAAAAAGAGAGGTGTTTCAATGCTACCCCACTTAAGGAATTTTTACCTTAGTGTAAAACAAAAGACAAAGCTTATCGGGCCGACAGCGGGGAAAGCAAAAGAACGGGGCGTAAAATTAATCGAAAAATTCGTAAACGATGTTAAGGGCTTTGACCTTAAATCAGCGGTAAACTCAATAAATACGCGCGCACTTTACGGTACCGCTGCCGGTGTGTGCATTATATCGGGAGTGCTTCTTTTCTACGGGCTTGGGTTCAGGTTCGGCTATCATGTTTATATGGGCGATGAATATGTCGCCTCCATAACGGACAGAGCAACTCTTGTTTCTTCTATGAAGAATGTTAACCGCGAGCTTGGGTATAAGTACGATTACCGTGACAAAAAGCCTACGGTAAAGCTTGCGATTGTCAAAAACCCTTCGTCTGACAGTATTACAAATGACATTTTGTCTAAGCTTGACGATGTTTCGGAAAGCCTTGTGCTTACGGTAAACGGTACGCAGCTTGCGGCGTTTTCGGATACGAACGAGGCAACCGATGTACTTAACGAAGTGCTTGAAAATTCCGCTGCACCTGGCTCTGCTTCAACCGAATTTGCAGACGAGCTTGAGTTCCGCAGACAGTATGTCAGAACAACAGGTATTCTTGACAAGGAAACCGCCGTGGAGTATCTCACATCTTACGAGATTGAGCCTAAGACTTATACTCTCCGCGACAAGGACACAATTGATACTGTTTCAAAAAAGTACAGAATATCTAAGGATGAACTTCTTAACAGAAATACATCGCTTACGGAAACCGATTTTAAACCCGGGACCGAAATCGTTATAAATTGTCCCAAAAAGAAGCTTTCGGTTAAGTCCGACTTCAACACAAGCGCGACGGAGGAAATTCCGTACGAAACAAAGCAGGTTGACGATACAACGCTTTATAAAGGTATGACGAGCGTAAAGAAAGTCGGCGTTAACGGCGAAAAAGAGGTCAGCCGCATTTCGTCCGAAGTGGACGGCGTAAGGGTTGCCTGCAATGTTGTCAGCGAAACCGTCGTAAAACAGCCTGTCAGCCAGGTTGAGGCAGTCGGCACAAAGGCGTTCGGAAACGGCGAGGCAACAGGAGCGTTTGTAAGGCCTTCCACAGGTGTTGTGACTTCCCGTTACGGCGCAAGATGGGGCCGTATGCACAAAGGCGTTGACCTCGGCGGAAATACCGGTGACCCCATAAGGGCGGCGGACGGCGGTGTGGTAATTGCGGCAGGTGACGCAAACGACGGTTACGGCAATAAGGTTGTAATCGACCACGGCAACAATTATCATACGCTTTACGGTCATAGCAGCGAAGTGCTTGTTAAAGTCGGGATGCGCGTCGAAAAGGGCGATATAATCGCAAGGGTCGGCAGTACCGGCGACAGTACGGGACCGCATCTTCATTTTGAGGTTATTTATAACGGACAGGCGATAGACCCCATGCCGTTTATTGAAAACGGTCAGCTTGTTCCCGAATCTCCGGCAGAGCTTGCTGCAAGGGCTAAGGCTCAGGAGGAGAAGAAAAAGAAGGAAGAAGCTGAAAAAGCGGCTCAGGAAAAGGCTGAAAAAGAGCGGCTTGAAGCGGAAAAGAATAATCAGTCCGCCGAAAGCATAGAAGCACAGCCTGTTTCGCCCGATGAAACCGCAAATGCCGGCGATACTCCTTCGGAAACCGAGGAAAGTGAAGGCGTGCACGAAGATGCCGCACTCCTCAAACAGCAGGAAAACGCACAGGATGATCTGCAGCAGGCAGAACTTCCGGGCGGCGCGGAAACGCTTCAGAATCCGTAAATTACATAGTTTGATATTTTGCAGGTTCGGCAATTTTGCCGGGCCTGCTTTTTATATGAAAGAAATCCGGGAAATTTGTCCATTTCTTTTCATTGCATACAAACGCGTATTATGTTAAAATATAGATGAATAAAAGCCGGATGTGATTAATTATGAAGCTTTATGTTTATACAGATTCTTTATTTAAAAAGACATTGTGGTTCATGCATATATTTCTCGGCATTTCGGAGGAAGCGAAACACAGGCATTATGAGCCGGTTCTGCTGGATGAAATACCGGAAGATATTAACGAACTGCAAAGTGAATTCGGCGGCGAAAAGCCCGTTGTGATAGTTGCCGGGAATTCGGAGGCTGCTCTTTGCGGACCTCTCGAAAAACTGTGGAACGGCGGAATACATACTGTGCTTGTGAATTATACGGAGGATGTGCCGTCCGTAAATTCAAGCGTTATTATTATGGATTATGCCGAAGCTGTTGTGCACGGTATTGATGCGCTTGAAAACAGCGGCTGCGGAAGGATTGCTCTTTTGGGCGCTTATCCCGATTCGGAGCCGGATAAAGTAAAGTGCGTAAGCTTTGTGAAAAACCGTATTAAAGCAGGGATAATTAAGCCGGAGGAAGATATTTTTACGGTTGACGGAAGTCTTGGAGAATGTATTGAAAAATTCTGCCGTGTAAATGAAAAATATGATTCCGTCATTTGCTGCAATGACCTTGC
The DNA here is from genome assembly GCA_934464705.1 of uncultured Clostridia bacterium. Classification (GTDB taxonomy): domain Bacteria; phylum Bacillota; class Clostridia; order HGM11514; family HGM11514; genus CAKSKB01. The sequence continues at coordinate 106,668 of CAKSKB010000002.1, forward strand.
GGCGGTTGCGCTGAGCAGAGCCGCAAATGATGGGAGAACAGGTAAAAAGCAGGTTGCAGGGTTTGCAGATTCGTTAATTTCGGATTTTTCAATACTTGTGCCGGGTATCATAACGCTGTCTGCAGAACACGGCGAATTCGGAAGGCAAGCCGTAAGACTTGTTTCGTGGCTTCAGAAAAGCAAGACTGAGTTATCGGTTACCGTTCGTGTGCCGGCGAAAGAAAATGCAGAGGAAAGCCGCAGCGTCAATGCGTTTGAGGCAATGAGGAATTTCAAGCCGGTTTCGGAGGATCTGACTGTAAATGCGATAATGCGCGTCGAGCGCTGCATAGCTGCGTGTGACGCAACGGATATTATAATACTGCGCGGATTGTTTCTGGAGCTTCCGAGGTCGGTGATAGCAGAACTTGCATTTATGACGGAGCGGGCGGTCAATTATCGCCTGAAGCGCCTTTGCATGATTGGTGAGGTGAGCGATACGCGCTCGCTTGTGAAACTTTTGAAACCGTGGATTCCGCGTTCTGGAGAATAAAAATGAGTGAAAATATGCTGTATGTTTTCGGGAAGGGATTTCAATATTCAAAGGACGGTAAAGGCAACCGATTTGTTCTGCATCTTCAGGGCTGTAACATGCACTGCCCTTGGTGCGCAAATCCTGAAGGAATATCGCCGGAGCCTGTTATTATGCAGAAAGCCGATAAAATACCGGAGTGGGTATGCAGGGATTTTAGGCGTTCTGATTGCAGATTATGCAGAAATAAAACCTGTGTTTTGAAGCCGAACAGCTTTTTGGTTCCGTCATCACGCTGCTTTGATGTGGATTTTTTGTTCAGAGAGGCGGCATCGGCAAGAGAACTGATGTTCGGCGGAGGTGGAGTGACCTTGACCGGCGGCGAGGTGTGTATGCAAAAAAGCGGTGCGGCGAAGCTCCTTTCCATGCTTAAAAATGCCGGAATTAATACTGCGGTTGAAAGCAATCTGTCCATGGAGGGCTTTGAGGATTTGCTGCCGTTTCTCGATTATGTGATAGCTGATTATAAACATTATAACGCCGAAAAACTCAAAAACGTAACCGGCGGCCGCCTTTGCGTTACGGAAAGCAATATCCGGAGGATTCTTGACAGCGGAGTGCCTCTTTTGCTCAGGATACCGCTTGTTCACGGATTTAATGACTCGCCTTGTGCGCCGGAGCATTTCGCAGAGGCGTTAAGAGGGTTTTTGAAATTCGGAGATTTTTCCGTTGAGCTTTTGCCGTATCATGAATTCGGCAGGGATAAGTGGAAACAGTGCGGAATGGAGTATAAAATTACAAATGGATTTGTAAGTGATAAATTTATGGAAAGTATGAAAGACGGCTTGAAAGAATTCAATATAATCAATACCTGAAAGGAGATAATGTTCATGAATATTGTTGAAAAACTTGGCGGCGCACAGGCTGTAAGTGACGCTGCAAAGAAGAAATTTTCCGATGAGCGTTCGCTTAAAAGGCTTGACGGATGGTTTATCTGCCGCGAAATTGCAATGGAATGTGACAGTGAGACAGAAAAACTTCCTCTTTCCGAAAAAGCTGCATACAGACTTTATAAAATTGCTCAAAAGCTTCCGCTTTCAATAGAGGATACCGCTGTTTTTGCAGGAACTCAGCGTGACGCTTTTGCTCGAAGCTATGCGCTTATTAATCCTTCGTTTAAGGTTGAAAGCTTCGGCGGCTATTGTGACCCGACCGCAGTATACGGCGATATAGAACCGAACGAAACATTTACAAAGGACAGAATTGATAAGGTTAAAAAGTGGGAGGGGTCCTCCGAATATGTAAGAAAATTGAGGGAAGCATATTCGGAAGCCGAAAACTATACGGATGAGGTCGTATATTTCATGGAGCAGGTGACGGGGCATGTTATAGCGGATTTCAGGGGGATTCTTAAATACGGAATAAATTCAATAATTGCTGACATAGAAAACAAAAAGCCGGATAATAATGAGCAGGAATCCGAATATAAGGCAATGAAAACGGCATTGGAGGCGGTTCTTGTACTTGCCGGCAGGTATTCTGCGCTTACAGCGAAGCTTGCGGAAAAGGCGGATGAATCAAACCGCAGCAGATTGCTTTTGATTTCAGAAACATTGTCAAAGGTTCCGGCACAGCCGGCGGAAAGCCTTTATGAAGCCATACAGGCTTTTATTATAGTGTGGCAGGCGGTTTGCCTTGAACAGGCACCGAATCCGTTTGCATTTTCCGTGGGCAATGCCGACAGAATATTTGAGCCGTACCGGAAGATGAGCGGAGAAAACCGCAAGGAAGCGGCAGCGCTGCTGAAACATTTTCTGGTGTTTTTTAATGTCGGCGACCGAAGCTGGGCTATATCGCAGAACATAATCATCGGCGGAAGAGATGTTTCGGGCAATGACCTTACAAATGAAACATCCTATGCTCTCCTTGATGCATATTATGATATGAATCTTCCGCAGCCCATTTTGTCCGTAAAGCTTCACAGCGGAACCCCAGATAATCTTTACGGAGAGCTTGGGCGTTTCTTTTTTACACCGGGCTGCCTTACCCCTTCGTTTTTTAATGATGATATGCTGTTTGAAGTACTGAAGAAGTCCGGTACGGATGAGGCTGATTTGCCTGACTATTCCGTTGCCGGCTGTCAGGAACCGCTGATAATGGGAAAGGACAACGGCAATACGACAAATACATGGCTAAATCTCGGAAAGATTCTTGAATTGACAATAAATGACGGTGTTTCGCTTATTACCGGAAAGCGTATATTGCCCTCTGATGGCGCTTCGGCAGAGGAAAGACTTAAAACACTTGAAGAACGGTTTTTCAAAAATGTTTCGGATGTCGCTTCAAAGATGGCAAAGTCGGGGAACCAATGTTCTGCGGCGCTTTCCGAGCTGCGCGTACCGCTTTTGAGCAGTCTGATGGGAGGAATCGGGAGCGGATATGATATGAGAGATGTTGCGCATTGCGGAACAAAATATAACGGCAGCGGATGTTTGATACACGGTCTCGCGGTGGTTTCGGATTCTGTTGTTGCGGTTCGGCATATGATGAGCGAGCATCCGGAATACGCCGAAAGACTCATAGATGCACTGAGAAATAATTTTTCTGAGGATGAAGAGCTTTTGCAGTATCTGCTGTCACTTCCGAAATTCGGCAATAATGACGATGAGGCGGATTATGAAGCGGTATCAATTGCAGAAAAGGTTTCCGCAACGGTATGGGCACAAAAAAACTATCTCGGCAATCATTTCCGCCCGGATTTCAGCTCGCCGTCAACTCATTTGCTTTACGGATATCGGGTCGGCGCTTTGCCGTGCGGCAGAAAGGCAAGGGATATGCTGAATTATGGTGTTGATCCGCTGTACGGAGATGCAAATTCGGGCCTCGGATTCAGAACACTGTCTACACGAAAGCTGCCGTTTTCACTTATGTGCGGCGGTTATGCTTCGCACCTCGGTATTGACCCGAGGTATTTCAAGGCTGACAGTTCCTTCGGTAAAGGAATTGAATTGAAAAAATTTGTGCTTGACCCGCTGTTTGCGGCAAATGAAACCGGAAATGCTCCGTTTTATCTCTATCTCAATGTAACCACTCCGGAGATTCTTAAAAAAGTCCTGGAAAACCCCAAAAAGTATGCTCCTTCGGGAATATATATAATGCGTATTCACGGAACTTTTGTAAATTTTCTTGATTTGTCTCCGGCAATTCAGCAGGATATAATTAAAAGACTTGACCCTGCTTCCGCAAGTATCTCCATGTGTTGACGGCTTGATATTTTTTCCGTTCTGTGTTATAATATATCCAGGTGGTAAAATGGGAACAATACTTGATGATGAGCTTGTTTATAATATATTGTCCGCAGTTGAGGATATCCCCGAAGGGTGTGTTGCTTCCTACGGCGGTATCGCAAGAATGATAGGCAGACCAAAAAACGGCTGCGTGGATATGAAAAAATATGAATGGACAGGAACGGCAGAATAAAACCAAACAATAAAAACCGTCCAAAATCATCAAGATTTTGGGCGGTTTTGCCGACAGTATGTGTTCTTATTTTCTTATCGCTTCTTTTGCCATGTCTGTCAGTTCGTCTTTTGAGAGTTTTCCGTTCATTTGCATAAGGCTGCTGTAAATGCCGTCCTTTTCCCAGTTGACAATGGTGATTGTTTTTTGCTCAACCTTGTCAGAGCCGTATGAAAATACAATTTCGCCCGCCGCCTCGGCCGCTTTTTCCTCATCGGAAAGCTTGTAATCTGCCGGTACAAACTTGTTTTCATAAGAGAAAAAATAAATATCGGTGCCGTTTTCGGTTGCTGCAATATCTCCGTATACTTCGGTTTGAGCGGAATCTTTCATCTGGTCAAAATAAACGGTGTCTTTGCCTTTTTTGTATTTAAAAGAGAAAGACTTGAATTTTTCGCTGCCGCTTCCGTCCTCATTTGTAATTTCATTTTTAACGATGTTTCCGTCCGAAAAGCTGTAACCGTTTGAAAATTCATCAGTAAGAACAGGGGCATATCCGCAGTCCTTAATGCAGGTCTTTTCCGACGGCAGGGCGCTATAGTCCGCTTTTGAGCTTGAACTGCTCATCCACATTGTTCCTCCGGCGGCGTATACGCCCGCGCCGATAAGCATAACCGCCGCCGCTGCGGCAATAATAAATTTTTTGAATGACATAGTTTTGTTCTTCCTTTCTTTGCGAGAATGAATTTTGATGATAACATTTTCTTTTGCGTTTTCCGGAATCTTCATGTCGTCAAACGCACTGATAAGTTCCTCAGGCTTCATTAAAACAACCTCCTTCATATTCGGACTTCATTGCATCCCTGGCATATTGGAGCCTCTTTTTTGCCGCCGCCTCGGAAATATCCAGCATTTCTGCGATTTCTCTTGCTTTGTATCCGGCGATGTAGTGCAGATATAATATGTTTCTGTACTTTTGCGGAAGATTCATAAAGCTTTCGATAATCTCGAAATTCCGCTCGCCCGGAGCTGTAAATTCGATATCCGAAAGGCTTTTTTCACGCCTGAAGCGGCACATGTTTTTGCATATGTTCGACGAAACCCTCAAAAGCCATGCCTTTCTGTGCTCTTCGCTTTGAAATTCCGGAGCCTTTGTCATAAATTTCAGCATGGTTTCGCTTACCGCATCTTCTGCGTCGGCGGAATTGCCGAGGTATGAAAAGCAATATTTGTACAGAAGTCCGAAATATTTTTCGCAGACAAATTCGGCTTCACTATCGGTCGGCCGTACCGATTGCTTTGCCATGGCATCAACTCCTTTCGCATATAATACACACGGGAAGGGTAAAAGGTGATAAAAATGCTCCGCAGAAAATACTGCAGAGCAAAATTCTATTTTTTATACTGTTCTTTCAGTTTTGATATTGCATTTCCGAACCGCTTTGACGAAACGCTCGGGAATGCCTTCAAAAGACGCTTCTGACCGCGCTTCATATTTACGACAGCCGCGCGCAGCTTCTTTTCGTATTCCTCTTTTCGTTTTTCCATATTCAGTTCGTTTTTCTTGTCAACGGCATTTAATACCGCATCTGAAATCTTTGAACCCATACTGTCGGACATTTCACGGATTTCTTTGGAAACATCTTCGATAAATTTCAGACGGTTTTTGAGTTTGAACAGCGTGATTACCGTCATCGCCGCATCGCATATAAATATCACCGCAAACACAATTGCGATTATTATGCCGATGAATTCTGGAATGTGCGTAACAAACGAAACAACCGCAGGGTGTACTATTTTAAGCGCAAACACACATACAAATCCCCATATGACCGAGAATTTCAGGCAAATGTAGCCTTTGATGTTATAGGGCATGTCGGAATAATCCCACCATTTGCTTTTGAAGATTTTTTCAAGAAGATATCCGGTTACAAGCTCCAAAAGCGAAGTGACTATAACCGATGAAACAAAAAGAACAACGAGATTGCCGGAAAACGGTTTTAAAAGTGCAATGATTAGCAGCGCACCGAAGCCGTATATAGGGCATACCGGTCCGTTAAGAAAACCTCTGTTCTGAAAGTTGCCGTATGTCATTGCGTGGAATGCGACCTCGCCGCACCAGCCAAAAAACGAATAAATGCAAAGATACCAAAGCACATGATAAAAAGTCTGCACCAAATCACTTCCTTTATATTATATTATATCAGTTTAAACGATTTTTTTCAAGGATTATTTTGGAGTGCACTATATTTTTCACCAAATTTCAAAAAAAGTATTTACAAAATCGAAAATATGTGATATAATCATCTATGACCGTTTGCTGAGAGATAGGACAAAAGCCCGGTATCCGGGGTTTCTCCCGCCTTTTTCCCGGCATTTTGGTGACAAAATAATCGGAGGTGAACACTATGTTAAAGGAAGTTAAGACTTCTATCATCGATGAGTACAAGACTCACGAAGGTGATACCGGTTCTCCGGAGGTTCAGGTTGCTATTCTCACTGAGAGAATTAACCACCTTAACGAACATCTTAAGGACCATAAAAAGGATCATCATTCAAGAAGAGGTCTTTTGAAGATGGTTGGTCAGAGAAGAGGCCTTCTCAACTACCTTCAGAAGAAGGATATCGAAAGATACCGTGCTCTTATCGCAAAGCTTGGTTTGAGAAAATAAGCTGTAAATTTTGACAAGGCGGTTTGACACCGCCTTGTCTTAATTGCAAATATTAACTTTTTCGGAACAAATGGCAGGAATTTAGCAGTTAGACAAGCTGCCGATTCTTCGGCGGTTTATCTAAGTGCTGAATACCGCATTTATTCCGACATTATTTGGAGGTATTTTTGTGGAAAGAAAATTTGAGTACAATTTAGCCGGCAGACCGCTTATTGTCGAAACCGGCAAGCTGGCGCAGCTGGCAAACGGCTCCGCACTCATAAGGTACGGGGATACGGTGGTTCTTTCGACCGCCACTGCTTCAAAATCACCGAGAGACGGGATTGACTTTTTCCCGCTCAGCGTTGATTATGAAGAAAAACTTTATGCAGTCGGCAAAATTCCCGGCAGCTTCACAAAGCGTGAAGGAAAGCCTACAGATAAGGCAATTCTGACTTCCCGTGTGATTGACAGACCTATCCGTCCGCTCTTCCCTAAGGATATGAGAAATGACGTTTCCGTTGTTTCGACAGTTATGTCGGTTGAGCAGGACAACTCTCCCGAAATTGCGGCAATGATTGGTTCATCAATCGCAATTTCTATTTCGGATATTCCGTTTGACGGTCCTATAGGCGGCGTTTTTGTAGGTATGATTGACGGAGAAATCGTTATCAATCCTACCGCTGAACAGAGAGCGGTAAGCACGCTTCAGCTCACCGTTGCCGGTACCAAGGAAAAGGTTGTTATGATTGAAGCCGGCGCTAAGGAAGTTTCCGAGGACGATATGTATAACGCTATCGTTGCGGCTCATAAGGAAATCATCAAAATCTGCGAATTTATCGAAACTATCGTTGCCGAAATCGGCAAGCCTAAGTTTGAATACGAGCCCCACGGCGTGGATCATGACCTCTACGAGGACACAAAGGCTTACGCTAAGGACGCAATCGAAAAGGCTCTCGATACCGACGATAAGACCGTAAGGGACAATAACCTTGCCGCTGTAATCGCCGACACTCTTGAGCATTTTGCGGAAAAATATCCCGAACTTACCGAAGGCGAACTTCGTGAAGTGTTTGAAAAAATCCAGAAGGAAATCGTTCGCCATTGGCTCATCGATGAGCATAAGCGTGTTGACGGCCGTGCAATCGACCAGATTCGTCCGCTTTCGGCTGATGTTTCCATACTCCCGAGAACTCACGGTTCCGGCCTTTTCCAGAGAGGGCAGACGCAGGTTCTCACCTCCGTTACTCTCGGACCTATGAGCGAGGTTCAGAAGCTTGACGGTCTTGATGAAGAAGAACAGAAAAGATATATACATCACTACAACTTCCCGTCCTATTCCGTTGGCGAAACAAAGCCTTCGAGAGGTCCGGGAAGGCGTGAAATCGGTCACGGCGCTTTGGCTGAGCGTGCGCTTGAGCCTGTTATTCCGCCGGTTTCGGAGTTCCCTTATGCTATAAGACTTGTGTCTGAGGTTCTCAGCTCGAACGGCTCAACTTCTCAGGGCAGCGTGTGCGGCTCAACTCTTGCTCTTATGGACGCAGGCGTGCCGATTACGGCTCCCGTTGCAGGTATCTCTGTCGGTCTTGTAACAGACGGTGACAGACACCTCACAATGCTTGATATTCAGGGGCTTGAAGATTTTTACGGCGATATGGACTTTAAGGTTGCAGGTACCAAAAAGGGTATCACCGCAATCCAGATGGATATAAAAATCCACGGTCTTACCTATGATATCATCAAAGAGGCATTCGCAAAGACAAAAGCGGCACGCGAATATATCCTCGATGAAGTAATGCTTAAGGCTATACCCGAGGTAAGAAGCGAACTTTCGCCTTATGCTCCCAAGATTACAACAATCACTATTAACCCCGATAAAATCCGCGAACTCATTGGTCCCGGAGGAAAGGTTATTCAGGGTATTGTTGCGGAGAGCGGCGCTAAGATTGATATAGAAGAGGATGGTACGGTTTATGTTGCCGCTGTTGACCAGGCTTCCGGCAACAAGGCTCTTGAGATGATTAATGACATTATCCGTGAACCCGAAGTCGGCGAAATCTACACCGGCAGGGTTGTATCCATTAAGGAATTCGGTGCATTTGTTGAGTTCCTCCCCGGAAAAGAAGGTCTTTGCCATATTTCCGAGCTTGATACAAAGAGAGTCGGCAAGGTTGAAGATGTTGTTCACGAAGGCGACGAAATCGTTGTAAAGCTTAAAAATATCGACGCTAAAAACGGTAAGTTCAGCCTTTCGAGAAAAGACGCTCTTAAAAAAGACGAAGAAGAGTAAATAAATTTAAGCCATCTGCGTTTTTCGCAGATGGCTTTAGTTTGCCAAAAATCCCTGTTTCACATTCAAGCAAAACAGGGATTGGTATAATTATTTGTCGTCAATATCAATTCTTGTGCCGGTTTCGGAGGACTTGAAGCAAGCTTCCATAACCTTCAGCACTGCTCTTACTTCTGGCAGCTTTATCTTCTGAGGCTCAGTGCCGTCTATGGCTTTTACGAGATTTCTGTAGAAATCATGAACATCTGAAACAGGTCTTTCAACCTCGTAGGTATCAAGTGTGATTTCGTCTCTCGGAGCCATAGTTTTGGTGATTCCGGCAGCGGTCTGTACCGGAAGAACTTCCTTTTCGTTCCACGCCTTAAGCTTTGCAACCTGTGCGTTTTTGGTCCAGTCTGTAATAATAGCCGTGCCTTTTTTGCACTGCATATAGAACCTCGGAAGCGGAATAAAATTGTAAGTTCCGACTTCAACATAGCCCCTCATGCCATCGTTAAAGTACATTTCAAGCTTGAAACCGTCGTCAACCTCGTCATTGGTGTAGTTCGTTGTGGTGCAGTACACATTTTTAACGCCGGTGGTGTTGAGCTGCAGCATTTGGTCGATGAGGTGAACGCCCCAGTCGAGAATCATACCGCCGCCGTACTGCTTGTGGCATCTCCAGTCGCTCGGAATACCTCTCGAGCCGTGAACTCTCGATTCAATATTAAGCGGAGCGCCGATATCGCCGCTGTCGATAATCTTTTTGATTCCGAGAAAATCAACATCCCATCTTCTGTTCTGGTGAACCGTGAACAGCGAGCCGCTGCGCTTTGAAGCGTCAACCATTTCGTCAAACGCAGCAACCGACATTTCAACCGGCTTTTCGCAAACAACCGATTTTCCTGCTTCGAGAGCGCGGATAACAAGTTCCTTATGGACATCGTTCGGGGTTGCAACCACGATGATGTCAACGCTTTTATCGTCAAAAGCCTGCTGTGCGGAAGCGTATGTGTGAATACCCTTCGACTGCGCAAGCTCCATTCTTTCCTGCTTAATGTCATAGATACCTGCAAGGGAAACAACATCACTTTTAAGGCAGTGATCGGCATGCCAGCCGCCCTGACCGCCGTACCCGATAACAACTACATTTTTCTTCATTGTAAAGACCTCACTTCAGTAGTCAGAATTACGATGTAATCGATTACATCTATAAGAAGTATACTCCATTTGCCCGTATTTGTCAACAATTTTTTTCAATAAACACAATTAAAATAGAAAAAATGAAAAAAATTTTTTTGTGCAATTTTAACAAGTTTTCAAAAAATACTGTTCAAATTGGATTTTTTATGCTATACTATATGTAATAATTGATTTTTTCGGAGGATATGCTTATGAAATGTCCGTTTTGCGGTGCGGTTGACAGCAAGGTTATCGATTCACGCTCCACCGAGGAGGGTGTGTCGATAAGGCGCAGGCGTGAGTGCTTTAAGTGCGCCAAACGATTTACAACTTATGAAAAGGTTGAAAGCATCCCGATTATGGTTATAAAAAAGGACAAGCGCAGAGAACCTTTCGACAGCTCAAAAATTATGCGCGGTCTTACTCGTGCGTGCGAGAAACGCCCGATTTCGGTTGATATGATTGAGGATATGGTCTTTAAAATTGAAACGAAAATCTATAATACTCTGGAGCGTGAAATAACCAGCGACCAGATCGGCGAAATGCTGCTTGAGCAGCTAAAGGATGTCGATGAGGTTGCGTTTATCCGCTTCGCTTCGGTTTACCGTGATTTTAAGGATATTGAAACATTCAGGAACGAAATTAATAAGATTATGAGACACTGATTATGAGTTCGATGAAAGAAAAAATGCACACGGGTGAACTTTATCTTCCGGGCGACGGGGAAATTACCGCAAGGCAGATAAAATGTCTTGACAAGCTTTATGATTTTAATGCTACACGACCTGCAGAACTTGAAAAGCGGTCTGCAATGCTTAAAGAAATGTTCGCCGAAATCGGCGATGGCTGCTACATAGAACCGCCGTTTCATGCGAATTTCGGCGGCGCTCATGTGCACTTCGGCAATAATATTTACTGCAATTTTAACCTGACAATGGTTGATGACACGCATATTTATGTCGGTGACTGCACAATGTTCGGTCCGAATGTGACGGTTGCAACCGCAGGGCACCCTATCCTCCCCGAACTTCGGGAGAAGGCTTACCAGTATAACGCAGCCGTGCACATCGGCAGAAACTGCTGGATTGGTGCGGGCGCAATAATTTTGCCGGGGGTCACAATCTGTGACAATTCCGTAATCGGTGCCGGCAGCGTTGTTACAAAAGATATTCCGCCGGATGTTGTTGCCGTCGGTAATCCGTGCAGAGTGCTGCGGAAAATCGGAGAGCATGACCGCGAATATTATTTCAGGGATAAAAAAATCAAGTAGTTCCATATTTTTTGCATTGACTCCTCCCATGTGTTATGTTAACATAATATACGGGAGGTTTTAATTTATGAGGAAAAAGATAAAGAAGATTCTTGGGATAGCCGCAATTATGATAGCGGTATCCGGGGGAAAGGCATGGGCTGATGTCCCGGCGGATGTGCGGATAAACGGGGCATTTCTCAGGCAGCACGATGCGTTTATCGAATCGGGAAGAGCGTATGTTCCCCTCAGGCTTGCGGCGGAGAAGCTTGGGTTTGATGTGGACTACGCTGAAAACGGGATTACGGTTGGGGGCAGCGCCGTAACGCAATACCGAATATTAAACGGAACGGCATACATTCCCGCTCGGGCACTCGGTGAAATGACCGGGTGTGAAGTTTCGTGGGATTCATCGCTTTTCACAGTTGATATTTCAAATACCGAGTTTGAGGCGGACGACAGCCTTTACTGGCTTTCGAGGATAATTTCAGCCGAAAGCGAAGGTGAAATTTTTGACGGCAAGGTGGCTGTCGGAAATGTGGTGCTCAACAGGGTTGCGTCACCGGAATATCCGTCAACGGTGCGTGAGGTGGTGTTTGACAATAAACACGGCGTTCAGTTTACGCCCTCTGTCAACGGCAGAATTTACAACACACCGACAAATGCGTCCGTAACCGCCGCAAAATACGCAATGAGAGGAAGCGCCCCGGCAGGCGGCTCGCTGTTTTTTCTGAATGAAAAGATTGCGTCGAATAAGTGGATTGTCAATAACCGCACTTTTTTTACCACGATAGGCAATCATAATTTTTATTTGTAAAAGGTTTTCGGGGTTCCCGAAAACCGAAAACCCCTGTTTTGCTTATAGCAAATGAACCGACCCCCAAAAGTTAGACCAAAAATCTAACAAATAGGAGGTCGGTTTTTTTAGTGGCAAAATATAGTTATGAATTTAAACAATGGGAATACTGAAACAGGAAATGTATTATGGAACCACATATTACAGTTTTGATGAACTTAAACAAGCTATTGAAAAATATATTAAATATTACAACGAGAAAAGAATCAAAGAGAAACTTGGGTGGATGAGTCCGGTACAATATCGGCTTAACATCTTGGCTGCATAGAAATAGCGTAGCAGCCATAAAACTACTACGCTATTTAAAGTCTAACTTTTGGGGGTCACATCATGATACGCACCCGGGGTTTTATATGCCTTTTATTTAACCGGATTGAACTTATTGATTTCGTAGATTGTTACATCGTTTTCGTCATCCGTGCCGACAAAGACCACATTTTCTTTTGCCGGTTCAAATCCGGAAACCGCAATCGGTTTCAAATCATCGTTAAAGTATGCAAAAAGCTTTGTTTCGGCATTTTCGGGAACCGTGATATTCAATTCCGCCTGTTCGGACTTTCCGGCTTCAATATTGAGTTTTGCTGTTTTGAATCCGTCAAGCCTTTTAACTCCGTTTTCGGATTTATAAACCGCCAGAACTACGGTTACGCCTGAGGTTTCGGTATAATTATTTGAAGCATTAAACGAAACCGACGCATTGCCGGGCTTAAATTCATTTGCGGATTCGCCGTCTATTTTAAGCTGAATACCCGAAATGACAACGCTGCCTTCCCTATCCGGAGCTTTAATAAATTCGGATTTTGTTTCGATTGAATGCGATTTTGCAATTCCGAAGCTGTCAACGCTTGTTGCGGTAACTACCGCTTTTACATATTTGTCCGAATCGGAAGCCTTAGCGGTATATGTTTTACCGTCCGCAATATCCGTCCAGGAAACGCCGTCCGCAGAATTCTGCCACTTGTACGAAAGTACAGGCTTTGCATAGGGGTTAACATCATACATTTCGCCCTCTGCCGTAAATGTTGAACCTACGCCCTTGTTTTCGCCGCCGAGTTCTGCTTTTGATACTCTCGGGAGAACATCGTAGAGGAGGTCATCGCCCGGCAGCTCAAGAATGAAGAAATCGTCAAACATGAATTTTGCCGGATTGCTTTCGGAAATCGGTGCGTCAGCCGCATAATCGCCTGCCGTACCGCCGCTGCCGCTCATTGTAACGGTAAATGCAGTTGTTCCTCCCGAGTTGCTCTGCGGTTCGCCGTCAAGTGTGATTCCTTCAATTTTATAGCCGAGAGAGTATCTTGTCCAGTCTGTCGTAAAGTCCCCCATGGAGGTATTTATCCATTTTCCGCCCCCGCCGAGGTCAGATGTAAGGTTGGTATCCTTACCCTTTTTGCCCGAGAACACATAGGGCTTTGAATTTGCAGGAATAAGATAGAATCCGATTGATGTCTGCAAATCTTCTCTCGTCTTTTTCGCCCATATCGACATAAAATATGTGTAGCCCGCCTTGAAATTATAACTGCGCTGACTGAGCCTGTCGGAGCGGTCATTAGACGAGCTTCCGGTTGTGGGTTTGGTTCTTGTTACAACTGCTGCGCCGCTTCCGGCTATGCCCGCGGCTTCATCATAGGAAACCTTTGCAATGTTCGGAAATCTTGTGGTGAAGCTTTCCGCAGACGCTTTTGTATTAGCGTCATTATAATACATAATGTCGCCGTATTTGCTGATTCTGATTTTTAAGTATTCCTCATCGGTTTTCTCAAAACCTTCGGAGGTTGTGTTTTTGGCAATTGCAGCGGCTCTGAGGTATTTGCCTATAACATCGGCGGTGATTTTATACGAAGCGCCGTCGGAAATATCCGTCCAGCTGAATCCGTTATCCTCGGAAATCTGCCACTTATAAGAAAGTGAGGGCATATCCGCAGAAGGGTTAACATCATAGCGCTCCGCATTTACGGTTATTGTTGTGCCTTCGCCGAGATTTTCGGTATCGTAGCTTGCGCCGAGATTGCAAACCATGGGTAGAACATCGGATTTTGCGTCGCCGTCCTTAACCTCAACGCACATGAAATCGTCAACAAGTGTCTTGCCGCCGAGCGTAAGTTCGGCAACTGCGGATGAATCATCTGCGGATGCCTTATCTTCAAATGTGATTCTTGTCCATACGCCTGCCTTTGCCTCTGCGGCTTCGGACGAAACGGATGAAGAATTACGGTTTACTTTTATTGCTGCGGTCATATCGGTTTCCGGCTTTACAAAAACGGAATAATAATATGTATATCCGCCGCGAACCGGGTGAGCCGCTGTTTTTAACGAACCGTCAGCCGACGCTGCGGTTGTGCCGCTCATTCCGTCTGCCGATTTTGTGATGTTTTCAAAAGCGGTTGTTTCGCCTTCAAAATCACCCTGCTTGGAAATTACCGCCATGGAATTTGCGGCAATCTTAATAATTTCGGTATCAACGGGGGTCCCCTCAATATCATAAGCGTTTACGGGGGTTATTCTGCATTTGATATATTTATCGCTGTCGCTGTCGGAAACGGTGTATTCCTTGCCTGTTGCAATTACCGAAAACTCGCCGTTTAAGCTGCCCGATGAAAGCCATTCGTATTTATGCGTTCCGGCGGAAATAGAGTTTCCTTTGTAGGTGAACGAAGCCGTAAGCTTGCCGCCTGTAAAAGCGTCGCCCTCCAATGCCGGATTAAGTGCCTGGGGCTTAACGGTAGGCTTTCCGTCATCTACGAGGAAATATCCTATTCCGTACATTGTGCCTCCCGTAGAGCCGGCAGCGGTTGTCATTTCAACTATATATGTATCGAAAGGCAGACCTGAGAACGAATAATTGCCCGAGGGCTTATAATATGTAATATTCTGGTATCTTCCGATTGTTGCGGTTTTGTAAACCTTTGTAAGATCATTTGCTTTGTAAATGTTTGTAACAAGATTGCCGCCTTTGGGGCCGTTTGCGCCGAATATACCGAACGCCGTTCCGGTAAACCTGTAGTACATTTTTGAACCGGCTGTGCTTGAAACGGACAGAATATCCATATGCTTTCCGACATTTGAACTGTATGTACCGTCGCTTACCGTGTTGGTATCAGCCCAGTCGCCGTCTGTTATGAGCATATGATCGGCAGTCAGCTTTGCGGCAGCATCGGCGAGAGTGTAACCCGAAGAAAGCCCGGCTTCCGCCGCAGTTTTATAATCAGCTCTTACGATTCTGTCTTCCGAGGTATATCTGTTTCCTGCGTTTGTGTCAACGCAGATAGGGTGCTCGGTTGCGGAAGTGTAAAAAAGAGGGTTTTCCAAAACGGTGTTTCTTTTGAAAAATCCGTCCCGGCTCATAACTTCAATCATTCTGTCGGCATAAACCCTGTACCCCTTGTTGTTGGGGTGAGTGTTATCAACGGTGAGGGTGTTTTCTTTATCATCCCTGTTCCATACATATTCACCCTTTTCAACGCCCTCCCAGATGAAGGTGTTAAGGTCGATTTCGGGAATATTATATGCCTTTGCAACCTGGCTCATATAAGATGCCGCGCGCGTAACATTTTCGTGCGCAAGGCAGGTTGTGTAAAGAAATATTATTTCCGGAACCTTCGGAAGCTTCTGCAGCTGGCGCACTATATTTTCCATATAGTTTTTGAGCGGTTCCTCCGCGGTGCCCGCATCGTTTACCGCAAATTCAACGAACACGATGTCGGGGTTTGCGTATGTAATATCCTTATTGATTCGCTGAAGCCCGAAAGCTGCGCCCGTTCCGCCGACGCCGCCGTTGATTTCGGTAACTTTAGCGCCGTTTGTACGGGTTTTCTGAAAAAACTCGTTTGTTATCAGCGTTGCGTAACGGTTTGAACTTGGGCTTGAGCCTGCGCCCTCCGTGATTGAGCCGCCTAAGAAAGCGACAGTCAAATCCTTGCTTGTGTCAAGAAAATTGTCCAGCCCGGACTGTGCCTCTGCATTTACGGAAACCGCAAAAACACAGGACAAAACCACAAGCATGGATAATATCATTGCTGCAATTTTCTTCATAGTAAAAACCTCTCCTTATTTTAATTTATATACACTCATTATACAGCAATTCATCCTTTGAAACAATTCGCATTTTAAACAAAAGAAACATCATGATTTTGTGCAACTTGCTGAAAAATTTTTTTGTTCGTATCAAAAAATGCATTATTTGCTATTAAATATGTGTTTTTTAATATTATATTTTTAAAAGTGTTGACTTTTTATATTGCAAGATTGTATAATGATTATAAAAAAACCAAAGGAGAAACTTGTATGAAAAAAATTGTTGCAATTCTGATTGCGCTTGCAATGCTTGCAGGCTGCATAACGGCGTTTGCCGACACTGCTTCGGTCTACTATGTTTCGGAAAACGGAAGCGACAGCGCAAACGGCGGCAAGGACAGCCCTCTGGCGACGCTCGGCGAAGCTGTAAAAAGGGCAAAATCAACCCCCGGTGCATACATCGTTATGAACGAGGGAACTTACGAAGCCGGCGATACGATTGAGCTTGATTCTTCGGTTTCGGATCTTCACATTGTTGCAAACGGCAGCGTTACGGTTACCGGAGGCAAGAATGTTCCGTATTCCGCATTCAAAAAGGTAACCGATGAAGCGGTCCTTTCGAGAATCGTTGAAGGCAAGGGCAAAAACTCGGTTGTTCAGGCAGACCTTAAGGAGCTTGGAATAACTGATTTCGGCGAAATTAAAGTCCAGGGCTTTATGGGTGCATCGGATGACGGCGGCTATGACCCTTCAAACTCTTTCGTAAAGGGTGTTGACAGAGGATTTGCTCCCACTCTTACATATAACGACCGTTATCTTACGATTTCCGAGTATCCCAACGGCGACTACTGCTACACAACCACAATTGTTCAAAAAAAGGACGATGACGGCGTAATCAAGTTCAATGTGAACGATGCCCGCACCAAAAAGTGGACGGCAGCAAAGGATATATGGGTGTTCGGTTATTATCAGCACGACTGGATGGAAGCGATTGCTCCTGCGGAAATCGATGAAAAAACAGGTGTAGTTACAACCCATGCGGCATCCGATGTTGTTCCCGACAGGCGCGTCAAGTTCTTCAATCTTCTGGAAGAGCTTGATGTTCCGGGCGAATACTATATTGACCGCACCGAAGGCATTCTTTATCTTATCCCTCCGGAAGGGTTCAAAGACGGCGAAAGTCTGGTATTTTCGGCGCATGATGCGGACTTTATAGATATAAACGGCGCAAAAAATGTTACCATAGAAGGTATAAGATTTGAAGGAACCGAAAAAAGCGCAATCCGTGCTGACAAGGCGGACGGTCTTACAATAAACGACTGCGAATTTACCGCTATAGGCGATACGGTTATTTACCTTAACGAGTGCCTTAACACAACGGTTGAAAACACGCACATTCACGATGTCGGCTCATGGGGAATATATGTATATAAGTGCGGCGACAGGGAAACTCTTACCCCCGGCAACACAAAAATCACCAACTGCCATATTGAAAGATATTCGCAGTACCGTGCAACATACTGCCCCGGAATACATATGTACATGGACGTTGCAACAACCGTTTCGCACTGCGAAATTAACGACGCACCGCACTTTGCGATAAGGTATGATTCAAACGATTCGATTATCGAATACTGTGAATTTTACAGGGTTTGCACCGATACTTCGGATTCCGGTGCGGTATACTCCGGAAGATATTACAACACTTGGGGCAACGAAATCAGATACAACTATTTCCATGACCTCACAATGATTGACACGAACACCGGTATGCAGATGCAGGCGGTTTATCTCGACGACATGAGCTCGCAGACGAATGTTTACGGAAATGTTTTCTATCGCTGCGATTCGGTTGCGCTTTACGGCGGCGGCAGAAACAATACATTTGAAAACAATCTTATGATTGACAACGCAAAGCCGTTCGTAATGGACGCAAGAGCCGAAAACTACAAAAATCCGAATGCTGCGATGACCAACGCCAACAAAATCAACTGGCATACCGACATCTGGGCGCAGAAGTATCCGGAGCTTATGAATCTTGAGTCCGACAACCCCGGCATACCGAAGTACAATGTTATAAGAAACAATGTTCTGTACGGAACTCCCGAAATGCGCATAAACAAGCTTGTTTCGGAGTACGGAACGGTTGAAAACAATGTTGAAATCACGGATAAGAACGCATTTGCAGACTACAGAAACAGGGACTTTTCAATTAAAGAGGACGGAGTTATAACGCAGCTTCTGCCTGATTTCAAGCAGATTCCGTTCGGCGAAATCGGAAGATACGAATATACAAGAAATACCGAAATACCCGATTCTTCCGAGCCTTCCGAACCGGCACAGACCGATGAGATTACAATTATGCTTAACGGCTCACGCCTCAGTTCCGATGTTCCGCCGGTTATTATGAATGACCGCACGATGGTTCCGATGAGAGTTATATTTGAAGCCCTGGGTGCAGATGTTTCGTGGGACGGCGACACAAAAACCATAACCGCAACCCGTGACGAAAAGAAAATCACAATGCAGATTGACAACGTCGAAATGACGGTCAACGGCGAAAAGCTTATGCTTGACGCAGCACCTGCGATTGTTGATTCGAGAACGCTTGTTCCGGTCCGCGCAATTGCCGAATCGCTTGGCTGTGATGTTTCCTGGAACGGAGCAAACAAGCAAGTAGTAATTGAAGAAATTAAATAATAAATAAACTCACCCCTTTATGCCAATACCTGCATAAAGGGGTGAATTTTAAAGAATTATAAAGGAGAGTTTTTTTAAGATATAAGCTTAAGTATAACCGTTGCTGCCTGGGCGCGTGTTGTATCGGAAAGACCTTCAAATGTGTTATCGGTCATTCCGCTTAGAAGTCCTGCGCTTACGCAGGCATCGACAGCTTCCGCCGCCCAGTCCGGAAATTCTGATTTGTCCGCAAATTTTTCTGCAGCGCCTGTCTGCGCATCCTTTTTAAGGAAGGAATATGCATTTGCAATTATAACCGCCATTTCAAACCGTGTAATCGTATCGGAGGGGCGGAACATTCCGTCAAATCCCGATATTATACCGTTTTCCGCACAAGCATTCACGGCAGATGAATACCAGTCTTCGGGGCGGACATCGGAAAATCCGTCTTTTCCTCCCGAAAGCTTTAATGCTCGCGAAATTATTGCCGCAAATTCGGCTCTTGTAATGCTGCGGTCAGGCTCGAATGTTTTCGGCGCAGTGCCGCTTACCAGCCCGAGTTCATACATTTTCGCAACAGAATCCCTTGCCCAATGATTTTCTATATCATCGAAGGTGAATTTTTTTTCCGGTTCAGGCTCGGGTGAGTCTTTGTCGGAAGACCCTGTGTATGTTGCCTTGGAGCCTCCTCCGCCGCCACCGCCGCCGGAGCCGCCCGGCGTTACGGGAGTAACAGGGACTGCAGGTTCATCGGGACCATCGCCGGAATCCTGCCTTTTGTTTGCGGCGAAGGTATAAACCGTTCTGTCGCTTCCGTTCGGAGCGGTTACGGTAATTGTGAATGTAACCGGCAGTTCATCGGAACTCTTTGTTATTTCAACTTTTGCCGAAGGTTCTTCGGCTTCTGCCGCAACTTCCGGAGCAGCAGACATTGTAAGAGAGTAACTGAGTGTATCTTTTTTGAATCCGCCAAATGCCTTGCCGTTTACAAGAAGTTCTTTGAGTGCGGAGTTTTTCGGGTTCTCGATTTTTACAGGATCGGAATAAACCTCATCTCCGTATGTTCCGCTCGTATCAAGCGGCTGAATCTTGCATTTCACATACTTCCCTATGAGTTCATCGGTTATCGGCAGGTCTTTGTCGGCGGAAACGGTTAAAAGACGATATCTCCCGTTTTCGCTGTTCGCCGAGTACCAGTTATATATCGTTTTTCCCTCGCTGTCGCCGTCGGGATCTGCATAGTCATAAGCAAGCGTATAGCAGCCGCCGGCAAAATCCTTACTGTAAGAAATGCTTGAAACAGTCGGCTTTCCGCCCTCGGCGTTACCTAAGCAGCCCATAAGGCTCATATCGACATTTTTGAAGTCCGGAAGTGTCTTTTTAACCTCGGCAAGTCCTTCTTCGGTAAGCGCAAAGTCGCTTCCGTAGTTTTTGAACATGCTGTTTCCGCTGCTGAGAATGTCGCTTCCCGACCGATAGGTGTCGGATTCGTTTGCTCTCGCAATTGCTGCGGTCTGATTTGTTATTTTTACGGCAACATTTTTATAAAAGTCGTTTGTCGGATTATCGGGCATGTATTTCTGCGCCCACTTTTTAAGTTCCGCCTTATCGGTTTTCGGATCTTTGTCGGCAATTTCAGCGTATCTTTCGCTGCTTACCTTATCCCAAAGCCATGACCACTGGGTATTTTCATAGTGCTTTTTCCAGGTTTCCGATTCAAAATTAACATCCTTTGTGATGAGTTCCCAGATTCCTGCGTTGCCCTGCGGCCGCTTGTTGTA
Organism: uncultured Clostridia bacterium; assembly: GCA_934464705.1. GTDB lineage: Bacteria > Bacillota > Clostridia > HGM11514 > HGM11514 > CAKSKB01. The sequence continues at coordinate 127,319 of CAKSKB010000002.1, forward strand.
AACCCACAGATACCATTCGCTTTCCGAATCTGCGCCCCAGTAGCTGCCCGTGCCGCCGTTCCAGCCCTGGCCGTTAAATGCCGCCGGCATATCGACAAATATGTTATTTGTGATTTTTGCATACTGTCCGCCGTAGGTTTTAAGAGCATGGTTAAGCGGGGCGGTTCCGCCGTTTTCGGAAGTATTCGTCGCACGGTAAAATACATTGCCGGACACGAAAGGTCCGGACGAGCCGTCGTCCCAGAAAACAGCTGCTGTTCCGTATGAACCGTAAGCGTTTCCTATGTCGTGAAAGTAGTTATCAAGGATTTTAAACCCGAGATTTGACGGATTTCTGCCCCAGTAAACCGCTGCCGCATCGCCGCCGTCGGTTACGGCGTTGTACACCTCGTTATGCTGAAACAGAATATCGTTTCCGCCCAATATTGCAAGCGAATGAGGCGAATTGTAAAGCTTGTTGTTAAGAATTTCGGTACCCACACCCTTGACCTGAACCGCCGGAGTATAAACATAATAAAGCCTTGTAACATCATGAATTACATTGTTTTCGATTATGTTTCCGTCGGGCGTGAGCGTTTTTCTGAGCGTATCGTCGCAGTTAAATATGATTCCGCCGGCTGCGGTATCGTAAATATTGCAGTTTCTTACTGCGGTATCGGTACAGTTGAAAAAGCTCATCGCTTTGTTCGAGGTATGGCGCACATGAACTCCGTCGAATGTCAGTCCCTTGCAGGAAACCGCCGAAACCGGGGTTGACCTTGTTGTTTCAAACGAGATTCCTTCAAACGAAATATAATTTGCGCTGTCCAGCTTTACCATAGAGGCTTTAAGCTGCGAAATCTTCACATCCGCATTTTCCATATCGCAGAAGGGATAAAAATACATCACTTTGTTTTCGCGGTCGATGTAGCTTTCTCCGGGGCGGTCAATTTCCTCCGGAATATTGAGAAAACAGATTCTTCCGCCTTTTTTCGGAGCATAATATGTTCCGTTTTCGGTTGTTACGGTTTTTGTTTCCTTATCAAATGACGCAGCCTTATATGCGGCGTAGTACCAGTCATATACGAAAAATCCTGCAACCATCATTTCCTTTATTGATGAGTCCGACCAGCCGACCATTCTGTTATCAGGGTCGGAAACCGTCATGGAAACCGGTGTTTTGCGCGACTTAAAACCTTCTGTATTAACATCTGTAATGCTTAAATAGGCATTGTCTTTCACATTGTTCGGGTATCTTGCAACAGTAAGCGTTGAATCATTTACCGTAACTTCCACCGGATTGTAATTGTAATTAAAAACATAGCCGTAATCCGAAAGCTCGGAAAGCTGATAATCCGACAAATCGATTTTCATCAGCTTGCGTTTTGCAAGAGGGTCTTTGACCTTATCGTAAATTTCGCCCGAAGTCACCGCTGAAATTTTGGAATTGTCGATTTTTTTGCCGCCAACAAAGCTTACCTTTTCGCCGTTGTATGCACGGTAGATTATCGGTGCGAGCTTCTGACCGCTGTCGTCTTTTGTGAAAGAAACGGTCTCACCGAAATCATATTCGCCGCCGCGGATATTGACAATAACGCCGCCGCTTGTCATGTTTTTGAGGTCCCTTGCGGCGAGCCTTGCACGGTCAAGGGTTTTGAAAGGCGCATCGATTGTACCGGAGTTTTCATCGTTTCCGTCCGGAGCTATAAAAATCTCTGCGGCGTCTGTATTTTCGGTTATTTCGATTGCGCTTGTATATACGGTTTCGCCCGAAAGACCGTTTTCGTCAACCGGGGTTACACCTGTGCGGATCTTTTTTCCGGCAAATTCAGCCGAAGGAATGAATACATTTCTGTTTTCACCCGGAATTTCGTTCCATGCGCTGCCGTCCTCCGACTGCTGCCATGAAAATACCGTTTTGCCTTCGTTTCCGCCGTTCTCGCTCTTTACATATGTGTAGGAAACAGTGAGCGGAGCAGCTGTTTTGCCGCTGCCGGAAAGCACTGCGTTTTCGGCTTTGGGAGGAGTCCTGTTTGCAGATACCGGGAACTCCGTTTCTGCCGTTACGGTGTCGCCCACCTTCGGCTCTGCCTTGCTTTTCGGCGTAATGTCAACCGCTATGTACTTGCCTATATCTGCGGTTTTGCATACATATGTGCTTGAAGTTTCGCCTTCAATTGCAGTCCAGGCGCTTTTATCGGGCGAAATTTTCCACACATAGACGGCTTCGTCAGGTTCATCGCCGTCCTCGTCCCAAAAATCCGCCTCCGCAGTAAGGGTGTGCCCCTCCATCACAGCGCCTGTTATACGGGCATTTTTTGCCACGGGCTTGTTTGCCTGCTTATAAATCTTCACATAATCAAGCGCAAATTCCGAATTTACGGTGTTAAAGCAGCCCGTAAAGCTTATGCTGTTTAAGCGGTATGAGGAGGTGTCTGTTCCCTCTTTGAGGCTTCGGTTATTTCCGCCTGCACCTATGCTTAATTCTTTTCCGTCGGAATCGGTTATCTTCATATTATATATTCCGCTTGCCGAATCAACATCGATAACGGTTGTGTACCACTCGCCGGGGGTTGTGGTTGCTATGAACTTATTATCAATATCCGCCGGAGTGCGGAGACTTCCCGAAGCCCAAAGCCAGCAAGGTTTAACTGTAATTTTTGACGCTCCGTTCGAAATGCCGAACGAAAGTATAAGAATATTGTGAGTATCCTTTGGCTCTTTTTCGTAATTATCCTTCCAGCGGTATTCGATTTTATAAGAGCCGCCGAAAGACGTGCCGAACTCATCGCTGTTTATCACATAAGCAGGATATGCCGCCGTGCTGCTCGGAACAAGAGAAAACACGTGGTTTCCGTTGTCGTCCGAAACGGTTCCGTTGCCGTATTTTCCGACATTTATCTTGCTGAAATCCTGAGTGTATTCGATTGTGTCCGCAAAAGCAATCGCAGAAAAGCAGCTGAAAGCCATCGCAAACGCCAGAAGCAAACACAGTAATTTGGTTTTTTTCATTTTACCCTCCGTTTTATTTTATGGTGAAATTCCCTTCCGTATCAACCAGTTTTTCGGTCTTGCCGTCATTGCTCACATTTGCAAAACCGGCAAATGTGTAGGCACTGCCTTCGGTTATTGCATTTCCGTAAACTCTGATTGCAAATGCGTCACCGGCATAACTCGAGTTAAGGGTCAGAGGATTGCCGTCTGCGTCTTTGAGAATCACACCGCATGAATCCACAGCCCATCCGTTTGCGGCAATCTTAAAGTACATGACCGCGGATTTGTAAGTTTTTCCGTCAGCCGCTTCGTAATTTCCAACATTCGGAGCAACGCTCGAAATGCTCGGATTGCTTGCTGCAGCCGCGGAAATCTTATTCTCGGTTTGTGCCGTAACCGTCACTCCGTGCTTCGGTTCAACTGTGCTGACGGGCGTGATGTCAACCGCAATGTACTTTCCGACATCAGCCTCAACAGGGGTATAAACATTGGAATTTGCATCCTCGATATTTTCCCATGTTTCTCCGTCGGCGGAGGATTTCCACTGATACAAAGGAAGCCCGAGCTCATCGCCGTCAGGGTCCGAAATGTCGGCATATGCCGTCAGAATTTCGCCGACCTTTGCATTGCCGGTAATTTCAGCATTTGCCGCAACGGGGGCATTTGCCTGCTTGTAAATTTTCACATAATCAAGGACAAATTCCGACTGCGTACTATTATAGCACCCCATAAAATTTATGTTATTCAGATAGTAAGCGGAGGTATCGGTACCGGATTTAAGCGCTCTGTCTTTTCCGCCTGTGTAGATACTCAGCTCTTTGCCCTCGGAATCGGTAATCTTCATATTATATATTCCGCTTGCCGAATCGACATCGATAACCGTTGTATACCACTCTCCGGGAGTTGTGGTTGTTATGAACACATTATCAACATCCGCCGGCGTGCGGAGGCTTCCCGAAGCCCAGAGCCAGCAAGGTTTGACCGAAAATTTTGACGTTCCGTTCGAAAAACCGAGCGAAAGTATAAAAATATTGTGAGTGTCTTTCGGCTCTTTTACGTAATTATCCTTCCAGCGGTATTCGATTTTATAAGAACCGCCGAAAGATGTGCCGAACTCATCGCTGTTTATCGCATAAGCAGGATATGCCGTCGTGCTGTTCGGAACGAGAGAAAACACATGGTTTCCGTTGTCGTCCGAAACGGTTCCGTTGCCGTATTTTCCGACATTTATCTTGCTGAAATCCTGTGTGTATTCGGTGTTATCGGCAAAAACGGATGCCGAAATGCAGCTAACAGCTAAAACGATTGCAAAAACCAAACATGCCAACTTTTTAATTTTCATAGTAAAGTCCTCCTGAAATTATAATTTTATAATCTATATAATGGGCAGTTTACCCTTGTTTTTTACCCAACTCCCTAAGTATATCAACGCACGGAGCGGGTATTCTGCCTAAGCTGTCCGGTCCGACATTGAGAAGATAATTTATCCCTCTTTCGTTGAGGTGGTTTTTGATTTCAAAGAGTTTTTCGGCACTTTTCCAGTTCTGGTCGAACGGTTTGTAACCCCAGGTGTCGTTGAGGGTGCACGCCGATTCGTAGAGGGTATCTTTGTAGTCATCGGGAATCTCATTATCTCCTGTCGAGGTATAATCGCCCCGTCCGTTGCCTATTCTCGAATTTACAAGAGCGTTCGGCTGATACTTTTTAACCATTTTGTAAAGCTCGTCGCTCTGCTCCGGCGTGATGTCATGCGGAGTATCGAACCATACAAGGCACAAATCGCCGTATTTTGTCAAAATTTCTTTAATCTGAGGTTTGATTTTCTGCTCAAACGCAATCGAGTAATCCTTTTTGGAATTATCGGGGAAGTCCCACTCATTGTCCCAGGTCATCTTTCCCAGATTCAAAAATTCCCGTCCGTATCCGCCGCCGTGTTCGCAGCGCCAGTCGATTTCCTGAGAATAGTAAAGCCCGAATTTCATGCCACAGCGTCTGCACGCCTCCGCAAGCTCGGCAACAACATCACGCTTGAAGGGTGTACTGTCAACGATATTGAAGCTGTCCGCGTCGGATTTGTACATTGCAAAGCCTTCGTGGTGCTTTGATGTCATAACTATGTATTTCATGCCGGCTTCCTTTGCGGTTTCAACCCATTCGTCCGCATTGAAATATATCGGGTTAAACGCTTTTGCAAGTTTTTCATATTCGCTATTCGGAATTTTAAAATAAGACTGCGCCCATTCGCCGATGGTTTCCATTCTTTTTCCTTTATATTCTCCGCCGAGAACGGAATACAGCCCCCAATGTATCATCATACCGAATTTGAGTTCTTTAAACCAATTATTTTTATTCATATTTCACCTTTCTGTTGCATAAATCACTTTTTTGTAGTATAATTAAATCAACGACCTTACAATATCATTATAATTAAATGCGTTCTGATTGTAAATATAATAAATATTTCAAAAGTTGCTCAAAATAGTCTTTTTGAAAGGAGTGGTGTTTTGAATTTTATTTTTACCACATTCGGCAGAACATCTATTAAGGGACACTGGTTTGTGACCAACGATTTTGTGTGCTCAAAGCTTTACTATGTGTTCGGCGGAAGCGCACATTACATCTACAAGGGTAAAAAGTATTTTTTCAAAAAGGGGTACATGTATCTCATTCCGTCAACCGTTTATGTGGAATATTTTCATGACGAGGCGGAGGATTTCGACCATTTGTTTTTTAACTTCATATCCTCTCCGCCGCTGATGACAAACGAAATTCTTGAATTTGTTCCGGACGAAAAAATGATGAAGCTTATTGAATTTTCATCGCTTTCTCTCAAAAACGAAAGGTATAAATACAAGGCCGGCGACATAGTTCTGGCGGAACACATAGTTAATCTCATGATAAGCCTTATAAGCGAAATGATCGGCAAGGAAATCCCGAGGGACAAAAGAATCATCAGCGCAGTGGAGTTTATACATAACCGCTACGCCGAAAACATCACAATCGACAGGCTTGCAAAGGATTTGTATCTCGAAACCAACTATTTCATAAAGCTTTTCAAAAAATCGATGGGCGTGTCGCCGTACCAGTATATAAAAAACTACAGGCTGAACATTGCCCTGAACCACATCAGAAACGGAATGAGCATAAAGGATGCAGGCGCCGCCGCAGGCTTTGAAACCGCATCGGCGTTTTCTGCCGCGGTCAAAAAAAGTTTCGGGGTTTCCCCGAAATATTTTGCGGACAATCCGAGCATTTATGTATCAAAATCTTAATGTTTCAACGGCTCGCTTTCTTGAAAAAATTTTAAAAATCATACTTTGGTATGATGACAAGACAGAAAATATATGATATAACATATTATATATGTAGTTTTATCGGAGTAAAAATAATTTTTCGGGAGGAAATTACACTATGAGAAAATCAAACAGACTGTTAAGCATTCTGTTGTCGGTGTTAATGCTTGTTTCGATGATTCCGCAGGCATCATTCGCCGACGAAGGCAATGTCGCCAGAATCGGCGATGCAGAATATGCTACCCTTGAAGATGCGTTTGACAATTATGACGAGGAGAATGGACAGCCCATTGAACTTCTTGCAAACGCCGAAATTGAAGACAACGGACCGTCTTTTCCGTGCACGGTAAACATGAACGGATTTTCAATTACCGGAACCGGCGATGAAGGTTTGTGTATTTGGACATACGACGGAGAAGTTGCTTTTAACGGCGGCACAATAAACGGCAAACTGCTCCTCGACTGTACCGATGGCAGTGTGGTAATCGATGCACCCGCCGGTGCGGAATACGCTGTAAATGGAGATGTCGATATTACCAGCGGTTCGCTCACGGTAAAAGGCAATGCAAGAGTCGGCATAAAAGGCACGCTCAAAACCTCATATGAAAATATTGACATATCGGGAACCGAGAAGGCTGTGGAACTTACCGAAGCGATCGACCTTCGCGGAATCAGCGATACTTACAAAATTGTCGGCTCTGATGACTATGAAGGCACAATGCTCGACGCAAGCTTTGAATCCGGTACATATATGGCGGGCAGTTCGGCTGCAAAAAGAATAAAAGCAGCACTGAAAGATACCGGACCTGCAAAACCGGTTCCGTCTGTTTCGCCCGAAAATGCAACGATATATACAGGGCAAATAGGAACATTCAATATCACCTTTGACGGTGATGAAGATCTTGCAGCTTATGTGCAGCAAAACGCACAGGATAATATATCGGCAACTCTTTCGGAGGATCAGAAAACCGTTACGGTATCCGTTCCGAAAGACGCCAAGCCGGGAAAATACATTCTTTATGTTCGTGTAACCGGCGATGCATTTCGGCAGGCAAAAACAGAATTCACCGTTGCGGTGTGTAACCATGAGAATATAGATGACGATGAAGACGACAGAAGCTGCAAATGCAAAACATGCGGCAGGCAGATGGTGCGCCTTTCCGAAAGCGACAAAGCCGGCGAATACGGTTGGATTAATACTGCTAAGTATTTTGAAACCATAGACGAAGCGATAGCCGCTATACCCGACTACGATGATATTGAACATATGGACGGAACATACGATCAATTGCGCTACCAGTATGAAGTGCGGTATTATGAAGATATTACACTTGACCACGACCTTATAGTAAAAGATAAACCTTTTAATATCGCAGCGAATTCCCCGAAATATGATGCCAAGCTTTCGTTTACTGACGGTCACTCCATGGTGATATCAAGAGATACGGTAAGCAAATTAAACTCAGTAGACCTCTATCAAATCAAAGACATCGGTAGCATCACGCTCGGAAAGAATGCGTATCTTACAGCCTTCAATCAAACTGTTGATAATCTGATTTTAGCAGATACAACTGCAGATTTAGGCAGTTTGGTGTCGGAAGATGCATCGGCAACTGACGAATTCGTCAGTTTAAAAATTAAACATTTGGAAGCAGCCGCACCGGGCTGCACAATAGGTGATTTTCTCCAAAGCGGCGACAGAACTCTGGCATACAGATATTGCGACACCGAGCAAGAATACGGCAGCTTAAGAGATTATGTTAACGAAACATACCTCACAGAGGTATCAAATGTTGCGGTGGTTAATGCGCCTATCCGGAACTTTAACCCCGAGCTTGACGAGGCAAGCAAAGGCGCGGTTTATCCGAGCGAAATCACAATCAACCTGAATGCAACGGTTGATTCCGATGCAACAGCACGGTACAAAGTTGTAAAACCGGACGATTTGCTGCAGAACTGCATATGGGGCACAAACTCTGAAAATAACAAAATTGTTTTCAGTGAATTTCCGGCAGGAACATACAATGTCGGAATTGAGGCCACAGCAACCGTATACTCATATGAATATGTAATAACAAAATATCTGCCGGTTACGGTAGAGAAGAAATCTATCGACAGCAGCGACATAAAGATTAAGATAAACGGAAAGGACGCACCGTACGAATTTCCGTATGCACGCGGACCGGAATCTGTCGCTGTTCAGGTATATGATAATGACAAAGATGTTACCGAGGAATTTAACATAAGCGGCGACCTTAGGGCATTTAATGTATTTGATAATTATGAAGTCCTCGTCAAAGCGAAAGAGGACGGCGGCTATACGGGTTCAAAAACCGTTAATTATTCGGTAACACAGATTGATCCCGAGGAAAATACGGATTATAAGGTTGACATGCCCGCCTCGCTTGTTTATGACGGCACACCTAAGAGCGTGGCTGTAACCGAACTTAACGATTCTCAGGTTGTAGCAAGCGAAATAACATATGCAAAAGCTACGGATGACGGATATTCCGAACCGGTATCGGAGGCACCTACGCAGCCCGGCACATATAAGGTTTATGTAACGCTTCCCGAGACGCACAACTATAATTACAAACAATTCACAACAGACTTTACAATAGAAAAAGCGGATGTTAAATTCGAGTATACAAAGTTGTTGAAAGATGTATATAATTATGAGGACGACAAAAGGATTGCCGGCAAGATTCTGAAATCGGACAGCGCTGCCGAAAACATAGATGCTCCGACCGGAACCGTACAGATAACCGGAATCAAAACTTTCGGTTCGGATCTTAAATTTTTTGTCAATATACCTATTAAAGATGACGGAAGCTTTGAATTTGAACTGCCGCCGCTTTCCGCAGCAGGTATGTCTTATAAAATTATAGTGCAATATTTGGGTGATGACTATTATAAAGAGTGCTTTGATCCAAACGGCGACTACATCATTGCCGTAGGCAGACGCCAGCTCAATAATTTCAGCGTTTCAAATAACGAGCACAGATATGCTCCGGGCGTTGAAAGAAAAATAACGGTGTCGGCACCTGAATCAAGGTGGCTTACAAATGACGATTTTGTCGTTAAATACTATCTTGTCGACGAAAACTCGGGCAAGCTTGCGTCAACCGAGCCCGTAGAACACACGATCTCGGCAGGCAGATATTTGTATGTAATTTCGCTTAAAGACGAACACAAGGATAACTACGGAATCACATTTGAATATAAGGTAGACGGAAAAGCGGACATTCCCGATACTTCCTTCTACAAAAACACCGGTTTTATGGACATCAAAGCGTCAAGCGACTTTTCGCAGAAGCCCATTTCGTTTGAAAAAGGCATTGTGAACATAAAATCGGGCGAAAAATTCACAAACACGCTCAAAAACGAAAATGCCTCAACGGTAACTTACGAATCCTCCGATACGGATGTTGTTTATGTAGACCGAAACGGCGAGATTACCGCTAAAAAGAGCGGTACTGCGACAATCACCGCAACAAGCACAATGGAGGGCGCAACTCCGGTTTATGCAAGTTATACGGTGAATGTCAAAAAAGAGCTTACAAAAGACTGCTTTGAAATTTCAGCCACAGAAAAATCCTATGACGGCTCGAAATCGGCAGTTGTTACGGCAACGCTGAAGGACGAATATAAAGCAGATCAAAACGATGTTGTAAAGGCTGAAATCACCGCCGAATTTGATAAATCCGACGCAGGAAGCCGAACCGTAGTCTATGAAATTACGGGCATTTCGGGTAAAAATGCCGATAAATATGTTCTGTCGGAAACCGCAGAAAATCTTAAAGGCGAGGTAAATGGCACAATCAGAAAAGCGGTTGTTACGGTTATATGCGCAAGGTTTACCACACGCACTTTCGACGGAACCGCTCAGACAGCCGATGTATCGGCAATGGCAAACGGCAGAATTTTCGATATATCTAATTACACCGTTAAATATGCGGGCGAAACCGAAGCTGTTAAGGTCGGCGAATACAGTATCAGCATTGAGCTTAGCGATACCGCAAGCGCAAACTATGAGGTTGAACCGTTTAATGCGGTGCTTAAAATCGTTAATGCCGCTCAGGATATATTCGCAGTTGAAAATGTTCCCGAAAATGTTTACTACGGTGACACATTCGCCGTTTCGGCAACGGGCGCAGACGGCGATGTTACATATGAAATTACGGACGGCGGTGACATTGCGGAAATCAGCGCAAACGGCGAGGTCAAGGTGAAAGATGTCGGCAGGGTGACAATTAAGGCAACAAGCAAAAAGGACGGCTACACCGACCGCACCGCAGTTAAAACCTTCGAGGCGAAAAAGAGAATTTTGACCCCGTCGGCGACGGCTGTAAACAGAGAATATAACGGCGAAAACGGCGTCAGCGTGGATATTGCCCTTTCCGGCGGTATCGTGACCGGCGACACTGTCACGGCAAGCGCATCGGGTTCAATGATAAATTCCGACGCCGGCAGCGGCAAAATCGTTTATGTAAGCGCAATTGCGCTCAGTAACAATGAAAAATACACCTTAAGCACGAACAGTCTGCAGACAACCGTTGACATCACACCGATTGAAATTAAAGATTTCGCAGTTTCGGCGATGAGCAAAAAATATGACGGTACAGCGAATGCGCAGGCGAGCGTTGGTGAAATAAGTGATGTAATCGAGGGCGACAAGAGCTTTGTAAGCATTGCCGGTACGGCGGAATTCGACACGGCCGACAGCGGCACGGATAAAACCGTCACCTTTACCGCAAGCGGACTTTCGGGCGCAAAGGCGCACAACTACACTCTCGGTAAATTATCTGCAGCTGCAACCGCAGATATTGAGCCGCTGAAAGTTAATTTTACAGTCGGTCAGACATCATTTGTGTATGACGGCAAGGACAAGGAAATAAACATTTCTGCAACCGACGAAAACGGCAGAATCTTTGACGGTTTCACGGTTAATTATGATAAAACTCCCAATGCGGCAGGCACATACACCGCAAAAGTTTCGCTTAACGATGCGAAAAACTATGTTACAACCCAGGGCGATATTGCGGTAACCGTAGAAGCTGCAACGCAGAATCAGCTTGTAATTGCCGGGCTTCCCGGAACGGTTGAATATCTCGATGAATTCAAGCTTGAAGCCTTCGGCGGCGCAGAAGGCGGCACGGTTTCCTGGAAGGTGACAGAAGGAAAGGCAAGCATATCGGAAGACGGTACGGTTACAGTTGACGGTATCGGCAAAATCGAAATCACTGCGGTAAAATCAAGCGCCAACTATGCGGATATTTCCTCAAAAGTAATATTTACCGCAATGCCGAAAAACATCACATTTGAGCTTGATAAACTCGAACAGATATACGGCAGCACAATGGAAGTGGGCGTTAATCCGAGCGATTCAAGAATTACCGCCGGTGATTTTGAGGTAAAATACAACGGCAGCGAGGATGTTCCGAAAAATGCAGGCAAATACAGGGTTGAAGTTACCGCAACAAACCCTAATTATAAGGGTTCGGCACACGATACGCTTGTAATCGCCAAGGCAAAGCCGAGCGGCAGCATACAGATAAGCAGCGAATTTACATATGGCGACACCGTTTCGGCAGCGGTTAATAATATTTCAGAAGGCACAAGCGCAAAAATCACATATGCCGGTACGGGAATTTACATTCCGCAGGAGGAAGCGCCGAAAAACGCCGGAAATTACACTGCGATTGCTGAAATCACTGGCGAGAACTACGAAACGCTGACGGTTACAAAGAATTTCACAATCAAAAAGGCGACTCTCACCGTAAAAGCAGAGAACGCAAGCCGTGCATACGGCGACGCCAACCCCATATTTAAGCTTAAATACGAAGGATTTGTAAGCGGAGATAACGAAAGCGTTCTTTTGTATGAACCCTCTGCAACGGTAAACGCAAACGCATCGAGTGCGGTTGGCAAATATAACATCACGGTTTCGGGCGGATATGCCGAAAATTATCAGTTTGCTTATGACAATACCGGTGAGCTTGAAATCACAGGTGCGTCAGGTGCAGCCCTTTATATTACGGGGTCAAGCACGGCATATGTAAACGATAAATTCGCTCTTGCCGCATTTTACGGCAACACGAAAATTAACGCAGCATGGAAAAGCTCCGACCCTGCCGTTGCGGAAGTTGACGAAAACGGCACCGTTACGGCGAAAAGTGCCGGTACGGTTACAATCACCGCAACCGCAGACGGTAACTACGGCAATGCAGAGGCAACATTTGACATTACCGTAAAACAGTCGGATATTACGCTTGTTCCGACAGACCTTGTCAAGACCTACAACGGAGAAAGACAGGAAATTTCGTTTGAACCGGTTTCCGATTTTACTCCCGTAATCGGGCAGAATGTTACCGTTAAATATGCGCTTATCACCGACCCGGCGGTTACGGAGCCGATTAAGGCAGGAACATACAGCGTTACCTACACGATATCGGACGGAAGCTTTGTCGGCGGCGGAACAACGACAATGTATATCAACAAGGCAAAAATTAATGTTATACCCGATAATGCGACAAAGGTTTACGGCGATAAACCCGAATTTTCACTTCTGACCGAAGTGCAGACTTCGCTTGTTTCCTCCGATGAACTTAAAAAACTTGCGGAAAATACTGAGTTTACAAGCGACGGTGCTGCAGAAATCGCACCTGTCGGGGAATATGACATTACTGCGGTTCTGGGTACATACGAAAACGAAAACATCAGCTTTACCGCAAACGGGAAGGGTAAGCTTACCGTTACAAAAGCGCCGCTCACCGTTAAGCTTAAAGATGCGGTCCGTGAATACGGCGCAGAAAATCCGGCTCTTGAAGTTGAATACGAAGGCTTTAAAAACGGCGAAACCGAAGATGTTCTCGGCGGTACGCTCAGTTTTTCGTATAACGGTATAACCAAAGAAACCGAAATCGGAACATATACTGATAAAACATGCGCAAGCGGACTTACATCGGGCAATTACGAAATATCCTACAAAAACGGAAATATTACCGTAACTCCGATAAGCGTAACTGCAAAAGCCGGTGAAGCTAAAAGAACTTATCTTACGGTTGTGTTTGACAGGGCGCTGAAGGGTATTACAAAGGATAATTTCACCGTTAAGGCAGGCGGCAATGCTGTCGGGTTTACAGATATTGCCGGCAGCGATGACGGCAAAACCTATACGCTGAACGGCAGCTTTACGGCTGGCACGGCTTACACGGTTGAGATAAGCTATGCAGACAGCCATTACAGCATTACCGGAAGTCCGCTGAGAATTACTCCGAAAAGCAGCTACAGCGGTGGCGGCGGAAGCTTCGGCGGCGGTGGCGGTTCATCGTCAACCTATTATACTGTTTCGTTTGACGCAAACGGCGGCGGAGAAATTGCAAGCCAGACCGTTAAAAAGAACGAAACCGCAGCAGAGCCGACAGCACCTACCAAGGAAGGCTATGATTTTGCGGGCTGGTACACCGATAAAGAACTTAAGACAAAATACGATTTTTCCGAAAAGGTGACAGCGGATATTACACTTTATGCCGCATGGACGGAAAAAGACAATAAAGCCGACAGTGAAAATGACAACTCAAAGAATCAGATAATTCTTACTATCGGCAAAAAGGAAGCGACTGTTTTCGGCACGGTAAAATCAAACGATGTTGCGCCGATAATCGCAAACGACCGCACAATGCTTCCGGCAAGATTTGTAGCGGAAAACCTCGGTGCAAGCGTGGATTGGGACGATGAAAAGAAGCTTGTAACAATCGTTGGCAAGAACCTTAAAACAGGTAAGGATACAACACTCCTTATCTACATCGGTTCGGACATTGCCTATGTAAACGGCAGGGAAATCAAGCTTGATTCTCCGGCGTTTATCGAAAATGACCGTACTTACATGCCGATCAGATTCATTTCCGAAGAACTCGGCGCGGATGTGGAATGGCTTGAATCGGACAAAAAAGTTGTTATAACAAAATAAGAAAACTTAACGCAAAACAGCGGCTCATTTCACAGTGAACCGCTGTTTTTCATGTTTTGTTTTGAAAGATTTATTGACTGCGGCCTGCACCTATGATGTAAATATTGAATCGGTGTGAAACAAGCCGATTGACGGCTTGTACTTATGATGTAATATTTACAAAGACATATAAGAAATTGACGGATAAAGGAGTGTAATAATGAAACAATATTTCGATAATGTAAAAAAGAACTTTGGTTTTGGCTGCATGCGTCTTCCGATGAACGGCAGCGAGGTTGATTATGACGCCTTTAACGAAATGATTGACACTTTTATGAAAAGCGGTTTTAATTATTTTGATACGGCTCACGGGTATATTGACGGCAAAAGCAAGATTGCTGTCAGGGAATGTCTTGTGAAGCGGTATCCCCGCGAAAGTTATATTCTTACGGATAAACTGTCAACAAGTTATTTTAATAAAACGGACGAAATAATTCCACTGTTTAACAAGCAGCTTGAATGTGCCGGTGTGGAATATTTTGACTTTTATCTTATGCATGCTCAAAGCGAGGATATTTACGCAAAATACAAAAAATTAAACGCATATGATGTTGCACGCAGGCTGAGAGATGAGGGCAAAATAAAGCATATGGGAATATCCTTCCATGACAAAGCGGATTAAATGCTCGGAGGGCTATGGAGTAAAGCGGATAAAGGCGGAATATGATGATATTGCAAGGATTTCGGAGGAGCGCGGCATATCCGTGCAGGAAATGCGGAGGCTGATTGAAAGGAAATTGGGGAATGATGAACAGTAAGTACGAAAAGCTGACAGAGGAACTGAAATCATCGGGCAGTATTGCAGTGGCATTTTCGGGCGGCGTGGATTCAACATTTTTATTAAAGGCGGCAAAGGACGCGCTTGGGAGCGGCGTTATTGTCGTTACGGTGCGTTCGTGCCTGATTCCGCATGACGAGCTTTTGGAAGCAGCGGATTTTTAACATAAGACATATCATATGTGATGTCAATCCGCTTGCCGTAAAGGGTTTTGCGGATAATCCGTTAGACCGCTGCTATATTTGCAAAAAGGAAATATTCGGAATTATAAAGAACATTGCTGCGGAAAACGGTGTAAATGCGGTTGCCGAAGGCTCAAATCTCGATGACGGCGATGACTACCGTCCGGGCATGAAAGCGATTTCGGAATTGGGTATCTTGAGTCCTTTGCAAACGGCCGGCTTTACAAAGCGAGAAATTTGGGAGATGTCGGAAAAACTCGGACTTCCTACATGGAATAAACCGTCTTTTGCCTGTCTTGCGTCACGCTTTGCATACGGCGAAAAAATTACGGCAGAAAAACTCAAACGGGTTGAAAAAGCGGAAAAAATACTGAAAAATTCGGGATTTCGTCAGTTTAGGGTTCGGGTTCACGGCGAGCTTGCCCGAATCGAACTGCTGCCGGAGGATTTTGAAAAGCTTTTTAAAGTCAGGGAAAAACTGTACAGCGATATAAAAGCACTCGGATTTTCTTATTTTACAATGGATTTGCAGGGGTACCGTATGGGGAGCATGAACGAAGGAATTGCAGAAGTACGGACATAGCAATAGATAAAATTTATAACAAAGCATAAGTTATATGTATTGGACAAAACCGAAAATATGTGGTATACTCAAAGCATAGCAAAAAGATAGACTTTAACGGAGGTATATAAAAATGGCTGACAGAAAATACAGATTTGAAACACTGCAGGTACAGGCGGGGCAGGAAAATCCCGACCCGGCAACGGACGCAAGAGCGGTTCCGATTTATGCTTCAACATCGTTTGTTTTTCATAATTCGCAGCACGCAGCGGACAGGTTTGCGCTCCGTGATGCCGGGAATATTTACGGCAGACTGACAAACCCCACGCAGGAGGTTTTTGAAGCAAGAATGGCTGCGCTTGAAGGCGGTTCTGCAGCGCTGGGCGTTGCTTCCGGAGCGGCGGCGATTAACTATACCATCGGTGCTTTGGCAAAGAGCGGTGAGCATATTGTTGCCTCCAAAACCATTTACGGCGGAACATACAACCTTTTGGCGCATACGCTTCCTCTGACATCGGGGATAAGCGCAACCTTTGTTGACCCCGATGAGGAAGGTGCGTTTGAGGCGGCGATCCGCCCTAACACAAAGGCGATTTATGTTGAAACTCTCGGAAATCCCAATTCCAACATTATAGATATAGAAGAACTTGCAAAGCTTGCGCACAAACACGGTATTCCGCTTGTTGTGGATTCGACCTTTGCAACGCCGTATCTTGTAAGACCGATTGAATACGGTGCGGACATTGTGGTTCACAGCGCAACGAAGTTCATAGGCGGTCACGGTGCGGCAATCGGCGGAGTTATTGTTGACGGCGGAACATTTGACTGGAAGGCTTCGGGCAAATATCCGTGGATTTCGGAGCCGAACCCCTCATACCACGGTGTTAGCTTTGCGGACGCTGCGCCGAACGCGGCATTTGCAACATATATAAGGGCAATTCTGCTGCGTGACACAGGCTCGACAATTTCGCCGTTTCATGCATTTATGTTTCTGCAGGGGCTTGAAACTCTTTCTCTCAGGGTTGAACGCCATGTTTCAAACGCTCTCAAAATCGTGGATTATTTAAATAATCATCCCGGCGTTGAGGCGGTTCATCATCCGTCGCTCGAAAGCGAGCCGAGCCATAAGCTTTACAAAAAATATTTCCCGAACGGCGGCGGTTCGATATTTACATTTGAAATAAAGGGCGATGACAAAACCGCACAGAAATTTATTGATAATCTGCGTATTTTCTCGCTTCTTGCAAATGTTGCGGATGTGAAGTCGCTTGTTATTCACCCGGCGTCCACAACTCACTCCCAGCTTTCGGGAGATGAGCTTGCAGAGCAGGGAATAAAGCCCAACACTATAAGACTTTCAATCGGAATCGAGAATATAAACGACCTTATCGAAGCGCTCGATGATGCCTTCAAGGCAGTAAAATAGGTTTATCTCCAAAAAATACCGTGATACAGACGATGAAATCAGCGTTCGTATCACGGTATTTTTGTTTTGCTTTTTTTTACTTTACAATATCTTCTGCGGTATCTTTGACATCCCTGCCGGCATCTTCTACGGTATCCTTAACATCCTTGCCGGCGTCTTCTACCGCGTTTTTCACATCTTCGCCGGTGTCCTTCATGCCCTGTTCCGCATCGTCCTTGATGTCGTTTGCCTTGTCGCTGACGCTGTTGTTTGTGCTGCTGCCGGTATTTTTGTCAGCGTCATTGCTGCCGCAGGCTGTAATACTAAAAAGCATTACGGTTATAATAAAAGCAGATAAAAGTTTTTTCATTGAAATTACCTCCAGTTTTGATATGTCTATTATAACCGTAATGCGAGGGATTTATGCATTTTTGATTTTAAGGCGGATTCTGTCCGAAATCATCGCTATAAATTCGCTGTTTGTGGGTTTTCCTTTTTCGCTGTGGATTGTATATCCGAAATATGCCGAAAGCACTTCAGGGTCGCCGCGGTCGAATGCAACTTCGATTCCGTGGCGGATTGCCCTTTCAACTCTGGAATTTGTTGTGTGGTATTTTTTCGCAACTGCCGGGTAAAGCTGTTTTGTGACAGCGTTGATAAGTTCTGCGTTTTCAATTACCATCATGATTGCGCACCTCACATAAGCGTATCCTTTAATGTGCGCCGGAACACCGATTTCATGCATAACATTTGTAACTTCGGTTTCCATATCCGGTTTTGAACCGGCAATCTGCGCTACCGTTTGAGATACCATTGCCGATTCGTTTAATTTTCCGCTGAACTGAACAATCCTTTCGGTAAGCGCTGTAAGCTCCACGGGTTTTAACATACAATATGAAGCGCCGTAGTGGATGGCGGTCTGCGTAAGCTTGCTTTGCCCGATTGCAGTGGTAACAATAACCGCCGGCTGCTTTTTGGGGCTCATCTGGCGAAGTCTTTTTAAAACCTCAAGTCCGTCAAGGTACGGCATACAAATATCCAGAATAAGTATGTCAGGCTCAAGTTCGCGCAGCTTTGAGCAGGCTTCATCGCCGTCCTCGGCAGTGCCGATAACTTCAAAATTATGCTTGCTTTCAAGATAATCGCATAGTTTCTCTCTCCAGTCGGCGTCATCATCCGCAATAAAAATTCGTATTTTTTCCATTTTATAAGCCTCCGTATATTAATTTATATTTTTCATTTTAAGCCTGAGTTTATCGGAAATCATTGCAATAAATTCGCTGTTTGTCGGTTTTCTTTTCCCGAAACGGCATATGTTGCCGAAATACCCCGATAAAACATCGGGATCTCCCCGTTCAAACGCTACTTCTATGCCGTGCCTTATCGCCCTTTCAACGCGGGAGTTGGTTGTTGAGTATCTTTTTGCGATTTTCGGGTAAAGCTCTTTTGTAACCGCTCCGAGCAGTTCCGAATCGTCAAGTACCATCATTATTGCCGATCTTACATAGCTGTAGCCTTTTATGTGTGCAGGAATCCCTATTTCGTGCATAATATCCGTTATTTCGTTTTCCGCATTGCTGCTTGCCCCCCCGACATGCGGCACTGCGGTTTCTGTGTACTGCGGTTCGGATGATACAAACTGTATTATCCGCTCGGTCAGAACGGAAAAGTCAATCGGCTTGGCCATGCAATATGTAGCTCCGAGTTTTACGGCGGCTCTTGTCAGCACGCATTGCCCCTTTTCACAGGTGACAATGATCGACGGCCGTTTTCTGAACTTAACTTTACTCAGTGATTTTAAAACCTCTGTCCCCTCAGGTTCATCAATGCCAATGTTTAATATCAAAAGGTCAGGCTCCAGTATCGGAATCATCGTGCATACATCCCTGCCCTTTTGAGCAGTCCCCGCAATTTCAAAATTTGGCTTGTCTTTAAGATGCTCGCAAAGCCGCCGGATCCATTCCCCGTTAGAATCTGCGGCAAATATTCGTATCTTATTCATTGAAATGTTACCCCCCAATATGTAAAAGTTCTTTGTTCTATTACATAATACCATAATTTGGCACAAATTGCAACTAAAACCGTTCGCCCAACTTCTACAACGACACCTATTTTATTACAAAAAATTCAACAAGTAAATACCGTTCGACACATTGTGATATTATAATACGGTAACATTCAGGTAACAATATAAATATTGTTAGGAGTGATATACGGAAATGTCAAAATTTATAGTTAAAAATAGCGGAAAACTTAGCGGAACAATAAAGATAGAAGGGGCAAAAAATGCGGCGCTTCCTATAATTTCGGCGTCATTGCTTTCGGGCGGAGAATGTAGGCTTACAAATGTACCCAATGTAAACGATATTATTCTAATTAGTGAAATATTGTGCAAATTAGGCGGTAAATTGTCGGATTTGAGCAATTCTGAGCTGAAAATTGACACATCTAAGCTCAAATCCGTCAAGCCTCCGTATGATTTGGTGAGCGGATTGAGGGCATCGTTTCTGGTTATGGGGCCGCTTCTTGCAAGAGAGGGGAAAGCTGTGGTTTCGCTTCCCGGGGGCTGCAGGATAGGAACAAGACCGGTTGACCTTCATCTTAAAGGCTTTCGTGAAATGGGAGCGGAAATCTCCCAGAGCCACGGCGTGATAACGGCGAAGGCAAAAAGGCTTTACGGTGCGGAAATATATCTTGATTACCCGAGCGTCGGTGCAACGGAAAACATAATGATGGCTGCGACTCTTGCGGAGGGTACAACGATTATAAACAACGCCGCAACCGAGCCGGAAATTACTGATTTGGCGGCATTTCTCCGAAAAATGGGCGCAAAAATCAAGGGCGACGGTACGGAAAAAATAACCGTTATCGGCGTAAATTCCATGCACGGTGCGGAATATTCCGTTATGCCGGACAGGATAGAAGCCGGAACTTATCTCGTTGCGGCGGCTGCAACCGGCGGAGATGTGACGGTCAAGGGCTGCAAGCCTGCGCATCTTAAGCCCATTACGGCGAAACTTACCGAGATGGGTGCGGAAATTACTGAGGGCAGCGGTTCCGTTAAAATCAAAGCCGACGGAAGGCTGAAGGCGGCAGACATAAGCACGCTGCCGTATCCCGGATTTCCGACGGATATGCAGGCGCAGTTTTCGGCGCTTTTAAGCACTTCCGACGGCACAAGCATAGTAAAGGAAACCGTTTTTGAAAATCGGTTTCTTTATGCCGGCGGCCTTAAAAGAATGGGTGCAAATATAAAAACGGAGGGGCGGAGCGCAATAATCGAAGGAGAAAAGCAGCTTACCGGCGCACCCGTTGAAGCAACCGACCTCCGTGCCGGAGCGGCGCTGGTCATTGCAGCGCTTTCGGCGAAGGGAAGCAGCGAAATTTCAGAAATCGAACACATCGACAGGGGATATTTCCATATGGATGAAAAACTAAATTCTCTTGGGGCGAATATCATAAGAGAGCCATAATGTTCACGGGATATAACTTTTCCTTCGGGAAAACATAATAGCGAGGGGAGAGTGATGGCGTGAAAAGAAAGGTAATTGCGGCATTTGCGGTGATGCTGGCAGCGGCGGCGATATGGGTCTGCCCGGGGGAACCTTCCGTAACTGCCGATGCGGACGGGCAAAGCCTGCGCCTGGTTCCGTGCGGTAATACTATAGGTATAAAAATAGAAGCGGACGGCGTATGCGTTGTCGGTACATCGGAACTTTCAGGCTCGGGAGATGATTCTTCAAAGCTTATTAAGGGAGATATTATCACTAAAGTCGGGGAGTGTGAGGTCAAATCGACCGAGGAGCTAAAATCGGCTCTTGAAAGCGAATGCGGAGAAAAGGTGATATTTGAGGTCATACGGGACGGAAAAAGCGTTTCGGTTGAGGTCACACCTACCGTGAATCCGATTGACGGTTCCCGTATTATCGGGGCGTGGGTCCGCGACAGCGCCGCAGGCATCGGCACAATGACTTGGTATAACCCCGAAACCGGGCGTTACGGCGCCCTCGGGCACGGCATAACCGACATTGACACCGGCAGCCGCTACGGAATCGGACAGGGTGAGATTGTTCAGGTTTCGGTAACGGGTGCTTCTAAAGGTGAGGTCGGCACGCCGGGGCTTATAACGGGCGACTTTCTCGACTACGAAGGGACGATTGACAAGAATACCGAGGTGGGCATAGGAGGCTATGTAGAAAATTCTTGGATGCTCCCGGGGTTTGAACCCATCGAGACCGCCGCGCCCGATGAGGTCAGGGAAGGCAATGCCGAAATCCTTTGCTGCATCGACGGAACGGGCGTGGAAAGATTCTCCGCCGAAATTGAAAAAACTATGAGCGGCCGCATAAGCGGTACAAAAAATCTTGTTCTGCACATAACCGATGACAGGATTATCGAAAAAACCGGAGGAATTGTGCAAGGCATGAGCGGCAGCCCGATTATTCAAAACGGCAAGCTAGTCGGCGCAGTTACACATGTTTTCATCAACGACCCCACAAGAGGCTACGGAACTTTTATCAAAAATATGCTTTGAAATTCCGGTAAACAAAGCGGAAAAATGCTTGCCTGTTTTTGTGCGCTTATCTTCGGATTGGCGCACTTTTTTGTATTTATTTAAAAAGGATATTTACAAATAAATCGGTTTGTGTTATAATTAGTATGCTAAACGAATATAATTAAATAGATTTTTAAGAAAATAACCATTCAGGGGTATAATTGTACCCATTTTTCATTTATCCTATATTGTGAATTTGATAAAAATGCAAGTTCCATGGATGAATGAAAAATGGTTTTTTTCGGAATCTATTATATTTGTTTAGCGACAATCGGGAGTTGGGCAAGATGAAACCGAACCATTGATGGTTTTTATCGGCGGATTTTTCCCAATACTTCACAAACTCAATCGATAATACACAAAGTATTAACTTCATTCGTTTGCTCGTCTTGAAAAAAATCTGCTCGATAAAAACTGCATGCACCTTATGGCGAGATAATTTTTAGCCATTTTTGGTGCGAAGGAAGCAGACAGGCGGTTGCCTTTCAATGACGACAAGCCGAAAATGGCAAAAATTTGCCGTCATAAGGCATTAATGGTTCGGTTCCATCTTGCCGTTGTTTTTTGTGCGTTGATCTTCGGATTGGCGCACTTTTTATTTTGCGCAGAGTTTTTAAGAAACTATTTACAAATTATTTCGGTTGTGGTATAATATAATAGCCAAACGAAAGCTTAATATTTTCTAAATCGGTATAAGCTAAAAATGATAAAAACGCTTATACTCACTTTGCATTATACTGATTTGAAATGCATGAGCTTTTGTTTGGCGACAATTCGGAGTATTGCGTTTTTTGTGCGTTAATCTTCGGGTTGGCGCACTTTTTATTTTATGCGGAAGAAAGAAGGAAATTTAATGTATCGCAGTATTTACAGTTTGAATATGGATACGGAATTAAGGCGCGATATGGATGAAGTCTGCAAGGAGATGGGAATGTCTTTGAATACAGCACTCATCTTATTTATGAAAAAAGTTGTACGGGACAGGAAAATACCATTTGAAATTAGGCAAACGAGAGTCAAATCATTAATGCCTTATGACGGAAAATTTTTGCCCTTTTCGGCTTGTCGTCATTGAAAGGCGACCGCCTGTCGGCTTCCTCCGCACCAAAAATGACTAAAAATTTTCACGCCATAAGGTGCGCGCAGTTTTTATCGAGCCGATTTTTCTCAAGACAAGCAAGCGAGTGCAGTTAATACTTTGTGTATTGGCAAGTGAGTTTGTGCAGTATTGGGGAAAATCAGCCGATAAAAACCATTAAGGATTTGATTCTCGTTTGCCTGTGGCTGATCCTTTGGCAGATGATAAAAAACCGTGGAATTTAAAATCAGACGATGACAAATAATTTTGTGCATAAAATAATAAAATCGAGAGTTCCCGGGATGGGAACTCTCGATGCTTTTAATAAGCTTTTGCCCAGTAAACCAGCTTTTTCGCGGGCTTTCCGCAGCAAACGCACTTATCGGAAATTGTTTCCTGCTCGAACGGCATACAGCGCGAGGTTGCGGCGGTCTGCGCTTTGATTTCGTCTTCACATTCGCGGTTTCCGCACCACATAGCCTTTACAAAGCCGCCCTTTTCTTCAAGAACCTTCTTGAATTCATCAAAATCCTTTGCCGGATTGGTTCTTGCATTGAGGTTTTCAAGAGCCTTGTTATACATATTTTTATGAATTGCTTCAAGCGTTTCTCCGATTTTTTCGGGAAGCTCATCAATAGAAACGAAAATCTTTTCTCTCGTATCGCGTCTTACGATAACGGCAGAATTGTTTTCGAGGTCTCTCGGGCCGATTTCAACACGAATCGGAACGCCCTTCATTTCATATTCGCTGAACTTCCAGCCGGGGTTTTTCTCCGATGTGTCTATTTCCGCACGGTATGTCTTTTTAAGAGTGTTATAAATTTCGTCCGCCTTTTCGGTTACGCCCGGCTTATGAGCTGCAATCGGGATAACAACAACCTGAATCGGAGCGATTTTCGGCGGCAGCATGAGTCCGCTGTCATCGCCGTGAACCATTATTACCGCACCTATCATTCTTGTGGTTGTGCCCCACGATGTCTGGTGCACATACCGAAGCTTATTTTCTTTATCGGTATACTGTATGCCGAACGCTTTTGCAAATCCGTCGCCGAAGTTATGCGATGTTCCTGACTGCAGCGCCTTTCCGTCATGCATGAGGCTTTCGATTGTGTATGTAGCCTCTGCGCCGGCGAATTTTTCTTTTTCGGTTTTCTGTCCCTTTACTACCGGGATTGCAAGGGCGTCTTTGAAGAAATCGGCATAAACATTAAGCATTTTGATTGTTTCTTCCTGGGCTTCCTCTGCCGTTGCGTGAGCGGTATGCCCTTCCTGCCACAAAAATTCTGCGGTGCGCAGGAACGGACGGGTTGTTTTTTCACATCTCATAACAGAACACCACTGATTGCAAAGCTTGGGCAAATCTCTGTATGAGCTGATTACCTTTTTGTAATGGTCACAGAAGAGCGTTTCGGAGGTCGGTCTTATGCAGAGCCGTTCCGTAAGCTTCTCGTCGCCGTAATGCGTAACCCATGCAACCTCGGGCGCAAAGCCCTCAACATGGTCCTTCTCCTTCTGGAGGAGCGATTCCGGAATAAACATGGGCATATACACATTTTTATGACCGGTTTCTTTAATCATGCCGTCCATAATGCTCTGCATGTTCTCCCAGATTGCATAGCCGTAAGGTCTTAAAACCATGCAGCCCTTAATCGAAGCATATTCTATAAGCTCCGCCTTTTTTACTATGTCGGTATACCAGCGGGCGAAATCTTCGTCCATAGAGGTAATTTCCTCAACCATTTTTTTGTTGTCAGCCATTTGACACAACTCCTATCTTTTTATTTCATTCCATTTGTGATTGTGAAGTTCCCCGAAGTTCTGAAGCCTCGGAAAACCCTTTTGTCTTAAATATTCGTAAGCTACGATTGCAACCGAGTTTGAAAGATTGAGCGACCTTGCGTCATCAATCATGGGTATCCTTATGCATCGCTGCTCGTTTTTTATAAGAATTTCTTCGTCAATACCCTTCGTTTCTTTGCCGAAAACAAGGAACGCACCGTCGGGGTAGGCAACATCGGAATAAACATGCCGCCCCTTCGTTGTTGCGAAGAAAAATTCGCCGCCTTTGTTTTTTTCAAAAAATTCCGCCGTGTTTTCGTAGTATGTAATATCAAGAAGATGCCAGTAATCAAGCCCTGCGCGCTTTAACTTTCTGTCATCAATCCTGAATCCGAAAGGCTTTACAAGATGAAGCCTTGCGCCGGTAGCGGCGCAGGTTCTTGCAATATTGCCGGTGTTCTGCGGAATTTCAGGCTCCAAAAGCACAATATTAAGCTGCA
Source organism: uncultured Clostridia bacterium (assembly GCA_934464705.1). Taxonomy (GTDB): domain Bacteria; phylum Bacillota; class Clostridia; order HGM11514; family HGM11514; genus CAKSKB01. Next base: position 152,435 of record CAKSKB010000002.1, read on the forward strand.
CCTTTTATCACCTTTTCCTTGCGGCGATGAACATATCTATGCGGTTCAGCGCCTCGTTGATTTTTTCCGTGGAATACGCATACGAACAGCGAACGAATCCTTCGCCCGAGCTGCCGAATGCCGAACCGGGCACAACCGCCAGCTTTTGCTCGTTAAGAAGCGCAATACAGAAGTCCGACGAGTTCATGCCAAGGCTTTTGATGCACGGGAACACATAAAATGCACCCTTCGGTTCAAAGCAGTCAAGCCCCATGCTGTTGAATCCTTCATATATAAGACGGCGGCGGTAATTGTATTCGGTTTTCATCATTTCGATGTCATTGTCACCGTTCCTGAGCGCCTCGATTGCGGCGTGCTGGCTTGTGGTCGGTGTGCACATGATTGCGTACTGGTGGATTTTCGTTATCGCCTTAATAAGCTCAGGTGCGCCGCACACATAACCGAGCCTCCAGCCGGTCATGGCATACGCCTTTGAAAATCCGGATACAAGAATTGTTCTTTCATACATTGACGGTATCGACGCAATCGAAACATGGTGCGTCCCGTAGGTAAGCTCTGCATATATTTCATCCGACAAAACAGCTATATCCGTTCCGTCAAGCACTTCGGCGATTGCCTCTAAGTCTTCTTTTGTCATTATTGCGCCGGTCGGGTTGTTAGGAAACGGCAGTATAAGAAGCTTCGTTTTCGGCGTAATTGCCGCTTTCAGAAGTTCCGGCGTAAGCTTGAAATCGTCCTCGGCGCGGGTGACAATCGGAACAGGTGTTCCGCCGGCAAGAGTCGTTATCGGCGCATAGCACACAAAGCACGGTTCCGGTATCAGAACCTCATCCCCCGATTCTATAACCGCGCGGATTGTAAGGTCAATCGCTTCACTGCCGCCGACGGTTATAAGCGTCTGGGTTTTGGGGTCGTATTTAATGCTGAATCTTCGGTCAAGATATCTGCAAATTTCCTCTCTCAGTTCTAAAACACCCGAGTTTGAAGTATAATAAGTATGGCCCTTCTGGAGAGAGTATATGCCGGCTTCCCTCACATGCCACGGTGTTACAAAATCGGGTTCGCCGACGCCGAGGGATATTGCGTCCTTCATTTCGGCTGCTATATCAAAAAACTTTCGTATGCCGGAGGACGGCATATCGGTAACCTTTTTATTTATAAGGCTGTTAAAGCTGAAATTGCTCATAAGGTTATAACGCTCCTTTCATCGGGCTGCTCTTCTGCGAAAATCGTGCCGTCCATCTTGTACTTTTTGAGCACAAAATGTGTGGCGGTGCTGATTACATCGTCCATCGGGGCAAGGCGGTTCGCAACAAACAGGGCAACATCCTTCATGGTTTTGCCCTCAACTATAACCATAATATCGTACGCCCCGGACATAAGGTAGAGCGATGAAACTTCGGGATAGTTATAAATTTTTTCCGCAATCGCTTCAAATCCGCCGCCTCTCTGAGGGGTGACTTTAAGCTCAATCAGAGCGGAAACTTTTTCATAATCGGTTTTTTCCCAATTAATAGTTGTTTTATATGAAACGATAATCTTGTTCTTTTCCAGTTCCGCGATGGCGGCGGCGACCTCAGCCTCGGGCTTATCAATCATGACCGCAATTTCCCTTGCGGTAAGCTTGCTGTTGTCGTGCAAAAGTTCAAGAATCTTTTTAGTCATTGAGAATTACCTCCGAAAAATAATATATCATTCTAATTATACACTATTTTCTGAAAAATTTCCATAGTAAAATCAAAATTTTTTGAAAAATTTATGCGAGGACGGGATTTTAATGAAAAAAAGAGCCTATTTTTACGAAAAAACAAACGCTGCGGCTGCAAAACGCTCACTTGAGAAAGCCGGAATTTCGGATTTCAAAATCGCAGAAGCCGAAAATGTCAGTGTTCCCGATGTCGGAATTGCCCCGAGAGATGGCAAATCGGTTAGAATTTCAGGTCCGGGTCTTTATAAAAATTTTGTCACGGCATGCGGTTCGGTGATATTAGTCGATAAATATCCGCTGACCGAAAAAATAATTTCAAATCACCGCGGCATTTTTATTGAATAAATTTGCCTGCTTTATTTTGCCGTTGTCTGCGGCATAATACAGTTGGGTGATAATATGAAGAAAAAAGCGTATTTTAAAAGCGAAAGACAGGCAAATGCAGCAAGCAGAAGCCTTAAAAATGCAGGAATCAACGGCTTCAAGCCGGAATACCGCACAGCGCCGGATACACTTAATTATGTGTCCAATCATAATCCGGCCGGGCTTTACCTCGGGAGCGGCACAGTGTATATTCCGGAAATCGGTTTTGTTTCCGGGCGGAATATTCAAACGGATATACCGGGCGGTGCGTCTTATGCTTCGTTTCTGAATTTTTCCGCCAGGGATAAGGGAATTATAATGGACATCGAGTTTACCCCCGAAACCGAAGGAATTATCCGTGCGCACGGCGGAGAATTTCTGAATTTTTGAAATGTTCGGGCAGGCGGGTTTGCCGCTTCAATCACAACGGTGTGATTTTCTGTAATTGCTCGGTGATATTCCGAATGACTTTTTGAATTCGCGCGAAAACTGTAGCTGATCTGTATATCCGACCGAATCGGCAATAATCCCGATGGGGTATTCGGTGCCGGAAAGAAGCTTGGCTGCGTAATCCATGCGCTTTTTACGGCGGTATGCACAGGGGGACATGCCTTCACATTCGTAAAACACATTGCGCAGATAACAGCGGTTGAGATGCAGAGCTTTTGCAATATCCGAGATGCGGAGGCTGCCGCACAGATTTTCTTCTATCATTTGCTTTGTGCGCACGGTATATCGTTCGGCTGCGGTCAGTTTTTCTGAATTGTCCGGCGAATGAAGCTTCATTGCAATCTCGACAAATGCGCCGGATTTCAGCGATTCGCAGCCGGGCCTGTCGGTTGCGTGCATTAATTCGCACAGGCTTTTCAGTTCGCAGGCAAGATTATGCCGAAACACACCACCGTCATCGGAAGCAATTAAGTCAAAAAATTTGTCGGTGTCATCTCCTTCCGTCCGTATCCAATAGTATTCCCACGGATCAGAGCGGTCGGGGCGGTATTTTGCCGCCTGCCCTTTGCGGCAGACGAAACCTTCGCCTGCGCCGAGCCTTCGTCCGTTGAAATATCCGTGGCCGCCGACGACATAATGCACTGCGTCGCAGCTGTAGATTGTTCTTACGGCGTCCTTGTCTGCCTGGCATGCCTCGTGACGGATATAAGGTATATACATACAACTTCCTCCATAGTATCATTTTACTATATAATTATATCATTTTACACTGGAATATTCAAGAGGTTTGTGCTAAAATGTATTCAAAAAGCAATATTTTGAGTTCGGAGGAGCTGTATTATGCGAAACATATATTCTTTTGATAATGATTGGAGATACCATGCGGAAGTGCCCGGAGAAAGCGTGCACAATGACGGTTACGGTCCGATGTATGTAAGTGCAAAGACCGAGCGTATAAAATGCGGTCCGGGGGCTTATAAACATTTCGATGTTGAAAATTCATGGAATTTTGACGATGAGATTCCGAATGAAAAATGGCAGAATGTAACGCTGCCGCATGATTATATCATAAGGCAGAAGCCCGACCCCGAAAGAGGTTCGCCGACGGGTTTTGTCAACTGCCATAATGCGTGGTACAGAAAGCATTTCAAACTCAGTCCCGAAATGCGCGGAAAGCGTATTACACTATTGTTCGGTGCGGCCAGCGGCAACAGCGCAATATATCTTAACGGCTGTCTGATAAAATACAATCACTGCGCTTATACGCCGATTGAGGCGGATATTACAGATTATGTCCGCTTTGACTGTGAGAATGTTGTGGCGGTTTATATAGACATGAGCCTGATTGAGGGGTGGTGGTACCGCGGTGCCGGAATCTACAGACATGCAAAGCTCATAGTTACGGACAAGCTTTGCGTTGATCTTTACGGCGATTATGTAAGGCCTGTATTTGACGGCAGCAAATGGAAGCTTGATATTACAACGACCGTGCGGAATGATGAATACGATGATGCGGAGGTAAAGCTGATTCATCATATTTTTGATAATGACGGCAATGAGTGCGCATTATACGAAACCGCCGGAAATGTCGGTGCGCGAAGTCTTTGCGATATTTCGTTTTCGGGCACTTTCGGTAATCCGAAGCTTTGGGATATTGATTCTCCCGTGCTTTATACTCTGTTTACCGAAGTTGTGTCGGGCAATGAAATCCGTGATACATATAAAACAAAATTCGGGTTCAGAACCGCACATTTCGGTTCCGACGGCTTTTGGCTCAATGGCAGGCGCATTAAAATAAAGGGCGTATGCGCGCACCAGGATTTCGGTCTTACCGGGCTTGCGGTGCCGGATAATATTTTTGATTATAAAATCAAAATGCTTAAGGAAATGGGTGCGAACGGCTACAGAACAGCGCATTATCCGCATCCCGAAGAGATAATGGATGCTCTCGATAAGTACGGTTTTCTTGTTATGGCAGAGGTTCGGCACTTTGATTCCAATGAGGAATCAATGCGTCAGACGGAACTTGCGGTTAAGCGTGACAGAAACCGTCCGTCAGTCATATTGTGGTCTACCGGAAACGAGGAACTGCGCTATCACAATCTTGAACAGGGTATAAATATTCAGCGTGCAATGGCGGCTCATGTGAAAAAGCTTGACCCCTCAAGACCTGTGACTACGGCAGTCGGCAGGCCGGAAAACAGCACGGTTATGCCGTTTGTTGATGTTATAGGTATTAATTATTCCCTTGAGCAGCTTGATAAGTTTCATGAGAAATTTCCGGATAAGGCTGTTTTGTCTACAGAGAACTGTGCAATTAGGAGTTCGTTCGGCAATTATACGGGTAATCATCCCGAACTCGGACTTGTCGAAGCGCGGGACTGCGTAAACGAACCGAATCATCCCGGGCGTGAGGAAACCTGGAAATTTATTGCCGAGCGCAGCTGGCTTGCCGGCGGATATCAATGGAGCGCATTTGAATATCGCGGCGAGGCGGCGTTTCCGAGATTAAATTCGATTTCGGGTGCAATTGATCTGTTTTTAAGACCGAAAGACGCTTTTTATCAGAATAAGTCGCATTGGACGGACGAGCCGATGATACATCTGCTTCCGCACTGGGATCACAGAGGGCTTGAGGGTCGTGAAATCAATGTTTGGGCCTATACCAATTGCGACGAGGCAGAACTCTATTTAAACGGAAAGCTTATCGGGAAAAAAACGATTGAAAAATACAGTCATGCGGAGTGGAATGTAAAATATGCACCGGGCGAGCTGAAGGCTGTAGGCTTTATAAACGGTGCGAAAGCCGCGGAAGATGTAATTAACACATCGGGTAAGCCTTATGCGCTGAAGTTGTGCGAGGAAACCAAGCCTATCCATGCAGGAGGAAATGAAATGGCAATCCTCGCATGCACAATAGTTGATGAAAACGGAATTTATGTGCGTGATGCACGGCCGCTTGTTCGGTTCGAAGCGGGAAACGGAGCGAAAATAGAAGCTACGGGTTCTGCAAATTTTGATCAGACTCCTCCGTATTTTGCGGAGAGAAGGATGTATGCAGGGAGAATAACCGTAGGTGTTACTTCCAAAAACCCCGGGAAGGTTACGGTTTATGCATATGCCGACGGGCTTCTTTCGGCGGCGCTTGATATCGAAATACTTGAAAAAAACAGAGAGGATGAGGTTGTTTCATGCTCGGTTGCAGGCGATAAGATTGAGGCCGGGCATGTCTGATAGGTTTTTAGACAGTCTGAAACACACCGCAGCGGATTGCTGCGGTGTGTTTCTTAAAGGTCGTCTGCGTCCTGAACCGGTTTTTCGTACTTTTCTTCGGGGCAGCCGGTCCAGCTGCCGTCGGGGTCGGAATTGACCTCCTTGCCGGTTTCGACATATTCTTTTATTGCTTCCTCCGAAACCGCCATAGACATATTCTTTTTGTCCTTCTTATTATTTATATCCATTTTTATCACCGTTAATTATTCTGCCCCGAAACCGGCGATTTATGCTTTGATACAATAGCGTTTTTCAGCCAGATTCGGTCGTTTTTGGTAAATCCGCCGAGACAGGAAACAAAGCATGAGTAGAGCGCAATGCATATAGGAAGCTTTGCAAAAATTCCAAAATTATTCGGAAAAATTCTGAAAATAAGGCAGCATACGGTTACCGAAAAAAACGGTACAAAAATGTTCTGATACAGCTTTATACTGACGGAAGAAATCTTTATAAGCCTTCCGAGACTCAGCGAAAAATTCAGGATTTCTCCGGCGCATATCGTGAAAAGATAGCCGTATATTCCGCATTTCGGCAGTAAAAACATTACCATCAAAAGGCAAAAACACGAATCAATTATGTTTATCTGCATTGATTTTACCTGTTCGTTAAGACCTTTGAGCATGTTGTCAACTGTGTTATCAAGGTACATTATCGGTACAATCAGTGCAAAAATTTTAATGTACAGTGCGGCGTTTGCATCGCTTGATAAAAGCCGGGCAAGTTCCTCCGAAAAGAAATACATAAACCCGGCGCAGAATGCCGCGAAAAGAAGGGTAAGCTGAACCGAGCGGTCGATTATGTAATGTATGGGCTTGCTTTCTTTGATAGCGCAGCAGCGCGCGTGCGCTCCGGCAAGTTCCGGAACGGTCAGAGATGAAAACGAAAACAAAAGCGTGGACGGAAAAAGAACCACCGGCAGGGCTATTCCGTGAATTGTGCCGAATGCCGCAGCGGCGGATTCTTCGGTAAGCCCAAATGTAACAAGTGACAGCGGAACGAGAAGGTTTTTGAATGTCATAAGTCCGCAGCGGAGATAACTTGAAAAAGCAATCGGCAGCGCAAGCGGCAGCAGTTTTCCGCAGGGAGCGGGGTGGGATTGCCTGTTTTTTCGGCGGTCGGATATATAGATTGCTGCCGAAAAAACCGCTCCGATTATCTCGGAGATAACCGCAGCCGTCATAATCATGATACACGGATTTTTCGGTTTTCGCATTAACAAAAATGCGGTAAGAATTAATTTAAGAATCTGCACAGAAACTTTAACAAGCGATTCTTTATAAGCTCTGCGGGCAGCGGTGAGGTACCCCGATATTGCGCTGAGACATGATATGACGGGCAGCGAAACCGCAAAAATTTTAAGACACGCTGCCGCCTCCGGGTATTTTATGAATCTTGCGGACAGCGTTTCGGAAATCAGAAAAAGCACCGCGCCCCCTGAAATTCCGAAAAAGAGCGCATATGCAAAGCATTTTCTCATGATTTTCTGCACATCGCCGCCGTTTGCGGCTGCGCCTTCAGCGCAGAGCCGCATTGCGGCAAAGTTGATTCCAGAAACCGCAAATGTTATTCCGAAGCTGCAAACCGACAGGATGAGCTGGTATTTTCCCATTATGACCGAGCCGGCGGATTTTGTTATAAGAATATTCAGCCACACTCCGCAAAGCCCCGTTATAAGCGCCGTAAGAGAAATGGCAAAGCCGTTTATAATTAAAAGTTTTATTTTTTTCATAGAATCCGTCCCAAAATAAAAAGATAGTGAAGCGATTTGCTTCACTATCTATCTTTATTCGTTTTGGGTCTGTTTTATCACACAACCAGAAAGAATTTTATAAGAAACAGCACGGAAATTACATATGTAAGGATTGAAACCTCTTTTGCGCGCCCCGTGAAAATCTTGATAACCGAATATGATATAAGACCAAGCCCTATACCGTGACCGATTGAGCCGGAAATAGGCATGCAGATGAGCATAAGCGCAGCCGGGAGAGCCTGTGTCATATCGTCAAGGTCAATCTTTTTAAGTCCGCCGAGCATGAGTATTCCGACATAAATAAGTGCGGAAGATGTTGCCGCAGCCGGTATAATTGCCGCAATCGGAGCAATAAACATGCAAAGAAGGAACATTATTCCCGTTGTGAGAGCCGTAAGACCGGTTCTTCCGCCGGCTTCCACACCGGAAGCGGATTCAACGAAGGTTGTTACGGTTGATGTGCCGGTAGCCGCACCTGCAACTGTGCCGACAGCGTCTGCAATAAGCGCCTGCTTCATGTTGGGCATATTGCCGTCCTTATCAACCATGCCTGCGCGCGAAGCCGTGCCTACGAGCGTTCCGATTGTGTCGAACATATCAATCATGCAGAAGGTGATTACAAGGGTTATAACTGTGAACCAGCCGATTTGCACGAGGTTTGAAAAATCGAATTTAAAGAGCGTTGTTTCAGCCATATCCCCGAATTTGGGAATGAACGATGCGGTTTTGAGCGAAGCAAAAGGATTGATACCGAGGAACAGCGCCTCGCCTGCCCAGTAAACGGCGGAGGCGAAAAGCATACCTATAAGAACCGAGCCTTTAACCTTTTTATGAGCGAGAATTATGATTACAAAAAGCCCTATAAACATTGTGACAACCGCAAGAACCATCATTCCGTAACCGTCGCCCATGCTCTTTTTCGAAAGCGAAGGAGTGAGCGCACCGAAAAAGTCACGCATTGCATAAAAAGGACCTTCGCCTTTTGAATTATACACGCCCGCATTTGAGCCGACGCCTATATTAATAAGCATAAGGCCGATTGCCGGAGCAATCCCGAGGCGGATTCCGAGAGGGATTGCATTTACGATTTTCTCACGGATATTAAGAACGGAAAGAATCAGAAACACAATACCTTCAATTAATATAATGCAAAGCCCCGCGCGGAAGGATTCGAGATACGAAAGCCCGGTGAGGCTTACGATATTTGTGATAACAACCGCAAAAAAGCTGTTAAGCCCCATTCCCGGAGCCATCGCAAAAGGCTTGTTTGCCGCAAATGCCATAACGAGCGTTCCGACCGCCGAAGCAATACAGGTTGCAAGGAAAACGGAGTTCCAAAGCGCCGTTCCGCCGTTCTGACCGAATCCCGTAAGAAGGTTGGGGTTGAGGGCGATGATGTATGCCATTGTCATAAATGTTGTAAGACCGGCGATGATTTCGGTTTTAACCGTTGTTTTGTTTTCTTTAAGATTAAACATAATTTACCTCATTTCAAACAGCAAACAGCGGCTCAGACGAGCCGCTGTCTGTAAACTGAAAATTAAAATTAGTGAATTATTGCAAGCTCTGTTTCCTTATCGAAAAGGTGAGCCTTTGTCATATCGAGTGCAATCTGAATCTGGTCGCCGACTTTAGCGGTTGTTCTGGGGTCAACCCTTGCAACGCAGCTTGTTTCGCCGATATTCATATAAAGATAGGTTTCAGAACCCATTTTTTCGGTAACCGTAATCTTAGCTTCGCAGACATGTTCCGGGAACGCTGTGATGTGAGCCTGGTCATCAAAAATGTTTTCGGGTCTGATACCGAAAATAACATCTTTGCCGTCGTAAGCGTCAAGCTCGGGTGTAGCTTTGCCGTCGGGGAGTTTAACTTCCGTTCCCGCAAAGTGGAGATAGAAGCTTCCGTCTCTCTTTTCAAGCTTGCAGTCGATAAAGTTCATCTGCGGGCTGCCCATGAAGCCTGCAACGAAGAGGTTAACCGGCATATCGTAGAGATTCTGAGGTGTGTCAACCTGCTGTATAAAACCGTCCTTCATAACAACGATTCTTGTACCCATTGTCATAGCCTCTGTCTGGTCATGGGTAACATAGATGAATGTTGTTTCAAGTCTGTGGTGAAGCTTGCTGATTTCGGTTCTCATCTGAACACGCAGCTTAGCGTCAAGGTTTGAAAGCGGTTCGTCCATAAGGAATACCTTAGGTTCACGGACAATCGCACGGCCGAGAGCAACACGCTGTCTCTGACCGCCCGAAAGAGCCTTCGGCTTTCTGTCAAGAAGGTATCCGATACCGAGGATTTCGGCTGCTTCTTCAACTCTTTTCTTGATTTCGTCCTTAGGAACCTTTCTGAGCTTAAGACCGAACGCCATGTTATCAAAAACCGTCATGTGCGGATAGAGGGCGTAGTTCTGGAAAACCATCGCAATATCTCTGTCCTTGGGGGCAACATCATTTACAAGAATATCGTCTATGTAAAGCTCGCCCGCGGAGATGTCTTCAAGTCCCGCGATCATTCTGAGGGTTGTGGATTTACCGCAGCCGGAAGGACCAACGAAAACTATAAATTCCTTATCTTTAATATCAAGACAGAAATCACTTACGGCAGTAACTCCGCCTTCGTAAGTTTTGTAAATATTTTTAAGTTGTAAACCTGCCATTTCTTTTCCTCCAAATCTAAATAGGTACTAACCTTTATACTAATACTATATCATAAAAAGTCAATATTGAAAATACCCTTAATTAACAAAAATATCAACATTTTTTGGCGGTATTTGCATAAAGAATACAAAATTAAAAAATAGTGCACAAATTTAAAGCCCGGCGTTTGTGCAAGTTGCCCAGTTACAGATTTTTCATGGACAAAGAGATACGGTTTTTGGCGGTATCAACCGATAAAATTTTAACTTTAACCTTATCCCCGACCGAAAGCTTTTCGAGGGGATGTTTAATATATGTGTCCGAAATCTGCGATATGTGCACAAGCCCGTCCTGATGAACCCCGATATCGACAAATGCGCCGAAGTCTATTACATTTCTGACGGTTCCCGAAAGAACCATGCCTTCTTTGAGGTCGTTTATATCCATTATGTCTGCGCGAAGCTCTGTTTGCGGCAGACTTTCCCTTATGTCCCGTCCGGGCGACATAAGTTCATCCGTTATATCGGAGAGGGTCGGTGTGCCGATTCCGAGTTTTTCGGCAACCGCCTTTTCGCCCATCTGCGATATTTTGCTTCTGAGCGAGGAAAGCTTATGATTTTTGAGGTCATCTTCCGTAAATCCGGCAAGTTTTAAAAGTTCTTTTGCCGCCTTGTATGATTCCGGATGAACGCCGGTGTTGTCAAGAATATTTTTGCCGTCCGGTATTCTTAAAAATCCTGCGCACTGTTCAAACGCTTTTGCGCCGAGTTTCGGCACTTTTTTAAGTTCCGAGCGTGCGGTGAAACGGCCGTTTTCGTCGCGGTAAGCGGCGATATTTTTCGCAACTGCGGAATTTATGCCCGACACATACGAAAGCAGTGTGGGTGACGCGGTATTGAGGTCAACCCCGACGGTGTTTACGCAATCCTCAACAACGCCGGCGAGCGACTGCCCAAGCCTTTTCTGGTTCATATCATGCTGGTACTGCCCTACGCCTATTGATTTCGGGTCGATTTTTACAAGTTCCGTGAGAGGGTCCTGAAGCCTTCTTGCTATCGAAACGGCGCTGCGGAGGGTCAAATCAAACTGCGGAAACTCCTCTGCCGCAAGCTTTGACGCAGAATAAACCGACGCCCCCGCCTCGTTTACCATTGCATATTTTGCCGAAAGATTAAGTTCCGATATGCAGTCGGATATGAATATTTCGGTTTCTTTTGAGGCTGTTCCGTTGCCGATTGCGATTATGGAAAAGCCGTATTTATCGTAGAGTTCTTTGATTTTCTTTTTGCCCTCATCGGTCTTGTTTTGCGGAGGGGTGGGGTAGATTACGGCTGTGTCAAGCACCTTTGAGGTTTCGTCAACAACCGCAAGTTTGCAGCCGGTTCTGTATGCCGGGTCAACCCCGAGGCACACATGCCCCTTTACAGGCGGCTGTATGAGCACGCCTTTGAGATTTTTTGAAAACACTTCGATTGCGGCTTCCTCCGCGCGTTCGGTAAGCTGCGTCCTGATTTCCCGCTCAATCGAGGGTGCAATCAGCCTTGTATACGAATCTTCGCACGCATTTGTCACATATTTAGCCGACGGCGAATTTTGGTTTGTTACCCTCTTTGATATAAGATAATTTACCATAAGGTCGGGATCGGTTTTTAAAGATACAGACAAAACGCCTTCCTTTTCGCCTCGGTTAAGCGCTAAAATACGGTGATTTGCAAGCTTTGAAAGCCCTTCGGAAAAGTCGGCGTACATTTCGTAAACCCCGGCTTCCTCTGCGGTGAGCTTTGATGTCATAAGAGAACTGCGGTAGGTCATTGAGCGGATTTTGGTTCTGTATTCCGCACTGTCCGAGATTTCCTCGGCGATAATATCCATTGCGCCCGAGAGCGCCGCAGCTTTATCCGGAACATCATCGTTTAAAAATCTCTCTGCCGCCGCCTCTATATCAGTGCCGTCAAGCTTCGACATTATATCCGCAAGCGGTTCAAGACCCCTTTCTTTTGCAATTGACGCCCTTGTTTTCCGCTTGGGTCTGAACGGGCGGTAAATATCCTCAACAGCCGTAAGCGTTTCGGCGGCACGGATTTCGGCTTCGAGTGCCTCCGTCAGTTTTTCCTGCTCCGAAATGAGCCTTATTACCTCTTCTTTTTTTGCTTCGAGGTTTTTGTAGTATTCAAGCCTGTCTGCAAATTTCCTGAGGTCCTGGTCATCAACATTCCCCGTCATTTCCTTGCGGTATCTTGCAATGAAGGGTATTGTGTTGTCTGCTTCTATAAGTTCGATAATATTGTTTGTATGCGTTTCGGTGAATCCGAATTCTTCACGCAGTTTTTTTGCAATATCCATAATTCAATCCTCATTTATAAGTGCTTTTATTTCGCTTTCGGAAAGTTCGCGGTACTGCCCTTCCGAAAGAGTTTCGTCCAAACTGACGCCGCCTATCGATATGCGTTTAAGATATGTTACCGTAAACCCGTATGCGGCGAACATCCTTTTCACCTGGTGGAATTTCCCCTCATATATTGTAAGCTTTGCGGATGCGCCGTCAAGCTCAAGTTCCGCCGGCATACAGGTGTAGCCGTCATCTATGGTAACGCCGCTTTTAAACTCGCCTTCAAGCGATTTCGGCGGTTCGGCGTCAAGCTTTGCAATATAGGTTTTGGGAATATGATTTTTCGGCGAAATTACCCTATGGGCAAGGTCACCGTCATTTGTCATAACAACAAGCCCGACGGTATCTCTGTCGAGCCTTCCGACCGGATAAGGCGCAAAGTGTGCGTCTTCGGGCGCAAGAAGATCCGCCACCGTTTGGAATTTGTTATCCTCGGTGGCGCTGACAACCCCGTCGGGTTTATTCATCATTAAATATATGTATTCTTTCCATTCAATCGGTTTGCCGTAAAGTGTAACCGAATCTGTGTTCGGGTCAGCCTTTTCGGCTGCCGATTTTACGGTTTTTCCGTTCACGGCTATGCCGCCGTCGCGGATGATTTTTTTACATTCGCTTCTTGTGGAAAGCCCCATATGCGAAAGAATCTTATCTATTCTTTTTTCATCCTTTTTCATTGCTGTGTCCCCGAAGTTTCATGTATGCCGCCTGTGCGCAAAGCCCTGTGAAGGTGCCTGCGATTATCGATGCGATTATCATATAAGGAAGATATGCGAAAACGCCTTCCGATAAAAGTACGAAAAATGCAATAATAATCTGCCCGATTGAATTAGCGATTGCGGCAAATGCGCTGACCGCCCACATTTGTGACGGCTTTAGGCGCAGAAAATTTATAACCGCCAGCGCCGCAAGTCCTCCCGCAATGCTGTAAAATGCCGAAACAACCTGCCCCGAAAGCAGCGCGCCGACAAGTATTCTTACAGCCTGGATTGCGGCGGCACAGCCGAAATCAAGATAGTATGCCGCAAACACAACAACGGAGTTTGCAAGCCCGAGTTTTATCCCCGGCAGCGCAGTGAGGGGCGGCAGAAAGCTTTCCGCAATATGAAGCACAACAGCGGCAGCCGCCAGAATTCCCGACAGGATAAGCATGCTTGTGCTTCTTTTTTTATTTCGTGTAGGCATCGACATCATCCTCCTCGTCCGAAACAATTTTTATTTCAACCCTGTTGGGAAGACATATAATCGAGCCGTTCCGCTTTGTGCCCATGTTTATACATTCTTTGTCGGGACAGTCCGCATAAATCATGGATGCGCCGTTTTTGGTCAGCAGAACCGTATTATGCTCATCGATACTGTATTCAAAGCCCTCGGAAAGAGCATCCATATCGATGGTTTTGACTATCTTTCCGTTTTTGAGAATGACCGCAACCGAACGGTCGCTCCTGTCACGGAATGCGATAAGCAGTGAGCATACAGCTATAATTGCCGCAAGCGTTATAATAAGCGTTCTTGTTTTCATTTTCGATTCCTTCTTATTTTATTATGCTTTGAAATCCTCCGGTCTTTCGCCCAGTCCGAAGTAATAGAGAATTGCCTCTGCGGTTCTTTTTGACGCAAAGCCGTCGCCGTAGGGGTTAACTGCATGAGCCATTTTGCTGTATTCCTCCGGTTCGCAGAGAAGCTGTTTTGCAAGCTTATATATGTTTTCTGTTTCGCAGCCGGCAAGCTTTACCGTTCCTGCTTCGGCTGCCTCCGGTCTTTCGGTTTCTCCCCTTAAAACAAGCACGGGTTTGCCGAGTGCCGGCGCTTCCTCCTGAATGCCGCCAGAGTCCGTCATAACCATATAGCTTCTTGCCATAAGGTTGTGAAGTTCCTCAACATCAAGCGGGTCGCAGAGTGTAACATTTTTAACATCGCCCAGGATTCCGAATGCGGTTTCCCTTACCTTCGGATTGAGGTGAACGGGGTACACTATTCTTACATCCGGAAATTCATCTGCGATTTTCTTTACCGCACGGCATATGTTTTCAAGCGGTTTTCCGAGATTTTCCCTGCGGTGAGCCGTCATTGTGATTACGCGGTTTCCTTTGAAATCGATATCTTTAAGTTCCGGTGTTTTAAATTTGAAATCATCGCGCACCGTTGTTTTAAGTGCGTCGATTACGGTGTTTCCGGTTATGAAAATATCCTTTTCGTCCACATTCTCTTTAAGAAGATTTCTCTTGTTTGAAATTGTGGGCGAAAAATGAAGGTCGGCAATAACGCCCGTGAGCCGCCTGTTGACTTCCTCCGGGAACGGAAAATATTTATTGTATGTGCGCAGTCCCGCTTCGACATGCCCTACCTTAACCTGCGCATAGTAAGCCGCTAAGCTTCCGGCGAATGTGGTTGTGGTGTCGCCGTGAACAAGCACGATATCGGGTTTTGCTTCCGCAATAACGCCCTCAAGACCCTCTATCGAGCGTGTTGTAATGCCGGTCAGGGTCTGCCCCGACTTCATTATATTGAGGTCATAGTCCGGCGTGACGCCGAATATATCAAGCACCTGGTCGAGCATCTGTCTGTGCTGTGCGGTAACGCATACGATGGTTTCGATGTCCTTATGGGATTTAAGTTCGTTTACAAGCGGACACATTTTTATAGCTTCCGGTCTTGTTCCGAAAACAAGCATAACCTTAATCATTTTTTTGTTCCTCCCCGTCCGTATGTTCTTTTTTGAATATATTTCCGCCGGCGAATACAAATGCGCAGAAAAGAAGCAGCAGCATTGCACCGAGGAAAATCATTGCCCTTGCGCTGTTTACAAAGAGCATCACTATTGCAAGAAGCGAAAGCGACGCACTTATTACATAAAGAATATAAACCGCCTGGCGCTGGGTGTAGCCGTGGTCGAGCAGCCTGTGATGAAGGTGCCCTCTGTCGGGCGCAAAAACAGGCTTGTGCTGAACGATTCTTCTTAAAATTGCAAAACTTGTGTCGAAAATCGGCAGTCCGAGTATTAAAATAGGAATCGCAACCGTAACCACCGCATAACTCTTGAGAAGCCCCTGTATAGAAACCGTTGCCATTATATATCCGAGAAATGTTGAGCCGGTATCGCCCATGAATATCTTTGCCGGGTGCGAGTTGTACGGAAGAAATCCGAGACAAGCCCCTATAACCGCAATGAGAAGAAGCGCCATATTTACCTCTCCCGTGAAAAGTGCGATTATGAAAAGAGCAATGCAGGCGATTGCCGATGTTCCTACCGCAAGCCCGTCCATTCCGTCAATGAGGTTGACAGCGTTCGTAACGCCCACAATCCAGAGCGCCGTTAGCGGATAGCCCCATATCCCGAGGTTGATGTATTCCGAGCCGCCGGGGAAAGGATTTGTCACGATTGTTACATCAACTCCGTGCCATATTACAAATACCGCAATAAGAATCTGCACAATGAATTTAGCAACTGCCGGGAGCTGATACACATCGTCAAGCGCCCCCAGAACCACTATCATAACCGCCCCGAGAAGTATTCCTCTTATTTCGGGGGTAGACATTTCCGCAAAGCACAAAACGGCAACCATAAATCCGAAAAATATCGCCATGCCGCCCATTCTCGGCACGGGAATCTTGTTTATACGCCTTTTGTTCGGCTTATCCACAGCGCCGACCTTCCTCGCAATTGCGCTTGCAATCGGCGTTGAAGCGAACGAAACGAGAAGCGAAATCATAAAAGCAAAAATAATGTACATTATCTGCGTTGAAGTAAATTCAAACATATTAAAATTCCTTTCGGTTACAGCGTTTTGAGCACCTCTGCAAGCTTCTCTACGCCGAGAATTATCTTTTCGTCAGGCATGGTTGTATAGTTGAGCCTGAAGGAATTGGATTTTTTATTTAAGTCATCAAGGAAGGTGCAGCCCGGAACAACCGCAACCTTGTTTTTGATAAATTCCTTTGAAAGTTCCATGGTGTCAACATCCTTATGGATTGTGCCCCACATGAAAAGTCCGCCCTCGGGTTTTGTCCATGTAACAAAATCCGGGAATGTTTTTTCCATTTCGTCCATCATAAGGTGAGCCTTTTTGCGGTACAGCACCTGAATCTTTTTAACATGTTCGTCAAAATCGTATCTCTTGAAAAACTCCGCGCATATCATCTGCGAAAGCACGCACGAATGAACATCGTTGACCTGCTTGCACACAACAACCTTTTCCATCATATGCTCATTGCAGATGAGAAATCCAAGCCTCAGCCCGGGAGAGAGCGTTTTTGAAAATGTTCCGGCATATGCAACGATACCGGATTTGTCCATCGATTTTATTGTGGCAACATCCTCGCCGTCAAAGCGGAGGTCGCCGTAAGGATTATCCTCCAGAATCATAACGCCGTATTTTTCGGCAAGTTCCAGAATCTGTTTCCTTCTTTCGAGCGTGGTTGTTATGCCCGAGGGGTTCTGGAATGTTGGAATAACATAAATAAGCTTAACGCTCTTTTCGGTTTTAAGTGCGTGTTCAAGCTTTTCTATATTCATGCCCTCGTTGTCACATTCTATTCCGCAGAGGTTTGCGCCGTATGAGCGGAACGCATTCAGAGCGCCGATAAAACTCGGGTTTTCGCAGATGACCGTGTCGCCTTCGTTCACAAGAACCTTTGCGGTATAGTCTATTGCCTGGTTTCCGCCCGATGTTACGATAATGCGGTCAAAGTCCCTCATAATATGCTTGTGACGGTTCTTTATAAAATCAGCCATGGGCGCATAGCCCTCCGTTACGCCGTACTGAAGCGCAATATTGCCTTTATCTCTTAAAATTTCAGCCGAAATATCCGCCAGAATATCGCACGGAAATGTTTCCGGTGCCGGTGCCCCCCCGGCAAACGATATAATCTCGGGGTCGCCGAGCATTTTGAACATCTCTCTGATAACGGACCCTTTTACATTCTGTATTCTGTCCGAAAAAGTTAAATTCATGGTAATCAACTCCAATATGCATAAAATATATACAATTTATATTATAACATACAAATGTTGACTTGACAAGATAATTTTTTCACATTATAATATATGTATACATATTTTTGTAAAGGATGATTTGTCAAATGAAGATAAGAACAAGATTTGCACCCAGCCCCACAGGCTATATGCATATAGGAAATTTAAGAACCGCTCTTTATGCGTACCTTCTTGCAAAGCATGACGGCGGCGACTTTATTTTGAGAATTGAAGACACTGACCGCGAAAGATATGTTGACGGTGCGGTTGAAATAATTTTCAGAAGTCTTAAAAACGCAGGACTTATTCATGACGAAGGACCGGACATCGGCGGTGATTTCGGACCTTATGTTCAGAGCGAGAGAAAAGGAATTTACAAAGAATATGCCGAAAAGCTTGTTGCTTTGGGCGGCGCTTACTACTGTTTCTGCGATGAGGACAGGCTTAACCGTGTGCGTGAGGAGCAGAAGGCTAAAAAGCAGAACCCCATGTATGACGGTCACTGCAAGAGCCTTTCGGAAGACGAAATCAAGGCGAAGCTTGAAGCAGGTGTGCCCTATGTTATCAGGCAGAACATTCCCAAAGGCGGAAAAACCGCATTTGACGATGTCGTTTTCGGTCATATCGAAATCGACAATTCGGAAATCGACGACGGTATTCTTCTTAAGTCCGACGGACTGCCGACCTACAATTTCGCAAATGTTGTAGACGACCACCTCATGGGCATTACCCATGTAATAAGGGGCAGTGAATATCTTACTTCAACCCCGAAATACAACCTTCTTTATGAGGCATTCGGCTGGGAAAAGCCGGTTTACATTCATTGCTCTCCGATTGTAAAGGAGGGCGGCGTTAAGTACAGCAAGCGAAACGGCGATGCGTCCTATGAGGACTTTATAAACATGGGTTATCTTAATGACGCAATAATAAACTATATTGCGCTTCTGGGGTGGAGTCCGAGGGATGACCGTGAGATTTTCTCGCACGATGAGCTTATAAAGGCGTTCTCGATTGAGGGAATAAGCAAATCGCCTGCCGTATTCGATATTAAAAAGCTTAACTGGATGAACGGTGAGTATATCCGCAAAATGACCGATGAGGAATTTTTTGAGGCGGCGCTTCCGTACCTTAAAAAGGGCATAACCCGTGAGGACGCAGATCTTAAGCTTCTTTCCGAGCTTCTTAAAAACCGCTGCGAAAAGCTTACCGATATTCCCGAAACCGTTGATTTTGTGGACAAACTCTGCGAGCACGATTCGTCAATATATGTTAGCAAAAAGATGAAGACAACTCCCGAAATTTCTCTCGGAGTTCTTGAAAAAATAAAGCCCGTTCTTGAAGGCTGCAGCGACTGGTCGATTGACGGGATTAACGAAAAGTTAAGCGCTCTTATTGCCGAAATGGAAGTAAAGAACGGCGTTGTGCTGTTCCCGTTCCGTGCGGCGGTTTCCGGCAAGAAGGTTACTCCCGGCGGAGGAACGGAAATTGCGGTTATAATCGGCAAGGAAGATACTCTTTCCCGTATCGATACGGAAATTGAATTTCTTAAAAACGAAGTGAACGGATAATTTTTATGAACGGTGCTCAGATTGTTGTAAAAACCCTTGAAAAGCTTAATATAAAAACGGTTTTCGGCTATCCGGGCGCCAATGTGATGGATATTTACGATGCGCTTTCGGAAAGTTCTGTCCGCCATATCCTGACCGCCTCGGAAGCAGGGGCGGTTCATGCGGCGGACGGCTTTTCGAGAGCAGGAGGCAGGGTCGGGGTGTGCATTGCAACATCGGGTCCCGGTGCGTCGAATTTCGTGACCGGCCTTGCAACCGCTTATGCCGATTCCTCTCCGCTTATTGCGATTACGGGCAATGTTCCGCTGTCGCTTTTGGGGACTGACGGCTTTCAGGAGGTTGACACAACCGGCATAACCATGGCGGTGACAAAGCATAACTTTATCGTTAAGGACGCAGACGAGCTTTCCGAAACGATTGTGAAGGCTTATGAAATTGCGCTTTCGGGAAGGTGCGGTCCTGTTCTTATCGATATACCGAAAGATGTTCAGACCGCCGCCTGCGATTTTTCGTTCCGGGAGCCGGTTTTAAGAAAAAGCAGACCGTTTTCGGTAAACGAAGGCTTAAAGCTTATAAAATCCTCGGCGCGCCCGTGTATTCTGTGCGGAGGCGGCGTTGCCGCATCGGGTGCGGGCGATGTGCTGCAAAGATTTGCGGAGCTTATTGACGCCCCGGTGGTTTCGAGCATGATGGGGCTTTCGGCATTTCCGCACAGCAGCCCGAGATTTCTCGGCATGATGGGGATGTACGGCGCTTTTGAGGCGACGGAAGCCGAGGTGGAGGCGGATTTGATTATCGCCGTCGGTATGCGGTTTACCGAGAGAACATTTTACGGCAGGCAAAAAACCTCTGCGAAGGTTCTGCATATCGATATCGACCCTGCGGAAATCAATAAAAATGTCGAGGCTTACACCGGCATTGAGGGCGATGCGAGGGAAATCCTTGAAGCAATGTGCGAAAGGCTGACGCCGAAAAAACGCCCGAAATGGGCAAGGCGTATCGGAGAAATGCGTGCGGCGGAGAAGCCTGTGAGTTATCCCGAAAAGGTGATTAAAACCGCAAAAAATCTGCTTCCGTGCGATACGCCGATTGCGACCGATGTCGGGCAGCACCAGATGTGGGTTGCAAAATTTTATGATTTTGAAAAGCCGCGCACTTTTATAAGTTCCGGCGGTATGGGCACTATGGGCTTCGGGCTCGGTGCGGCGATAGGTGCGTCGGAAGCGACGGGAAAACATGTTGCCCTTTTCACCGGTGACGGCAGCTTTCTTATGAATATGAACGAACTTTCAACGCTTTCGGGGTATAATATCCCCGTAACGGTTATTGTTATGAATAATCACGCCCTCGGCATGGTGCGCCGGTGGCAGCTGTCGGTTTTCGGCAGAACAAGCGAAACAGAACCTGTATGCAAGCCCGATTTTAAGACGATTGCCGAAGGGTTTGCGGTTAAAGGCTACAGAATAAATAAAAAATCGGAGCTTAAAGATGTTCTTGAAAAGGCGTTTTCGGAAAATTCGCCTTCGGTTATCGACTGCCCGATTGATATCGATGAAGAATAGGAGGGATTCTCTGTGGAAAAATTTATACTCGGTGTTCTGGTTAATAATCAGTTCGGTGTTCTTACGCGCGTTTCCTCGCTTTTTTCAAGGCGCGGATTTAATATCGACAGCCTCTCCGTTGGGGTTACCGAGAATCCGATTTGCTCCCGTATGACGATTGTTGCCTGCGGCGATGAGCATGACAAGGAACAAATTGTAAAGCAGCTTGAAAAGCTTCAGGATGTTATAAAGGTAGAAATTCTGACCGAAGAAAAGAGTGTTGCGAGGGAAATTCTTCTTATTAAATTAAAGGTAAATAAAGAAGAACGGGTGGAACTTATGCAGACTCTCGGGATTTTCACCGCAAGGGTTCTGGATTTCGATACCGAAACCGTTGTGATCGAGGTTACCGGCAGTGGCGCAAAACTGGACGCTTTTGTTAAATATATGCACGAGTTTGAAATTATGGAGATGTGCCGCACCGGTCTTACCGCAATGGCGCGCGGCGAAAATCTTCTTAAAAACGATTGAGGAATAACCATGAGAAAAATAAAATTTTTTGACACAACTCTGCGCGACGGCGAACAGGCGCCCGGGTGCAGCATGAATATAAATGAAAAAATCGAGATTGCAAGGCAGCTGGAGCTTTTGGGAATAGATATAATCGAAGCCGGCTTTGCCGTTTCCTCGCCGGATGATTTCAGAGCGGTAAAGGAAATTGCGGAAACCGTGAAAAATGCCTCCGTTGCGTCGCTTGCAAGGGCAATAAAAGGGGATATAGACGAGGCATACGGGGCGGTAAAAAATGCGGTTTCACCGAGGATTCATGTGTTTCTGGCAACATCGCCCATTCATATGGAGCATAAGCTTAAAATGTCGCCCTCCGAAGTGCTTGAAAATATCGGCGATTCGGTAGGGTACGCAGTTTCGCTTTGCCCCGATGTTGAGTTTTCTGCCGAGGACGCAACCCGAAGCGACCCTGAGTTTCTGGCAAAAGCGGTTGATACAGCAGTTAAAGCCGGGGCGAAAACCATAAATCTTCCCGATACGGTAGGGTATGCAATGCCGTCCGATATTATTTCTATGATTGACAATATCAAAAACAATGTGGATTTGAAGGACGCCGTGCTCTCGGTTCACTGCCACAACGATCTCGGCATGGCAGTTGCAAACTCGCTTGCGGCAATTAATGCCGGAGCGATTCAGATTGAAGGTACGGTAAACGGTATCGGCGAAAGAGCCGGAAACGCCGCTCTCGAAGAAATAATCATGGCGATTAAAACGAGGCAGAGTGCCTATAATGCCGAAATGAACATCGACACACGCCAAATCCACCGCACAAGCAAGCTGGTTTATCATGTTATCGGCTCTGTTCCGCCGGCAAATAAGGCGGTGGTCGGCGCAAACGCTTTTGCACATGAAGCCGGTATCCACCAGCACGGCGTTATGGAGGACAAGAAAACCTATGAGATTATGAATCCCGAGGATATAGGTCTGCGCACAAATAAAATGGTTCTCGGGAAGCACTCCGGCAAACACGCCTTTTCGGAAAGGCTTAAAGAAATGGGATATACTTTTGATGACGGCGAGCTTGAGTCGGCTTTTTCCGAATTCAAAAAGCTGTGCGACAGAAAAAAACATATAACGGACGCCGATATTGAAGCGATTATGCACAAGCGCATTAAGCTTAATGTTACATATCTGCTTGACGGGTTTGATGTTCATACAGGTTCTACAGGCTCGACCGCCTGTGTGATAAGGCTTAAAAAGGGCGAAAAAATAATCGAGGATGTGTCCTTGGGCAACGGTCCTGTTGAGGCGGCTATAAATGTTATCAATAAAATCGCCGGGCTTAAAGGGTATGTGCTCGATGATTACAATATCCATTCAATATCCGAGGGGCGCGATGCTCTCGGCGAGGTTATAGTGAAAATCAAAAAGCCCGACGGCAAAAAAGTTACCGGCAGAGGGCTTTCTACCAATGTTATAGAGTCCAGCATACTTGCGTATGTGGACGGCGTAAATAAAATTCTTGATGCTTAGGTGAAATCTGATGAATAATAAAATTACGGTGTTTGATTCGACTCTGCGCGACGGTGCCCAGAGCGAGGGCGTTTCGTATTCGGTGCAGGACAAGCTTAATATCGCAAAGGCTCTCGATGAGTTCGGCGTTTCGTATATCGAAGCCGGGATTCCCGGCGCAAATCCGAAGGATATGGAGTTTTTTGAAAAAGCTTCAAGGATGTCTTTCAAAAATGCAAAGCTGTGCGCTTTCGGCAGAACCGCTCCGAAGGGAACGGCTCCGCAGGACGATTCGGGGCTTTCGGCAATTGTCGGTTCAAAGTGCCCTGCGGCGGCTATTTTCGGAAAAGCGTGGAGCCTTCATGTTACAGAAATTCTCGGCATAACTTTGGAAGAAAATCTTGAAACGGTTGAAAACAGCGTAAGGTTTTTAAAATCGCACGGCATGGAGGTTATTTTTGACGCAGAGCACGCATTTGACGGATTCAAGGCTGACAGAGCCTACGCCGAAAGTGTAATTTCCGCTGCGGTTTCCGGCGGTGCTGACTGCATTTCGCTTTGCGACACCAACGGCGGAACAATGCCTTTTGAGATTTATGATATAACAAAAAAACTGTGTGAGAGGTTTCCCGAAACGCTCTTTGCAATCCATGCGCATGACGATTGCGGGTGCGCTGCGGCAAATTCGGTTATGGCGGTAAAGGCAGGGGCAAGGTCGGTTCAGGGAACATTTATCGGTTATGGCGAAAGGGCAGGTAACGCCGCGCTTTCAACGGTGATTCCGGACCTTGCGCTCAAATGCGGTTTGGAGTGCGACGGGCAGCTTCCGCTTCTTTCAAAAACAGCCCGTACCGTTGCCGAAATCTCGAATATGCGCCTCGGGCACGGTATGCCTTATGTAGGGCGCAGTGCTTTCGCCCACAAGGGCGGCATGCATATCGACGCCGTGAAAAAGCTTACGCGCTCCTTTGAGCATATAGACCCCGAAACGGTAGGCAACAAACGGAGGTTTCTTAACAGCGAGATGTCCGGCAGAGCGAGTGTTCTCGACAAGGTGCAGGAATTTATACCGGACGCCGAAAAAAATTCGCCGACAACAAAAAGAATTGCGGAAAAACTTAAGGAACTTGAATATCACGGCTACCGTTTTGAGGCAGCGGACGCAAGCTTTGAACTTATGGTTAAGCGTACGCTGGGGCTTTTTAAGCCGCATTTCGACACAATCTTGTATAAAACAATAGGCGAATTTCCCGGGAGCAACGGCGGAACGCAGGCGTCCGCTATGATAAGAATTTCGGTTGACGGGCGCGAGGAAATAACCGCCGCCATCGGAAACGGTCCCGTGAACGCTCTCGATACGGCGCTGAGAAAAGCGCTGTCGGTGTTTTATCCGCAGCTCAGAACCGTTCATCTTACCGATTACAAGGTTCGTGTTTTCGATACGGAAAAGGCAACCGGCGCTATGACGAGGGTTATGATTGAAACCTCCGACGGCTCCGAAACCTGGACGACGGTCGGTGCTTCCGCCGATATTATCGAAGCAAGCTGGCTTGCACTTGTGGATTCTATTGAATATAAGCTCTCAAAAGAGTGAAAAATTTATTTAAATAGTATAAATTGAATTTTTTAAGAAAAAACTATTGACTTTGCTGCGCTAAAGTGGTAAACTATATCTATCAAAATTCAGTCAGGAGTGTTTCGGATATGAAAAAGATTTTAAGTATGGTTCTTGCACTTGCGCTTATGTGCAGTATTTTTACCGCTTGCGGAAGCAAGGATGACAAAAAGGCAGATTCTTCAAAATCGGCTTCGGGCGATGTTGAGTATGTTAAAGAAAAAGGCAAGCTTGTTGTAGGTATTACGGATTTTGAACCTATGGATTACAAAGACGAGAACGGCGACTGGGTCGGCTTTGACGCTGACATGGCTAAGGCTTTTGCAAAGAGCCTCGGCGTTGACGCAGAGTTCGTTGAAATCGACTGGGATAACAAAATTCTGGAGCTTGACAGCAAATCAATCGACTGCGTATGGAACGGCATGACGCTTACGGACGAAGTTACATCTTCGATGGAGTGTTCGGACGCTTACTGCAACAATCAGCAGATTGTGGTTGTTCCTAAGGACAAGGCTTCCAAGTATCAGGATGCAGAGGACTGTGCAGACCTTATGTTTGCGGTTGAGTCGGGTTCCGCCGGTGAGGATATGGCAACGGAAAATAATTTTCAGTATACTCCCGTAAAAGACCAGGCTACAGCGGTTATGGAGGTTGCGTCCGGTTCGAGCGAAGCTGCAATCATTGATTCCCTTATGGCTGCGGCTATGGTCGGCGAAGGCACCGGATATGAAAACCTTACATATACGGTTGGTCTTAACAGCGAAAAATACGGCGTCGGCTTCAGAAAGGGTTCCGACCTTGCGGCAAAGCTGAACGAATTTTTCAAGGCTTCGCTTGCAGACGGTTCAATGGAGAAAACAGCGGAACAGTACGGCGTACAGGCGGCCCTTATTAAATAAGCCACTTATTCAAAATTTGCGGAAAGTGCCCGGAATTCGGGCACTTTCTGAATTAAAGGAAATAATTATGTTTAGTGAATTCGGACAGTCTATATCAAAAATTGCGGAGCAGTTTCCGACGGTTTTTTCTGCGCTCAATGTCGGTTTTGTGCAGACGCTTAAGCTTTTTGCGGTTACCCTTATCGGCGCACTGCCCCTCGGGCTTATAATTTCATTCGGCTCAATGTCGAAAATCAAGCCGTTGAGCGCAATTACAAAGTTTTTTGTCTGGATTATAAGAGGTACGCCGCTTATGATTCAGCTTTTGCTTATATACTTTTTCCCGGGGCTGGTTCTCAAAAACCACATCTGGGGCAGCGGTGAAGAAGGCAGATTTCTTGCGGCTGCGGTTGCGTTTATCATAAACTATGCCTGCTATTTTTCTGAAATTTACAGGGGAGGCATACAGGGCGTTCCGGTTGGTCAGATGGAGGCGGGTGCGGTTCTGGGTATGTCCAAGCCGCAGATTTTTTTCCGTGTTACGCTGCTTCAGATGATAAAGCGAATCGTGCCGCCGATTTCAAACGAAATTATCACGCTTGTCAAAGATACATCACTTGCAAGAATCATCGCTTTGCAGGAGGTTATCTGGGCAGGTCAGGCATTTATGAAGGGCTCGCAGGGGATTTCGGGCGAAATTTGGCCGCTCTTCTTTACCGGTATTTATTATCTGCTGTTCAGCGGTGTGCTTACGCTGCTTTTCAGCCACATTGAGAAAAAATTGAGTTATTTCAGGAGCTGAGTTATGGCTGTTTTAGAAGTTAAAAATATGGTTAAAAGCTTTGGTAAAACTAAAGTTTTGGAGAATGTCAGCTTCTCTGTCGAGAGGGGCGATGTTATATCGGTTATCGGTTCTTCGGGCAGCGGAAAAACCACGCTGCTGCGGTGCATAAATTTCCTCGAAACTCCGGACAGCGGAACGGTTTCGGTTGACGGCAATATAATTCTTGACGCAAAGTCCGCCAAGAAAATTCCGGAAAAGGAAAAACGGAAAAACCGTTTGCGTTTCGGTTTTGTATTTCAGGATTTCAACCTGTTTCCGCAGTATACGGCTCTCGGGAATGTCACGCTCGCGATGAAGCTTCTCGCAAAAGACGGGCTTAAAAGCTTTGACGGCGATATTGACGAAATCGCAATGAGCTATCTTGCAAGAGTGGGGCTGTCCGATAAGGCGGATTTGTATCCGTGCAGCCTTTCGGGCGGTCAGAAACAAAGGGTCGCAATCGCCCGTGCGCTTGCATTGAATCCCGAAATTCTGTTTTTTGACGAGCCGACCAGTGCGCTTGACCCCGAACTTACGGTCGAGGTTCTTTCAACGCTTAAGGCGCTTGCAAAAGAGAATATAACAATGATTATCGTAACGCATGAAATGAGTTTTGCGAGAGATGTTTCAACAAGAGTGCTGTTTATGGAAAACGGTGTGATTGCCGAGGACGGAACTCCGGAACAGATTTTCGGTAACCCTCAGCACGAAAGAACGAGAGAGTTTCTCAGAAGTTTTATTGAAAATTAAATTACGGCAAGCCGCATTTATTTGTGGCTTGCTTTTGTATGAAACGGTGATTATCATGTTTAAAAACAAATCTGAAAACGGCAGAAACAACATTTGCGGTGAAAAAATAAGCGAATTGCGGAAAAGCGGAACAGAAAAAATGTCGCAGAGAATGTTGGCAGAGAAGTTGCAGCTTAGGGGAATCGATGTGGATAAAAATGCGATTCAGCGCATGGAAAGCGGCGAGCGTTTTGTTACGGATATTGAACTTAAGGTGCTGGCTGAGGTTTTCGGTGTTACTTCGGATGAACTTCTTAAATAACCAACTGCCCCTCGGAATTCTGATTTCCGAGGGGCAGCCGTATTTAAAAGGGGGAATGTGAGTTAGCTTATTTGTTGTTTTCGTCGCCGCCAAGACCTGATTCGGCGCTTGTCTGCGATGAGCCGTTATCTTCGCCCAAGGTTACCTCAACCTCAAAGGTCTTATCTGTCGATTTGCGGTAAACCTTCATCTTGATTTTATCTCCGGCTTTGAATTTATCTCTTATATCGTTTATTTCCTGTACGGTCTTAACCGCCTCGCCGTTGACTTCAAGAATAACATCTTTATTCTTTATGCCTGCGTCCTCGGCGCCCGAGAAAGGCGAAACTTCAACTACATATACACCTACGGGGTAACCGTATGTCTTTGAAATCTGGTCTGTAATTTCACGGCCCGAAATTCCGATGAGCGGTCTGCCGGTAACATGACCGTTTTCCATCAAGTCCTTGATGACCGGCATAAATTCGTTGCTGGGGATTGAAAATCCAAGACCTTCAACGCTGCTGTCCGAAATCTTTGCCGTGTTGATTCCTATAACTTCGCCGCGGTCATTAACAAGCGCACCGCCGGAGTTGCCGGGGTTGATTGCTGCGTCTGTCTGAAGAACGGTAAGAGTTTTATCGGAAATTGTAAGCGTCCTGTTTGTTGCGCTGATAATACCCTTTGATGCGGAACCCGCAAATTCTTCACCCAGAGGGTTGCCGATTGCAATTACGCTGTCGCCGACGCGGAGCGTTGAAGAATCGCCGAATGTTGCATATGAAAGCTCGGTTTTAGGTTCGATTTTTATAACCGCAAGGTCGGTTCTCGAATCTGTTCCGACAAGCTTTGCGTCATACGATTCGCCCGAGATAAGGTTTACGGTGATTTTTGTCGCATTTTCAATAACATGATTGTTTGTTACGATGTAGCCGTCCTCGTTGATTATAACGCCCGAGCCGCTGCCCTGCTGCGTCTGTGAACCCCAGAACCAATCCTGCGATTCAAAGTCGCATACAATTCCGACAACCGCCGGTCCTACCTTGTCGATTATGTCTGCGCTGCTGAGGGTATCTCCGCCCGAAGAATTTGTTGCCGTAATGCCGCTGCTTGAATAAATCTTCTTAGTGCCGTTTGAACTTTTCGTGTAGCCGAGGTTCAATGTTCCCGTGCTTATAAGCGCCAGCGCCAGAACAATTGCGATTACTCCTCCGGCAAGTCCTCCGCCGAGTGCCGCATAAAGCGTTTTATGCGATTTTTTCTGTTTCTTGACTTTCTCTGTGAAAACGGGCTTCGGTGCCTGCGGAGTCTCGGAAGCTTCATTATTATATATAAGCTCCGGCTGCTCGTCTGCGTAAGGCGACATCGGCTGAATATTCGGTTGAATATCAGGCTGAACCTCCGGCTGTGCCGCTGTTTCCTCAATCGGCTGCGGATTTATTGCTTCCGAATAGTTCTCCGTTTCGGATGCGGTTTCCGCTGTGATTTCGTTTTCAAATTCCCGGTCGTTTCTTTTTATATCATCCATGGTTAAAACCTCCCTGTTTTGTTTCTATGCCTGTATTATAATCCCGATTTGTTAAAGAAATATGAACAGATTGTTAATTTGAAAAATATTTTTTTGAAAAAATTATTGATTTTGATTTATATATATGTTATAATATCTGTACAATTTTATTTAAAGGAGAAAATGTTTATGAAGAGAATTTTGGCACTTCTGCTTGCGGTTATGACTGCGTGCTCGGCATTTGCGGCAGTTTCCGCGGCAGACGAAAAAATTAATGCAACATTTCTTTATGTTGCAACCGACGGTTCCGATGCAGCAAACGGTTCCGCCGATGCGCCTTTTGCAACACTCCAAAAGGCTGTTGAAGCTGCAAGAGCAATTGACGGTACGGTTGTTATCAATATGCGCGGCGGCACATATCAGATGACAGATACCATCAATCTTACAAAAGAGGATTCTAACCTCGTTATCAGAAGCATGAACGGTGAGGAAGTTACGATCACCGGCGGTACGGTTCTTCCTTATTCCGCATTCAAAAAGACCGATGACGAAGCTTTCCTTTCGGCACTTACCGATTCAAAAGCTAAGGACAAGATTGTTTCCGCTAACATCAAGGACCTCGGCGTAACCGACCTCGGAAGCATCAAAATCAACGGATTTATTGACAGCGGTGCTGAAAATTACGGCTATGCTCCCACACTTACATACGGCGAAAAAGCGCTCACAATTGCCCGTTATCCCAACGACAAGTATCTTTATACCGATAAGGTTATCCGCGACGGAAGCGATGACAAACCGTTCTTCAACTC
This sequence comes from uncultured Clostridia bacterium, assembly GCA_934464705.1. Classification (GTDB taxonomy): domain Bacteria; phylum Bacillota; class Clostridia; order HGM11514; family HGM11514; genus CAKSKB01. The sequence goes on from CAKSKB010000002.1 coordinate 181,769, forward strand.
TCTCGTTCAGGTTGAATTCACAACAGCCGATAAGAGATATAAGAAGTGGGCAAACAAGGATACATGGATTGTCGCTTACTTCGTTCATGACTGGGCTGACTGCACGGCTCCGGCTGAATTCAATGCCGAATCCGACACAATTTACGGTTACACAAATAAGAGATACTATGCAAAACCGGATAGAAGGTTCTATTTCTTCAATGTTCCGGAAGAAGTTGACGCTCCCGGCGAATGGTATCTTGACCGTGACACGGGCGTTCTCTATCTCTATCCGGTTGACGGCATGAAGGCTGATGATACGCTTATTTACAATTCTTATTCCAAGAACTTTATCGATATCAGCGGTGCTGAAAATGTATCGTTTGAAAACCTTAAGTTCTCAGGCACATGCGCAAAGGCTATCGATGTTACGGATTCCGACAAGATTGTTGTCAACAACTGCGAATTTACCGGAATCGGCGATAAGGTTGTAGCTTTTGAAGCATGCATGAACTCCGGCGTTGAGAATTCTTATATTCACGACATCGGTTCATGGGGTGTTTACATGCACAACTGCGGCGACAAGCAGAAGCTTGTTCCCGGAAACTGCTTTGTAAAGAATACCGAAATCGCTACATTCTCGCAGTACAGAAAGACCTACAGCCCTGCAATTCAGGTTCTTGACGATGTAGGCACAACGATTGCAAACAACAAATTGCATGACGCTCCGCACTTTGCAATCAGATTTGAAGAAAATGATTCCGTTATCGAATATAACGATATTTACGATGTTTGCCAGGATACCGCCGACACAGGCGCAATCTACACCGGCAGACGCTGGGAAACATGGGGCACGGAGGTTCGCTACAACTACTTCCATGACCTCGAAATGATTGACACAACAACCGGTATGGAAATGCAGGCTGTATATCTTGACGATATGAGCTCTGCTACAAATGTTCACGGCAATGTGTTCTACAAGGTTGACTCCGTTGCTCTTATCGGCGGCGGCAGAAACAACAAGTTCTGCAACAACATCATGATCGACTGCAAAAAGCCTCTCGTGTTTGACGCAAGAGCTTACAGAAATCCCGGTTCGTTCAGCATGAATTCCAACAAGGCTGAACTTGAAAAGGTTCCTTACAAGGAAGGAATCTGGGCTGAAAAGTATCCCGAGCTTGTAAACATTCTTAATGACGAACCCGATATTCCTAAGTACAACACGCTTACAAATAATGTTTACTACAACACCCCCGAATTTGACCTCGATGAACTCGTTGTTAAGAACGGTACTGTTGAAAACAACATCAAAATTACAAGCACATCGAACTTCGTTGATTACAGAAATAAGAACTTTGCTCTTAAGGAAGACAGCGAAGTGTTCACGCAGCTTCCCGATTTTGAAAATATTCCTTTTGACAAAATCGGACTTCAGGAATATACCTATGTTGATAAGTATGTTGAAAACGGGACGGCACCGGCACCGTCCGACGACACAATCAAGGTTATCGTAAACGACAAGCCGGTTGAATTTGACGTAGCGCCCACAATCATCAATGACAGAACGATGGTTCCGCTCCGTGCAATCTTTGAAGCACTCGGCGCAGACGTTGACTGGGACGATGCGACAAAGACAATCACAGCGGTAAAAGACGATACGACAATCAAGATGCAGATCGGAAACGACAAGATGACCAAGAACGGAACCGAAAGCACACTTGATTCCGCACCTGTAATCATCGATTCCAGAACGCTCGTTCCGGTTCGTGCAATTGCAGAGTCCTTCGGCTCGGATGTATCGTGGGAAGCTGAAACAAAGACAGTTATCGTAAAAGACCTTCCGAAAGAGGAAGTAAAAGACGAAGAAAAGGACGCAACCGAGGAAGAAGTTAAGGCTGACGACGAAAAGACAGCTGACGACAAAACCGAAGAAGTGACAGACGAAAAGGCAACAGACGAAACTGCCGATGACAAAAC
>CAKSKB010000003.1 GCA_934464705.1 uncultured Clostridia bacterium
TTTGATTATATCAAGGCTTTTATCATTGACGGCGAAATTTTTTAGGAATTTTGTAACACATCATTGACAAACCAACATTTGCGGCAATTCCGCAAGTTTTTTCTTTTTATTTTTATATATACTGCTGTAAATAATTAAATATTTATTTATTAATCACAGTATTATTAAACTTTGTCTTTTTAAAAGAAATATTATTTGTGCGGCATGCGTGTCACCATCCCCCTGACACATTTGTCACCCCCCTCATGACACATATGCATTACCCTCATGACAAATCAGTTTTACTGTCCACAATATTTTTCGGGTTATCAACATTATTTTTGAAGTTATCCACACAAAAACAGCAGTTATCCACAAAAGAAAAAGAGGGTTTCAAAGCGAAAACCCTCTTAAGAATCATTCATTTATACCAAATACTCTGCACGCATTGTCATAGGTTATGCGGCACATTTCATCATAAGGCGTCGAGCGCAGATTTGCAAGAAACCTTATCGTATCCGGAAGAAACAGCGACGAATTGCGCTTCCCTCTATTGGGAACCGGCGCAAGATACGGGCAGTCGGTTTCCGCAAGGATTCTGTCATCCGGGACAAAATCCGCAGCTTCGGAAAGCTTCACGGCGTTCTTGAATGTCACCGACCCGGAAAACGAAATGTAGAATCCGAGTTTAAGCATTTGCTCAGCAAACTCACGGCTTCCGGAAAAACAGTGCATAATGCCCTTAACCTTGCCTCCGAATGATTGAACTATCGAAAGCGTATCACCGTGGGCCTCACGGTCGTGAATAATAACCGGAATATCAAGCTTTACCGCCAATTCCAGCTGCCGGCGAAAAGCATCTCTCTGCACCTCTCTCGGGACATCGTCATAGTAATAATCAAGCCCGATTTCGCCCAATGCGACCACCTTGTTTTTTTTGAAAAGCCCTTCCAGTTCAGCCAAAGTTTCATCATTTACCGTATCGGCAAACTCGGGGTGAATCCCTGCGGAGGCGTAAATCCAATCGTATTTTTCCGAAAGTTCTATACATTTATATGAACTTTCAATATCCGACGCAACATTGACTATACGGGCAATCCCGCTTTTGTGAATCTCGTCAAGAATCGTGTCACGGTCGGCATCAAACTGTTCATCGTCATAATGAGCGTGCGAATCGAAAATCATGTTGCGCTCCTTCAGCATACTTCAAAACCGCCCGGAATATCCGAAAGTGTGGACACAACCGAAAGCTTGCCGTCCTTTTCGGCTGAAAGGATCATGCCTTCGGAGAGAATCCCCTTAATTTTTGCCGGCTTGAGATTTGCAACTATAACAACGGTTTTGCCGAGCAAATCTTCCGGAGCATACCATTTTGCGATGCCCGAAACAATCGTGCGCTTTTCGGAGCCGCAGTCAAGCAGGAATTTAAGCAGCTTATCCGATCCTTCAACCTTTTCGCATTCCAGAACCTTAGCGGTTTTAAGCTTGACCTTAGCAAAATCGTCAATTTTTATTACAGGTTCCCCTTCTTCCTTCTTTTCCACGCTGTGTTTTTCGGACGCAGCAGGGTTCAGAGCTTCGAGCGCCTTAAGTTCGGCTTCAACATCGATTCTCGGGAACATCGGATTGCCCTTGCACACTCTGAAATCGGACGGAATACCGCCCCAAACGGCGGCGCTGTCCCATTTTTTTGCGTTCTCATCCGTAACGCCGAGCTGTCTGAAAATTTCCTCCGATGTATCCGGAATAAACGGAGAAATAAGGGTTGCGATAATTCTTATGGATTCCGCAAGATTGTACATAACCGTCGCAAGCCTTGCTTTCTTTTCTTCGGACTTCGCAAGAACCCACGGAGCGGTTTCATCGATATACTTATTGGTAGCCGAAACAAGCTTCCAGATTTCGACAAGAGCGACATTGAACTGCATGGATTCCATGAGTTCCTCGGTTTTTTTGAAGGTATCTGCGGCAAGAGCCGTGAGCCTTGCGTCTTCCTCGCCCTCCTCGCGGATTTCGGGGAGGGTTCCGCCGAAATACTTTTCAATCATAGAAACGGTTCTGGAAACGAGATTCCCGAGGTCGTTTGCAAGGTCGGAATTAATTCTGTGTATAAGCGCTTCGTTTGAGAAAACGCCGTCCGAGCCGAACGGAACCTCACGCAGAAGGAAATATCTGATAGCGTCAACACCGTACTTGTCCACAAGCACAAGAGGGTCAACAACATTGCCCTTCGACTTGGACATCTTACCGCCGTCAAGCAGCAGCCAGCCGTGCCCGTAAACCTTCTTCGGGAGCGGCAAATCGAGAGCCATCAAAATTGCCGGCCATATAATCGTGTGGAAACGCACAATTTCCTTACCCACAAGATGAACATCCGCCGGCCAGTATTTTCTGAACAGCGAATCGTCATCGCTTAAATAGCCGAGGGCGCTGATGTAGTTTGTGAGAGCGTCCAGCCAGACATAAACTATGTGCTTTTTATCGAAAGTAACGGGAATACCCCAGGTAAAACTCGTTCTCGAAACGCATAAGTCTTCAAGACCGGGTCTTAAAAAGTTGTTGAGCATCTCGTTGCGCCTTGTCTGCGGAAGCAGAAAATCGTGGTTGTTTTCAAGCAGTTCAATCAGCTTGTCCTGATACTTGGAAAGGCGGAAAAAGTAGCTTTCCTCTTCGGTAAGTTCAACCTTCTGACCGCAGTCCGGACAGCACTTTCCGTCCGCAAGCTGAATTTCCGTCCAGAATGCCTCGCACGAGGTACAGTACCACCCCTCGTACTTGCTTTTATAGATATCGCCCTTTTCGTAGAGCTTTTCAAAAATCTTCTGAACAACAATTTCGTGGCGTTTATCGGTAGTTCTTATAAAGTCATCGTTCGAGATGTTGAGAACCTTCCATAACTGCTTGAAATTGCTGACGATTTCATCAACATACTGCTTTGGCGTAACGCCCGCTGCCATAGCCTTCCTCTCGATTTTCTGCCCGTGTTCGTCGGAGCCTGTCAGGAAGCGGACATCATACCCTTTTTTACGCTTGTATCTTGCCATAGCGTCCGCCGCCACGGTTGTGTAAGCGTGACCTATGTGCAGCTTGTCGCTGGGATAATAAATCGGCGTGGTGATATAAAATGTTTTATTCGATGTATTTTCCGTACTCATGTACTCATCCTCCTCAAATAAGTTATATTTTATCATATTATTGCGGTTTTGTCAAATTATATTTCATATATTATTGACAAAAATTTCAGTTTATGATATATTAAATCTAAATCAAAGCAAAGGAGATTTATAATGGAGATAAAAAGCAATGAAAACAAAACGCTGACCGAACTGATCGAGAGACTTTTACCGGGCAAAAGCAGCCTGTTTCGGTTTGAAAAAACCGCATCTGAAACCGATGAGTACTATGTTGAGCGTAAAAACGGCAAAATCGTGCTCGGCGGCTCAAACGTAAACAGTATCTGCATGGCGCTCGGGTACTACCTTAAGCATATCGCAAACGCCGATATTTCGTGGAGCTGTATCAGCGAACCGATCGAGATTGACGAAACGGCGGATTTTGAGCGGTATTATGCGAAGGTTCCTCAAAAGTACCGTACATATATGAATTTCTGCACACATTCCTACAGCTGTGCGTGGTGGGACCGCGAGCGTTGGGAAAAAGAGATTGATATCATGGCGTTGAACGGCGTAAATCTGCCGCTTTCTGTGACCGGAACCGAAGCCGTATGGTACGAAACTCTGCTCGAACTCGGCTTCAGCGACAATGAAGCGAGAGAATATCTTGTCGGCCCTGCGTTTTCGGCGTGGCAGCTCATGGGCAATATCGAGAGCTTCTCCGGCCCGCTGCCGCTTTCACGGATAGAAAAAAGCAAAGCACTCGGCAAATGGATTTTAACCCGGCAGACGGAGCTTGGAATGACCCCGCTCCAGCAAGGCTTTACAGGCTGTGTGCCGATGGCGTTTATCGATAAATTCAAGGACTCTAAAATACTGCTCAAAAAGCACTGGAACAACATTTCCCGCACCGCACAGCTCGACCCCTCCGATGACCTTTTCATGACAGTCGGAAGAATTTATATGAAAAATCTCGAAAAGCTGTTCGGGCTGCACGGCTACTACTGCGCCGACCCGTTTCACGAAGGCGAGCCGCCGAAAAAAGGTTCGCAGTACCTCGCAGATGTCGGCAAAATCATTGCAGGGCTGATGAAGGAATCCGACGAAAACTACACATGGGTTATGCAGGCATGGTCGCTCAGAAAAGATATCGCAACAGCCGTACCGAAGGAGCATCTTCTGATTTTCGACCTCAGAGGGACGACCGCATATAACACCGAAGGCTTTTGGGGTTATGATTTTGTGGTCGGGTCGCTTCACAATTTCGGGGCGAGGATGAATCTTCACGGCGATGTAAAGCGCCTTGCGGAAAATCAGTACATTACCCTTAAAAGCAGATACGAAAACGCAGTCGGGACCGGGCTTTTCATGGAGGGAATCGGGCAAAATCCGCTGTATTACGACCTTGCGTTCGACATGCTTGCAAGCGGAAAGACGGTCAATCTTGACGAATGGATAAAAGGCTATGCGAAAAGGCGGTACAAAACCTCGGACTCGGTGAGCACAGGCAATATCAAGGCGGCAATCGACCTTGTATACGCCGAGGGCAGCGATAAAATGTATAACTGCGCCTCCCTTATATGCTCCCGTCCGTCGCTTGATGTCAAAAGCTGCGGCCCGTGCGACAGCTTTGACGAAACATATGATAACGGCAAGCTCTTTGCGGTTGCCGAAAATTACAAAAATATTAAAAGCACGGCACTCGGCTTCAAATACGATAAGCTGGATCTTTTAAGGCAGGCGCTTTCAAATTATGCACTCACCCTTTACAGAAGCACGATGAAATGCTATGCCGATGACGATTTTGACGGATTTCTCCGCAAATCCGAGCAATTCAAAGACCTTCTGCGGGACATGGATAAGCTTACATATCAAATACCCGAATGGAGAATGGAAACCTGGACAGAGGCCGCAAAGGCAGCAGCGGAAAACGAGGAAGAAGCAAGGCTTTACGAGTACAACGCGCGTGAGCAGGTGACCTTCTGGGGCAATGAGGAAAAATCCTTGCTTTTCGACTATGCGTGGAAGGAATGGTCGGGTCTTATTTCGGGTTACTATCTAATGCGGTGGACGAAATTTTTCGATATGCTGACCGAAAAGCACAAAAACGGCGAAAAATATACCGAGGACGGACTTGAGGTTTTTGAAGGAAGAATTGTGTGGGATGCCGACGATTTCAGGCGAAAGCTTGCGAAAGACGAGGTTGAATGGGCACACTCGGCCGATGCTTTCGAGCCTTGCCGCGAGGATGACGGGCTCTTTGACAGCTTGATTGAAAAATATCAGTGCGTAAAAGTTGGTGAATTTAATGAAAACAGCGGGGATAATATGTGAATACAACCCCTTCCACAACGGGCATTTGTACCACATAAACCAAACGAAAAAGCAAGCGGACGCAGTGGTGTGCGTTATGAGCGGAAGCTTCGTGCAAAGGGGTTTTCCTGCGGTGTGCGATAAGTTTTCGAGAGCGGATGCAGCCGTGCGACAGGGAGCCGATATAGTTATCGAACTGCCTACGGTTTTTGCTCTGTCCTCGGCGGAAAAATTCGCATACGGAGGCATATCGGTTTTGGATTCGCTCGGCTTCGTTGATATGGTTTCTTTCGGATCAGAAAGCGAAAATTTTCGTATTTTCGATGAAGAAAATGATGATTTCAAAAAGCAAATGCGCGCAGAGTTACATATGGGGCTCTCTTATGCCGCAGCAAAGGCAAATGCAGCAGCGAAAATTTTCGGAATTGAACTTTCAAACAAACCGAATGACATTCTTGCATACGAATATATAAAAACAATTAACAAACTCGGTTCAGACATGCAGCCGCTGATAATAAAAAGGCAGTTTAACGGATATCACAGTCAAACCCCGTGCGGAGAATATGCTTCGGCATCGTATATAAGAGAGCACCCGGGCGAGGCAAAAAAGTATATGCCGGAGCCGCTGCCCAAATCCGAAATAACGGACTTTGAAAAATATAAACTTGCCGCCCTTGCTCACCTGAGATGTGCGGACGCTTCTGCACTCAAAAAAACATACGGCTGCGGCGAGGGACTGGAAAACAGAATAAAGCAAGCAGCAAACGATGCCGAAAGCTTTGATGAATTACTTGAAACCGCAAAAACCAAAAGATACCCGACCGGGAGAATATTAAGACTTATTGCCTGCTCCATGCTCGGAATAAATGCCGAAAATTTCACACCGGAATATATACGCATACTTTCAATGAGCAAAAAAGGGTGCGGATTGTTAAGGGAATATTCCCCCTCCCTCCCGGTAATTACAAATCTTTCAAAGCAGCAAATTCCGTCAAAGCAGCTTGAAATTGATATAAAAGCCGGAAATTTAAGGTCACTCTTCACTAAAAACACAAAAGGCGGCAGTGATTTTCGGAGGTCGCCCCGTGTCATAATAACCGAATAACCTGAGTATAATGTACAGGTGATGAAAATGAAAAAAGTTATTATATATGTGCTGCTTATAACTGCGGCAGCGGCGGCATTTGCAGGTTATCTTGAAAACAAGGCCGCTCCAAAGCCGAAAGAAGCGAAAACAGAGACTGCCGATTCTGCACAAATGCCCGTGATAGTTTGGGACAAAGCGTGCAAATATAATAACACATTAAAGAGTGCTGATATCCTGGCACCGGTACTGTTCAGAATGAATTCGGAAGGCGGTTTTGACGAGCTTTCATCAAAAGAATTTACCGATTCGGTTAATGCAGATGTGTGGGGTGTGTTCACCAACGCATTTGACCCGGAACTGACACGAACCGTTATGCAAAACGAAGAAAAGCGAAAGCAGCTTTGCGAACGCACGGCGGAGCTTTGCAATGCGTATGATTTAGAGGGCGTTAACATCGATTTTGAAAATATGTACAGTGACGACAGCGCACTTTTCACCGAATTTATAAAAGATTTATCGGAAAAACTGCACGAGAACGGCAAAATCCTTTCGGTTGATGTTACGAAAATAAATAAGGGAAGTATGTTTTATTCAATGTGTTACGACCGCGGTGAAATCAGCAAATATGCGGACTATGTAATTCTGATGGGCTACGACCAATACCCAAGAACCTCCCCGGTTCCGGGGCCTGTTTCGGCGCTAAACTGGACGGAAGAAGCCATATTGGATATGCTTTCGGAGGTGCCGACCGAAAAATTCATTCTCGGCGTTCCTCTTTATACCAGGCTCTGGGAGCAAAACGGCGGCGTGATGGTATCCTCGAATGCGCTTTCAATGGACGAAAGTGAGCAGATTAAGCAGGAAAACGGCGGGCAATCGGTTTTGGATACGGACAGCGGACTTGATTATTTTGAATTTGAAAACGGCGGCAGCAAATTTTCCGTATGGCAGGAAAACGGCTCATCACTTAAAAAGAGAATCGAGCTTGCTCAGAAATACAATCTGTCCGGAATCGCCTGCTGGTGCCTTGGCTTTGAAAACACAGAGGCAGATGAAATATTGAGCGGGTTATAACAGAAAAGACTTTAGGAAGCCTCCTAAAGTCTTTTCTGTTATAACCAAAATTCAATCCGAAAAAGCGGATAAAGCTTGCAGATATAATAAATGCATCCCAAAACACACAGAACAACAATTACTTTTTTCTTGCCGTTATACCTTTTTGCATAAATGTCTGCATAAAACACACCGGAAGTTATTACGGTTATTATATTAACCGCCACAAACCAGATTGCTGTAACATAAGGATTATAAAAATTCAAAAGTGAAGGCATCATAAGTATGCCCGAAAGCAAATGTATCAGTGCATTATATGTCAAAAACTCATAATATACGCTTTTAAAAGATACGCTTGCTTTACTGAACAAATTAAATATAAAATTGTCAAGTATCGGAACAATCAAGACCCCAATTAAGACACAAACCGCCCTTGCAACAGCGAGCGGAACACTGTCACCCGATCTCACAAAGCAAAATTCCGTAAATAATATGTACGCTGCGATGATTAATATGCCAACCTCTGTATTCTTAACAGAATATATTGTACTGCGGATTTTTGTAATCATTTTCCCATACCCCTTTAATTATTTCTGCTTTTATATTACCATATTTTTTTCTTAAAGTCAATATTTTTCAATAGCGTGGCAGAAAAAATTTTAGTCATTTTTGCAAAAAAGCTGCCTCACCTCTGTGAAGCAGCTTTTAATTTTACTTAGTGATTAAAGCGTTTTGTATATGTTGTGTGGAGAAGCTCATGTGATTTATGGCTTCCGGGAGCCTCAAAATACTCCTCGTAGAGCTTCTTTACATAAGGATTGTCATGCGATTTTCTGAGGGTTGAAGCCTCATCTTCGGAATAGAGTGCCTTCGCACGAAGTTCCTTGACATTAACCTTAGCTTTTGTAGCGGAATCAACGATAGGCTGACCGCCGCCGTGAATACAACCGCCGGGGCAAGCCATGATTTCAACGAAATCGTAGTGTTCCCCTGCCTTAATCTTTTCAAGAATAATTCTTGCGTTTGCGGTGCCGTGAACGCACGCAACCTTAACATCCTTGCCTGCAATTTTAAGGGAAGCTTCCTTAATGCCTTCAAGACCTCTTACCGGTTCGACATTAAGATTGTCAAGTTCCTTGCCTTCAAGAATTTCATAAACGGTTCTGATAGCCGCTTCCATAACGCCGCCCGTGGTACCGAATATAACGCCGGCACCGGTAGCCTCGCCGAAGGGCTGGTCGAACTCTTCATCGGGAAGAGAAGCGAAATCAATGCCCGCTTCTTTAATCATTCTTGCAAGCTCGCGTGTTGTGAGCGAAACATCAACATCTCTTGCGCCGCTTGTGGAATGTTCCTCACGGCTTGCCTCGAACTTCTTTGAAGTACAGGGCATGATTGCAACGGAGAAAATATCTTCCTTCTTTATGCCGTTCTTTTCAGCGTAGTAAGACTTAATAACAGCTGCGAACATTTCCATAGGAGATTTGCAGGAAGAAAGATTCGGGAGAAATTCCGGATAATAATGTTCGCAGAACTTAACCCAGCCCGGTGAACATGAGGTGATAATCGGGAGATTCTCGCCCTTTTTGAATCTTTCGATAAATTCCGTGCCTTCTTCCATGATGGTAAGGTCGGCACCGGTATCGGTATCAAACACCTTGTCAAATCCCAGAAGCTTAAGTGCGGCAACCATCTTGCCCGTTACGGGGGTGCCGATCGGGAGACCGAATTCCTCACCGAGAGCAGCTCTTACCGCAGGTGCAGTCTGAACAACCACATGCTTTTCGGGATTATCGATAGCGTCAACAACTTTCGGAATATCGTTTCTTTCAGTGAGTGCACCTACAGGACATGCCACGATACACTGACCGCAGAAAATACATCCGACATCCTTGATAGGCTGCTCGAACGATGTTGCGATATGAGCGCCGAAGCCTCTGTCAGCTGCGGTAATAACCGAGATTTTCTGATTATCGCAAGCAGCAACGCAGCGGCGGCAGAAGATACATTTGTTGTTATCGCGAACGATAGAAGTTGAAGTATCGTCAAGTTCGTAATGAATATTTTCGCCTTCGTAGTGAAGCTCATCAACGCCGAGTTCACGGGCAAGAGCCTGGAGTTCGCAGTTCTGGCTTCTAACGCAGGTAAGACATTTCTTTTCGTGGTTGGAAAGAATAAGTTCAAGCGTAGCTTTTCTTGCGTTTCTGACCTTGGGAGAGTTAGTGTAAATTTCAAGCCCCTCGGAAACAGGATAAACGCAGGCAGCCTGAAGCGCCTTAGCGCCCTTGACTTCAACGAGGCACATTCTGCAGGCGCCGATTTCGTTGAGGTCTTTGAGATAGCAGAGCGTAGGAATACGGATTCCGGCGTCTCTTGCAGCGTCGATGATTTTGTAAGAAGCGGGCACGGAATAATCTCTGCCGTTTATTTTAATATTAACCATATTCATATCAGTCCAAAGCTCCTCTCTTATTTGGAAATAGCGCCAAACGGGCAAGCGCTTACGCAGGCACCGCACTTAACGCATTTGGAAGTATCGATAGTGTGAGGATTCTTAACCGTGCCGGAGATAGCGCCGACAGGGCAGTTTCTTGCGCACTTGGTGCAGCCCTTACACTTATCGGGGTCGATTTTGTAGCAAACAAGCGCCTTGCAGACACCTGCGGGACATTTTTTGTCAACAACATGAGCCATGTACTCGTCCTCAAAGTATCTGAGAGTGCTGAGAACGGGGTTAGGCGCAGTCTGACCGAGACCGCAGAAAGCGGAGGTTTTGATATTTTCCGCAAGAACCTTAAGTCTGTCGATGTCCTCAACGGTACCTTCGCCGTGAGTAATTTTTGTAAGAATTTCGAGCATTCTTCTTGTACCGATACGGCAGGGAGCGCACTTACCGCAGGATTCGTCAACGGTAAATTCAAGGAAGAACTTAGCGATGTCAACCATGCAGTTGTCCTCGTCCATAACGATAAGACCGCCCGACCCCATCATCGAACCGATGCTGATAAGCGAGTCGTAATCGATGGGGGTATCTATAAGATGAGCTGGAATACATCCGCCGGAAGGACCGCCCGTCTGTGCAGCCTTGAACTTTTTGCCGCCGGGGATACCGCCGCCGATATCGTAAACGATTTCGCGGAGAGTCGTACCCATCGGGATTTCAACAAGGCCGGTATTGTTAACCTTGCCGCCGAGAGCGAACACCTTTGTGCCCTTGCTCTTTTCCGTACCCATGGAAGCAAACCATTCAGCGCCGTTGTTGATAATAGCGGTGATGTTTGCATAAGTTTCAACATTATTAAGAAGAGTAGGCTTTTCCCAAAGACCCTTAACTGCCGGGAACGGAGGACGGGGTCTGGGCTCGCCTCTGTGACCTTCGATAGAGGTCATAAGAGCGGTTTCCTCACCGCAGACGAAAGCGCCTGCTCCGAGCCTTATACCGAGGTCAAATTCAAAATCGCTTCCGAATATATTTTTGCCGAGCATACCATATTCCCTTGCCTGGTCGATAGCCTTCTGAAGTCTCTGAACGGCAATCGGGTATTCGGCTCTTATGTAGATATAGCCCTGGTTTGAACCGACAGCATAAGCTGCGATAGCCATAGCCTCAACAACCGAGTGGGGATCGCCTTCGAGGACGGATCTGTCCATGAAAGCACCGGGGTCGCCTTCGTCGGCATTACAGCATACATATTTTACATCGTTCTGAGAGTTAGCGGCAAATCTCCATTTAAGACCGGTCGGGAAACCCGCACCGCCGCGGCCTCTGAGACCGGAATCGAGAACCGTCTGAATAACCTCTTCGGGCTTCATCGTACCGATAACTTTAGCGAGAGCCTGGTAACCGTCAAGCGCAATGTATTCCTCGATACATTCGGGGTCGATAACACCGCAGTTGCGCAGAGCGATTCTGTGCTGTCTTTTGTAGAAAGTAATATCGTCAAAAGTAGGCTGAAGTTCCTTTTCGACACCTTTGTGGAGAAGCCTTTCAACCGTGTTGCCGTTTACTATATGTTCGTTAACAATTTCCTCGCAGTCGGAAATCTGAACCATGTTGTAAAGCACGCCTTCGGGGTAAATTACAACGATAGGACCCATTGCGCAAAGACCGAAGCAGCCCGTCTGGATAACATTAACCTTATCCGCAAGACCGGCTTTTTCAAGCTGCGCCCTGAATTCCTTAACAATTTCGGGGCTTTTTGAGGAAGTACATCCCGTACCGCCGCAAACCAGGATATTATGGTTTTTGCCCGAAGCGGACTGTTTTTCACCTTTACGGATTTTAAGCTCGCCGAGAGCTTTTTCTTTAAGGGCATTTAATTCTGCCAGAGTTTTCACCATTTCGACACACCTCCAAGTATCAGTTTACATATATTTGCCTAAAATTTCGTCAACATCGTCAACCACGACCTTGCCGTAAACCTCATCGTTCACGGTTAAAACGGGAGCAAGACCGCATGCGCCGATACATCTTGTAGCGTCGAGAGAAAACTTCCTGTCGGGAGTGCACTCGCCCACATCGATGCCGAGCTTCATTTTGATTTCGTCCAAAACATCGCCCGAGCCCTTAACATAGCAGGCGGTACCGAGACAGACAGCCACCTTGTAAGCACCCTTGGGATTAAGGCTGAACTGCGTGTAGAAAGTAACAACGCCGTAGATTTCGGCAAGCGGAACGCCAAGCTTATCCGAAATCATGGTCTGAACCTCAATCGGAAGATAGCCGTAAATATCCTGCGCTTCGTGAAGCACCGGTATAAGAGCGCCCTTGGTATCCTTGTACTTTGCGATAACCGCATCGAGCTGCGCCTCCTGCTCGGGAGTGCCGTCGAATGCAATCACTGGTTTGTTGCTCATATTCTGACCTCCTAAAAACAATATTGTCATTTTTTTAACAAGAATAAACATGGCAATGCCATACCAGATAATTATAACACAGATTATCCGAAAAATCAACAATTTTTTCGATAAGTTATATATTTTTTTATATATGGTATTGATTTTAATGATATATCGGCAAAAATAAATAAAAAAAGTAAAGTTTTTAAAAGGAATTACATATAATATTAAGTCGGAAACGAGGTGATAACATGCAGCAGGAAAAAACGGACGAAAGCGGAAAAACCGAAATAAAAGAGGTCAAAGGCGATATTGATGATTTGATTTTTGACGAATATTCATCGAAGCACTGCTCCGAAAAATAATAAATATGTAACAATATTTACCTTTGGTAATAATTTTTTAACTAAATTAACAAATTGCTCTTGACAAAAGAATTAAAATGCTATATAATATATATAACAAATATTTGTTAGGAGTTTTGAAGATGAAAACTTACATCAAACCTGAGCTTGAGAGAGTTACTCTTAAGCTAAGTGAAGACATTGCTGTTGGTTATCAGCGTGTTGGGGTTACGGATGAAGGTGACTACAAGGTTACAACATACCAGGTAGACAGCTTCGCTGAGGGCAGCAACAATCAATAAGCAGCTCTTCACAAACTATCGCAAATACCGATTTACGGCGGAGGAAAATTCCTCCGCCGTTTTTTATTACAGATATATTCTGCACACCTTTTCGGATGACTCGAGCAGCGCGTCAAGTATTTTCTGGCAGCAAAGCCCGTCGGCGACCGTCGGGAGATACTCACATTCCCTGCCGCTGACCATATCAACAAACATCTGCTCCTGCGTTATCTTATATTCGTTCGGCACCTTAACCGTGTGCATACCGAAACATTCCGCGTCAATTTCGCCGATGCAAATATTAAGGATATCGGGATTGTTCAAATCAAACGAAATAACGCCTTTTGTTCCGTAAATATCATATTTAATCGTGTTGGCGTGCCCGATTGCGCAGCGCGTAACCGTAAACATTCCGTTGGCGCCGCACTTAAAATCAGCCATAAAATTGCAGAAATCTTCCGTTTCTACATCCGCAAGCTCCTCCGAATCAAGCCTTTTGCGCTGCTTAACGACGATTCCGGCATTTGCGGTAACCGATGTCATGCCGCCGATAAGAAACTGCGCCATATCGATAAGGTGAACTCCAAGGTCGCCGATAACGCCCGTGCCGGCAAATTTTTTTACAAAGCGCCAGTCGAGGCGCCTTTCCTTCATAAAAGCGCTCGATTTGAGATATTCAACATTGACGCTCAGAATATCGCCGATAAGCCCTTTTTCAAGAATTTTCTTCGCATATCTTACCGCCGGCTTGAACCTGTAAGAAAAGCACATCATGTTCGGCACATTGCGGTTTTTAAGAATATCGCCAAGGCGCGAAGCCTCCTCAAAGTTAATCGAGAGCGGTTTTTCCACATTAATCGGCTTGCCGGCAGCGGCGGCGGCCGAAGCCATTTTGACATGGAGGTAATTCGGAGTGCAGATTTCAACCGCGTCAACCTCCGGGCAATTGATTAAATCCATGTAATCTTCAAACCTGCGGTTTTCGGGAATGTTATATTTATCCCCTGTTTTGTCAAGCGCCGCACTGTCGATATCGCATATTGCGGATAGCACGCCTCCGTTTGACGCAATAATTTCCGGGATATGAACATTGTTGGCGATTCCGCCGACGCCTATAATACCTATACGAACCATTTCGGCTTCCTCCTATTTATATAGATTACTGTGGTTTCTTACGCTTTCGTCGCACCCCTCAAACTTGTCCGGAACATTTTCTATAGCTTCAAAATGCCCGAGGGTCGGCTTAGGCCCGTGCGAAGGCTTAGCCCACTCGACCGCGTTTTTCAGAATCTGCGTTATATCCTTCCTATAATATGTAGGATATTCCTCGTGCCCTGGACGGAAGTAAAAAATCTTGCCCAGCCCCCGCTTGTAGCAGCAGCCGCTGCGGAACACCTCTCCTCCGGAAAACCAGCTTATAAACACAAGCTCGTCGGGCGTGGGAATTTCAAAACGTTCGCCGTAGGTTTCCTCTTTCGGCAGCTCTATGTATTCCGGAAGCCCCGACGCAATCGGGTGAGCCGGCTCTATAACCCAAATTCTCTCCTTTTCGTCATTTTCGCGCCATTTGCTGCGGCAGCATGTGCCCATAAGCTTAACAAACGGCTTTGAAAGGTGACCCGAATGAAGAACAATAAGTCCCATTCCGTCAAGCACTCTCCTGCAAACCCTGTCGGCAATTTCGTCCGGCACCTTGTCGTGCGCGATGTGTCCCCACCATATAAGCACATCGGTGCGGTTCAAAACCTCCTCCCCAAGTCCGCATTGCGGCATATCGAGAGTTGCGGTTTCAATGTTAAATTCACCGCTTTTCCCGAGCATTTCAGCAATAGCGCCGTGTATGCCGTTCGGGTAAACCGCCGCTATTTCTTCTTTCTTTTCGTGAATAAATTCATTCCAGACGAAAACGTTGATTTTATGCATAATTTTATCCTTTCTTAATTTTGTCTTGAAATTCAAAAGCTTTTGTGATATACTAAATATAGCAGATAAATAAGCCTTTTTCAACTTATATTTTAACTTTTTATTGAACAATATTGACTTTTGGTGATAAAAATGATTTCAGAAAACATAATCTCGAATATTCCCGGCGTCGGCGCAATGGTCAGAATAATCGAAGCGACGTCAAAAACCGGCAAAAGTGCGGCAATGCACTTTCATAATTATGCGGAAATTATTTATGTTGAAAACGGAAGCATAAGCGTAATGAATGAGGATACCGAAATCACGGCGAAAAAAGGTGAAATTGTTTTTATAAACAGCTGCGTGCCGCATGAAACCTACAAGAATGTGCCGTATTCAAACTGCGCGCTGTTTCAGTTTGATTTGTCAAAGGCGATTCAGACCCCGACAAACGATATGGGTAAATATTTCGGGAGATTTATAAGCTCGTCCTTGTGCCGTATGCATCATTTTTCCGGCGCGGATTCTTCAAGGTCGGAGCTTGAGCAATGCCTTTTGCGGATACTCGAGGAGCAGAAAGAGCGCAAAAAGGCTTACGGCTTGTACATAAACGCAGAACTTTTGAGGATAATCGCCTTTCTTTACCGCCGCGGCATAATAGCGGACGAATTGAGCGGCCGCTCCGCAAAGGCTCTTTCAAAAATACTTCCGGCGCTTAAGTATCTCGACGAAAATTTCAGAAACGAAATAACGCTTCGCGAGCTGAGCGCCGCCGCAAACTTAAATCCGAACTATTTTTGCAGAACATTCAAAGCGGCAACAAATTCCACATTTACCGAATACCTTAATTTTATCCGCATTTGCTGCGCCGAAAAGCTGATTGCCGCCGGCGAAAATACAATATCCGAAATTTCGGAAAGCGTCGGATTTTCTTCGGTTTCGTATTTCAACCGTGTTTTCAGGCGCCTGAACGGCTGCACACCATCCGCTTACAGAAAAATAAAATATGATATATAAGGAGCTCCGCATATGCCGCAAATAAAGGTCAACGAAATAAGGACTGTCAATAAATACCGCACGGAAAAGCCGAGCTTTTCTTCACGTCCGCGCAATACGCATATATTCGGCATACAGTTATCCGGCAAGTATACTCACCGGTTCGGAAAAGCCGTGCTTACCGCCGAGGCAGGCACCGTGCTTTTCATCAATAAAAACAGCAATTACCGCGTAATAACCGAAGCTCCCGGCATATCGGTGTCGTTTCATTTTACGGCATTTGACGACAGCGCCGTGCCGACCGAATTTTCAGCCGTAAAGACAGGCGGCGATATCGAGAAGATTTTTCTCGGGGCATACGACCTGTGGAAGCATTCCGGCGGAGCTGCGGATTACGAATTGTACGAAAAAATGTACGCTGCGCTCTCATGCGCGGCGCGGACGGAGGAAAAAATGTCCGCAAAATACATATCCTCGGGTACGCGCACAGCCGCAGCCGACGCAATTGCATATATCAACTCTCATTTTAACGAAAAAATCAATATAGCAGAGCTTGCCGCACTGTCGGGCAAAAGCACACGCCGTTTTAATGATATATTCAAAGCTGCGACGGGGCAAACTCCCTTGGAATATATAAACAATCTAAAACTCGATGCCGCAAAAAGCCATTTGGAAAGCGGAACATATACCGTTTCCGAAATCGCACATATTCTCGGTTTTGATGATGAAAGCTATTTTAACAGGCTTTTTAGCAGAAAAGTCGGAATTCCACCCGGCAAATACCGTGCATTCATCACGGAAACAGCGAAAAAATAGATTTCTGTTTTGTCCAACTTTTCACAATTGTCAATTGAACCTGAGCCGATAATGTGGTAGAATGATAAAAAATACCGCAGGAGGGTGAAAACAATGACGTACAGTGAAATCGAAAAAACGCTTCGGGAATTTTACAGCAGATTCACCAAAGAAAACGCAACGCCCGAAAGCGTTAAAGGCACGCCGTATAAAGGATTTGAAATTTTGGATTATCTTGACAGCAGCTATCCGGCGCGCAAAAGCGATGACGGATATCAACTTAAGGCGCTTCAGTATAAGGCAATTTCCGAAGGCTTTGAGCCGGTGATATTCACGGAAATTCCGTTTTATTTTGAAATGGCAACCAAGCAGTCATTTTCGGACGGAACAGCCTATGCCAGGGGCAGACACCCCGGCGGCTGGACATGCGAAAAAAATATGGATATTCTGACCGACGGGAATTCCGATGACTATAAGAAATACGAGCTGCGCAAGCGCTCGGCTTTATATTGCATATGCGGTCCGAGAATCGAGCTTATGCATTACGGTTTTCCTTATGAAAACATTTTTGCGAAGGGACTTTCCGGGATTTATGAAGAAGCAAAGGCTGCGGCGGCGCAGGCATTGACCGATACCGAAAAATCCTTTACCGAAAGCGCCCTTGCAGGGCTTGAAGCATTGAAGCTTATTGCCGGAAAGTTTTCGGAAAAAGCCGAAAACATGCTTGCTTCCGCGCAAAACGAAGATGAAGCAAAAGCGCTTGAAATGATAGCGGATACAGCGAAACGGGTTCCGTGGGAAAAGCCGACCACATTCTATGAGGGGTTAGGCACCATCGCCTTTTTGAGAGAAACCGCAGCTTCGCTTGAAGGGGTCGGAATCAGCTCTCTCGGAAGACCCGACAAATATCTCAGCAAGCTTTATCAAAACGATATCGCAAGCGGTACCCTAACGCGAGATGAAGCGTATGATTTGATATGCAAATTCCTGTTGATATGGGACTGCCGTCACGACAGAAACAAGGAGTTTCACGGCGGAGGCGAGCACGAGCTTGAATGTACGCTTGAGCTCGGCGGCTGCGGTGATGACGGCAAGCCGCTTGCAAACGAGGTTACGGCGCTGTTTTTGGAGGCTTACAAAAATCTCAATTGCATTTACCCGAAATTCCAGTGCCGCTATTCTTCCGCAAGTCCGCGGTGGTATCTGGAAAAAATATCCGAGGATATCTGCGGCGGCCGCTCAAATTACTTGCTTGCAAATGATGACGCAATAATAAAGTCGCTTGTTAAAAGCGGCAAAACTCTCTCCGATGCGCGAAAATATATAGTTTCCGGGTGCTGGGATGTGTTTGTCGACGGTGCCGAACACCGCCCGGGCGGTGAGTATCTCAATCTGATAAGACCGATGGAATGGGCATTCCGCGGCGACTGCAAGGATTTAACCGGGCACTCGTTTTCGGATTACGGAATATCCGCAGCGGTTTTGCGCGGCGATGAGGAATTTGAGAGCGTGTACCGTACCATACTTTCGAATATTGATAAGCTTGTAAAAATCAAAACCGAAGATAATAACAAGGGGCTTAGGCTTTTCAGCAAAGCAGACCCGTTGCCCATGTATTCCGCCTGTATGGAAGAGCCGCTCCGCCGACTGCGCGATATTCATAACGGCGGCGCGAAATATGCGCCGGGCTCGATATATTATGTAGGTTTTGCAAACCTTGCCGATTCACTCATGGCGATAAAGCACACTGTTTTTGACAGAAAAAGATTAACGCTTCCCGAAATGATAAATGCATTAAGAAATAACTGGCGCGGATTTGAAAATATCCGCAGCGAATGTCTGCACTCGCCGTATTTCTGCGACGGAAGTAAGGCTTCGGAAGATTTTTGCCGGAAGCTTAACAATGACCTTTGCGATATAGCGGTAAGATACAAGACCGTAACGGGAGATAATTTCGATGCTGCATACCTTGTTTACGTTGAATTTTTGAAATGGGGCGAAGTTTCCGCGGCAACGCCGGACGGAAGGCACGACGGAGATATGTTTTCCCACGGGATAGGTCCTGCGCGCAACAGAACCGTATCCTCCGTAACCGAGGCGGTAAACGGCGCGGCGGCAATCGGGCTTGACAGAGTTGTTAACAGTATAGACAATCTTGTTCTTTCAAGCGCAGAAATGACGCCCGAGCTTATGTGCAGCCTTATTTATGCCATAGGCAAATCGGGGCTTCAATGCGTTCACCTGAACCGCGTAACCCGAAAGGAGCTTATAGAAGCGCAGCTCAATCCCGAGGGAAAGGAAAATCTCATAGTAAGAGTGTGCGGTTTTTCGGCAAAATTCACTTCGATGAATAAAAAATGGCAGGACGAATTTATCAACCGTAACCAGCTGAAATAAGGGGGCAGAAACATGGCAATGCTGTTTGACGTGCGCCGCGGCTCATGCGTTGACGGCCCGGGAATACGAACCGTTGTGTTTGTAAAAGGCTGCAACCTTCGCTGCAAATGGTGTCATAATCCCGAAAGCCAAGAAAGCGCGCAGCAAAGAATGTGGTATGAACATAAGTGCAGCGATTGCGGCGCCTGCATTGCGGCATGCCAAAACGGCTGCCTTGCCGCAGATGAAAAGACAGGCAAACCCGTATTCAACGCTGAAAATTGCGACATATGCGGCCGCTGCACCGAAGTATGCCCAAGCGGAGCGGCTGTAATATGCGGATTTTCGTCCGATACCGAAGCTCTTGCCGAAACAATAAAAAAAGACCGCATTTTTTACGAAGCGACAGGTGGAGGCGTGACGATTTCCGGCGGCGAATGTATGCTACAGCCGGATTTCACCGCAGCTTTGCTAAAAAAATGCAAATACGAAAAAATCAGCACCGCCGTTGATACAGCTGGCAACGTTCCGTGGGAAAGCTTTGAAAAGGTTATGCCGCATACCGATATGTTTCTTTACGATATAAAATGCATAACCTCATCACTTCATCGTAATTTCACCGGCTGCGGCAATGCGCTTATACTTGAAAATTACAAAAAACTGTTATCGCACGGCTGCCGCGTTATCGTCCGCTTGCCGCTCATATGCGGCTTCAATGACAGCCATGCGGAATTTGCGAAAATAACCGATTTTCTGCAAAGCTTCACTCCCGAATCTGCTGAAATTCTGCCATATCATCGGCTCGGCGAAACAAAATACGCCGCATTGGGAACGGATATTCCTCGAAGCTTCGATATTCCGGACGAAAATATTCTTGATGAATACCGCAAAATATTGCGCAGAATCATTTCGACGGCGCAGCCGCACCGGTCACGATTTCCTTAAATCTTTTTGCTGCGATGCTCAAAGAATCATCATTCCGCTGAATCATACACATACACCGCTCCGGCAGCGGCTCTTTAAGCGGAATTTCAAATACCGTGCGCCCGTCGATTGCGTCCTTTGCGATAAATTCTGGCACAAAGGCAATCCCGAGATTATTTTTGACAAGCGGCACAAGCTGGTCGATAGTCGCAGCCTCTGTATCGGCAACATAGTTAATGCCCCGTTTCATGAAAAAGTGGCTGTGAAACTCATATGTTTTACTTTCACGGCCGAGCGAAATGAGCGGCAGCGCTCCAAGTTCCTCAAAAGAAAGAACCTTGTCTTTAAGATTCAAAAACTCCGCTCCCGCAATCGGAACCTCCCTGTAATTCTGAAGCCGGTAAGCAATCAGCCCTTCAAGACTCCCGGTGGGCGTGGTTACAAATGCGAAGTCGACAATGCTGTTTTTTACGGCTTTGAGATTTTTCTGCGTGGATTTGTTCGTAAGCTGAATTTTAACATTCGGATATTTCTTCCTGAATCCGTTAAGAACCGGCAGAAGTATGCCGTGAAGCGTTGTGTCCCCCGCCCCGATTTTAACCGTTCCTGAATTAAGGCTGCGCTCCGATTCGATTTCATTTTCGCCGTCATTGAACTGTTGCACCGCAACGCGCACATGATTGAAAAGCTTTTCGCCCTCGGGCGTCAGCGAAACGCTTCTGTTGGAGCGTACCAAAAGACGGCACCCGAGAAGGGTTTCCAGATTTTTAATTGTTCGTGTGACATTGGGCTGATTGGCGAGCATAATTTCCGCCGCTTTCGTAAAGCTGCGGTACAGCGCAACATAATAGAAGGTTTTATAGTAATCGTAAGGAATATTCATTTTGCCTCCATATAAAAAATATATAATTTTAATATAGAATATACATTTTACATATAACGATATTTTTATTATAATATAAGAAGATAATTATGTCAAGAATTTTTGGGGGATATAAAAATATGAATGTGGACTTAACAGTCGGGAAACCCGAAAAAGTGCTGTGGCGGTTTTGCCTGCCGCTTTTCGGAAGCATAATATTCCAGCAGCTTTATAATATAGCCGACAGCTTTGTTGCCGGGAAATTCATAGGCGAAAAGGCGCTGGCGGCAGTCGGCAACAGCTATGAGATAACACTTATATTTATCGCAATAGCGTTCGGGTGCAATATAGGGTGCTCGGTTATTGTGTCGCAGCTTTTCGGCGCAAGGAACTTCAGAGAACTTAAAACCGCAGTGTATACCACTCTTATTTCATGTGCGGCGGTATGCGCAGCGCTGATGATTTTCGGCGTGCTTTTCTGCGGAAATATGCTCGAAATAATTCATACACCAAAAAGCATATTTGCCGATTCAAAGCTGTATCTCGATATATACATATACGGTCTGCCGTTCGTGTTTTTCTATAATGTTTCAACGGGAATTTTCTCTGCGCTCGGCGATTCAAAAACGCCGTTTGTTTTTCTTGCGGCGTCCTCGACTGCCAATATAGCGGCGGATATATTTTTTGTAACCGCCCTCGGAATGGGCGTTGACGGCGTAGCATGGGCGACATTCATATGCCAGGGAATAAGCTGTATACTGGCGGTTTTTGTTGTTATCAAACGGCTTTTCGGGATTAAAACGGCTGAAAAACCCGATGTTTTTTCGTGGCGGCTGCTTTTAAAGATGGGAAAAATTTCGGTTCCGAGCATATTGCAGCAAAGCTTTATATCGGTTGGAAATATCGTTTTGCAAAGCATAATAAATACATTCGGTTCAGGCGTGATTGCCGGATATTCGGCGGCGGTAAAGCTTAATAACCTTGTCACCACCGCACTTCTCACAATCGGAAACGGAATATCCAACTATTCCGCACAGAACCTCGGCGCCGATAAATACGACCGAATCATAAAAGGTTTCCGTGCCGGCGTTAAAATAATACTGTGTCTGCTGCTGCCGATAGTGGCGCTGTACTTTTTTGCATGCGGAGGGCTGATAAAACTGTTCATCGACTCCCCCACCGCATCGGCACTTGCCACAGGGAAGATATTTCTCAGAATAGTTTCACCTTTTTATATCGTGATTGCGTTCAAGTTTGTGTCCGACGGAATACTGCGCGGAATGGGCAGAATGGAAATGTTCATGGCGTCCACCTTTACAGACCTCATACTGAGAATCGTGCTTGCATATGTTCTTTCAAAACCGTTCGGCTCTGTCGGAATATGGTCGTCCTGGCCGGCGGGCTGGATAATCGCAACTGCAATGTCATATATCTTCTACCGGAAAACCGCATTGAAAAAGCCGAACAGACCGTCCGTTTAAGGGCGGTCTGTTCGGTTTGATTGCAGTTAATCGATAGTTCCTGCCATTATAAAATCATCGTAATAACTTGAAGGAGCAGCATAATTTGCACGGAGTTCAAAAGTCCAGTCAACATTTGGCAAATCTTCTGTCGGAACAATATCTTTTTCACCGACAAGTTCTCCGTCAAAATAAGTATATAATGTCCATCCATAAGCGGCATTTTTATTTTGTTCGAGAGAAACCGCAACCTGATGCCAGCCTTTGCTTCTCTTTTTAAATGCCCACGAGTTATTTAGTATTCCGTAAGTGTCCGGATTCGTCATATAGTAGTCATTTTCAGCACTTGCTTTTATACTGCCGTCAATCTGCCAGCTTTTTTTGCCTTTCCATACAGCGGCAAAGTTTCCATAGACGTAGTCATTTTCAAAGTTATCATGAAGATAGATGCTATCAGTTAATTTAACGGTTGAAAATCCTACATTTGATACCAAATCATCGTAGAACCAGCCTGCCGCAAAACGATAACCGTCAGTGAACCATCTTTCGTTGTTGTTAGTTCTTGATATAGAGCATACACGAACCTTATACTGATACGGATCTTTAAGCGTGTTCAAAGAAGTTCCGTCAAAATGTCCTCCTTCGGCAGTACCGGGAATACCGCTTACAACATAAGGATTTTCGATATTAAGTATATCCGTCGTTTTACCCTTTTCTGTTACGGAATCGCATCTTACCATAAGCATTTTTGCTGTTTCAAGATTTCCGAGAGTGGCGGAAACAACCGCTTTACCTGTTTTACCGGTTGATAACAAACTATCGTTTTCAAACTTGAACACCGTTGCATCAGAGCTTGAATACTGTATTCCGTCAAGCCCTGTAATATCAGCTTTTATGCCGTCTTTCAGTATGCCTGTAACAGTAAGCGGAGCCGAGGTTCTGTCTTCGCCGACATAGAATGACTCATTTTGCGTAATGTCGATTGAAACAATATCGTCTGCCGTTATGCTGCTTCTGATTTTGAAAGCCTTGCTTTCAACCGTTTCACCTCTCAGCATATTGCGGTCGAAAGGAATAACCTTGTACTTAACATAATGGTCTGCATATGCGTCAGTAAGTTCAAAGCTTTTACCTTCCTGATTTTCAATTATTTTATACTCGCCTTGCTCAGTATCCGAAACATACCAGTAAATCTGTGAAAGCCCCTCCGCATCATTATCATCGTCAGAAAAATCGTATGCAGCAGTAATAGTATTACCCGGAACAGGCGTGCCGTAAACGATTTCGGATTCAATAGTTACCGACGGTTTATGACCGCCGATTGTTGAAGTTCTGCCGATTTTATCAAACGGAATATTCTGAAATTCCGGAGCTGCTGCTCTTATGGCATTAAGTCCCTGCGCGGTGAGGGTGAAATCCTTTCCGTAATCTGCAAACATTGATTTGGCGGCAGAAATATTTTGCTGAGTATAGTTGTTGGTACCTGTTGTTCCGCGGTTTTCGTTTGTTATTGCTGTCGAGCCGAAAAACGCATTGTCATGAACTCTGTTGTTAATTCCTGCCGGAACATTTTCGTTGAGGAATTTAAGCAATCCGTATTCATCACGTGCATCATAGAACTGCTTTGCACCGTCATAAAGTTCCTTTGAATAAAGCTCCAGCGTGCGTGCCCACATGGTTTCTCCGTAATATTCAGCCCACCTTTCGCTCCAAAGAAGTTTTTTTCTGTTGTCATCCCAAAGATTACAGTTCCCCTCCTTTGGATTGGTGCTGCCTTCGGTGGTTCCCATAAGGTCGCGCATATCCATAAGGTAAAGCCAATTGGTCATCGGAATATCCGATTTTACGGTTTTTTTCTGCCCGTTATCGATGTAAGAATAATTGCGTGTACCCCAACCATATAAATATCCTGCGTATTCGGTAAGATTTTTGTCATCAATTACAATATTGTTGTAAACATTTGATACTTCAGCACCGTTAGCACGAAGGGATGACATTGTTCTTCCGGCATTATAGAACACATTTCCGTAAAGTTGCGGTCCTGCAGACCCATCATCCCAGAATACGCCGTCAACATAACCGTCCGCAACAGCCCAGCAGTCGGTAAGGAAGTTTGAAAAGTAGTTGTATCTTACCACC
Organism: uncultured Clostridia bacterium; assembly: GCA_934464705.1. Taxonomy (GTDB): domain Bacteria; phylum Bacillota; class Clostridia; order HGM11514; family HGM11514; genus CAKSKB01. The sequence goes on from CAKSKB010000003.1 coordinate 24,464, forward strand.
ATTCCGAGAACCGTGTTGTCCCTTCCCCAATAAATTGACCCCATATCCGAGTCAAAATACAGTGCATTAGAAATACTGTTGTACTCAATGGTAATATCGTTTGAGTCGCGTACATCAATAGCGCCATGCGGAAGATCGTCAAACTCATTGTGACGCACCGTTTCTCCGACCGCATCATGAATTGTGACAGCAAAGCGGTCACCCGGTCTTAAATTCGTGCTGTGGAAGTAAGAATTTTCAATAACATTGTTATTATGTACGATATTTGCTCTGTCGCCTCCCGACATATAAATCGCAGAACTGGAGATATTGTAAAAATGGCAGCCGGCGATTACAGAATTCTTTGTATTTGACATTTTGACGCCGCGCTGGGAAGAGCCGGATATTTCTGCATTTTCAATACGGATATTATCAGAATCAACTATATTCACGGGAGTTATACGGGTATTCTTAAAGTTAATGCCGTCAAATGTAATATTTGATGCCCCGTCAAAATTGATCATACTTTCATTAAGTGTCGAAACAACAAAATCCGCGCCGTTAATATCGCCAATCGGATAGAAGTACATTATTCCGGTTTCGCGGTCGATGTACATTTCTCCGGGTTTGTCGATTTCCTCGAAAATATTGCCGAAATAAACCCTGTATTGCTGTCCCCAACCCGCACCCGGAACTGCTGAAATATTGCACTTGTTGACTGTTGTCAGCACTTTGGTATCAGGATCAAATGTGTCTATTGTATAGCTTGAATCCGCCCAAAAATACACAACAGCACCTGCCATATAAGAATTTCCGGGTTTAATCGTCCACCCGGATGGACGATTTCCCGCATTCGCGAAGGTATACATGTATTTCTGGTCGACATCGTTATAACCGGTCGCAGCCACGCCCGTTACAGGCTCAACCTGAATAAGATTTTTACTTTGGTCATTGTTGGGCCAGCGTGCATTCGTAAGAAGCATACCGTTCATATAGAATTCTGTGGGATTGTACTCCGCTAAACCAGAGCCGTAAGAGCTGATGGGAGATACCGTTATGCCCTGTTCGGCAAGGTTAAGCATATAAAGATTGTCTTTCGCATTATCTTCAATAAGCCTTGAAAGAAGCGTCTCATCCTTAACCTTTTCGATTTTTGAGGTATCAAGAGTTTTTCCGCCCACAAATTCAACCTTTTCGCCGTTATATGCCTCGTATTTAATCGGGCTTTCCGCCGTACCGGAGTTCTTCGCCTTGAATTCGATTGTCTTTGTAATCTGATATGCTCCGCCTCGGATATATACCGTCACACCGCCCTCGGGTATTGAAAGTTCGGAAATAACATCTCTTGCTTTTTCAACGGTTGCAAACGGCGCATTGATTGTGCCGGAATTGCTGTCATCACCGTATAAAGCAACATAATACGCTTCCTGCGAGAGCGGTTTTTCGCTTTGTGCAATGGTGACTGTTTCTGAAATCTTTTCCGAACCGATTTTAGGTTCAGCGGTGCTTTTCGGAGTAACTGCCACCCTGAACAGCTTATTGGCGTCCTCCGCTTTAAGTATATACGATTTTCCGGTGCCGTCCGGTACATCAGACCATGTTTGACCGTCTTCCGATGACTGCCACTTGTATTCCGGCGAATCAAGTTCATCATTTTCAGGATCAACAATAAAAGTATCTGCAGTCAATTTACGGCCGGCAGTCGGATCACCGCTTATTGAAAGACTCAAAACTCTCGGCGCCAAATGGTCATCACTGCTTTTAAGCGACCCCATAAGAATCATGTCATCCATGTAATTCTTATACCCCTCTTGGTATTCCGGCCTTATCTCGATTGCCGCCCAGGAATTGCAGTCGGTAATTCCGGACGGAAGCTCGCCTTCTTCGGGAACAATATCCTTTCTGCCTATAAGGCTGCCGTCAAGATACGAATAAACCGACCATCCGTATTCGGCATTTCCATTCTTTTCGAGCGACATAACGAACTGATGCCAGCCCTTGCTTCTTGATTTTATCTTAGCGGTTCCGCCATATGGCGAGCCGTTTACATACGAATCACCGTCTCCTCGCATAGTCGGTGCGTGTACTGCCTTCCATGACTTCTTACCTGCCCACTTTTCTTTAAATTGATCATACCCATAATCCTCTGCAAAGTTTTTGCTTTCATGATATAGCTCCGAATCTGAAAAGACTACCCATGAAAAGCCTTGCTTATGAGCCGGGTCCCCGTCATCATAAAACCATCCGCCAAACGAACGGTAACCGCTGTCCCACCATTTTAAATCAATTGAATCGCCGGCATTTGCAGGATCGTTATCTTTAGCCCAAGATTTTCTCATCAATCGAACTGACCAATTGTTCTGCCAATTGCTCAAAGCATCTCCGTCAAAGTGACCTCCCTCAGCCGTTCCCGCTGTACCGCTTACAATATAGGCAGCATTGTTCCAACCGCTCACATTAACATCCGGCGCAATCAGCTCATTTTCCGATGTTTTCGCATCTTGCCTTGTCATAAGCACCTTTGCGGTTTTCCCGGCATATTCGGCGGTAATTACCGCTTTTCCGTTTTTGCCTGTTGAAAATAATTTGTTGCCGTCAAATCTGAATACTGTTTCGTCAGAGCTCTCATATGAAACATCAGGATTATTTGTAAGCAAGATTTCACTTCCGTCCGATACAAGCCCTTTGACCGTAAGCGATTGCGGCAGCCTGTCTTCACCGGCGTAAAAGCATTGGTTCTCGGCAATGCTGATTTCAGAAATTTCCGCCGCAGCACCGGGCGGAAGATGAATGTTGCTCAGCAGCATGACCATAACCAACAGTAGTGATAACTTTCTTTTCATTTTAAATTCCTCCTTTTTTTCAGACAAAGTCTGTTATAACCTTTGTTAAAAGTTTTTTCATGTTTTTTTATTTATCTGATTTCTGTATCATATGTAATAAGTAATTTGCTGCGAACTGAAAATATCCAAATAACAAAAACAAATCTGCTGTATAATAATATTGTATAAATTTTTGCAAGAAAGTCAATATTTTTTGTCGAAGAAGTCAATCAAGCTATAGAAATGCGTCAATATAATCATAAGGTTTCTTACATTTTTCACAAAAAACATATTTGCAATATAAAAAAGTGGAGATGGAATTAAAATACACACACCGCATAAAGCAAATTTAACTAAGTTTAATTCTTAACTATCGGGTTCTCATCATTGAAAAGCGACTGCAAAAAACCGAACATATAAAAGCGAACCGCACGGGTCACGGGCGGTTCGTATAGCTTAATGTTTAATTATTATTCTGTAAACGATACTTTAATTTCATCGCCTTCGGTTTCGCCGACATAAGGCTTGAAAACATATGTATTATCGACGGTGATTGCGTTGCCGTCAACCCAAAGCTTCATGCCGTAACCGCCGTTCAGTGACGGGTCATAATAATCACCGATTTTTGCATATACGAAAGCTGTGGGCTTTCCGTCAACGGTTTTGAAATAGTTGTTTGAAGTGTCCGTTATAATAGTAGGTGCGGTAACGGTTTTTGCCTTGAATGTAACGGTAAGTGTTACATCTTCTCCGGGCATTGTAGCTGTTGCTGCTCCGCTTGCGTTAAGTGTAAGTACAGTTTCGCCAAGCTTAACTTCGTCAACTTCATAACCTGTGTTCGGGGTAACGGCAATGTTGATATCGTCACCTTCTTCAAGCTTAACCGTTGCACCGTCTACAAAAGCTTCACCGTTAACGGTTACGCTTCCGCCCTCGCCGATTGCACCTGTGAGGGTCTTTGAAGTATCCTCAGTTTCAAGAGACCCCGTCAGTATACCATCACTGATATATGCAACATCACTAGCATAAGGTCTTACTTCTATAACTGCCCAACCGTTGAAATAGAATACTGCTTCATTGTCAGATACGGGTGCTGCGATATCATCACTGATATCAACCCTTGTGCCGTCAACCTTAACACCGTATACTTTGAGCGCAACATCTGTTGCATCGTCGCCGGTATACCAGGTTTTGTTCTCGGACATGTCGAGATACACAAAATCCTGCGGTGTAGCGTCGGCATATGCTATTGGTACCAATAGCATGGTTACAATTGTAAGCACCGTGAAAAGTACTGTAAGTTTTTTGAACATATCGTTCTCCTCCATAAAATATATTTTAATTTGTTTGTGCGCTTTTTTATAAAAAATCTGTACCCGCCGACAGGTTTCGCCGGCAGATACGAAATAAGGAGAGCACATTATTCCTTGCATTTTTCACAAAAATATGTTAAAATATATAAAGAGGTGAGAACAAGTGAATACATGTGAAATGTGCGCATATTATAAGTTTGACGATGACTGGGAATGTTATGTCTGCCTTGTTAACCTTGACGAGGACGAAATGATGAGATTTCTTTCGGGCAGAAAGTTTGAGTGCCCGTATTTTAAGGCAGACGATGAGTATGCAATCGTAAGAAAACAAAATTGAGGACGGCTTTTGCTGTCCTCAATTTTGTTTTCTGATTATTTAGTAGTCTGCGCTTCAACAAGCCTTTCTCCGCAATATATTTCGCGGAGTCTCGGTTTTTCGATTTTTCCGGTGGGGTTTCTCGGAACATCCGCAAAAATAATTTTTCTCGGTCTTTTATACCTCGGCATTTCCTTGCAGAATTCCATAATATCCTCTTCGGTGCAGGATGCGCCTTCCTTAACCTCGATAATTGCGGCGGCGATTTCGCCCAGACGATCATCAGGCAGACCTATAACCGCAACATCCTTAACAGCTTCGTGCGCCCTGATGAAGTTTTCAATCTGAACCGGATAGAGGTTTTCACCGCCGGTTATGATAACATCTTTCTTTCTGTCAACAAGATAGATGAAACCGTCCTCGTCCGCTCTTGCCATGTCACCGGTGTAAAGCCAGCCGCCCTTTATGGATTCAAGCGTAGCTTCTTCATTATTATAGTAGCACTTCATAACTCCGGGACCTTTTACGATAAGCTCCCCGACCTCGCCCTGAGGTACAGAATTGCCCTTATCGTCAACGATATCCGTTTCCCAGAGATAGCCGGCTTTTCCGATAGCGCCGACCTTATCGATATTCTCAACGCCTAGATGAACGCAGCCGGGGCCGATAGATTCGCTCAGACCGTAGTTTGTGTCATACTGATGATTCGGAAAATGCTTTTTCCAGCGCTTGATAAGGCTCGGCGGAACAGGCTGCGCACCGATGTGCATAAGCCTCCACTGCCCGAGTCTGTAATCGTCGGGGTTAAGCTCGCCGCGGTCGATAGAATCGAGAATATCCTGAACCCACGGAACAAGCAGCCATACAATCGTTGCCTTTTCCTCCGAAATCGCTTTGAAAATCCACTTCGGCTTAACGCCCCTCAAAAGCACCGCTTTGCTTGCGGAAATAAGACTTCCGAACCAGTGCATTTTTGCGCCTGTGTGATAAAGCGGAGGTATGCAGAGAAAAACATCGTTTCTGGTCTGCCCGTGGTGATTCTGTTCCGTTCTGCATGACGAAATAAGCGCCCTGTGAGCATGCAGAATTGCCTTCGGGAAACCCGTTGTGCCGGACGAAAAATAAATTGCCGCATTATCGTCCTCCGTGAGATGAATCGGCGGAACAACGGAGGAACAGTAATTTGTGAGCCTGTCGTAGCTGTCGGCAAAATCGGGACATTCGCTTCCGACAAAGAAAATGTTCTTAACCTTACCGCATGAAGCGTAAACCGCTTCTACACGCTCGGTAAATTCCGGTCCGAAAATAAGCACATCGCACTCTGCGAGTTCAAGGCAGTATTTAATCTCGTCCGAAGAATACCTGTAGTTCATTGGAACTGCCAGCGCACCGGTTTTAAGTATACCGAAATAAATCGGCAGCCACTCAAGGCAGTTCATGAGCAAAATGGCAACCTTGTCGCCCTTTTTGATACCCCTTGTCAGAAGAAGATTTGCAAAGCGGTTTGCTTTTACATCAAATTCCTTCCAGGTCATTTCCCTGCGGTAAATACCTGCCGGGCTTGACTCTATAAGCTCATAATCACGCCATGTAACGGCATTGTCGCGCTGCTCCGACGGGTTGATTTCAACCAGGCTGACCTCATCGCCGTAGAGTTTTGCGTTTCTTTCAAGCAATTCTGTAATAACCATCGAATTTCATTCCCTTTCTGTGTGTCAGTTGCCGAGAGAATCCTTAGCATGAACGGTAACGGATTTCTCATAGCAAGCAAAAATATCTTCTTTGAAAACAGGCTTTTTGGTGAACAGGCTCACAGCCGGAACAATCACCAGACCACCGAGCATAGCGATAACGCCGCAGTTAATCGGCGACTGCAAAAACAGCGGAAAACTGCTTCTTGCAAGCATATTGAGAATCATGATTCCCGAGCCGAAAACAAAGCTCACCCAGCAAGCCGCTTTTGTGGTTTTCCTCCAGTAAAGACCGTAGAGGAACGGCGCAAGAAAAGAACCCGCAAGCGCACCCCACGAAATACCCATCAAATCGGCAATAAATGTAACGCTGCTGTTGTACTGAATAATTGCGATAGCAGCCGAAATCGCGATAAACACCACGATGAAAATACGCATAACACGCACAAGCGCCTTTTCGCTCATTTCCTTTACGACAGTGCCGTTTATGAAGTCGAGCGCAAGCGTGGAGCTTGAAGCAAGCACGAGCGAAGAAAGCGTTGACATCGATGCCGAAAGCACCAGAATAACCACGATACCGATAAGTATCTCCGGCAGCCTTGAAATCATAATCGGAATTATGGAATCATAGCCGCCCTTCGGAATGCCGTCAATAACATCGAGCTTGTCCGAAAAGAGCCTTCCGAAACCGCCGAGGAAGTAGCATCCGCCGGCAACAATCAAAGCAAAGAGCGTTGAAATAACCGTACCCTTGTTTATGGATTTTTCGCTTTTAATTGCATAGAACTTCTGAACCATCTGAGGAAGACCCCATGTTCCGAGAGAAGTAAGGATTACAACGAATAAGAGGTTAAGCGGATCGGGGCCGAAGAATGAATTGTAAACCCCCGGAACCTCCGCCGGAACCTTTGCCAGACCTTCAAGCGACGAAATAAATCCGCCGTTCTGAGAAAGAACCGCCAGCACAACCGCAACGATACCGAAAAGCATAACGATACCCTGAATGAAATCGTTTATCGCCGTTGCCATATATCCACCGGCAACAACATAGATGCCCGTCAACACCGCCATAACAATAACGCAAACGGAATAATCGATATTAAACGCCATGCCGAACAGCCTTGAAAGACCGTTGTAGAGCGAAGCAGTATAAGGGATTAAAAACACAAACACAATTGCAGAAGCTCCTACCTTAAGCGCACGGCTGCCGTATCTTTTGCCGAAAAATTCAGGCATTGTCGCAGTGTTTAAGTATTGCGAAAGCAGCCTTGTGCGCCTGCCGAGAACGACCCACGCAAGAAGCGAACCGAGAATCGCATTGCCTATGCCGATCCAGGTTGAAGCAATACCGAACTTCCAGCCGAACTGCCCTGCATAGCCGATAAAAATAACGGCAGAGAAATAAGAAGTGCCGTAAGCAAAAGCCGTGAGCCAAGGGCCGACGGACCTTCCGCCGAGGACAAAACCGTTTACATCCGTTGCGTGACGGCGGCAATAAATTCCGACGCCCACCATAACCGCAAAGAATGCGATGAGAAGCAAAACTTTAAGAAACATAAAAAACCTCCCCACAGAGGGTACAAAAAAGCCCTCTGTATATAAAATAATACAGAGGACGAAATACATTCGCGGTACCACCTCATTTTGCCGCACCCTCACGGGCTGCGGCCTCATTGAGTACATTCATACTCTCAACGCTTTAACGGGCGTACCCGGCACAGCCTACAAAAAAGCTTTCGGTGTGCGGTTCATGAAATGTATTCAATCCGAATCCCTTTACTGCCTCGCAGCACCCGGCAGCTCTCTGAAAAGCAAATACGGACTTACTTCTTTCCAATCATCACCTTTACTGCAATTATACCACTCATTTTTTTGTTTGTCAATATATTTTTGCTAAATTTTTAATATTTTATTGCAAAATCCGAAAAAATATTGTATAATAAGTAGTAATTGCAATTTTGGAGGATTACATATGAGTTCAAATAAAAGAATTGTGGTAAAGATAGGCACATCAACGCTGACGCACGATACGGGGCGCCTGAATCTCTGCCGAATCGAGAAGCTTGTGCGCTGCCTTGCGGACCTTAAAAACAGAGGATACGATGTGGTGCTTGTATCATCGGGTGCAATCGGGGTGGGTCTCGGGCAGCTCGGGATTCACGAAAGACCCCATTCAACCAAAGAAAAGCAGGCGGTAGCGGCGGTCGGGCAGTGTGAGCTTATGTTCATTTACAGCAAGATTTTCGACGAATACGGGCTTAATGTTGCGCAGATACTGCTCACAAAAGATGTTATAACTGATTCGGAGCGAAAAGAAAATGTTCTTAACACATTCGAGCAGCTCTTTGACTATGCTTCAGTTATACCCATTGTAAACGAAAACGATACCGTTTCAGTAGAAGAAATCGAGTTCGGCGATAACGATACAATGTCTGCGGTGGTTGCAAAATTAATCGGGGCGGAGCTTCTGATACTTCTTTCCGATATTGACGGGCTTTACGACAGCGACCCCCACAAGTGCGAGGACGCAACGCTCATACCGGTGGTTCTGAAAATTGACGATTCCGTAAAAGCGCTTGCCGGCGGCGCAGGAACTTCGCGCGGAACGGGCGGTATGGTTACAAAGCTTATGGCGGCTGAAATCGCCAACGCTTCCGGGTGCGATATGATACTTGCCAACGGCAGCAACCCGGAGATTCTCTATGATATTTTTGACGGAAACTTCAAAGGAACTCTCTTTAAGAAGCCTAAAATCAAGGAGTGATACTATGTTTGATATAAAAAAATGCGCAGCTGCCGCAAGGCGCGCGTCATACGAAACCGCATCACTTTCAACGGTTGAGAAGAATAAAGTTCTCGCCGCAATTGCGGACGCATTTGAGGAAAATTCGTGCCTTATAATTTCCGCTAATGCCGAAGATACAGCCAAAGCGGAAATCGGCGGCATGGCGGAAAACATGATAGACCGCCTTCGCCTGACAGACGCAAGAATAAAATCCATGGCGGACGGCGTGAGGGTTGTCGCTTCCCTCCCCGACCCCATCGGCGAAGTTCTTTATGCGAAGCGGCTTCCGAACGGACTTGAAGTCGGGAAACAGCGCGTGCCGCTCGGAACAATCGGCATTATATATGAAGCAAGACCGAATGTAACGGCGGACGCAGCCGCGCTTTGCCTTAAATCCGGTAACGCAACGCTTCTTCGGGGCGGAAAAGAAGCTTACAACTCAAATCTTGCGATAATCAAAATTATGAAAAAGGTTCTTGAGGAAAACGGAATAAACCCCGACGCCGTTTCGTTTGTCGAGGACACATCGAGGGAAACCGCAGCGAAAATGATGAAGCTTAACGGCGTTCTGGATGTTCTTATACCGAGAGGCGGAAAGAATCTCATAAAATCTGTGGTTGAAAATTCAACCGTACCGGTGATAGAAACCGGCACGGGCAACTGTCATATTTATGTTGACAAGTCGGCAGATTTTGATATGGCGGTTGACATTCTCATAAACGCAAAGACCTCACGGCCGTCAGTGTGCAACGCTGCGGAATCGCTGCTTGTGCATGAGGCAATCGCCGCAGAGTTTTTGCCCAAGGCCGCAAAAGCGCTTGCAGAGCACGGCGTAAAGATTATCGGCTGCGAGAAAACGCGCAGAATTACGGAAGCCGAGGCGGCAACCGATGAAGATTACGGCAAAGAATATCTCGACCTTATAATTTCATGCAAGGTTGTTTCATCAACCGATGAGGCAATATCTCACATAAACCGTTTCGGAACGGGTCACAGCGAAGCGATAATCACAAACAGCTATGAGGATTCGCAGAAATTTCTGAACGGCGTCGATGCGGCAGCCGTATATGTGAACGCTTCGACAAGGTTTACCGACGGGTTTGAGTTCGGGTTCGGTGCGGAAATCGGCATAAGCACACAAAAGCTTCACGCAAGAGGTCCCATGGGGCTTTCGGAGCTTACGACAACCAAGTATATAATTCGGGGGAACGGTCAGATTAGGGGGTAAATAAATGTATGTACTGTTGCTTGCAGGCGGCGGAGGAACACGCCTCTGGCCGATAAGCACCAAGGAAAAACCCAAGCAGTTTATAAAGCTTGACGGCGAGGAATATTCGCTTTTTCAGAACACCGTAAAGCGGTGTCTTGAATTTTCCGACCCTGAGCATATAATCGTGCTGACGGGCGAAAAATACAGAAATCTTGTGATTGAGCAGACAAGCGAAATAGGCGTCAGCCTTTCGGGGGAAAATATACTCTGCGAGCCGAAAGCAAAGGGTACGCTTCCGGCAATTGTGTTCGGGGTCAAGGGTCTTTCGCCCGATGAAAAAGTTGCCGTGTTTTCCTGCGACCATATGATAGGCAGACTTGACAATTTTTACGATACGGTCAAAAAAGCGCTCACATTCAGCAATTGCCTTGTAACCTTCGGGATAAAGCCCGACCGCCCGGAAACCGGCTACGGCTATATAAAACCCGGCAAAGCAATCGGCTGCGGCTTTGAAGCGGAAAAATTCTGCGAAAAGCCATGCCTTTCCGTTGCGCTTTCGTATCTTGAACAGGGGTATCTTTGGAACAGCGGAATGTTTGTTTTTGAAGCCGGCTTTTTTATGAGCGAGGTTAAAAAATACGCACCTGATGTGTACGCTGCATTTCTCAATCCCGATACCGCATTCGATGTTACGCCCGATGTTTCGATTGATTTCGGAGTTATGGAAAAGTCGGATAAGGTATGCGTTATCCCGGCGGAGCTCGACTGGATAGACCTCGGCAGCTTCAAATCGGTTTACGATTATAAGTCCGGCCGCTGCGATGAAAACGGCAATATAATTATAGGAAAAGCGTCTGTCATCGACTGCCGCAACTGTCTTGTATATTCCACCGGCGAGAGGATAAATGTTATGGGAATCACAGATTCTGCCGTTGTTTCGCATAACGGAAGCATGCTTGTTTCAAAATTTGACGACCTTCAGAGAATAAAGGAGATTATAGAGCATTGAAAAAGTGGAAGCTTATCGTTTCGTGGATTGCGGTTTTCGCCGTAATGTGCACAATATTTTATTTTTCATCTCAGCCGGCTGTGGAATCGGATGAAACAAGCGGCGGCTTTATCGCCTTTTTATATAATATTTATGCAGGAATTGCGGGTGTTCCCTGCTCCTCGTCAGCATTGTCCGCACCGGATAAATGGCAGTTTGCGGTTCGGAAGGGTGCGCACTTCACGATATATTTGTGCCTTGGCTTTCTTTTCTCGAACGCATTTTTTCAAAGCGGCGTCAGGACGAAAAAGGCGGCGGCACTTCTTTCGTTCCTGTGCTCGGCGCTTTATGCCGCATCAGATGAATTTCATCAGCTTTTCGTGCCGGGGCGTAGCGGAGAATTCCGTGATGTCTGCCTTGACTCATCCGGGGCGGCTGTCGGAATAATAATTTTCATTTTTATATGGAGCGTGAGAAAATGGACATTAAAAAGACAATAGAAAATCTCCAAAAGAATAATATGAAGCCATACTTTGTCCAAAGCGGAAACGATGTAATTTTGCTGCTGAAAGAGCTTATCGGGAAAGACGATACGGTAGCGGTAGGCGGCTCGGTTACGCTTTCGGAGCTTGGCGTTCTTGCTTACCTCAGGAAAAATCATAATTTTCTTGACAGGTTTGCACCGGGTCTTTCGAGAGATGAGGTTATGGAAATATTCAGAAAGTCCTTTTTTGCCGACACTTATATTTCATCGTCAAACGCAGTGACGGAAAACGGCGAACTTTATAATGTTGACGGCAACGGGAACCGTGTTGCGGCTATAACTTTCGGTCCGAAATCGGTTATAATTATAGTCGGTGTTAATAAAATAGTAAGCGATGTTGATGAAGCGGTAAGGAGAGTAAAGACTGTTGCCGCACCGAAAAACTGCGTAAGGCTGAATAAAAATACGCCCTGTGCAAAAACCGGGAAATGCGTGTTTGCGGACGGCGGTATCGGTACAGGCTGCACATCGCCCGACCGTATCTGCAGCACATATGCGGTAACGGGTTACCAGGGAAATAAGGATAGAATAAAAGTTATTATAGTAAATGAAAATCCGGGGTACTAATCCCCGGTTAGGCTGCCGAAAAAGTCGGTCAACCGCAAGCAAAAAAGCATTAATTTATTTTTTGACAACGATATAAATATATTGTTCACCTAATAATTTCTGTTTCAAAATAATAAAACCGCATTGAAAAAGCCTTGAAATCATCGAGATTTCAAGGCTTTTTGCTTGCTTTCACCGAACATGGACTCTACCGTATCGCATACGCCGACGAATCCATGTTCGGCAAATTTACCTTCCTTTTTCGAAGCCTCCCAGCGTGTCGATAGGTTTATCGGCACGCTGAATCCGGGATATTAACTCCCGGATTTTTTAAGTTCAATAAGATATTGCGTAGGCGTTTTTGAATATTCCTGCTTAAAAGCACGGCTCAGGCTTTGAACGGAATCAAAATTGAGAATTTCTGCGATTTCGGTAAGCGTCATGTTTTGGTTTTCGAGGAGCGCCCTTGCGGTCTGCACCTTTCTTTGCTTGATGTAAGCCGAAAGCGAAATGCCCATGCTTGCCTTGAAAATGTGGGAAATATAGTTTTCGGTGAAATTGAGCGCAGCGGCAATTTCCCTTACGGATTTGACATTGTAGATGTTAATGTCAATGTATTTAATGATACCGTAAACCGTGCTGCTTTTTTTCTTGATAGAGTTCCTTTCCAAGTTCAGCTTTTTGGAACTGTTGATAAACCTCTGATAAACCCTTATTAGAATCAGCTTTATGATGTGCTCCAGAACCATGTTTTTTTCGGCGGTGTTCTGATAGAACTCGTTAATCATCATGTCGAAAAGGTGCCTGATGTCGCCTTCGGATTTCAGAAGAAACGAAGGCGAATTGGCAAAAAATGCGGCAATATTCCCGAAATCATCGGGAATTTCCTCAAAATCGAAACCAATGCAGATATACCTCAGCTTTTCGTTTTCGTCGCCGATAATTTTGTGATGCTGCCCCTTTGAAACCACATGAATATCACCGTATCCGGCGCGCATTGCGGCACCGTCCGTGTAGAAATACCCCGCACCGGAGACAACATATGTTATTTCATTGCAGACCTGCCTGTGGTCAAAAATCAGACCTCCGGGTTGCAGAACAACCTCACTTATCTGCATAATCTTTATAAAATCAAGCATCATATTCTGTTTCCAGAACAAATTTTCAAATGCAAAAAGCCTGCCGTCAACCTCAGCCATAAATTCACCGCCCTTTAGATTTCAACCCATACAAACGGCTGCCTGCTCGCCTTCATAAGTGCGTCCCTTATTGCGATAACCTCAATTGTGTTTTCATGCGGAACCGGAACTTCGCCGGTTCTGAAAAACTCAATAAGCGCATCGATGAAATTGCCGAAATAATCAGACTTTATTTCAATCGCCTCCGCACCGTTGTATTTGTTGATAAGGGTGTACCTGAAAGTCCAGCCCTTGTCGTTTCTGAAGAAAAGGTGCCATTGCCTGCCGTCGGAAAATTCAACTATTGCCGACGGGTGAAGAACGCTGCCGGTGTAAATTGCACGCTTTGCCGGAGCGTTCATCAGCTTTACGACAGGCTCAATCTGATGAATTACATATTCGGAGAACTTGCCGGCGCCCTCCGTGTGGATAGCGTCGATTTCAGAGGCGTTGATTCCGGGGAGTTCCGATGAAAACCCGAGAGCCGAGCTTGAATAGCATTTGCAGCCGTACTCGTCCGCTTTTGCAAAAATTCTTTCCGCCGTCTGCTTGTCGGGCGCAAAGGTTTTGTCAATGTAAACAAGCTTGCCGGATTTTAACGGAAGGTCGCATAACTCCTCGTGCATTTCGGGATTATCGGGAGAAAGAACAATAAGAACATCGCTCTTTTCTATAACCTCTTCTATGCTTTCGCAAAGCGCAATACCGTACTTTTCCGCCCACTCCGCATTTGTCATGCCGCTCGGGCTGTCAATTTTTCCGTATGCGTATTTGACAATAAACTCGCCGCCGGAATGATTTTTAATGAGTTCCGGATAATTGTTTGCGTGCCATTCATCAAGAAAATAATCTATAAAACCAACTTTTTTCATTATAATTCAACCTCTTTGTGAAGTTCCGCAGAGCGGTACATAGCGTCCATAAGCTTGGCTGTAACTATGTTCGTGTCGATGTGGGACGGAAGCTTCTCACCTGATTTAATGCATTTGATGAAAGAATTGATTTCATTTTCAAACATCTGGCATGTCTGACACGAAAACTCGGTTTTTGTGAGCATGCCGTTCTCTGTGCCGTAGAGAGTGAAATCGCCGCCGTATTTAAGCCTTATGCCTGCCTTGTCGCCGATAAAGTCGATGAACATTCCGTATTCGCCGATGTTCTGCGCCCAATAACCGTTAAATGTGATAACCGGACCTTCACTCCTCACCATACCGGTGATTCCCTCTTCAACATCGCAGATACCGTCGGGTATTGCCGGGCCTGCCCACATATCCTTGTAAACATAATCCTTAATCGGGTTCCCAAGTTTGCAGAACTTTTCCGCCGAAACGGTTTTAGCCGCCGGGTCGCCGCAGCAGTACATAACAATGTCAAGGAAATGCACGCCCCAGTCGATAAGAACACCGCCGCCGGCAATTGCATTGGTGGTGAAAGGACCGCCCAGCCCCGGGATGCTTCTGGGGCTTCTGAAACTTATGTAAACATGATAAACCTCGCCGAGCCTGCCTTCTTCGATGAACTGTTTGATTTTGTTGACATTGGTGTTAAAGCGGTTAACAACGCCGATGTTGAGAACCTTTCCGCTTTCGTGCTGTGCCTTCTGCATTTCGAGAGCTTCGGAATAAATTCTTGCAGCAGGCTTTTCGCAAAGAACATTCTTTCCGCTTTTGAGAGCGTCGATTGTAATAATGCTGTGCATCTTGTTGGGCGTGCAGACGGAAACCGCCTCGATTTCGTCATCTGCAAGAACCTCTTTGTAGTCCGTAACGGCAGTTCCGCAGCCGTATTTCTCAACGGCAGCCTGTGCCCTCTCGGGGATAATGTCGCAGAAATACTTGATTTCAGCTTCCTCGTTTTTCATATATGCCGGTATGTGCTGTGCGTTTGCAATAGTACCGCAGCCGATAACAGCAACTTTCATATTTTTCAGCTCCTTAAAATTTAATTTTATTATAGCCATTATACATCAATTCTATTATAAATTCAATAGCTGTATCTGTTTTCTCGTTTAACTGTAGCTTATAAAAACAGACCGCCGGGAATTGGCGGTCTGTTTTGGTTAAATGGTATTATTCCGCAAATGTAACTTTTACTTCATCGCCTTCGGTTTCACCGACATAGGGTTTGAAAACATAAGTGTTGTCAGCGGTGATTGCATTGCCGTATACTCTGATTGCAAAAGCGGTGTTCGGGGCTGCAGCAGCTTCCGAAGTTTCGTTTGCCATTGCCGGGAGCGTGAGGAAATGCTCTGCGTCGCCGTCAACCCAAACTTTCATACCGTAGCCCGCATTGAAGGACGGGTCGTAATAATCGCTGAGCTTCGCATAAACAAATGCAGTAGGCTTTCCGTTATCAGTTTTAAAGTAATTGTTGGCTGAATTGGTTGTGATTGCAGGTGCAACAACAGTCTTTGCCTTAAATGTAACCGTCAAAGTCGCATCGGCAGCCGGCATCTTAGCCGTAGCTTCTCCGCTTGCGTTAAGAGTGATTACGGTTTCGTCAAGCTTAACCTCGTCAACCTCATAACCCGTATTGGGGATTGCCTTGATGTTAATGTCCGCATTTTCCTCAAGCTCTATAGTTGCGCCGCTTGCAAACGCTTCGCCGTTAACGGTAACGCTTCCGTTTTCCCCGATTGCACCTGTAAGCGTTGTTTTTGTCTCAACCTTTTCAAGTGAGCCCATAACAACAACATCGTCCAAATAATTCTGATAACCGGATTCAGCTACCGGTCTGATTTCCATTGTTGCAATTGCCGTTTTGTCAGTTGTGATTGCTGTAGTTTTAGGTACAATATCATTTTTACCGATAAATACACCGTCTAAATAATTGTAAACTGACCAGCCGTATTCAGCCTCGGGATTCTTTTCAAGTGAAGATACAAACTGGTGCCAGCCTTTGCTTCTCTTGCCAAATCCCCAGTCGGTATTTCCGAAATATTTACCGTCACAATAGTTACCGTATTGGTTGCTATATAAAGCGTACGCTTGATATGCTCGCCACGAGTTCATACCTTTCCATTTTTCCGCAAGTTCGGGAGTATATCCGTAATCCTCTACAAAATTTTTATGATATTCGATAGAGTCGCTGAAAAGTACATAACTGAAGCCTTGCTTATGGTTTTCAACACCGTCATCATAGAACCATGCTGCCATTGAACGGTAACCGCCGTCAAACCAGCGATAATTAATATCGGCCTCGGCATTTCCATCGCGCCAAGAGCACTTTTGGAGACGAAGCTGAGCATTATTTGTCCAATTGCTGAATGCGCTGCCGTCAAAGTGACCGCCCTCAGGTGTGCCCGGGTTGCCTGTTGTGATATAAGCTGTATTTGTTCTTCCTTCAACATAACGGTCAACAGCAATCGGCTGACCTGCATCTGTGGTTGCATTCTGTCTTACAACCAGCATGTCGGCAACCAAAGTTGTGTCTGCTGCGTTTTTATATGGCACTCTGATAATTGCTTTGCCGGTTTTGCCGGTTGAATAAAGCTTTTTATCGCTAAAATAGAACACGGAATTATCGCCGTCAAGTGTGAAAGGCCATGAAATTTTGTCACTTACATCAACGGTTGTGCCGTCCTCCCTTGTGCCGATTACGGTGAGCTTAACGCCTTCTGCGTCCTCGCCGATATAAAACGATTTGTTCTGTGTGATACTGATAGAAACCACATCGTTATCGGCTGCAAATGCTATTGGTACCAATAGCATGCTTACAATTGTAAGCACTGTGAAAATTACTGCCAGTTTTTTGATCATTGTCTTTTCCTCCGAATTAATATATTTTATTTGTTTGTGCGCAATTTTGTATTTCCCTTTAATTATTGTACATCAAACCTTTTGTAAATTCAATAACTGTATCTGTGTTTCTGTTTAGCTGTAACTTATAAAAAAACAGACCGCCAACATTTGCGGCAGTCTGTTTCAAACAAAATAAAATATATAAAAGGATGTACCCGCCGACAGCCGAAACCATCGGCAGATACGAAAAATAAGGAGAGCGAATTATTTATAAGTAATCTCTTAGGTGTCTGTTCAGCTAACCATATTTCCGTGAGTCAACGGCTTCTGACTCCTTTAATTACATTATTTTACGAAAGCCTTTGCGCCGAACAAAAGAATCTGCGCATCGGTGTTTTTCATATGTTTAAGTCTTACGGTTTTAATCTTCTTTTCGGGATACGGATTTTTGACAAACGCTTCAAGCAGAGTGTAATCTTCGCCAAGCGCCGTCTTGCCGCAAATCGGTTTTGCCGAATATGACGCAATATATCCCTCGTGGCGGAAAAGTTTCGAACGGAGGGGCGTTCCGAACCTGAAACGGTACCCGTGAATGTTGTCGCCGAAGCGTATATCGTCCGTGAATTCGGAGCCGTCCTCAAATCCGATCACATATTCGCCGATTTTCTGTGCCGGCTCCCAGGCAAATCTGTCTGCATTAATATCGGTTGCGTGAACAAACGAGAAGAGATTTGCAAATCCTTCAAAATCCATGCTGATTTCAGGGCTTTCCGAAGAGCAGACCGCCGCAGAATTATACGGAATATGTCCTGTCAAATCCGCCGGAACGGATGTGCTTTCCGAATCGAATTTCAGCACCGCTTCATCGCCGCCGAAATCAAGGTTTCCTATTCGGCGGCGGATATCAAACAGAATCGGACGGATAATCTCGTCATATGCAAGACGCATTTTTCCGTTGTAATTTCTGTTCCACAGGCAGTTTGCGGAGTACACATAATCATACATCTTGCCCTCAAACGAATAATCCTTTTCGCTGCACGGAACCCAAGCCGAAACTTCGGCACCGATTACGCCTTCCTTTTTGGAACGGCTTTCAAACCTCGGGTAATAGCTTGAATACATATTGCCCAAAATCACCTTGAAGCCGTGACCGAGAAGATTATCCTCCAGGTCGAGTTCGTTGTGGAAATACCAGATAAAGTCAAGCATTATCACATCTTTGGGAAGTCTGTTTATGGCGGTGACCGACTTGTAGCTTCTTTCCTGAATCATGTCCGCCCAAATCATCATCTGAAGATTTTTCGATTTTATAAACTCGTTGAGTCTTGTCACTTCTTCGGCATAAAGCGCACCGGGGTCAAGCTTTTTGCACTTATCGCAAATGCAGAGCTCGTATATTTCGTCGTGCCCCATGTGCACAAACCGCTCCGGCTTTACAACATCTATAACCTCGTTTGCAATCCCGAAAATGACATCATAATACTTTTCATGCGAAGGACACATCGAGTGTTTGTAGAAAGTTTCGGGTCTAATATCTTCCGCATAGGAGTCGATTTCCTTTTTCTCCGCAGTTTCTTCCGATTCCTCCGCAAGTTCGGGGTAAGCGGTGGTAATATACTGGCAATGGCTCCACGACTGCACCTCGGGAATTATTTCAAGCCCGAAGCTTCTCATATATGAGCAAATGTCCGAAACCTCGCTTTTTTCCAGTATATCACGACCCACAAAGCCGTAATGCGCAGGCTTGGGCCAAATGCCTTTTTCGTAGTTTTCACAGGCTTTGAGCCACATTTTGTTGATTTCGGGGAAGTTATCATAACGCATAGCCGCCGAAATCTGCAAAATAATTACATTGTATCTCATCGGAACAATAAGGTTTTTCACAAGACTTTTAAGAAAATCAATCTGATTTCTCGAAGGAAGCGCAATGTGAACGCCCCTGAAATTCATAAACGGCTTGTCTTTTATGCTGCAGGTTTTGATTTTCGTGCCGTCCGTAAGCTGCATAAGGCTTTCGGCCGCATAAATGAGGCTTCTTCTGCTGCCGGCGGTTACCCTGCATTTATCGCCCGATACTTCAATTTCAAAGCTTTCGGCATCGGTATCGGCAATCTCGAAAGTGATTTTTTTATCTTCGCCCGTCTTTAAATCGATTCCGTATTTGTCTGCAAATCTTTCCGAAAAATAATCTGCGGCAAAGAGTGCGTCAACGCCGCTTGCTTCAACCCTTGTGCGGCTGTCGATTATCATTGCGCCGCCCTTAAATTCAATGTTTTCGGGGATAGGATAAACTGCGTCCTCCATGTCCCACGCTCCGAAAATGTCAAGCGCCGTAAGCGTGATATTTTTGCATACGCCGTTTAATCTTACAATAATGTTATCGCAGTAAACGCCGACCGGAATCTCAATTTCATCATCGGTCAAAGTTTTGCCGCTCTGCGGATTCATAACGCCGATTTTTTGAAGTTTTCCGCCTTTTTTCGTAAAAATTTCTATACTGTTAAGCTCCGAATTTTCAAAACAAAGCCTTGCATGGTCGGCATAAGCCTCACCCGAAAGGTCAATGCAGATGTCAACGCCGCCGTATGCGATAACATCACCCTTCCACGCAACGGGTTTTCCGTAAAAAAGATTGCCGTTTTCGCTGTCAAGATACTCAAAGTCAAAATATTCGGGTATCATGTCCGGGCGGTACTCGCCCTCCATACCTCTTTTTCTGTAGGAATAGCGTATATTCTTTTGTTCTCTGTTGTCTAAAAACGAACCGAATTTCATATGATTTTCTCCTTTATATAAAGCCTTTTTCCGTAAGAAATTTATAACTGATTTCAAGCGCCTTAAAGGGGTCGTCATCCGTCCAGCCCCAATCCTGCTCTACCATCGCCCATTCAACGCCGGTGCGCTCAGAAGCGTCGATTATTGCGTCCCAGTCGATAACACCCTGCCCGATTTCGCACATATCGGTATCATTCCAGTGAACAACCTTTCTGTCCTTATAGTGAATTACCGGTATGCGCCCGGCGTACTTTTCCATAACCGTCACCGGATAAACACCGGCATTTGCAGCCCAGTATACATCAAGCACAAGATTAAAATTATCGCAGGTGTTTTCCATCATATAATCAAGCATGGTTTTGCCGTCAAGCTTTGCAAACTCCTGCGAGTGGTTGTGATAAATGAATTTGATGCCGCACTCTCCGAGCTTTTCGGCAACTTCGTCCGCCTGTTTTACAAATTCGTAAAAATTCTCTTTGGATTCAAGCGCCTGAGGCGTAAGCGCACCGAGACCGGCAATACTGCAGTCCATGTCCTTATGAAGCTGAACCGTTTCGTCAAACCGTTCGGTAAACTCATCAAAATCTCTGTGCGTGCAGGCGATTTTAAGACCGTATCTGTCGGCACACTCCTTGATTTGCCTGCCCGTAAACTCTCTCGGAACACCTGAAATCTGAACCGCCTTGTAGCCGATTTCGCTGACCTTTTTCATTGTTGAGTCAAGACCTTCAATTGTCTGACAAAACTTTCTGCAGGTATAAAGCTGTGCACCAATTCTTTTATCCATACTCTGTTCCTCCAAATTATTTCATTTCTTCCGGAAGCGTATTGTTAACGGAAGAATTAAGGATTTTTTCTTTAAGCCTTGCATAAAAATCGTCATGAGGGAAATTATTGAGGTCAACCATCTCATGCGTCCATGAAGAATAATGCATTGCATTAGAAATCGTAAGACCTTTAATTCCTTCATATCCCGGCGCAAGCAGCTGCTCTTTTTCGCCGTTGAACACCTTGACAAAATCTTTGAGTATTCCGACATGCTGCTCTCCCCAATTGTCTTTAAGCAGCGCTTCGCTTTCCCAAAGCCCGGGTACGGCATCCGGATCCTTATTGGTCTTTTCAAAAACTCTTTCGGAAACTTCGCTCTTTTTAAATTTTAACTGCCAGTTTTCCAGAACAATTCTGCCCATATCGCAGGCAATTTCGAGCCTGTTTGTACCGGGCCATTCTCCTGTAGACGCAATATATGTACCCGTAACACCGTTATCGTATTCCATATATGTTGTAAGGTCATCGTCAACCTCGATGTTATGATACCTTCCGTAAGAGATAAAGCTGATCAGCCTGTCCGGCATGCCGAAAAGCCACTGCCAAAGGTCAAGCTGGTGCGGATTCTGATTTATAAGCGTACCGCCGCCCTCGGTCGCCCATTTGGAACGCCATGCAGCACTGTCATGATAAGCCTGGGGTCTGTACCAATCGGTAATTACCCACGAAATCCGCTTAATACCGCCAATTTCTCCGCTGTCAATCATGTGTTTGATTTTTTGGAAGCAGGGATTGGTTCTCTGATTATACATTATTCCGAAAATCTTACCGGATTTCTCGGCTGCTGCGTTCATTTCCATAACCTGTTTTGCAAAAACTCCGGCAGGCTTTTCGGTGATTACATTGAACCCGTGCGAAAAAGCTTTTATGGCAAGCGTCGTATGTGCATAATGCGGAACGGCAATAAGAACCAAATCAATATCTGCCTTATCATACATGTCCTCAGCGTTTTCGTACACCTCAACCTCCGGATAAAGCCGTTTTATTTCATTTCTTTTTTCTTTGTCAATATCGGCAACGGCAATAAGTTCCATACCCGGAACTCTTCCCCCGGTTACGTTTTTCGCATGAAGCGAGCCCATATTACCAAAACCGACAAGTCCAAGTTTAACAGTTTTCATAAATAATACCTCTGATTTTAAAATTATTATATTAGTATACTGATTTTCCTAAAAAAGCGGCTTGTTATTCTCAATTTTATCAAGTGTCAGAAGCAGTCTCGGAAGATGGAACGGTCCTTTGAAGATATTTCCCTTCAGGGTGTTTGCAACCGTACCGTCATAATGAAGATAACCGTACCATTCCCCGAATTCGGGGTCACCGAAATGCGAAAATGAATACTCTCTGAGTTTTTCAAAACTGTTTTTGTATTGTTCTTCCTTAAATATTTCATAGCAAAGCCTGTTTGCAATCATTGCCTCGCATTGCGGCCACCAAAGCTGCATATCCCATTCAAGCGCTTCGGGAGGATAACCCTTCGAGTCGCAAAAAGCAATAATTCCACCGTTTTTCAGTCCGAGTTTCATAGAAATATCGATTATCCGTTTTCCGGTTTCCATAAGTAATTTATCGCTTTGGTAAATTCCCTCCGCCATCAAAAACCAGGCTGCCTCCAAGCTGTGACCGGGATTGATAATCCTGCCTCTGGGTGTGTCGGCAAAGGATCCGTCAAGATATACATGCTCGTGAAGACCGTCCTCCATAAGATAACCGCCGTTCAATATTTCGCCATACATTTCTTTTGCGATCTTGTCATACTTTTCCTTATCGATTTTTCTCAAAACCTGTGCTGTCGAAAGCATAATCATGACCGGTGAAAGGGATTTGTAAGGCGCATTTTCCGGATTGAACTTAGGCGTTGTAAGCATCGGATTGCAAAAAACATTATATGCGGTTTCAAAATATTTTTCCGCAAGAGTTTTTGCCTCCTCGCAGCCGGTCGCAAGATAGTATTCGCAGCAGCCGATTGCGGCAAAGGTTTCGCTGAAATAGTACCTTCTTTTCTGAATTTCCCTTCCGTCCTCCGTAACAATAAAAAACATTCTTCCGTCGGTATCTGTGCATTTTGGCAGAAATTCATATATTTTCCGCGCCGCTTCAAGATACTTTTCATTCTTTATTCCGCTGTTGTAAGCGTTTGAAAAAATATACAGCGCTCTCCCTTGAAACCAAACGCTTTTCTCGCGGCCGTAAATCTCACCTTTTCTGTTAAGGGTTGTAAAAATGCCGCCATTTTTGTAATCTATTGCATTGTCCAGCCAGAAAGGCAAAACATTTTCTGTCAGATATTTTATATAATCCATATTAATTCAACTCCTTATCATGCAAATGTAACATCTTCACGCAGTGCCGTTTCGCACATAAGCTCACCGAGATTTCCGTTGGAATCCCACAACATTTCCGAAAGCAGCGCCATCGGATACGGGATCTGCGATTCAAACGCACCGTCCTCTGCAAGCATCGTAACAACCGAATCACTCTTGAACTGTTTTACAGTATCATAGGCATATCCGGCATTGGCAAGCCACCACGCCTGGACGTACTTCCAGATTTCATTTTTTTGTTCCGCTCTTTTTTGAAGCATATCCGGCTCCTGCACACCAAGTGCAAATTCACCGCACTGATGCTTGAACCTTCCCCAATCAAGACAGGTAAGTCCTTTTAGAACCACACCGAAGCCACCGCTTCTGAGATCGCGGATTTTTCGGGTAAAATCAAGCGTTTCCTCAAAACCTTCGGTATTCTTCGGAATATAATCATAAGGAAACGCACCGCAGTCCTCCCAGATTATCGAAACACGGCTGTCAACCTTTGCTATAACATCAAGCTTATCCTTAACGGAGGTTGCATGAAGCCCGAACATTATCTCTTTTTCGCCGAATTTATCAAAGAATTTTGAAACGGTATTGTTCACAAATTTCGTAACAGCCTCGGCAATCGGAATACCCGCTCTGTCAGAGGTTTTCATCTCGGTAAACGACTGGAAATAGATACCGTCCAAATCAAGCTTCGCATATTGTTTTTCATATGTGTCAAGAACCTCATCGGTCAGCTTATCAGGATTATTCATCGCATTCAGAACAGTTTCGTTTTCCTCACACTTGTTATCCCACCCCCAGGCAAATCCGAAATAAATCTTCACGCCCCGCTCATGAGCATAAGAGATTATTTCATCCGAATTAACCGGCGGAAAATCATTCCATATTATAAGTGTATTAAGTTTGAGCGATACCATATTATCGATATAACGCTTGTAATCGAAAATAACAAATCCCCATGACCACAACCCTCTGCGCTCAATCCTTGGAGAAAATTCCCTGTCGTACTCCTTCATCGGTTCCTTAAACAAATCGTTGAAATAGAATTTGGGTCCGGTCTGGTCTGCATTTTTTGCATACGGAAGATACTTGTTTTTGAAATCGGCCGCAGCATACAAAAGATTTACATCATCCTTTGCAATAAGCTCGATGCATTGATTCTCATTGTTATGTTCACTTTTGCCAACCTTTATTCTGTAGCCGCTTAAAGACTTATCAATCCTAAGCGATATGTAGTTAAAGTCTTTGAAAACATAAGATTTGGGATTTCCGGTGCAGGTCAGACTGTAATCGAGGTATGGCTGCACCGTAGCACAGACTTTTTCAACCGCTTTGGAATATAATTCATAAATAACTATCCAATTATTCATATGTGCACTTCCTTTTAATAAATCCGTAGTTATATTATAAGTATACTGATTTTTTCATAATTTTCAATAAAATAATTGACGATTTTCTATTGCTATATTGACTTTTTTGTGCTATACTGTTAGCTGTGAGGTGATAATATGCTCAGAGACAGGTACAATGATAAATATACAATCAGAGCAAAAGGAGGAATCCCTTTTGTTTCATGCACGAAGGAGCACATTTCTGAAGAAGAGAGTTTTAAGGTTGCCAATCATCATTGCCACAGCGATTTTGAAATACTGTATATAGAGGACGGCGCACTCGATTTAATGATTGCGGGAGAAGTGCTTCGTGCCGAAAAGGGCGACATCGCGGTAATTAACCCATATGAGCTGCACGCAGCATGGATAGCCGGGCACACCGTGAAATTTCTGTGCCTTGATTTTGACATTAAAATGCTTGAGCTTCCGGACGAAAAAGAACTTCTCGCCGAAAAACTCAAGTATATGCATTTAATCAAGCCTCCGCTTGCGGATAAACTGTCCATCAACCTCAAAACCGCAAACGATGGTTACATAAACGAGCCAAGCGGCTGGAATCTTTCACTTAAAGGCAATCTGCTTATATTTTTCTCTGCGATTGCGGACAGGCTTGTAAAGTCGGTTCTCGATAAAAACAATATTTTTGCCAAGGAAGTGCTTAAATTTATTGAGGATAACTATGCCGAGCCGATAACATCGAATGAAGCAGCGGAATCGCTTTCTTATAATCAGAGCCATTTCTGCAGGCTGTTCAGGAAAAATTTCGGTACAAATTTCAGTTCTTTTCTGAACGAGTATAAGATAAAAAAAGCGAAAAAACTTTTGAAGGATAAAACGGTTTCGGCGGCAGCCGCAGCAGCCGGATTTAATGATTACAGCTATTTTTCGCAGCTTTTCAGAAAATATGTCGGCACATCGCCCACAGAATATAAAAAAATGATTGCCGACCGCCGCACAGAGCAAAGCCCCGACAGCTGATTGCGTCGGGATTTTTTCTGCAAAAAATATGCACTGCCGAAGCAGTGCATAGGATACGGAATTATTTGTCCATTCCGTATTTTCTTCTGAACTTGTCAACACGACCGCCTGTATCTACCAGCTTCTGCTTGCCTGTGAAGAACGGATGGCACTTGGAGCAAATTTCAACACGGATATCTCCTTTTGTTGAACGAGTCTCAATAACCTCGCCGCATGCACAGATGATTTTGCTGGGAGTATACTCAGGATGTATACCTTCTTTCATCAAAGTCACCTCTTTCATTTTATGCGTGATTTTGCACGCAAATTATCAACATAAATCATTATACCATACTTTCATTCAAATTGCAAGCTTTTTTTTGCAAAATTTCTCTATTTTTCAAGAGAAGCGCAGAGACCGTCGAGCCAGTCGCCTTCGTAAAGTTCCACCATACCGCGGTCGCTTGCTGCGGAAAGCTTGGGGTCAATCGGAATTTTAGCAACATTTTTGATGTTGTAGTTACCGGCAATATCGTCAATATGGCTTTCGCCGAATATGCTGTGCTCTTTGCCGCAGTCGGGGCACTTGAAATAGGAAAGATTTTCAACAATCCCGAGCACCGGAATATTCATCATTTCCGCCATTTTCACAGCCTTTTCCACAATCATGGAAACAAGTTCCTGCGGAGAAGTTACAACAATTATGCCGTCAACCGGAATTGACTGGAATACCGTCAGCGGAACATCGCCGGTTCCGGGGGGCATATCTATAAACATATAGTCGACATCTCCCCAGATGACATCCGTCCAGAACTGCTGAACCGTGCCCGCAATAACGGGGCCTCTCCATACAACCGGGTCGGTTTCGTTCGGAAGCAGCAGGTTCAGCGACATAACGCCGATACCGGTTTTGGAATAAACCGGGAAAAGCCCTTCCTCGCTGCCCTTAACCTTTTCCGTAAGACCGAATTCCTTCGGGATTGAAGGGCCGGTAATATCGGCGTCCAGAACCGCCGTTTTGTGCCCTCTCCTGTTCATCGCAACCGACATGAGCGATGTGACCATAGATTTGCCTACGCCGCCCTTGCCGCTTACAACCGCAATAACCTTTTTGATATCAGACATATCATGAGGTTTTTTAATCAAGCTTTCCTCGCTGCCGCAGTTCGATGAGCACGAACCGCAATCGTGTGAACAACCCATATTAAACTCCGTTTCCGCCGCAATGCGGCAAATTAATAGTATATCTTATTTTACTACTTTTAATAAGATTTGTCAACCGCTGTTTATGCGAGCACGAATTTACCGTCCGCAACATCAACCTTAACGGTACTGTTGTTTTTAACCTTGCCTTCAAGAATACTTTCCGCAATCATGTCTTCGATGTTTGAAGTAATTGCACGCCTTAAGGGTCTTGCACCGTAGGTGGGGTCAAAGCCGACATCGGCAAGCTTGTCAATGCAGGCGTCGGTGTACTCGACCTTGATTTCACGCTCTGAAAGCCTGCTTGTAACTTCCTTCAGCATATTGACCGTAATTTTCTTGATATCCTCTTTTTCGAGGGGCTTGAATACGATTATATCGTCAATTCTGTTGAGGAATTCCGGTCTGAACGCCTCTTTGAGCTGATCCATAACCTTATCCTTTATGTCCTTGTATTTTTCGTCGGCGGATTCCGAATTGAAGCCCATGGGCTTTTTATCGGTAATCATTCTTGCGCCGATGTTTGAGGTCATGATGATAATGGTGTTTTTGAAACTTACCCTTCTGCCCTTGGAGTCGGTGAGCATGCCGTCATCAAGAATCTGAAGCATAATATTGAAAACATCGGGATGAGCCTTTTCGATTTCGTCGAAAAGCACAACCGAATACGGTTTTCTTCTTACTTTATCGGTAAGCTGACCGCCCTCGTCAAAGCCTACATATCCCGGAGGCGAACCGATGAGTTTGGAAACCGAATGTTTTTCCATGTATTCCGACATATCAACCCTGATTACCGCATCATCGTCACCGAAGAGCACATTGGCAAGCGCCTTTGAAAGCTCTGTTTTGCCGACGCCGGTAGGTCCGAGGAAAATAAACGAACCGATAGGTCTTTTCGGATCGGAAAGCCCTACTCTGCCACGCCTTATAGCCTTGGCAACGGCAGTTACAGCACTGTCCTGACCGATTACACGCTTGTGGAGATTTTCTTCCAGATGCAAAAGCCTTTCCGACTCATCCTCAGCAATGCTCTTAACCGGAATACCCGTCCACTCCGCAACAACCTGAGCGATGTCGTCTGCCGTAACCTTTTTGTCCGAGGTGTGGTTTTCGGATTCCCACTTTTTTCTCATTTCTTCGGTCTGTTTGCGCAGTTCCGCTTCTTCGTCACGGAACTTTGCAGCCTTTTCGAAATCCTGAACCTGAATTGCCGCCTGTTTTTCCTTAACGGCTTCTTCAAGTTTAAGTTCGCTCTCATGGATTTCCGGCGGAACGGTCAAAGTTCTGAGCCTTACCTTGCTTGCCGCCTCATCGACAAGGTCGATTGCCTTATCGGGGAGGAATCTGTCGGCGATATATCTGTGCGACATTTTAACCGCCGCTTTTATCGCTTCATCGGTAATTGCGACCTTGTGGTGCGCCTCGTATTTATCACGAAGTCCCATAAGAATCTGTTCTGCTTCCTCAGGGGTCGGCTCACCGATTGTTATAGGCTGGAAACGCCTTTCAAGCGCTGCGTCCTTCTCGATATATTTTTTGTATTCGTTAAGCGTTGTTGCGCCGATAACCTGCATTTCGCCTCTTGCAAGGGCGGGCTTTAAGATGTTTGCGGCATCAATTGCGCCTTCAGCCGCACCTGCACCGATTATTGTGTGCATTTCATCAATAAATATGATGATATTGCCGTCTTTTATAACCTCGTCAATGGCAGTTTTAAGCCTTTCCTCAAATTCGCCCCTGTATTTTGCGCCTGCAACCATAGAGGACAAATCAAGCGTAAGAACCCTCTTGTTTTTAAGAATTTCAGGAACCTCGCCCGCAGCAATTTTCTGGGCAAGCCCTTCCGCAACCGCCGTTTTGCCGACGCCCGGCTCACCGATAAGGCAAGGATTATTCTTGGTTCTTCGGCTTAAAATCTGGATAACCCTTTCGATTTCCTTATCACGGCCGATAACGGGGTCAAACTTGCCCTCTTTAGCCATTTTGGTGAGGTCGCGCCCGAATTGCTCAATCGTTTTCGTACCGCCGCCGCTTCTTGCATTACCGTCCCCGGAAACACCGCTCTGGCTGTCCGCATTAAGCGCGTCAACAAGGTCGGAAAACAGCTTGTTGATGTCGACACCGAGTTCTTCAAGAATTCTTACCGCAATGCAGTCGCCCTCTCTCAGAATACCGAGGAGCAGATGCTCGGTTCCGACAAAGCCGTGCCCCATGGAACTTGCCTCAGCAAAGCTGATTTCGATAATCCTCTTTGTTCTGGGGGTCATGCCGCTCACCGGACCGCCCGTCGGCGCAGCCGTACCGATAAGTCTTGCAATTTTATCGGTAATGTCGCTTTCCGTAACGCCGTTGTTTTTCATTACCTGCGACGCCGCCGAATCTTCCTCTTTAATCAACCCGAGCAAAAGGTGCTCGGAACCTATATAATTGTGACCAAGCTCTGCAGCGCATCTTTGCGCTTTTTCCAGAGCCTCTTTTGCTTTTTGTGTAAATCTGCTGTCAAAGCTGCTCATAAGATTACCTCCTTTGAGAACTGTAATATATTAAAGCCTTTCCCTTACGATTTTTGCGCGTTCAAAATCACGCTGTTCGGGCGAAAGCTCCTTTCCGGCGGACTTTGTAATCCCTGCCGGCTGAACCGCCGTTTCAAGTTCGTTCAGGGTTTCTGTATTAACACTTCCTATTATTCCCATAACCGCACCGAGTCTTACATCGGATGCAAGTTTCATAAACTCATCGCTCGAAAGCACCTGTGCGTTTTTGAGAATACCGTAAGAACGCCACAACCTGTCGGCAAGTTTTATGATATTTTCCTCACGGAGCCTCATTCTCACTTCCGTTTCACGCTCGATAATGCTTTCCGCAACGGATTTAAGGTTATTGATTGTTTCCTGTTCGGAAATACCGAGAGTTATCTGATTTGAAATCTGGAAAATATCACCTCTTGCCTTGCTGCCTTCGCCGTAAAGTCCGCGGACCGCAACACCGAATTTTGAAACTGAATTTATAACTCTTGAAATTTCGCCCGTCATGCACAGCGCCGGAAGGTGCATCATAACCGACGCTCTCATACCGGTTCCGACATTCGTGGGGCAGCTTGTAAGGTAACCGTACTTTTCGGAAAACGCATATTCAAGCGAGTTTTCCAGAACCGTGTCGATTTTGTCGGCCGTATCGTAAGCCTTGTCAAGGTCGAAGCCGGCCGTCATAGCCTGGATTCTGATATGGTCTTCTTCATTGACCATAACACTGATGTGTTCATCCTCCGAGATGAAAGCCGAACCGTCCATTCTTGCCAAATCAGGGCTTATAAGATGTTTTTCCACAAGAATCTGCCTGTCGGTTTCGGAAAGTTCCTTCATATCATTTCTCGAAAATCCGACAGCTGCGCCTTTAAGCGCACCGTCAACCTTTGAAACGATTTCGCTTCTCTGCTTGCCGTCAAGCATATTCGGGAAGGGATACTCGGCAAGGTTTCTCGCAAGCCTGACTCTGCTGCTCAGCACGACCTCATACCTCGGACCGTTTTCAATCCACCATTTCTTAGCCATTGTTCTTCCCCGCCTTTCCTTCAGCTTCTCTTATTTTATCACGGATTTTTGCGGCGTTTTCGTATTCTTCGTTTTTGATTGCCGCATCCAGCTGATTTTTGAGAGCCTTAATCTCATCGTCTTTTTTGATTCCTCTGCCGAAACGCTTCGGAATTTTGCCTGTGTGTTTTGTGCTGCCGTGAATTCTCTTAAGGGTCGGAAGAAGATATTCTTCGTAAGCCTCATAACATTCGCCGCAGCCGATTTTGCCGTTGTCCGCAATTTCCGAAAGCGGCATGCCGCACTTGGGGCAAACAACCGCCGGTCTGATTTCGGGCTTCATAAAGTGCCCGAACAGGCTCGGAAGGAAATTGTCAAACCCGAAATCGAACGAACCCAAACCGTCCGCACATTCGGGGCAAAGATACATTTCAGTCTGCTTTCCGTTTACAACCTTTTTATAATGAACCGTAGCTTCGTTTTTTTTGCATTTTTGACATAACATAAGTCATACCTCCTAAACCAGTTTCAATAACATATTTTTGAAAATCAGGGCTCTCAGCTTATCCTTAACCGGCTGCCCGACCGGGAGCGACTTGTCATTTGTAGCCGCCAGCATAAGCTCTGCTTCGGATTTGGTAACATAGCCGCTTTCAAAAATATTCTTAATGAATATCTGTGCCGAAAGCTGATTAAGATTTTCGCCGACAGAGTTAACAACATGCATAAGAAAGCTTGATTTCGTCATTGAAATCCTTTTAATTCTTATTGAACCGCCGCCTCCTCTTCTGCTTTCCACGATGTAACCCTTTTCGGGAGCAAATCTTGTTGAAATAACATAATTAATCTGAGAAGGAACACAGTTAAAATGTTCCGCCAGTTCGTTACGCCTGATTTCAACCTCGCCGTTACCGTCATTCATCATCTGAGCAAGAAACTGCTCAATAACATCGCTTATCCGCACTTAATCATCTTCTTTCGTTTTGACTTTAACTTTGACTTTCTTTGACCTTTTGATTATATTATAGCACAAAAAAATGATTTGTCAAGTGCTTTTTTGAAAATTTTATAATTTTTTTGAATTTTTTTCAGCCGCAAAAATCTTATCCCGGCTTTAGAGGTAAGCTCCCGAATATATCTAAAGCAGAAAGAATTTGACAGCCATTTCAGCAAATTTTTTATTCCTTGATTCTGCGGAAGAGCGTATGCCCGCGAAAACGGCATAAGACCATCAACATTGTATCATATATATTGGTTTGTCAAGTGAATTCATTTAAAATCAGTAAAGCGAGAACCGTTAAATATTCGGTTTTCGCTTTACTTAATATCAGTTTATCATTTTTGAAATATCCTTTTTCATTCTGCGGATAATGCGTTTTTCGAGTCTTGAAATGTAAGACTGTGATATTCCGAGCATATCGGCGACCTCTTTCTGAGTCTTTTCCTCACCGTTTTCAAGCCCGAACCGCAGCACCATTATCATTTTTTCCCTTCCGGAAAGCTTGCGGAGAGCCGCACGGAGAAGGTCGCGGTCAACTTCGTTTTCGAGATTTTTATATACGCAGTCGTTGTCGGTGCCAAGCACATCCGAAAGCAAAAGTTCGTTTCCGTCCCAGTCGACATTCAGCGGTTCGTCAATGGAAACCTCCGCACGGATTGAACTGTTTTTTCGCAGAAACATCAGAATTTCATTCTCTATGCACCTGGAAGCATATGTCGCAAGCTTTATGTTTTTATCCGCATTGAAGGTGTTGATTGCTTTGATAAGACCGATTGTTCCTATTGAAACAAGGTCCTCGATTCCCACGCCCGTGTTCTCGAATCTTTTTGCTATGTATACCACCAGCCTCAAATTGTGTTCAATCAGTTTTGACTTGTAAGCGCTGTCCCCTTCCCCGAGATGGCTTATGCACTCTTTTTCATCGTCTGCCGCAAGCGGAGGCGGCAGAGTATCGCTTCCGCCTATATAAAGAACGCTGTCATCTGCCAGCTTGCTTACGATTACTGTATATAGCTTTATAAATTCATGCAATGCCCGCTTCCTCCTTTAATATGTCTGAATTAATAATCGCAGAATACATTTTTCCGCGCGTTTTTTCGGAATAGCATACCGCCACAACAACCCTTTTGAATTTCCTGCCGTCTATTTCAACGAAATCGGGGCGGAATCCCAGGAAGCTTCCGCTTCCGCTTACGGTGGAGTACGGAATAATGCACACTCTGTCGGTTTGCCGTATTATATCTTTAACGCAGCGGTAATTAACGATTATCACAGGTTCCTGACCCGAGGGGTTTCTGAGACTGCACCCGGTATCTATAAGTCCGCTGACGGTTATTTTTCTTCCGCATGTAAATATCGACAGCTTAACGATTTTGCGGTTCATGTCCGCCCCCCGTTTAAGAGCGGCGAAGCAGAGTTTCCCGGCAAATACGGCGCCGCATAATATCAGCAGCAGAACAATCATAGGAGCATTGAACACCGAAATGCTGTTGTGCGCTATCTCCGAAATGCTGTAGCCGAGCATGAGGAGAACTGCCAGCACACCGCCGCCCGCTATCGACGCAACCGACGCAAATGTAAGCTGGGAACGAAGAAATGCCGATATTGTTTTGGGTCTTGAAGCAATCATGACCATAACCGCCGCCGACAGCATTTTGAATATCGGGTGATACAAAACACCAACTCTCGGCAAATACATGCACGCTCCGTAAAGTCCGCCGAAAACAGCGGCAAGCAAAGTAAATTTCAGTTTTCTCTCGCACGAAAATCCGCAGGCTATATGAAGAATTATAAAATCCGCCGCAAAATTAATTGCGAACAGCTGGTCTATGTACACAATCATTTTCCTCCCTCCTGTTAATATTATAAACCAAGAGACGGAAAATAAATGTCAAATCCTGTTGCGAAAATAATTTTTTATAAAAAAACTGCTAAGCCTAAAATTTAAGCTCAGCAGAAACTGCATATTTATTATTTTTTGAATATCTTATCCAAAACGCCGTCCTCATCATCGATAACATAACCGGAAATCTCATCAACATAGTCCGTATATCCGGGTGCAGTCAGCGTTTCGGTGGTTTTAATGTTTTTAGCCTCGGAAGCATATTTAATCGCGCGTGCAACAGACATATCGGTTTCAACATAGTCATTGTACACCTTAATATACTTCTTTGCATTTTTCATGACGCTCTTTTTGCTTGCAACCTGATTTACAAAAGCCTTCATAAAATCCTGCTGAACCTCGACTCTGCCGAGGTCTGCATTTGCGTAGCCGCTTCTGAACCTTAAAAGCTGTTCAGCCATATCGCCGTCAATTTTCTGTTCACCGGCATCAAGAGCGATGTATAAATCTTGCTCCGGATCGTTGTAATACATATCGCACGGAACATCAAAATCAATTCCGCCGACCGAATCGACAATGTATCTCAGTCCCTCAAAGTCAACGATACAGTAATAATCGATATCCGCGCCGATTATTTTTTCAACCTCGCTTACAGCCACATCTGCGCCGAAATCCTCTTTTGTGTAATGATATACGCTGTTAAGCTTCATGGAATATCCGTCCGGTTCGGGATAGTTTTCGCACATTTTACCGTATGTTTCGTCGTCAACCGTAACAATCGTGTCGCGGGGAATGGAAACAAGGCTCAATGTCCCGGTCTTTTTGCTGTAACTCCCGGCCATAATAGTGTCGGTTCTCGTTCCGCCCTCGTCAGTTCCGAATATCACAAAATTAGTCTTTTCCGGAACTCCTCCGAACATTTCGTAAAGAAGCCTTGCCGGTTTGTAATAATCAAACTCTCCGTCGTTTGCGCTGTCACCGTCAATAAATGTGTAAGCAAAGCAGCCGACCGCCGCAAGCGAATATATAATAAGAAGAAAAACCAAAAACCTGAATAATTTTTTCATGTGTACCTCACCTTATAAAAACGCTTCAACAAGAATTTTAACTCCGAGAAAAATAAGTATAACGCCGCCCAAAAGCTCCGCCCTGGACTTAAAGCGCGAACCGAATACATTCCCGACCTTAACGCCCACGGTTGAAATCAGGAAAGTGGTTGCACCGATAAGCAGCGCCGCCGGAAACATCTTCGCCGCAGAATCGAATTCAAAAGCAAATGTAACGCCGACCGCAAGTGCGTCAATGCTTGTCGCAACAGCCATTACGAACATGTTTTTAACCGAAAGAGAGGCGTCAACATCCTCCTGTTCACCGCCGAAAGCTTCCCTTATCATATTTATACCGATAATGCTCAAAAGGACAAAAGCCACCCAGTGATCAATGCTTGTGATGTATCTTGCAAATGTGCTTGCGAGAAAGTAGCCTGCCGTCGGCATAATAGCCTGAAAACTTCCGAACCACAGCCCGACAATTACCGCCTTTGAAAGCGAAATCTTCTTCATCGCAAGCCCTTTACAGACAGAAACCGCAAACGCATCCATAGAGAGCCCTACTGCGAGTAAAAATATTTCAGTTAAATTCATCAAATAATCATTCCTTCCATTTGCCTATTATATACTTAATTTATATGTTTGTCAAGTTTTTTCAATGATTTATTGACAGTTTGTAATCATAGTGTTATAATAAAGATACAGAATACAGCAGCGAAAGGAAATTGACAATGGAAAGATACTATCAACCCGAAATCGAATGTGCGTCAAGAGAAAAAATTCAGGCGCTTCAGGATGAAAGGCTTGCCGCACAGGTAAGGCATGTTTACGAGAATGTGCCATATTACAGAAAAAAGATGGAAGAAAAAGGCGTAATGCCGGATGATGTAAAATCAACGAAGGATTTGTATAAGCTTCCTTTTTTGTCGAAAGCCGACCTTCGCGACGAATATCCGTTCGGACTGCTTGCCGTACCGCTTAAGGACTGTGTAAGGATACATTCCACCAGCGGAACAACCGGGAAAAGAGTTGTTGCGTTTTATACGCAGCATGATATAGACCTCTGGGATGACTGCTCCGCAAGAGCTATCGTTGCAGCCGGAGGAACAGCCGACGATGTTTGTCAGATTGCATACGGATACGGGCTTTTTACAGGCGGCGCCGGGCTTAACGGCGGCTCTCACAAGGTAGGCTGCCTGACGCTCCCGATGTCATCGGGCAATACTGAACGCCAGATCGGTTTTATGCGTGATTTGGGTTCCACAATTCTTTGCTGCACACCGTCATATGCGGCATATATAGGCGAAACCCTGCACGAAATGGGTCTTACGCCCGATGATATCAAACTCAAAGCCGGAATATTCGGCGCCGAACCCTGGACTGAGGAAATGCGCAGGGATATTGAAAAATCACTCGGCATTAAAGCATATGATATTTACGGTCTTACCGAAACAAGCGGTCCCGGCGTTGCATTCGAGTGCAGCGAGCAGCACGGAATGCATATAAACGAAGACCATTTCATCGCAGAAATCATTGACCCCGACACAGGCGAAGTGCTCCCCGAAGGCGAAAAGGGCGAACTTGTGTTCACAAGTATAACCAAGCAGGCTTTTCCGCTTTTGAGATACAGAACAAGAGATATATGTGTTTTAACAAGAGAAAAATGTTCCTGCGGCAGAACCTTCGTAAGAATGGCGAAGCCTATGGGCCGTTCCGATGACATGATGATTATAAGAGGTGTAAATGTGTTCCCGTCGCAGATTGAAACCGTTCTGCTTGAGCAGGGTTACACCCCGAACTATCAGATTCTGGTCGACAGAGTTAATAATACAGACACGCTTGACATCAATGTTGAAATCACATCAGAGCAGCTCTCCGATACCGTAAAGGAACTCTCGATTAAAGAAAAAACACTTGCGTCCGCAATGAAGACAATGCTCGGAATTAACCCGAAGGTACATCTTGTCCCGGCAAAGAGCATAGAGCGCAGTGAAGGCAAGGCAAAGAGAGTTATAGATAAAAGAAAACTTATTGATTAATTGGAGGCGAAAATTATGATTAAACAGATTTCGATTTTTCTTGAAAACAAAACGGGCGCCCTCGGCGATATTGTGAAA
Source organism: uncultured Clostridia bacterium (assembly GCA_934464705.1). Lineage (GTDB taxonomy): Bacteria > Bacillota > Clostridia > HGM11514 > HGM11514 > CAKSKB01. The sequence continues at coordinate 60,587 of CAKSKB010000003.1, forward strand.
TTCATGGCTGAAAACGGCATAAACCTTCGTGCGCTGTCGATTGCGGACACGGAGGATTTCGGAATACTCCGAATTATAACCGATGAGCCTGACAGCACAGTCGCCAAGATAAAAGATGCCGGATATTCCGCAAAGCTTACCGATGTTCTGGCTGTCGAAATAGACGACAAACCCGGAAGCTTTGCCAAAATTGTTGAAATTCTTGCGGCAGCCGGGATATCGATTGAGTACACTTATGCGTTTCTTTCACATAAAAAGGATCGTGCGTGCATGATATTAAGGGCGGATGACTCCGCTGCGGCAAATGATTTGCTCATAAAATCGGGTGTTACGGTATCTTCCCAAAACGATTTATTTTAAAATACCGAAATCCGGGGTTTCTAAAGCCCCGGATTTTATTTTACAATTTTCCACGCATCAATCAGCTTTGCCAAACTCCATGCGGCATTCGCCGGAGATGTCGAAGGAAGGCATATCGCAGCCTTCCCCGTTTTTTTATACTGATATTTATTATAATACTTTTCCGCGGTTTTTCCGTTAACGAAAACGCATTTTATGTCCGCAGTATTAAAAATAAGCGATAAATCATTCGGAATAACCGATTTAATAGAACTGTCGGAACTTCCCGAGATTTCACAGCTTTTAATGACATCCCAAAGAGCAATGCCGTTTTCAAGCAGAAACTCACGCTTTTCGTCAACCGTCTGCGGAACAGGGCAACCGAAAACTTCTGCCGTAACCTTCCAGAAACGGTTTTGGGGGTGACCGTAGAAAAAGCGCTGCTCCCTTGATTTCACAGAAGGAAAGCTGCCGAGAATCAGGATTTTTGAATCACCGTTGCAAATCGGCGGAAAAGGGTGTACAATCATAGTTTTATCCCTCATACACAAAGCTTCCGTGACCGGTATAAAAAATCATGATAAGCGCAAGCATAGCAGCAAAAACCAGCACTGTAAAAAACACCGACAAAAACTTTTTCATAACAATTACTCCCGTATAAGAAATTCATCAAGTTTTTTTGTGAAATACGGAGCGCCCTTTTCGTAATCAAGGTGCCCGATATCATAAAAATACTCAACCGGAATTTCATTCATCATGTCATAAACTTCAACATTATTTTCGGCAAAGACGCTGTCTGCGGCGGATTTAACTTCTTCCGCAAAGCCGTACACCGGGATTTTCGGGTTCCACGGACTCCAAACAGCCCTGAGCCTTATGCCGTTTTTATCACAGTATTTTATAAGCTTCTTCAAATCGGCAAAGTTTTTTGTGCAGTCCTTTGAAACCGTACAGCCGCCGTAATCTTTAAGCATTTTCCGTTCGCTTTCTTTGAGTTCGGCGTCCGAAAGCGCACCTATGGAATAATACTTGTCGGCATCTTTATACTGCGGCTTTGAAACGGCTTTCTTACCTTCAAGAACATTATCTATTCCCTCATCGAAAAGCGGATAAATTCTGTCCCTTTCAAAATAAATATAGTGCTGATACCATTTTTTGTGCCACAGATAAGAAGGGTTGGTTTTCAGACCGTCATAAAACGAAATATCGTTAAGAATAAGCACCAAATCGCTTCCGATACCGATGCAGTTTTTTGAAAGCATTTCGTATATATCCGAAACCGTGCCGTAGCAGATGCCTGCATTGATATATCCGCTTTCAGAAAGGTCTTCATTAAATGAATTAATCGCAATCGAGCTGCCGAAAACAACTTTATCCCAGGTTTTTTCTGGGTGTTTAAGCTCTGTAACCTCAAAATCGTTTTTCTCGAAATACGGAGAGTATTTGAGAGGGTCAATATGCGTAAGAATCACATCCGACACAATCCATAAGGCAATCAGCAAAAAGAGTACGGGATGAAACTTATTTATTCTCATGACCAAATCACCAACCCTTTAAGCACAGATATAACATTGTCCGGTTCGAGGTAAAAAAGCAGAGCGTTTACCGCAAAGAAGAAGTTGACAAGCGCACACCTTGCGATATATTTGGACTTTTTTTCTTTTCTGACATTGAAAGTCGAAAGCGAAAAAATATTTTCAATCACAAGAAAAAGCCCCATATATATACCGCTTATTAAAGTTATTAGCGTAAATTCGTGCCAAAGACTCATAACAATCATGGTTATAAGACCGATAAGCGCAGACTGATATTTGTTAAGCTTTTTGCCCTTGACAACAACCAGAATATGTTCCCTTATCCAGTCGCTCAGGGTCACATGCCATTTTCTCCAGAACTGCGTAAAACTTGCGGCAGTCCAGGGTTTTTTAAAGTTTTCCGGAACCTTCATTGAAGCAAGCGCACCGACCCCGACTGCCATATCGCTGTAGCCGGACATATCGATGTAAAGAAGCAGATACGAAAGAGCGATAACACCGAGCGACACAAGGGTATTCTGCTGTTTTATAAGCAAAACCCTATCCATAATTCTTGTGAAAACCACAACAAGAACAACTTTTTTGAACATACCGATAATAAATCTTTTAACACCGTATTCAAGCCCGTCCGCTGTGAGCGGCTTGATTGAATTGAACGCCGGTACGAAATCGCGGTATCTGAAAATCGGGCCTGCCGTGAACACCGGAAAAAAGAGAATAAAATTTGCATAATCCAAAAACTTTATTGTTTCATCGGTATAATAGGCATAAAAAAGCGCATCAACTGCTTTCAGCATATTGTACGAGAATCCCAAAAGCAGAAAGACTTTGCCGAAAACAAAGCTTACATCAAAAGAACGGTACAGCAAAAGCGGCGATATATAAAGCACAATAAGGCAAACAAATATCGCTTTTCTGAACCTTTTAATTTTCGGCATAAGCCTTATAAACACATATGTCAGCAAAACATAAACGAGATAGAAAGCGCAAATCTCACGGGAAGATTTATACAGCACAATCAGATTTATAATAATGCTGTAGGGTTTGAAAGCCTTGGCGGCTATCCCGGTTTTACTCATAACAAACAGACCGATTACATAAAAAACAAGCGCAATCGATACCGTGATGAGCATTTTCCCCTGCAAAAACCACATACGGAAAACTCCTTATTCTTTTTCGCTGAGTTTCTGATTAACAACAGCCGCAATTTCCTCAACTGTATTCATGGGATATTTCATGAGGTCTTTCTGTGTAATCTGAATATCAAATTCCTTCTCGATGTACATAACTATAGTCGTAGCGCCGAGGGAATCAACAAAACCGCTGTCGAAAAGATGAATGTCGTTTGAAAAATCGGGGTCATCGCCTATTTCAAACTCGTTTCTGATATAGCTTTCGATTTTTTCTTCTACTGTCATAATAATCTCCAATCCACCGCAATATGCGGCAATTAATATTTAATATTCACCGTTCAAAAGCTTCTTTCTGTCGATTTTTCCGTTTTTGTTAAGCGGAAATTTCGGAACGGAAATTATTTCCGAAGGAAGCATATATTTCGGTATATATTTTCTCAGTTCAAGATTAAACTTGCGCCTGTTGGGCAATTCCTTCGCCTGGATATAAAGTATAAGCTTTTCCGAAACCACAAAAGCGCACGCCTTTTCGACTGTTTCCACAGAGCAGGCGGCATTTTCGATATCGCCAAGTTCCACACGGATTCCGTGAAGCTTAACCTGATTGTCACGGCGTCCGGAAAAATAGAGGTTACCGTCATTGTCAAAATAGCCGTAATCTCCCGTCCGGTAGATTATTTCGGTATATTTGTCATTGAGCGGATTCTGAACAAACACCTTATCGGACTTTTCGGAATCGTTGTAATATCCGAAAGCCACGCCGCTGCCGCCTATGCAGATTTCGCCCAAATCAAAGGGCTTCGGCGCTTTACCGTTTTCATCAAGCAGAATCATGCGTTTGTTGTCATTTGCATAGCCGATCGGCAGTGCCTCGTTATCCTGAAAATCACGCCCGATTGTGTAAGCCGTGCAGGCAACGGTCGCCTCGGTAGGGCCGTACAGATTGATGTAAGTTATATCGCCGTGAAGCTTTTTCCAGATATTATAATGCCTTGTCGGCATGGTTTCGCCGATAAACGACACAACCTTGAGGTCCGGAAATTCAATCCCCTCAAGCGCCCCGGAATTTGCAATACTCACAAGAATCCCCGGAACCCAGAATACACAGCTGATTTTGTTATCAACCAGGAACTGCGGAATCTTCGCCGGAAAGTTCATGAGAATATCGGGCATAAACGAAAGCTTTGCGCCAACGGCAATGCACGAATAGAGGTCAAATACCGAAGCGTCGAAATTAAACGGCGACTGAAGCGCAATCACCGAAGTTTCATCAAGCTTCATATACCCGGTTATCCACTCAATAAAATCAATAATACCGCGGTGGGACACAACCACGCCTTTCGGCACGCCGGTTGAGCCGGAGGTATGCATAATATAAGCCGGGTCCATGTCGGTTACGGCAGCGTTAGCTGCGGAAATTTTTTCGTAATCCGCATTCCCCGAAGAAATATCGTCAAAATCAAGCACGGGAATACCGCAGCCGCTTAAGAACTCAATATGCTCGCTGTCCGTTAAAACCGCAGCCGCATCAACATTTTTAAGAATCGTTTCAATTCTCGGGTAAGCGTCGCCCAAATCCAGCGGAACATAAACACCCGCCGCATATAAAATACCAAAAAAACTTTCAGCCGCGGATATGGATTTCGGCAGCAGAACGGCCACATTTTTACCGGAATATCCGCTGTTTATGAGATAAGTTCCGATTTTGGCGGAAGTTTCTCTCAGCTCCCCGAAAGTCACCTTGCTTTCGCCGTTCTCCATTGCGGTGTTTGAAGCGAATTTTGTAGCCGTTTCGTCAAGAAAATTAACCGCACTGTTTCTTCTGTTAAGCATCTGCGTTCACCACAAACCTTTCAAACAGGCTCTTTCTGTCGATTTTTCTGTTCGGTGTCAGCGGCATTTTTTCAAGAATATGCAGTTCTTTCGGAAGCATATACTGCGGAATGAGTTTTCCGAGTTTCATATTAAGCTTTTTAACATTTATATCCTCGCCGCTTTCGATAACAAGCACGATTTTCTCGTTGGCACTGTCAAACATTGCGCAGGCGGAGGTTATAAAATCAAGGCACATGCACGCCGATTCAATATCACCGAGTTCTATACGGTTGCCGCGCAGCTTGAACTGACTGTCGCGCCTTCCGGAATACATTATAATTCCGTCCTCGGTTTTATAGGCAATATCGCCGGTTTTGTATATAGTTTCACGGTATTTTGTGTTGAGCGGATTTTGCACAAAAACCTTCTTTGTAAGTTCGGGGTTGTTCCAGTACCCGAGCGCAAGGCAGCAGCCCGCAACGCAAAGTTCGCCCTCTTCGCCGACAGCGCATTCGTGCCCGTCCTCACCAAGAATAAGAACCCTTGTGTTCGGAACCGCAACGCCGATCGGCAGCTTGTCCGAATCTTCAAATTCCCTGTCAACAATATAGTAAGTGCAGTCAACCGTGATTTCGGTCGGACCGTACAGATTGGCATAAACTCTCCCCGGAAGCGCCTTTCTCCAGACATTGAGCTGCGCATTCGGCATAACCTCGCCGGCAAACACTACCGTTTTGAGGGATTTCAGCTTTTCATCGTCAAGCACTCCGGCATTAGCGGTTGTTATCATAACCGTAGGCACCCAGAATATGCATGTAACCGACTTTGAAGCGACAAATTCGATAAGCTGCTGAGGGTACATAAAAAGTATCTCCGGGATTATTACCATTTTTGCACCGGTGAAAAACGAGGTGTAAATATCAAAAACGGAATTGTCAAAATGAAAACCCGACTGCAAGCCGAGAACGGATTCCGAATTTATACCGAACTCTCCGATAAGCCAGTTTGCATAATTAATTATCCCCCTGTGGGCGATAACCACGCCCTTTGGCACGCCGGTAGAGCCGGAGGTATACATAATATAAGCCGGGTCGGTATCGATAACGGATTTGATTTTTTTATCAACCGCATTATAATCGGGGCTTTCGGAAACCAAATCGTCATAAATGATAATGCTGCCTGAAAAACCGTTGTCAAGCAGCGCCGCTCTGCCCTTTTCATCGGTGATAACCGCAAGCGGCTCAATATTTTGGAGCATAACCATAAGGCGGTATTTCGGCACATTATAGTCAATCGGAACATAAATATTGCCGGACGCAAGCACGCCCATAAACGATATAACCGAGAAGACCGACTTCGGAAGATAAACCGCAACGGGTGTATTTGAAGGGCTGTCGAAACACCTTATAATTTTAGTTGCCGCCGCAGTCATTTTTTCGCCAAGTTCGGCATAGGTAACCTCGTTTTCATCGTCGTCAAGTGCAATGTTATCCGGAAACTTGCCGATAGTTCTTTTAATTTGCTTAAGAACCGAATTCATTATATCTCGCCTCCCTCAATCTTTTTGCGCAGAGTAACCCTGTCGATTTTGTCGTTTGGGGTATGGGGGAATTTATCCATGAAAATGATTTTCCCCGGAAGCATATATTTTGGTATAAAAGCCTTTAGCTTCATATTTATTTCTCTCAGTTTTCTTTCGTTTGAGGACTCCAAAAACAGCACAATTCTGTTGTTTGCCTTGTCAAGATGAGCGCAGGCTCCGGTAACATCATCAAGACACATTGCGGCATTTTCGATTTCGCCGAGTTCCACACGGTTGCCGTTGATTTTAATTTGCGAATCCATTCTGCCTATATACATTATAAGCCCTTCATCGCTGAAATATCCAAGGTCTCCCGTTCTGTAAATTCTCTCGGAAAACACTTTGCTGTTCGGGTTTGAAACAAAAACTTTGTTTGTTATTTCGGGATTGTTCCAGTACCCGAGCGCAAGACCGCTGCCCGCAACGCAAAGTTCGCCCTGCTCCCCCGGAGCCGCATAAGAGCCGTCCTCTTTGATAATGTAAATTCTCATATTTCTGCACGCTTTCCCGATAGGAAGCGGGTCGCTGTCCTTGAACTCGCGGTCAACAACAAAATAAGTGCATACATCTGTAATCTCCGTCGGACCGTAGAGGTTTGCGTAGAGTGCGTCCGGATGGTTTTTCCTCCAGATGTTAAGCTGAGTGTTCGGCATAACCTCGCCGCAGAACATAACCTTTTTAAGCGAAGGCATTTTAAACTGTTCAAGCGCCCCGGAATTTGCAACATTGATTAAAACCGTCGGAACCCAGAATATAACCGTAATGTTCTTTTCCTCGATATATTCGGGAAGTTTCGACTGAAAATTAAAGAACACCTCGGGGATAATCACCATGGTTGAGCCGTTAAGCAGACAGCTGTAAATATCAAGAATCGAATTGTCAAAATAAAACGGCGCCTGATTTCCGAAAACATCGTCTTTGGTGAATCCGAACTCCTCTTTCAGCCAGTTTGCGTAATCTATAACGCCCCTGTGGCAGACCGTAACACCTTTGGGCGTACCGGTGGAGCCGGAGGTATACATAATATAAATGGGGTCGGTGTCGATAACACCTGCGACAATACCGTCAACAACGCCCGCGTCGCCTTCAAATGCGGCGGCTTCGTCAAAAAGATGAGTTTCCGGGAGGTTAAGACCGCTGTCATTCAAAGTTCCCATGCACTGCCCGTCCGCAATAATGCATGAAGGGTTAAGATTTGAAATTATTTTTTCCACACGGCTTACCGGCATATCGGCAGCCACCGGAACATAAGCCCTTCCGCTGTAGAGCACGCCCATAAAAGCGACAATGCAGTCCAGACTTTTTTTCATATATACAACGACCGGAGCCGAAGAAACATCAAGTGAATTTATAAATGCGCCGACTTTTCTTGCGTTCTCTCTTAAATCACGGAAAGAAATCTCGGAAACCTCGTCAACTATCGCAGTTTTTGCGCCGAATTTTCCCGCAGCATCTTCCAGCATACATACGGCAGAATTCATATACAGTCCCCCTAAAATAAAAATTCGGTAATACTACATAATTATATAGCAAAAAGCAGTAATTGTCAATGAAAAATTAAAAAAATCCGCCCGATTTGACAGAAAAACAAAAATATGATATACTTTATTTAAAATTAAAACGGAGGTAACAGACAATGAATATAGTAGTTGCAGGCACGGGGTATGTGGGGCTCTCGAACGCCGTACTGCTTTCGCAGAAACATAATGTCACTGCGGTGGATATAATCCCGGAGAAAGCGGAACTTATAAATGCGAAAAAATCGCCCATCAAAGATGCGGAAATTGAAGATTTCCTTAAGAATAAGCAATTAAATCTTACGGCAACGACGGACGGAGACAACGCGTATAAAAACGCTGACTTTGTTATTATTTCAACGCCTACGGATTACGACCCGAAAATGAATTTTTTCAACACATCAAGCGTTGAAAGCGTTATTGAAAATGTATTAAGGCTCAATTCATCAGCCGTAATGGTAATCAAATCGACCGTTCCTGTGGGTTTCACGGCACAGATGAGAGAAAAATACGGCTGCGAAAACATCATTTTTTCGCCGGAATTTCTTCGTGAAGGCAAGGCACTTTACGATAACCTGTACCCCTCCCGTATAATAGTGGGCGCACCGGATTCCATGAAGTCAGCCGCAAAGGAGTTTGCCGAAGCACTTGCAGGCTGTGCGGAGAAAAAGGATATTCCCACACTGTTTATGAACTCTACCGAAGCGGAAGCCGTAAAGCTTTTTGCAAATACATACCTTGCGCTGAGAGTATCGTATTTTAATGAACTTGATACTTATGCCGAGGTAAGGGGTCTTGACTCAAAATCGATAATTAAGGGCGTAGGGCTTGACCCGAGAATAGGCACACATTACAATAATCCGTCCTTCGGATACGGCGGATACTGCCTGCCCAAAGATACGAAACAGCTGCTTGCGAATTATGACAATGTTCCTAACAATATAATCGGAGCGATTGTTGAAGCAAACCGCACAAGAAAGGATTATATTGCGGACCGTGTTCTTTCGCTTGCGGGCTTCGGGGAAAAATCCGACCCGACTGTCGGCGTTTACCGCCTGACAATGAAATCGGGCAGCGATAATTTCAGGCAAAGCTCAATCCAGGGAATAATGAAAAGGATAAAAGCGAAAGGCGTAAAGGTTGTGGTTTACGAGCCTTCGTTTAAAGAAGATAAGTTTTTCAATTCCGATGTAACAGATAATCTTTGCGAATTCAAAAAGGTTTCCGATGTTATAATCGCCAATCGGTACGCAAGCGAACTTGATGATGTAAAAGACAAGGTTTATACAAGAGATTTGTTTTTCAAAGACTGAAAACCGCACTGGAAATCAACCCATAATTTGTGGGTTGATTTTTTTGTTTTTGTATTGTATAATCGTAACTGTGGTTGACATAACAGAGAATTTTGAGAAGCTGAACGATTCGTAAAATCAACAAGCTTTTTAATTTTTTGAAAAATTCTAAAAATTATGTAAACCACATCGGGGCAGCGGATTACGGTCACCGCAAAAAAACAATCCGTAAAAAATATATTTATGGGAGGACATAGAATATGTCAAAAAAGTTTTTATCACTGGTACTGGCATTTACGATGCTTCTCGGAATGTTCCAGGCGGTTTCCGCATTTAACATTGCGGAAGATGTAAAAGGAACCGACCTTGAAACAACCGCAGCGGTTCTCGGTTCGCTCAACATCATGACGGGCGACGCCGACACCGGCAATTTCAGACCGAACGACAGCATCAAGCGTTCGGAGGTTGCCAGAGTTGCAATTTCCGAGCTTGGGCTTGAGTCGGTAGCGCTCGGCAGCGAAGGTTCAAGCAAATTTGCCGATGTACCGCACACACACTGGGGGTTAGGCTATATAAATGTAGCGGCTTCGAGGTCGCTCGTTGTCGGCGATGACGGCGTTCATTTCAGACCCGATGACCCCATCACAATTTCCGAAGCGGCTGTAATTTTCACAAAGATGCTCGGTTATGACCCCAAGGCTGACGCAGCCGGCGGATACCCGACAGGATATATGATTACCGCCGAAAACATCGGTCTTTTCGAGGGAGTTTCCCAGACAAGCGGCAACGCAACGCGTTCCACGATTGCAAAAATGGCTGAAAACGCTCTTGAAATCAAGATGATGGAACAGACCGGCTACGGCTCAAATGTACAGTTTGAAGTAACCGACAAGACCATCCTCAAAGACACACTGAATGTTGAAAAGCTTTACGGACAGGTAACCGGCAACAAGTTCACCAGACTTAACGGCACCAGCTCGCTTAAGGACAACCAGGTTGAAATCGAGGGCAAAATTTATAAGGATGTAACCGGTCAGGCAACTTCCCTCCTCGGTTACCGGGTAATGTATCTTGTAAAGACGAACAACAACACATCCCGTGAAAACGAAGTTATCATGGCGGTAGAGGACGCAAATGCAATGGACAGGCTTGAAATCGACGGTGAAAATGTTGTTTCGCTTACAGGCGACACCTCAAAGAAGCTTGAATACTGGAGAGATAAGCAGAGCGATTCCAAAACAAAGATTGCAAACATTGCAGAGGACGCAAAGCTTATTTACAACAGCAAAGCTGCTGATTTTGACAAAAATCTTATCAAGCCGGAAAGCGGAACAATAACGGGGGTAATTGAACTTATAGACAGCAACAGAGACGATGTTTTCGACATCATCAGCGTAATTCATTACGAAAACTATGTTGTAGATTCCACATCCGAAGCAAGCCATAAGATTTACGACAAGTATGACAAAGGATTTTTAACACTTGACCCCGATGACAGCGACACCAAGTTCTCGCTCACAAAGGGCGGAGCCGATATTAAGTTTTCGGACCTTAAAGAATGGGATGTTCTTTCGGTTGCAAAAAGCCTTGACGGCTCGGCGATCACGGTAAAGGTTTCGGAAAAGTCTGTTGAAGGCACAGTAACGGAAAAATCTAAAGAATATGTTTATATTGACGGCGAAAAATACAAGGTTGCCGAAAACTACACCGAAACAATTTCAATAGACGATACAGGCAGGTTCTATCTTGACAACTACGGCAGAATAGCGGCAGTAGACGCAACAAAGAGATTTGCAAGCAACTACGCATACCTTTACGATGCATATGAAGCTGACGCAGCAGGCAAGAAGATAACATTTGATTTTCTGACAACCGACGGCAAGCTCGAATCCGTAAACGGCGCAGATAAAATGACTCTTGACGGCGTAAGCTCCAAGACCGCAAAAGAGGTTCTTGCAAGCCTTAAGAATGAGAGCGGCAAGATAGTTCCCCAGGTTATAACCTATGAGCTTAACGACAAGGGCAACCTCAAAACCGTCGATTTGGCTGAAAACATGACAGACGGCCGTATCGACGAAAAGCAGTTCACGATGAATGCCGACGCAAAAGGTCTTGAATACAAGGCGTCGGTGAACAAGCTCGGAAAGTACAATGTATCCGCATCAACGCTGATATTTGACATTCCGGAAGGCTCTTCCGAAAGCGATTACTCCGTTAAGAAGCGCGACATGCTTATAGACGGCTCAAAGTACGATGTTAAGATGTACGATGTAACCGACAGCATGACCGCAACAATCATGGTAATCACCAACTCTGCCGGCGTAATTTCGGGCGAAAACAACATCGCTGTAGTCGACAGCCTCTCCACCGTTATGAACTCCGACAAGGAAAAGGTTGAAAGACTGTACGCATATGTGGGCGGCAAGAGAATAGGCGTAAACAGCAAGAGCCTTGACTACTTTGTAAAGGGCGAAGACAGAAAGCCTCTTGAGCAGGGCGACATTATAAGATACAGCACCAACTCCGCAGGTGAAGTTGACCGTTTTGAAGTTCTTATGAATGTAAGTGAAAAGACCACTGAATTCTCTAAGGATCTTGACAGCGATACAACAATTGTATACGGTAAGGTTGAAAAGAAATTCTCAGGTTCAATCAATGTATCCGTAAACGGTGCAAACACCGCAAACTACGCAACAGCGGGCGCAACCGTATATTCTTACGATTCCTCGAAGGTTGACAGCGAAATCTCCGTTGTAACACCCGACGATATCCAGAAATACGACGAAGCCGACGCAAAGCGTGTATTCCTTAAAATCTACAAGGATGAAGTTAAGGAAATAGTTATCGTAAAATAATATCAGTACAATCAAAGAGCACGCATATCACTTTTATGGTGGTATGCGTGCTTTTTGTAATTTTCAGTTCTCTCAAAATGTCTACTCTGATATCTAACCATTAGAAAGCCTTGCGCCCTACGGTTATACTAAATGTATATTTACCAATTCCTGTCCTCGTATGGCGTATTTGAAATGCCGTCATTATTTAGCTTTATAACCATTTTATCAAGTTTGCCACGCCACAATTTCTTAAACCAAACTGTATTGCCAAACCATTTTACGATGGTAGGGCTTATTGCGTAGTATGTATGTATAAACGCTCTGCCGTACCAAGTTTTCGCCAAAGTGTTATCGCGATAACGGCGCAGCGTCCAAACTTGCGGGCAATTATATGAGCCGTAAACACAGGTTGCAACATAGCAGCCATATTCCCTCATTTTGTATTCCCTGTTCAGTTTATTTCTTCGTTTTCTTTCTTTTTTCGGCATGTATTCTGTCAAACATTCAAAATAAGACCAATATTTTCTTTTCCATCCCTCTGGGGCATTAATTTGTTTTATCGAATGATTTCTGCAACGATACGAATCACAAAATGAATCTTCACTAATTTCGGTATCGGCACTTTCGATAGTTATTCTGTTTAAATTACATCCCATAAAAGCATAAACGTCGATCTTTTTTGTATTTTGGGGTATAATCACTTGATTTAATCCCGTGCATCCTTCAAATGCACTACTTCCGATTCTATTAATTGATTCTGGTATTATTATTTCTGTTAAACTACTGCAATCTTGAAAAGCCTGTATACCTATTTCGGTTACAGTATCAGGAATATCGATTTTTTTTAGATTTGAGCATTTAGCAAATCCAGTTAAAACCTTTAAAGACTTTGGAATGTTGATTTCTGTTAAACTTGTACAATTGTAAAATGAATAACTTTCAATTTCTTTGAGTTGTCTTGGTAAAATTATATGAAATAAAGATGTACAGTCAGCAAAAGCAAGACTTCCTATGCTTACAACACTTTCTGGAAATACAATTTCTTTCAAATTTGTACAACCCTCGAAGGCTCCATTAGGTATTTCGCCATACAATTTTGTATTTTTTTCGCCAATATATGTAATACCCTCTGGAAAAACTACACTTTTTAAACCCTTGCAATTATAAAATGCCCCTGACGCTATGCCGGTAACATTATTTGGTATTACAACATTAGGTGATTGACCGTTATACTTTTCCAGTATTCCGGCTCTGATAACAAAATCAGCAGAATTACCGCCATATACATTTACGACATCCGCTTTTATATTATTTGTTGTATTATAGTTATTGATGGCCTTTTCAACTATAAAAGGTGTACCGCAGAATTGACAAACCGCTGCTTCGTTTGAACTATCAACCTCTAAATTTGCACCACAGTTAGTACATTTTGCTTGAACTAATGCCATTTATTCTTCCCCATTTCTAATTCAATATACTTTTATTTTAGCAACTATAATATAAAAATACAGTAAATTTCAAATCTCCTTTCATTCTTGGTACTTTAAAAATTTTATCTAATGCAAAAAATCACCTCTAATTCCATATAAATTTACAAAATAAAAAAGTGTGCAAACAATCATTGTCTGCACACCGAAAAATGCAAACTCCGATTGTTGTCACACAAATTTTAATAGAATGGATAGTATCTCACTCAATCAAAAAGGAATTGCATTTTTGCCAAATTCAGATGATTGAGCAAGACAAAAAAAGGATAAACTCCCCCGCATAAAATACTATCACTTCTATACTATTAAAATTTATGTGACGATTACATTATATCACTTTTTTCTGAAAAAATCAAGAAATTTATAAAAAATTGTCAATTTCAATTATAAAAAATTGTCAATTTCAAATAAATTTCTCAAATTATTATTGTATGGTGATTATTTCTACATCTTAAGAAGATAAAACAAAACGGCATAGAAAACACTATGCCGTTTCACCTAAATCATTATTATATTTACTGCTGTTCTTCGGGCTTCTTACCTTCCTCGGCGTAAATCTTTTCGTATTCCGCCTGTATTTTTGACATGATTTCATCCTGAGAATTAAGGTAATCGGACAAAACCTTCTCAACATCAACGGAATCGTAAACCGACTTATTAAGCCTTATATCCGCATCGGCGCAGAGCTTGTCGAGTTTTTCCTGGAAGGCATTTTTAACTATTTTCTCGCTTATTGCCTCGCTGCTCATATACTCATCAAGCAGAATATCACGCTTTATAATCATATAACCGTATTCCGTTTCGACAATATCGCTTACCTCACCTTCCTTAAGCGAAAAAGCGGTGTCCATAAAGTTTTTGGAATACGAATCGTCCTTGGTAAATGTGTAACCGTCGGGATATTTGTCATATCCGGGGTCCTCATTGTATTCGTTAATCAGATTTTCAAAATCCTCGCCCTCATCAAGCTTGGTTTTAACTTCCATGATTTTTCTGAGCGCTTCCTGTTTTTTGTCGTCCGGGAGAGCCTCGTTTGTTTCGGTGTCAACCGTTAAAACAAGAATATTTTTCGCGCGCGCATAGTTATCCTTGTAATACTTTTTGATAACATCTTCGGACGGCTCGCCGTACTCGGACTTGAATTTATCATAAAGGTTTACCGAATACTGCGACATTTCCGTAATATCCTCATAAACCGCAGGCGTCAGACCACCGGCTTTGAGCTGAAGCTCATTCATGTATTCGCCGTAGGTATCCTTCATTTTGTTGGCTCTTTCGGTAACGCCTTTTTTATCCTCCTCCGAAAGTTCAACCTTTTCGGCTTTAGCCTCGGTTCTGTAGATGTGATAAGGCTTGCACTTTTCAATTGCGTCGTCAAGAGCTTTCTGCTTGTAGCTTTTGCCCGTTTCCTCATCGATTTTATCCCAGAACCCGCTTCTGTCGGACTTCACAACATCGTTTGCCGCAGCGATATCGTAGGACGCCATAATGAGAAAATAGTTGAACTCGTCAACCGAAACCGTTTCGCCGTTCACAGTCATAACAGCGTCTTTCGGACCGTCATATCCGTCATAGGTAATACCCTTCTGGGATTCGGGTGTTTTTTTGCCGCAGGCGGTAAGCAAAACCGAAAGCGTAAGTATCAGCGCAAGTATTTTTTTCATAAATTATCAATCCTTTCCGTAAAGAACACAGCTTTAGTATACTCTATTTTTCACCGTTTTTCAACTCATTAAGACGATGTAATACAATTTTAATATTTGAAAGCGTATTCATTGCATTGCCTTCGGCGGCTCTTGTGTATGTCATTGCAGGTCTTGCGCCGGCAGAAACAAGAACTCTGCCCTTAAAATACCCCGCCGCAAGACTCGCCATGCCGATTGTTTCGGGAGCGGCATTTTTGAAATAGAACACAATGTTTGCGCCGATTTGCCTTATCTCGCTTATTCCGACGCCCGACGCAACATTTTTAAGCAGTGCAATTTCAAGAAGATTTGAAACAGCGGTGGTGTATTCCCCGAACCTGTCACGCAGTTCGTCCTCCATCTCGTTGTAATCCGCTTCGGACGAAATTTTTGCGATTCTGCTGTAAATGTCAATCCTCGTATCGTTGTTTTTAATGTAAGTTTTCGGTATGAAAGCGTCAATATCCAAATCAATCGTAACATCGGATATAACGGAAGCTTCGCCCTTCTGCCGCCTTATTTCGTCTTCAAGCATCATGCAGTAAAGCTCATACCCGACAGAATCCATATGCCCGTGCTGCTGCGGACCGAGAACATTCCCGGCACCTCTTATTTCAAGGTCACGCAAAGCAATTTTAAATCCGGAGCCGAACTCGGTAAAATCGCGGAGCGCCGCCAGGCGTTTTCTTGCGACCTCGCTTAAAACCTTATCTTTTTTATACATAAGGTAAGCGTAAGCCATTTTGTCCGACCTTCCTACCCTGCCTCTGAGCTGATAGAGCTGGGAAAGCCCGAGACGGTCTGCGTCCTCGATTATAATCGTGTTCGCATTCGGAATATCAAGCCCGGTTTCGATAATCGATGTACATACCAGGACATCGATATTGCCTTCCGCAACATCAATCATAATTCTTTCAAGTTCGCCTTCTCTCATCTGTCCGTGCGCAAAAGAAACGCTTGCGCTTGGAACCAGTTCGCTTATACGCTTTGCCGCAGCGGAAATACCTTCCACTCTATTGAAGAGATAATAAACCTGACCGCACCTTGAAATTTCACGCACTATAGCGTCGCGCACAATTGACATATTCTGCTCCAGGACATAGGTTCTTACGGGATAACGGTCTTTTGGCGGCGTGTTTATCGTGCTGATGTCACGAATCCCGATCATGGACATATGAAGCGTTCTCGGAATCGGTGTTGCAGTCATTGTAAGCACATCGACATTTGTTTTAATTTCCTTCATGCGTTCCTTGTGCTTGACGCCGAAGCGCTGTTCCTCGTCAATAATCAGAAGCCCGAGGTTCGGAAATTTCAAATCCTTTTGCAGTATTCTGTGCGTGCCGATAAGCACATCTATCTGACCGTTGTTCACCATTTCCACGATTTTTTTCTGCTGAGCCGGCGTTCTGAACCTCGAGAGCATTTCTACCCTCACGGCAAAATCCGCCATACGCTCACGGAAGGTGTTGAAATGCTGAAGCGCAAGAACGGTGGTCGGCGCAAGATATGCCACCTGCATTCCGTCCATAACGCATTTGAAAGCCGCCCTGATTGCGACCTCCGTTTTGCCGTAACCGACATCTCCGCACAAAAGTCTGTCCATCGGAGATGATTTTTCCATGTCGGCTTTGACCTCCTCTATGCTTTTAAGCTGATCCGGCGTTTCCGTATACGGAAAGCTCTCCTCGAACTCCTGCTGCCATGCCGTATCGGAGGAAAATTGGTGTCCCTTAATACTTTCACGCTCTGCGTAGAGTTTGATAAGTCCCTTTGCAAGTTCCTCGCACGAAGCCTTGACCTTGCTTTTGGTGTTCTTCCATTCCTTGCCGCCGAGCCGGTTAAGCTTAAGCTGTTCCTTACCGCCGACATACTTGTGAATCATATCAAGCTGTGTTGCCGGAACATACAGAAAATCGCTTCCGCCGTACTGCAGCTTAAGATAGTCCTTTGTAACGCCGCCGGCGGTTATAAGCTCCTGCCCGAGGTATTTTCCTACGCCGTGGTTTATGTGCACAACATAGTCCCCCGGAGTAAGGTCTGAAATCGAACTTACGGCATTCTTTTTGGAAACCGTGCGTTTTTTCTTCCCGGCTTTCTTGAAAACATCCCTGTCCGAAATGAACACAAGCTTGAGCCCCGGGTATTCAAACCCACCCGAAAGGCTGCCGGGAGTAATCATAACGCCTTTAATTTCCGCCTCCGGATTCTCCGAAAACTCAGCCGCAATTCCCTCGTTTTTTAGGCTTTCGCTAAGATTTAGTCCCCTTGCGTATCCGCCCGAGAACAGAACCACACGGGAGTCCTGTTTCATATACAGCTTTAAGTCCTCGCACAGCATCTTCGTGTTGCCGTTATAGGTTCCCTCTGTTTTAACCTGAACCGAGGCAAGCGTTTTGTACGGAATATCGGCACCGCTCTGCAAAAACTCGCAAAGCGACAGTATGCAGCCCTTTGATTTACGCACAAGTTCGTGATAATCCGTATAAAAGTCCCCCTGAACGCCGCAAAGCTCATTCCGTTCATACATCGCTTCAATGGTTTTCATCAGTTCAAAGCCGGTGTTTTCGGCCTTTTCCCTTATATTAAGCGGCTCATCAAACACAAAAAGCCCGCTGAAATATTCAAAAATAAGCGGAAGTTCCGGATAAATCTCCGGGATATATTTGTCGTTCGACGGGAAATAATGTCTTTCGGAAAACTTTTCCCAGTCCGGATTATCCGCCGCTTTAAGCTTATCCGAAATTCTCGCCGCAGTTTCGTAATCATAAAGGATTTCGTATGCCGGCGGAATTATAATGCTTTTAACCCTGTCCCCGGAAAGCTGCGTAAAGCAATCGAAGCTTCTGATAGTATCGATTTCGTCCCCGAACATATCGATTCTGTACGGGCACTCGGAGGTTATGGGAAAAACGTCTATAATTCCGCCCCGAACCGCAAACTGTCCTGCTCCCTCAACCGTATCGCAGGCGCTGTAGCCTGCAAGGACAAGATTTTTTGAAAAGTCATCCATGTCGAGAATGTCCGCCTCTGAAAGCGTAAATGTGTACTTTTCAAGCAGTTTTTTCGGCAAAACCGGTTTAATCGCCGCCGCGGCGGTTGTAATAACGATTCCGCCTTTTCTTGCTGCCCTGTCCAGCACCGAAATTCTCTGAACCGTTGTTTCGTTGCTCGATGAATCGAGGTCATAAAACATATATTCTCTTTCCGGAAACACCATCACGCGCTCATCACAGAGAAATGTCAGGTCACGGTAAAGCTGTTTTGCCGAAATCTCATCGGGCGTTATTATAAGACAGGAATGTGTGTCGGTTTCTTTAAGCAGCGAAAACAGCACATGCGCCTTTGCAGAGCCGGAAACGCCCGACAAACACACATTCTTATTTTCAAGTATTGACTTTTTTGTATCCGAGTAGCCTTCAAGGCCGTCAAGAAGACCGTAAAATTTAGGCATAACCTCACCTCTGGTTAAAGCGGTTCATTGCGCCCGAAGCGTCGCCAGACACAAGCATTTCGAGAGCCGTGCAGACATCGGGAATCATATCGGTGAGCGTTTTAATATCCTCTTTCGGGAACTTGCCGAGAACATGGTCCGCAAGGTCCATTTGCGGAAACGGCTTCTCGCCCACCCCTATTTTCAGCCTCGGAAAATCCTCCGAGCCGAGATTGTAAATAATAGATTTTATGCCGTTGTGACCGCCCGCACTGCCCTTTAAGCGGATTCTCATTCTGCCGACATCCATCGAAACATCGTCAAACACAACGATAATATCCTGCGGAGCGCACTTATATTTTGCAGAAAGTGACTTTACGCTTTCGCCGCTCAAATTCATAAAAGTCTGCGGTTTTGCAAGCACGACCTGTTCGCCGGCTATTCTGCCGATACCGGTCAATGCCTTGCAGTCCGCCTTATTCACCTTAATATTATGTTTATGCGCAAAGCACTCAAGATATGCAAATCCGATGTTGTGCCTTGTGTCATCATATTTTTTGCCCGGATTGCCCAGGCCGACAATAATTTTCATATCATTCTCCGTAACATGAAATCAAACGGGTGACAAAACACTGCCGCCCGCTTGAAAATTCTTTGTATGTACCGAAATTTTATATAAAGAGTGTGCTGATTGATTTTTCGTCGAATATTCTGCTGATAGCTTCCGCAAACATCTGAGCAACGGAAAGAACATGAATTTTATCAAGTTTCTTTTCATCGGGCAGCGGAACGGTATCGAGCATAATAAGCTCTTTTATAGCCGACTTTTCGATTCTCTCGATTGCCGGACCCGAAAGCACCGCATGCGTACAGCAAGCATAAACCTCCGTTGCGCCTCTTTCCTTGAGAGCGTCGGCAGCATGGCAGATTGTGCCTGCGGTGTCAATCATATCGTCAACCAGAATAACCTTTTTGCCTGCAACATCACCGATGATATTCATAACCTCGCAAACATTGGCTTTGGGGCGTCTTTTATCGATAATCGCCATTGAGAGGTCAAGTCTTTCGGCAAACGAACGAACTCTCGTAACGCTGCCGAGGTCAGGCGATACACACACAACATTGTCCTTTTCCGAGGAGAATTTATCCGAATAATAATTTGAAAGAATCGGAACCCCGAGAAGATGGTCAACCGGAATGTTGAAAAATCCCTGAATCTGCGATGCGTGAAGATCCATTGTAAGAACCCTGTCCGCACCGGCGGTAGCGATAAGGTCCGCAACAAGCTTAGCCGAAATCGGATCGCGCGCCTTAGCTTTTCTGTCCTGTCTTGCGTATCCGTAATAAGGAATAACCGCAGTTATTCTGCCGGCAGAAGCTCTCTTGAATGCGTCGATCATAATAAGGAGCTCCATAAGATTGTCGTTTACGGGGTCGCAGGTTGACTGAACAACAAACACATCCGCGCCTCTGACGGTTTCGGAGGTTGTAACAAACACCTCGCCGTCGCTGAACTTGCCTACCTTTGCGTTTCCGAGCGGAACACCGAGTATATCAGCAATCGCCTTTGCAAGAGCAATGTTGGAATTGCCTGCGAAAATTTTAACATTCTTACCGTGTGCTATCATTTATTTTTCTCCTTTCGGCCGGTCACCCAGCCGTGTTTATTAACTTGCTTGGCTCTGGCAATTGCCAGCGAATCCGCAGGAACATTATCCGTAATCGTAGAGCCTGCGGCGGTGAAAGCATTGTCGGCAACCTCAACGGGGGCAACAAGGTTGGTGTTGCAGCCGATAAAGGCATTATCGCCGATTTTCGTTCTGTATTTGTGATTTCCGTCATAATTAACCGTAACGGTTCCGCAGCCGAAATTCACCTTCGAGCCGACATCGCTGTCGCCCACATATGTCAAGTGCGAAACCTTAGTTCCGTCGTCAATCGAGGAATTTTTGATTTCGACAAAATCACCTATTTTAACATTTTTTCCGATTTTTGAATTGGGTCTGATATAAGCAAACGGCCCGACATTAGTGCCGCTTTGAACTTCGCTTTCAACGCAAACCGAATTTGCGATACTGACGCCGCAGCCGACTTTCATATCCGTGAGCCTCGTCTGCGGACCGATAACGCAGCCCTTCCCAATCTCGGTTTTCCCGAAAATAAAGCAGCCCGGCTCAATAACCGTATCGCAGCCGACCGTAACATCATCGCCTATGTAAGTGTTTTGTGGGTCGGTCACCGTAACGCCCGATTCCATAATTCTGCTTACATTCCTTGCGTTTATAAGCTTATCCATCTCGGCAAGCTGAAAGCGGTCATTTACCCCCAGAAGTTCCGTGTAATCTTTCATAAGAGCAACAGAAACCGTTTTACCCTCCGCCCTAAGCACGGAGAGCACATCCGGAAGATAATATTCACCCTGAGCATTGTTGTTATTGATTTTTTTCACAGCCTCAAAAAGCAGCTTTGAATCAAAGAAATATATTCCGCTGTTTATAAGATTAACCGCAAGCTCGGTATCGCTTGCGTCCTTTTGTTCAACAATCGCCTTGAATTCGCCGTTTTCCTCAATGACCCTTCCGTACCCGAACGGATCCTCAACCTTCGCCGCCAAAACTGTTGCCGCAGCAGACGAATTTCTATGCGTTTCGTAACATTCTTTAAGCGTTTCCGCCATTATTGCCGGAACATCGCCGCTGAGTATAAGAACATCGCCCGAATAATCCTCAAAAAGAGGTTCGGTCTGCATAACAGCGTGCGCCGTTCCCAAAAGTTCGTGCTGGAAGGCGTATTCCGCACGGCTGCCGACATGAGCCATAACCTCTTCCGCTTTATGACCGACAACGATAACCGTTTTTTCGGCACCGCAGCGCTCCGCCGCTTCAATACACCTGTCAATCATAGTTTTACCGCAAACCTTGTGAAGTACCTTTGATGTGTCGGACTTCATGCGTTTGCCGTGACCCGCAGCCATAATGACCGCCCTAAGTCTTTGCATTAATTAAGACCTCCCGGAAATATTTCAATCGCATTACATATTATATCAAATTTATTACAAAAAGCCAATGATTAAAAATAACAATAAAATGCCGAAATTTGTCGAAACAATCGTTATAAGCAACAAAAACACCCGCTCTTAAAGTCAGAACGGGTGCAAAACTCATTCAATAACGGAAGCCGCCTGCGCCAAAAGCTCCTGATGATACTTTTCTATAACGGCGCTTTCAATCATTTCTCTTGTATCGGCGTTTATGGGATGCGCAATGTCCCTGAACCCGCCGTCAGACATTTTTCGGCTGGGCATAGCTATAAAAAGCTTATCCTGACCTTCGATAATCTTAATGTCCCTTACAACAAAACAGTCGTCAAAAGTAACTGAAACAACTGCCTTCATTTTTCCCTCCGAGGTTATCGGTTTAACTCTGACATCGGTAATTTTCATGATTTAAAACCCCCTTTATAATATTTAAAAAGCGTAATAAGTTGTCTATATATATAATTATACACATTTTTTCAAAAAAGTAAAGCTTTTTTCGTAAATTCTTCTAAAATAAAGTTTAGAAAATGTATTGATTTTTTTGGTGAAATTGTATAAAATATATATTGGAACTAAATTTTATTGTATTTAAGGTGGTATTTAATGTATACAGATTTGATTAAACCCGGGAATCACATTCACTTCATAGGCATAGGCGGAGTGAGCATGAGCGGCCTGGCAAAGATACTCAACGCTAAGGGAATCACCGTTACGGGGTCGGATATAAACCATTCGGTCTATACGGATTCTCTCGAGCGTGCCGGCATAAAGGTTGATTATCCTCACACGGCAAAGCTGATGCGCGGCGCCGATCTTGCTGTATATACGGCGGCGGTTAAGGCGGATAATCCGGAAATGATATACGCTGACCGAAACGGCATACCGAAAATCGAACGCGCAAAGCTTCTTGGTGTTATCATGAAGCACTACAGCCGCTCCGTTGCGGTTTCCGGAACGCACGGCAAAACGACGGTTACAAGCATGCTTGCAAAAATTATGCTTGACGCAAATCTTGACCCAACCGTAACGGTTGGAGGTGAACTTGAAGCAATCGGCGGCAATCTCCGCATAGGAAAAAGCGAAAATTTTCTTACGGAAGCCTGCGAATATGTTGACAGTTTCTTAAACTTTTTCCCGTCGATCAGTCTTATACTTAATATAGAAGAGGACCATCTCGACTATTTCTCCGGAATCGAGCAGATAAAGCGTTCTTTCAGGCAGTTTGCGTCGCAGACATCGGATTTGCTGATTGTGTGCGGCGACGACAAAAACATCAAATCGGCGCTTGAAGGATTTGAGCCAGTAACATTCGGTTTTTCCGAAAGCTGCCGCTACCGTGCGGAGGATATTTCGGAAAACGGATTTTTCACCGAATACACGCTTATAAAAGATAATGAAAAGATATGCACCGTCACCCTTTCGCTTAAAGGACGGCATAATATCAAAAATTCGCTTGCGGCTCTCGCCTGTGCGGACGCTCTCGGAATAGACCTTAAATCCGCTTCTGAATCGCTTAATGATTTTAAGGGCGCAAAAAGAAGGCTCGAATATAAAGGCAGCAAGAACGGATTTATGATTTACGACGATTATGCGCACCATCCTACGGAAATAAAGGCTACGCTTCAGGCAGCTTCAACCATGCCGCATAATAAAATCTGGTGTATATTCCAGCCGCACACATATACAAGGACCAAAGCACTGCTCGGCGATTTTGCGGAAGCGCTGACAGGAGCGGGCAACATAATCATAACCGATATTTACGCAGCACGCGAAAAGGATACCGGACTTGTGACGGCAAAAGACCTTGCTGCAAAAATCGACGGAAGCGTCTATATAAGCAGTTTTGACGATATAAAAACATATATACTTGCAAACGCAAAGCATGACGACATCGTTATCACTATGGGTGCCGGAACGGTATCGAAAATAAGCGACGAGCTTCTTAAATAATTTAGAGCGGCACAGCGATTTTTGCTGTGCCGCTTCTGTTATTTATTCCAGTGCCCGAGTTTGGGCACAACAGCCTCCATATGCGCCCTGACCTGTTCTGCGGGCCACTTTTCGCTCGCCATATGTTCAACGCAAAAGTCAATCAGCTGCTGCATATCGGTATATTTGAATTCACCGCCGCTGTAGCACCATTTGCAGTATTCCTCGTTGAAATCTCCGTCCGGTTCCCTGCTTGTTGTCGAATCATCAAGCGGCATACCGCAGCACTGGCATATAAGCTGCCTCGGAGCACCCAAAAGTGTGTTAATCGAAACATCAAAAAGCTTTGATAACAACTTCAGCGTTTCGGTATTCGGAACGGTTTCGCCTGTTTCCCAGCGCGATACCGCCTGCATCGTAACAAACACTTTATCGGCGAGTTCCTGCTGTTACAATCCTTTGCCTGTTCTGAGTTCAAGCAAGATATTTTTTGTATCCATTAAAATCACCTCTGCAAGTATTTTAACACAAACAATTCAAGTTTGCAAGCAACTTACAGTTGCTCAACCGCCTCTTTACCCTCGTTGGTTACAGGCTTAATCCACTTATCGGAGAAAAAGTGTTTAAGACACATAACCGTTTTCGGATAATCGTCAAAAACATACATAAACGCCACAACAAAGACAAACGGAAGTTTAAGTACATAAGCCGCAATGAGGGTCATCGGCATTGAAATAAGCCAGGTTCCGCACAAATCGTATTTGAATCCTCTGACTGTGTCGCCGCCGGGTCTGAATATTCCGCACACCTGCATATAAGGGATATTTCTCACGGGAAGTTCGACTGCATAAAGAATAAGTATGCCGGTTGCGGTTGTGAATGTAACATCGCTGATGTTGTTGCTCATGTTAAAAAGACTCACAAGCTGTTCTCTGAAAATAACAACAAGCGAACCGAGAACAATCCCCAAAAGAGGCGTCATTACCATAAAGCGCCTTGCGTTGAGCCTTGCCTCATCCAGTTTTCCCGAGCCGACCGACTTCCCGACCAAAATGGCACAGGAATTCCCAAGCCCGGCAAAGAAAACGAACATCATATTTTCAAAGGTTTTGCAGATTGTAACCGCCGCATACTCCTCGTAACCGATATTTGCAAAGATGATATTAAAAACCACCATTGCACTGCCCCAAATTGTTTCGTTGAAGATAACGGGCGTTGCCTTTTTGTAAAACTCTACTGCAAATGATTTTGTAAAACTCAGATATTCCCCCGGTTTACCGCAGAGGATATTCTTTGTTGCAAAGGCTGAAACCGCAATAAAAACAGGAGCCGTCCATGCGGCGATAACCGTTGCCCACGCAGCGCCTTCTATTCCCATTTCGGGAAACCCGAACTTTCCGAAAATCATTGCATAATCAAGGAAAATATTTGTAACGGTAGTAATCAGCGCCGTTGCAAGCGGAACCCTCACGCGTTCCACGGCACGGAGCGCCGCCGAAAGCACCATATTCAGCACCACCGCCGGATATGACCACGCAACCGCACGAAGATATCTCGCCCCGGTTGAAATGATAATCGGTTCGCTGTTAAAAATGCGTATGATTTTTTCCGGAATAAAAATCCCGAGCATAAGGAACACAGCTGAAATAAGGCAGGCGCTTATCGTTGCCAGCCCTATTGTTTTCTTTATATTTACGGTATCAAAAACTCCCCAGTACTGCGAAATAAACACCGACGCACCGGAGCATATTCCGAAAAGAACCATGTTAAGCAGCCAGCTCAGCTGACCCGCCATTCCTACAGACGATAACGCAACATCACCGAGCTGCCCTACCATGATTGTGTCCACAAGTGTAAATGAGCTTGTAAGCAAATTCTGCATAGCAATCGGAAGGGCAAGCGCAAGCGCCGCCTTCCAAAAGTTTTTATCTTTAAGATTAAGCATAAATACCTCTATTTTTCAAATGTAATCTTATGGGCAATGCTGTAATTGGCGTTTGCGGCAAGCGGCATAATTCCCTCTTTTTTCGTGAAATCATACGATGAGCCTACAATGTCCGCCATTCCTGCCCACGGCTCGATGCAGATGTACTTTCCGTTCGGCTTTGTCCAGAAAAGAAGATAATCAAAGCCCGGAAATTCAACATCTATTTTTGTTGCGCCGTCATGTCTTACAAGCGAAACCTTTCTTGATTTCACTGTTTTGAACACGAGTGCGTCAACCGCAAAATACTCATATAAAAGGTCAAGCTTGTCCGAGTCTTTTTTGAATGTAATGTACTTGTCTTCAAGAAAATTTCCGTCCAGGATATAAGCATTAAGCGTTTCGGGCTTTTCAAATTCGATGCTGTAATTCTCGATACCGTCGGGGCAGGCATATCCTTCGTGCGCACCTACCGAGAAATACATCGTTTTATCCGTTTTGTTGTCAATGCTGTAGGTTGTTTTTAGGGTATTGCCGTCAAGCTCAAATATCGCTCTGAACTCAAAATCAAAGGGATACTGTTTCAGCGTTTCTTCGGTCTGTCTTGTAACAAGGGTAACGGAGGATTCCGTCTGAGCCTCAATGAAAAATTCGGCATACTTTATAAAGCCGTGTTTTTTCATGGTGTAACAAGCACCGTCAAGCTCATATCTGTCCTCTTTAAGACCGCCGCAAATCGGAAACAGAATCGGAGAGCAGTTACCCCACACGGATTCATCCGCTTCCCACATAAATTCCTTGCCGCAGCTGTTTTTAACCGAGCGCAGTTCCGCACCGGTAAGGCTGATTTTTGCCGTAAGAGTTCCGTTAGAAATTTCAACAAATTTGCTCATTTTTTATTCTCCAATCTTTTTTAATACTTCCGTAAAATATTTCCACGCTTTTTCAAGCGATTTAAGTTCCATGCGTTCGTTTACGGTATGAATATCAAGTATGTCGGGGCAGATTGAAACACATTCAAGCCCCTTGATTTTACCGCAGAAAATACCGCATTCAAGCCCTGCATGTATAGCCTCGATTTTCGGTTCAAAGCCGAACATGCCGATAAATGTATCGGTCATGGTTTTAAGAAGAGCCGAATTTTTATTATACTCCCAAGCCGGATATTCGCCGTCAAACACGGTTTTTCCTTCAAAATGCTTTGATATAACCGATAATTTATTTTTAAGATACTCTTTTTCTGATTCCGATGAGCTTCTGATAAAAAACTCACATTCCAGACAGCCGCTGTTTGTTTTAACCGAGGCAAGGCTGAGCGATGTCCGCACCAGCCCGGAAATTTCATTGCTCATCGAAAATACACCGTTTGGAACAGCCGTCAGAAACTCCGCAGCTTCGGGCAAAAACGCAGCGTAATCGCCCGTAATTTCACGGCATTCTGCGGTTATTCCGCTATCGCAGGAACCGTATTCGCGGCGGATGTCATTCAAAATACCGTTTACTTTTCCGCTCGGGTCAAAACCGCATTTTATAACCGCCTCCGCAGCCGTCGGGATAACATTGTGTTTGTCGCCTCCCGAAAATGAGCAAAGCGCATAATCGCCCAAAGAATAGAGAATCCTGCCCAAAAGCATATTAGCGTTTGCTCTGCCCTTGTCGATGTCAACCCCCGAGTGGCCGCCGAGAAGTCCGTCCGCGCTTATTCGGTAAAACTTACCTTCAAATGCGGTTTTATGAAGCGGAATAAGGCATTTTGCCGTGCAGCCGCCGGCGCAGCTTACGGTTAAGGTGTCTGCGGTTTCGGAGTCGAGATTTATAAGCCTTTTTGATTTCACAGCGGATAAATCGATACCTATGGCGCCGTCCATTCCTGTTTCCTCATCGGTTGTGAAAACCGCCTCAATTTCGGGATGCATTAAATCTTCCGAATCAAGAACCGCCAAAATCATAGCAACGCCGATACCGTCATCTGCACCAAGTGTTGTTCCGTTTGCCGTCAGCCAGCCGTCTTTTTCTATAAGTTCAATCGGGTCGGACGCAAAATCAAAATTTGTGCCGTCCTCCTTTTCGCAAACCATGTCAAGGTGCGCCTGAAGCATAACCGGCTCCGCCATTTCGCAGCCATTCGACGCAGGTTTTTTTATTATCACATTGTTAAGCCCGTCACGAACCGCTTCAAGTCCTTTTTTCTCTGCAAAATTCACACAGTACTCCGAGATACCGTCCGTATTCCCGGAGCCTCTCGGAATTTTTGATATTTCCCTGAAAAATTCAAGAACCCGTTCCATTTTTCACACTCCCGAATCAATAAATTTCATAAAGAATTTTGGTACATTCCGCCCTCGTAATATTTTTTGAAGGCTTAACCGTACCGTCCGGGTAACCCGAAATAATTCCGTAGCAGGTAAGGGCTTTAAAACCGTCCATTGCCCAATCCGGAATTTCAGCGTCATCTTTAAACGAAACACTTCCCGATTTAATTCCGTAAGGCAGACTTCTTCCGACAATCGCCGCAACCTCCGCCCTTGTAATCGTATCGTACGGGGCAAAAAAGTTACCGCTGTCCGTCCCCTTTCCGCTTATTATTCCGTTTGCAACGAGGGCATAAATGTACGGTCTCATGTTCTGCGGAATATCGGCATAATCGACAAGCCCGGAATCAAATCCTGCATATTCCGCCTCGTTGTATCCGAGCGTTTTGCAAGTCATAACGGCAAAATCAAGCCTTGTCATGTTCTCATCGGGCTTAAAATAATTGCTGTCAAGCTCAAATGTAAAATCGGTTATCCCCTGCCCGTACATATAAGAAATGTACGCATCGCACCAGTGCCACGCAATATCCGCAAAAGGCGCTGCACTCACGGTCTTGTTCGCTGTATAATATGCAAGCGTTTTTCCGCCGAGAACCGTATCGCCGAGAATTTTTATTTTATGCATTTTACCGTCTTTTAAATCTATAGTGATTTTTCCGTTTTCAAGCGATGCATACTTTTCGCCGTCAACATAAGCCGACGCCCACTGCATCGGCACGGCGCATGCATTTTTAAATTTAACCGTAACGGTATTTCCGTTTTGTGTAAACACTGCGTCCGAAATATTTCCGCCGTTTTGAATCGGCGTTGAGGCCGTAACGGTCAGCGGAAGCTTTTTGGAATAACTTCCCATCGTAACAAGCACATTTCCGCCGCCGGCGGTTGTTCCGGCAATGATTGTGCCGTCATCGTCTATATAGGCTATTTTTTCCGCACCGTCGGTAAGCTCCCATTTGAAAAGAGTGTCCTTCGCAAAATGCTCCGTGTGCTTATAATAAGGAACAACGCTCAGTTC
This sequence comes from uncultured Clostridia bacterium, assembly GCA_934464705.1. Lineage (GTDB taxonomy): Bacteria > Bacillota > Clostridia > HGM11514 > HGM11514 > CAKSKB01. Next base: position 89,456 of record CAKSKB010000003.1, read on the forward strand.
GGCTTTTTCACCGCGGCTCAGGGTGAGAGAAGATATATTTTTCCAGCCGTTTTCATTCTGAAAAACCATATCGTCCGGGCTGTCGATTACATTAACCTTAACGCTGCCCGTGACCTCACCGACCCTTGCCGTAACAGTGCAGACGCCGCTTCCGGTAAATGTCGCATTGCCGTTTTGGTCGATTGTGCAGCCTTCCTTGTCAACCGAGTATGTCACTTCTCCCGAAATCGCAGCCGGATAATAGCCCGAATCGACGCCCTTAACCCTGAAGGTTTCGGTTTCACCGCTTAAATAGTAGCCGTTATACGGGTAAAGATAGAGTTTTGCAAGAGATGAGGTTTGTTTCGACTTGTTCAGCAGTGCAAAAAAGTTTGTACACTGCCGCTGCGCTCCGTCGGAAGGCGAATTCAAAAGCGTGCTGTGCCAGTCACCGGGAAACATACCGCTAAGCGCAGTTGAACCGCCGCCGTCAAAATTGACCGCTTCAACACAGCCAAGCTCTTTCAGCCTTTCCGCAAGGGTTTTAAGCCTTACACCATAGCTTGACGACTGCCTTCCGTCAATTGTATAGAAAATCACTGTGCCGTCTGCTTTAATGCCGACAGCCGTTCTCGGGCTTGCCGCCTCATCGATGTTCTGAACTGCACCGCCTTTTATAAGCCTTCCCCCGACGGAACCTGCAGCGTATGCCACATTGTTCCACACCTCCGGATTTGCGACCGTGTTTGTAATGGAAACCGTATCTCCCGGGTTCAGCGAATTAAGCTGGTCATACCACTCCCTGTAGCCGTTTGTTATCGCCTCATCGGCAATCGTCAGCACCATTTTACCCTCGGGAATCGAAATCGCAGAGGAGTGTTTTGCTTTGGATTCAACAATACCGGTAACCGTTTCGCCGAGCCTCAGCTCACCGCTTACCGAACCGATTACAATATCAAGCCCCTCATCCGAAACCCTGGTATCACTGTAAAATCTGTCATTAAGAAGATAAACCCCGAACGGCTGACGGTATTTGTTGATGTTCTGAAGCACCAGAGTTTTGCCGCCGGCGGTAATTGTGGAATTGATTTTAAGCCAGTCCGCAACGGCTTTGCCGTCACTGTAGAAGCCAACTGCGTCGGAGCCGTCGATTTCCTTTGCAACAATTATTCCGTTTTCGATAACATCCGCCATCGGAACGCCCGTCTGAAACGAGAAAAATCCTGCATTCATACCCATAAGAGGAATTAATCCCTCAGCTCTCATTGCGTCCGTAGCTGAGGAAAGAGTCTGCTTGCCGTACATATATTTCCCGTTGAAAAGCGCCGGAACAATATCCGAATTGGGTTTATATGTATAATAATGTTCGTTCTGCCGCCCCACACCGCTCTGAGTGCTGTAAAAGGTATTGTCGGTATAGGTAGTGTCGGTTCCGACAACAAGCCCTTCATCACATGTAATGAGATTGCCCAGAACCGAATCTGCTGCAAAAACTGCCGTATTGCAGATTAATACTACAGAAATTACAAAAATCATGAACCGTTTCATAATGCGCCACCTTATCTTAAAATGTATACTTTATATATTATAGCACATTTTGTTTCATAATTCAAACATAAAAATATTACAATACCGTAACGGGCATTGCGGATATGCCATACAAGACATATCCGCAAAAAGCCGTTATTCACAAAATTCGGTATTATCTGTTGCAGCAGCCGAAGCCGAAGCCGTCATTTGTAAGACAAAGGATTACGATGATTGCAACGATAATCCAGATCCAAGTATCGGTGCCGCCGTTATCGCATCCGCAGCCGCATCCGAGATTGCTGGTCGTTATGTCGGACATATTATCAAGCACCTCCGGTTATTAGTTGTCGCAGCAGCCGGTTCCGGTTCCCCAGAACAAGAGAAGGAAAAGAATGATGAACCAAAGTACGGAGTCGTCTCCGTTGCAACCGTTGAAATTTCTTCCTAAAAAGCTCATATAATTCACCTCATTATTATTTGTCAACAACACTCGTTGTTATTATTGCAGCAGAAGATAAGAAGGAAAACAATTATAAAAAAGAGAATCTCGCTGTTTTCTCCAAAGAAACCGCAATTGCCGTTCACAAATATTCACCTCCAAAAATCATCTTCAAAAATATTGTATGTAAGCGGATTATTTTTTGTTACAGCATTGACTTTGCAAATTTATAATGTTATAATAATATTAAAAATTCAGGTAAGGATGATAATTGTGTTAGTAAATATCAAAAAGCTTGACGAAAATGCCGTTATACCTACATACGGCTCGGAATTTGCCGCAGGAGCGGACATTTATGCGTGCCTTTCCGAGGCGGTAACAATTAACCCGGGCGAAACTTATCTCGTGCCCACAGGGATTTCTCTCGAAGTGCCGGAGGGCTATGCCGGGCTTATTTATGCAAGGAGCGGGCTGGCTTCAAAAAAAGGTCTTGCGCCGGCAAACAAGGTGGGCGTGGTTGACGCCGATTACAGAGGTCAGGTTTTCGTTGCGCTGTTTAATCATTCAAAGCAGCCGCAGACAATCGAAAACGGCGAAAGAATTGCACAGCTTGTTATAGCGCCGTTTTTAAAGGCAGAATTTAACGAAGTCGCAGAGCTTTCGGATACCGTAAGAGGTGCCGGCGGATTCGGCTCAACCGGAAAGAAATAAAAACAAATCTCCCGCAGCATAAATTTTTGGAATTTATGTTACGGGAGATTTTCCGGTTTAAAAGTTCAATCCGGGAGAAAACTATTTAAGAGAGTTTTCGTATGCCTGGATCATCTTCTTAACCATCTGTCCGCCTACGGAACCTGCCTGACGGGCTGTGATGTCGCCGTTGTAACCCTGCTTAAGGTTTACGCCTACTTCGTTTGCGGCTTCCATCTTAAATCTTTCAAGTGCTTCCTTAGCTTCGGGAACGATAACCTTGCTCTTAGACATAATGTCCACTCCTTTTTGAAATATTTTTTTAACTTACAACAGTATTTTGCGTAAATTAAAAAATAATATTCCGGTGTGTTTTTGGAAGCGCTCTCAAAAATTAGCAATCGAAAATATAATATTTATCCGGCTCAAAACCTTCATTTTCCGTTGTTATCGGGAAAGCAGCACCAACTCCCTCACTGCCGGATATAAAGCTGTCAAATTTTTTTCTCATGTACCAAAGCTCTCCGTTTTTGTCCACGGCTTCAGAATACTTTGTATAGGTTATTCCTTCAACAGCAAGATTTTTTCGATTGTTTATTTCTAAATCGGAGTACCTGAAAACCATTCTGAAGAGTCTGATGTTGTTTTTGCAAAGCGACAACTTGGCAGCGTCAAGCGCCTTGTCGAACAGGTTGTATACTTTTTCTTTGTCGACAACCTCCATCATGTGTATAGCGGCGCCGAATATCCATACACCGTCCAAAGCGTCTTCGCAAATTTTAATAATTTCTTTAATATACGGTGCACCTTCTCCGAAAATTCTGCAAAATAAATCCAAACAATCTTCCATGGAATTTGACACATCATAGGCAGTTCTGCCGTAGGTATAAAAATTGAATATGTTGTTCCAGAGATTATAGCATTCAATCTGCGTCCCGAGTCCCGAAATGTTTTTTTCAAGGAATCTTTTACAAATCGCCTGCATTTCGTCAGCACACGGCATATAACGCTGCCTCTTGCTGTAAACACCCATAAAGTAGTCGTAATATACGCCCGTCGCCCCTGCATTAATCCAGCTGAGCAGAACTTTTTCGTATTCCGTACCGTTAAGTCCGCTTCCGTCGGGCTTTCCGACATCGCGTATGCCTGTTCCTTGTGCGGTTGCGGCGTCAACGACTATTCCTGCTTCTAAAGTATCGTTTTCGCCGCAGCTTAGCAAATCACGGTAAGCAAGTTTGTCAATCTTAAGCATACTGCCTTTGCTTCTGAGATATTTCGCCGTTTCATTCACGAAATATGTATAATTGTCGTTTTTGTCGTGCTTTTGGCATTCCCGACAGCAGCATTGTTCATGCGTGCCGTCATTCGGCCAAACGGTAACTGTATCCGCAATAGGGTTTTGATGCGACCATTCAAGCAGATTTTCGGAAAACTGCTTTATGCAATTTTCATTTCTGAGACAGAAAACAAACTGACCCGAAAACTCGCCCGGCTTCATATAATATCTTGTGCCGTCGGGTTTAAGACGGTAATATTCCGGATGAGTGCGGTAGTATTTTTCGGGAAAATACTTGTTCCCCTCGTGCGGAAGCAGCATACAAGCTGTTTCATGATGTCCGACAGTAAATAAGATGCCGTATTTATCCGCCAAATCAAGCATTCCGTTTTGCTTGTACTCTTCGTAAATACTCCACCATACAAGCATTCTGTTATAACGGTTTTTAGACAGCCAGCCCAAAAATTTTTCGTTTAACCGATGATTTGCATCCCCTGCCCAGTTGTTGTACTGAACAATTGCACAGCGGTAGGAAACATCAGCAGCCGGTTTTTTGTATTCGCAGTTGGAAACCGAAAGTTCATCATGATGCGCAATATATTCACCCGCAGGAAAATCACTTCCCGAATATGCTGCCAGGCTGCACCCGAAAAACCGCTCGAGAAGCTCATATACCGCATAAAGAGTCCCTCTTTCGCGCTCCAAATCATCGCCGCTGCTTCCTGCCAGAAGAAGGGTGTTTTCACAAGACAAAATCATAAAACCTTCGGGGCCGGGCACTGATTTTTTGAAATCCTCTGCGGATATCAGCTCTGCCGCTGCGGTATTTCGTTCGGGATTGCCTATAATTATTTTGTTTTTTGCGTCCGGAGCATATCGAAGTTTCCTATCGCACATTTTTTCAGCATAATCGAAAAGTAACTCGGCTGCAAACTTTTCCCGCTTTGTCGGTGTCTCCGGAAGTATAATTTCAGCACAAAAAGCGCCATTTTCGGCAATTTTCACAGTTGATTCCTCCTTTATTTTCACAGTTAATTCCTCCTTTATTTAAGCAGTGAACTGCTTTCATTATCAAGGTAAATCCTTGCGTCCGGACAAAGACGCAGCACCGTGGCCGGGCATTTTTCAGTAATTTCCCCCATTATTGTCCGCTTAACAGCCTCGGCTTTGGTTGCTGACGGTACAATGCAGAAATGATGAGCTGCGGCTTTCAGAGCCGGAACAGTGAGTGTAAGAGCTTTTTCAGGAACATCGTCAATGCTTTCAAAGCACCCGTCGTTCACCTGTTGCCTCCTACATATTTCATCAAGCTCAACGATTTTAACCGCACTGCTGTCATCAAACTTCGCAGCATGAGGGTCATTAAATGCAATATGCCCGTTCTCGCCTATTCCCATACACACAATATCAACCGGATATTCTTTCAAAAGTTCCGCATATCTTCGGCATTCGGATTCCTCATCATCGGTATTGAGATAATGCACGGATTTAAAATTAACAAGGTCAAAAATATGAGTGCGCAAAAACTCGCCGAAACGCTGCGGAGCAGTTTTTCCAAGTCCCACATATTCATCCATATGGAAGGCATTAATTGAAGAAAAATCTATCGTTTTATCAGCCGCAAGCGCTTCCAGGAATTCGTTTTGAGAAGGCGCAGCCGCAAAAATCATATTGATTTCTTTTTTTATTTTCAATAAATCTTTTATGCACCCGGCACATTCGGCAGCCGCATATTGCCCCATTTCTTTTCTTGTTTCAAAAATATTAACAGCAAAATTTAATTTCATAATAACACTCCCAACATGAATTTTACTTGATTATAACACAGCCGAATTGCGTTGTCAATAAGAAACAAATATGTTTTGTTTCTTGTTGACACACCGCAAACAATATGCTAAAATATTATTAAAAGAAGCAAAGGATGACTGTCATGAAAACTTTGATAAAAAATGCAAAAATCATATTTGAAAACGAAATAAAGAACGGAGAAATTGCAATTTGCGACTCAAAAATATCCGAAATAGGCGAACAAATTCCCGGCAGTTTTGATAACGAAATTGATGCCGGCGGAAACTATGTGTCACCGGGCTTTATCGATATGCACGTTCATGGCGGCGGCGGAATTGAGTTTTTGACCGCCGCCCCCGATGATATAATTCACGGAGCAAAATGCCATGCAAAATACGGTACAACAACGATTGTTCCGACGCTCAGCGCCGCACCGCTTGAAATAATGAAAAAAGGCATACTGAACATCCGTGCCGCAAGCGAAAAGTACGAGCCAATCGCCGGCGTGTTTCTTGAAGGTCCGTTTCTCTCGCCGAAGCAATGCGGAGCTCAGGTTCCGGGAAGTATTATCACACCTTCGCCAAAGATTTACGAACCTCTCCTTAATTTGTGGGATAAAATACTTGCTGTCGGCGTTGCTCCTGAGCTTCCCGGCGCACTTGAACTCGGGGATTACCTCCGAAAAAAAGGTATCCTTGCAACCATTGCTCATTCCGACGCAACATTTGACGAAGTTGAAAAAGCAATTTTCCACGGGTTTTCAGATGTTACTCACATATATTCATGCTGTTCAACCGTAATACGAAAAAACGCCTTCCGTGTTGCCGGCGTTGTCGAAGCAGGGCTTTATTTTGACGAACTTTCGGTTCAAGTGATTGCAGATTTAAAACACCTGCCCGTATCTCTTCTGAAACTTATTTACAAATGCAAAGGCTCGGACAAAATATCACTTATAACCGATGGCCTTTCATTTTCGGCATCGGAACTTAAAGATGGCACAATCTACACCCAGGGCACAGGAAACGATGTTCTGTACGAGGACGGCGTTATGAAACTGACCGACCGAAGCGCCTTTGCCGGAAGCGTTGCGACAACATCCGACTTGGTTAGAAATATGTATAAAACTGTCGGCGTTCCGCTTTTTGATGCAGTAAAAATGTCCACCAAAACACCTGCTGAAAAGCTGTCACTCGGCAGCAAAAAAGGCGCCCTCAAACCGGGTTTTGACGCAGATATTTTAATTTTTGACGATGATATCAATATTGAGAAAACCATAATAATGGGAAAGGCAATACTATGAGAAAAACAACCATATACGACATTGCCAAAAAATGCTCGGTTTCGCCTGCAACGGTTTCAAGGGTTCTGTGCAACAGCAACTACCCGGTAAGCGATGAACTTCGCCTGCTCGTAACAGAAACAGCGCGTGAGCTTAACTACTCCCCGGGAAGGGCGAGCGTTTTGATGAGAACAAAGCGTTCAAAAGACATCGGCATTATTTTACCGACGATATCAAATGCTTATTACAGTCAGCTGCTGCAAGGTATTTGTTCATCTGCTACCGAGGCAGAGTACAATGTTATACTATGCAGCTCGGACAGAAATCCGGACAACGAATATGAAAGCTTAAAGTTTCTGTTAAAAAAGCAAGTGTCCGGAATAATTGTTGTAAGTATATGCGGAAATTCAAAATTCCTTACAGACATTTCGAGAAACACAAATCTTGTAATTTTGGAACAGGATGCCGATGTTAATTGCAGCAAGGTTGTGTTTGACTATGAAGCGGGTATGTATATGGCCACTGAACACCTTATCAAAAACGGTCATCGAAAAATAGGTTTCATAGGAGCAAACCCTGACAGACCCAGCAGAATACAAATGCTTTCGGGATATAAAAAATGCCTTGCTGACAACAAAATCGACATTGTACCGCAATATATCAAAATATCTGATATTGATGCGGAAATTCCGGAGTCATTTGAGCTGAAAAACGGAAAATCGGCTGCAAGCAAGTTTTTAAAAATGAAAAACCCGCCTACGGGTTTTGTTTGCATAAACGATATGACAGCCCTCGGTCTGATCAACCGGCTTACCGACAAGGGATATTCCGTCCCAGGTGATTTTTCGATAATCGGGTTTGACAATACCCCCTACGCCGCATTATCGCAGCCGCCGCTGACTACCGTCGAACAATCCGCACACCCTATGGGTGCAGAAGCAATGAAAATACTCGCTGAAAATATAGAAACTCAAACACAAAGGAGCGTACTTTTTAAGCCTTCTCTGATAAAACGCAAAACTGTTTCCGCTCCGAAAACAAAATAGCGGTACGGCAAATTCAGCCGTACCGCAATTATATTGCAATTATTTCTTATACATAGGTCCGAAATTCTTGCACGCTCTGTAATCAGCGCCTTCTTTGTCCATACCGAAAGCGTTCCAGGCGGAGGGACGGAAGATGTCCTTTTCCGGAACATTGTGCATAGCAACAGGAATTCTGAGCATTGAGCACATTGTGATAAGGTCCGCACCGATATGACCGTAGGAAATTGCACCGTGGTTAGCGCCCCAGCAGTTCATGACATGGTAAGCGTCCTTGAAAGGCCCTTCCTTGCCGTCGCATCTCGGAGCAAACCATGTGCAGGGCCATGTGTAGTCGGTTCTCTTCCAGAGAGTTTCGTTAACTTCTTCGGGGAGAGCAATCGTCCAGCCCTCGGCAATCTGAAGCATCGGTCCAAGGCCGTCAACAAGGTTGAGTCTAATCATTGTTGCAGGCATTTCTGCTCTTGTAACAAATCTCGAAGAATATCCGCCGCCTCTGAAATAGCCTCTGTCGGCTGCGTTCCATGTTGTAGCATTCATGATAGCGTCACGGTCAGCTTCGGTAACATTCCACCATTCCTTCATTGTGCCGTTTCCGTTTTCGTCTTTAGCTTCACCGGAAGCGTCAAGGCATGCAGCGCCGGAATTGATAAGGTGGATAAAGCCGTCAGCGTCTTTTGCATGACCTTCAATATCATAGCCGGTAACTCTCTTAACAGCGTCACCGCTCCAGTATGTACGAACATCGGCAAAAATCTGAGCCTTATTTGTAAGAAGCTTCATGAACATCATGCCGAGACCGTTGAGAACATCGTTTTCGGTTGCAAGAATGTAGGGTTCTCTTGCGCCTGTCCAGTCAAACGAAGTGTTGAGAAGAGCCTCTGCATAGTCGCAGTTGGGATAGAAATCCGTCCACTGTCTCTGACCCTGGAAGCCCGCCGCAAGAGCGTTATGACCAACGCTTTCTTCTTCGCAGCCTTCGGGAAGGTTCTTGTTGCCGTTCATGAGGTCTTTGATAATGCACATCATCTTAACGACAAATTCCCATTCTTCTTCCTTCTGTTCGGGAGTTTTCTGCATAAATTCAGGGTTCTTGTCAAAGCCGACCTTACACTTTTCCTTGGTCCACTTAAGAGCCTTTTCAAACTCGTCCTTGTCATAGATACCCTCTGTCATTCGGCGGATAATTTCCACCTCGTCAACAGATTCAACCCTCATGCCGAGGTATTCTTCAATAAACTTGGAATCGATGATAGAACCGCCGATACCCATACAGATTGAGCCAATCTGGAGATACGACTTACCTCTCATTGTAGCGCATGCAACAGCGGCGCGGGCAAATCTGAGAAGCTTTTCCTGAACATCGGCCGGGATAGAAGAATCGTCAGCTTCCTGAACCTCATGACCGTAGATACCGAATGCCGGAAGCCCCTTCTGTGCATGGGTTGCGAGAACGGAAGCAAGATATACGGCACCGGGTCTTTCGGTACCGTTAAAGCCCCATACACCCTTGATTGTGTTTCTGTCCATATCCATTGTTTCAGCGCCGTAGCACCAGCAAGGAGTAACGGTAAGCGTAATGTCAACGCCCGCCTTTTTGAACTTTTCAGCGCAAGCTGCGGATTCCGCAACACGGCCGATTGTAGTGTCGGCAATAATAACCTTTACGGGTTCGCCGTTGGTGTATCTGAGATTTTCCTCGAATAATTTAGCGGCTGCCTTTGCCATACCCATGGTCTGGTCTTCCAAAGATTCGCGAACCTTCAGAGGACCTCTGCGGCCGTCGATTGTAGGGCGAATACCGATAACCGGATAATCGCCGATAAGTCTGCTTTTAGCCATTTCTATTCCTCCATTATTAATATAATAATTACAAGCTTCTTATATTTTATCAAATTTTACGCAAATAGTCAATATTTATTGCAAAATTTTTAATAAAATTCATAAAAAGCCTTATAAGCCTTGTACGCCATAAATATATCGGCTTTTGCCGCAATTTCAAACGGAGCGTGCATTGAGAGAAGCGGAACGCCGCAGTCGATAGTTTCGACATCAAGCTGCGCAACATACTGCGCAACCGTACCGCCGCCGCCTGCGTCAACCTTACCGAGTTCCGCAGACTGCCACACAACGCCGTTATCCGAAAAGAGTTTTCTGAGTTTTGCGATAAACTCCGCCGAAGCGTCCGAAGTACCGGACTTTCCCCTTGCGCCGGTATATTTTATAAGCCCCACGCCGCAGTTCAGGAAAGCCGCATTGTTCTTTTCGGAAACCGCCTGATACTGCGGGTCAACCGCATTGCAGACATCCGCCGAAAGACAGCTGCTTTTTGACATAACACGCCTGCCGTCAAGCCCGTTTGCTTCAGCAATATCATATATGAAATTCTCATAAAACTTTGATTTCATTCCGGTATTTCCCGTGCTGCCGATTTCCTCCTTGTCGGCAAGAATCAAAACAGCGGTTTTTTTGGGACTGTCTGCGTCCAGAATTGCACGAAGCCCGGTGTATGCGCAAACTCTGTCATCATGACCGTACGCACCGATAAGGCTTCTGTCGAGCCCTATATCCCTTGCTCCTCCTGCCGGAACCGCCTCAAGCTCGGCAGAAAGGAAATCCTCCTCGGTTATACCGTATTTTTCGTTAAGAAGTTCTAAAACCGCAAGCTTAACCCTTTCCTTTTCGTCCTTGTCGGGGTGCGGAACAGAGCCTGCGAGAAGATTAAGATTTTCGCCTTCAATCCCTTCCGAAAGCTTTTTGCCCATCTGGTCGCCGGCAAGGTGGATAAGAAGGTCGGAAACGCAGAAACAGGGTTCGTCGTCATTTTCACCGATGGAAATATCAACTCTTTCGCCGTCGGCCTTATAAACAACGCCGTGAATTGCCATGGGCACGGTTGTCCACTGATATTTTTTTATTCCGCCGTAATAATGCGTCTTGAAAAGAGCAACGGAGATATCCTCATAAAGAGGGTTCGGCTTTAAGTCAAGCCTTGGCGAATCAATATGCGCCGCAACGATGTTGGTTCCTTCGGAAACATCGCTGCCAACGACTGCCAGCGCAAGTCCCTTTCCGCGGTTTACGGAATATATTTTATCGCCGGGTTTTGCGGATTTTCCGTCAAATTCCCTGAAACCGGCGCTCTTTGCAAGAGAAACCGCCGCCTCTACGGTTAATCTTTCGGTTTTTGCGACCGACAGAAACGATTTGTAGTCATCACCGAAACCGTAAATATCTTTTTTTGAACTTTCCGTATCGTAAACATTCAAAGTTTTGCGGAATAGCTTTTCAGATAATTTACTCATTTAAATCACTCCTAATACAGTTTGTTATATATATTGTATGCCGACATAACATTGACAACATACTTTTCCGTTTCCCCGAAGGGAATATCCGAAAGTTCTTTGCCGTCAGTGCTGTATCTGGCATCTTTAAGCCATTTTTTCACATTGCCCTCGCCTGCATTGTAAGCTGCAACAGCGGTTTTCAGCGACCCGAAATTACGGCAAAGGTATCTGAGATACCAGCACGAAAACCGTATATTAACCTCGGGGTCTGCAAGACAGTAATCGCTGACATTGATTTTTTCGGCAATCCAAGCCGCCGTATCGGGTGTAATCTGCATAAGCCCGACCGCATTTTTATGTGAAACGGCGGTTTCCGAAAAACCGCTTTCGTTTTTCATAATGGAAAGCACAAGGCTGCGGTCAATATCGAATTCAGATGAATACTTGTCAACAATGCTCCCGTATTTTATGGGATAAGCCGCCTGAAGCACTGTATAAAGCGCCGTCCAAAGCATTAAAAACACAGCCGCAAGGACAACAAAAATTTTAAACACTGCGTTTGCCTTTTGCAAATTCTGCGCTCCTTTCCAGAATATTATCGGCCAAAACCGAAAGAGGTGTTTTGCCATCATTCACAACGGAATAATCCGTATTTTTTATGTAATAATCGTCCGCCATCTGCGCCGAAAGCCTTGCCTCCGCCTGTTTTTCCGTTAAACCGTCACGGGCTGTTATACGCTCTTTGCGTATATCATCGGGCGCGGTGACCGCAACGGTAAAATCCGCAATATCGGTCATTTTTGCCTCTATCAGCACGGCTGCGTCAACTATTATAATATCAAATTTTTCGGATTTTACTCTGATTTCATTTTCGATTTTCTTCCTGATTTCAGGATGCGTTATCCCGTTCAGTGCTTTAAGCGCAGCGCCGTCCGAAAAAACCTTTGCGGCAAGTTTTGTCCGTACGAGGACACCGCCCGAAAAGCAGTCCGGAAAGCACTTTCTGACCTTTTCGAGTACCTTGCCGCTCATTATGTTTTTGCCTATTTTGTCGGCGTCTATAACATATGCTCCTTTTTTCTCGAGAGCAGCCGAAACGGCACTTTTGCCGCTTCCGCTCCTCCCGCATAATGCAATTACCAAAAAACCACCCTACTTTGTTTCAAAAAGACTTGCTCCGCTGTGAATATCAACAGTAAGCGGAACGGAAAAATCAACAACATGTTCCATTTCGTATTTGAGCATTTCGGAAACCTCGGAAAGTTCATCGCGCGGAACCTCCAGCACAAGTTCATCGTGAATCTGCATGATAAGCTTCGACTTTTTGCCCTTCAGACGGTTGTAGACATTAATCATTGCAAATTTTATAATGTCTGCAGCCGTTCCCTGAACAGGAGCATTCATAGCGGCTCGTTCGCCGAATGAACGGGTCACGAAATTGCTCGCCGAAAGTTCTGGGATATATCTTCTTCTTTTGAACCATGTTTCAACATATCCGCATTTTTTTGCATTTTCAACCGTATTTTTCATAAACTCGGTAATCTTCGGGTATCTTTCGCGGTAGCTGTCCATATATCTTTTGGCTTCCGAACGAAGAACCCCCATATTTTTGGCAAGCGTAAATTCGCCGATTCCGTAAACAATGCCGAAATTAACCGCTTTTGCACGGCTTCTCATCTCGGGAGTTACCATCGAAGGGTCGACACCGAAAATATGCGCGGCGGTTCCGGTGTGAATATCATCTCCCGACAAAAACGCCGCAATCATTGTTTCATCGCCCGACATATGCGCAAGCACCCTCAGTTCAATCTGCGAGTAGTCGGCGTCGAGCAGCACACAGCCCTCCTTCGGGGTAAACATTTTTCTTATGCGTTTGCCCTCTTCGGTTCTCACCGGAATATTCTGCAGATTCGGCTCAGCGCTTGAAAGCCGCCCGGTCTGCGTTGCTGACTGATTGTAATTCGTATGCAGCCGCCCGTCCTCTTTTATAAGCGCCTTCATTCCCTCCACATATGTGGAATTAAGCTTTGAATACTGCCTGTAATCAAGAATTTTTCTTATTATCGGGCTGTAGGGTTCAAGCTTTTCGAGGGTTTCCGCATCGGTGGAAGCGCCTCTTTTGCTCTTTTTGTAAACCGGAAGCATAAGCTTATTGTAAAGCACATCGCCAAGCTGCTTTGTGGAATTTATATTAAATTCGCAGCCGGCAATATCGTAAATATCCTGCTCAAGTCTGTAAATAGCGGAATTATATTCTGCGGAAAGTTTCTCCAGAACTTCCGTGTCAACATGGACGCCCGTAAGCTGCATATCGGCAAGCACATACGCAAGCGGAAACTCCATTTCATAGTAAAGCTTGTGAAGTCCAAGTTCCTCAATCAGCGATGAAAGTTCGGAGTACGCATTGTAAAGCTTGTCAGCGGGATTCGATTCCAGACCGCCGTACCTTATAAACACCTTTTCGAGAGTAATCGGCGCAATCGACTGGTCACAAACATACGCCCCCAGCGAAACATCAAAAACAACATTTTTTATATCGATACCGTCAACAATCGCCTGTTTTATGTCTAAAACGATTTTCGGAATTTTTTCATTCTCAAAAAATCCGTTTTCGTCGGAAACCGAATAAAGATTATCGCCGTCCGACACAAAAAGCGTACCGTTGTCAAAAATGCAGGCGGAAGACTTGCCGCAGAGCACAGTCAAATCGTCAAGTTCCTTCGCTTCCTTTTCAGGGATTGCGGACTGAACCTCAAGCTTTTGTATAAAGCTGTTGAGATCAAGTTCATCGAGATATGCAACGAGATTTTCGCTGTCACGCTTCGGATTCAGTATATCGGCGGCATTGAATTCAATCGGAACTTCCCTGTTGATTTCGGAAAGAAACTTACTGTCAAACGCCGACTGTTTTCCCTCAATAAGCTTATTTTTAGCTCTCGGTTTGATTTTATCGCTGTCTATATTTTCATAAATCGCCTCAAGGGACCCGAACTCATGCATAAGCTCAGCAGCACCCTTTTCGCCTATTCCCGGCACTCCCGGAATATTATCTGACTTATCACCCATAAGTGCTTTAAGGTCGATAAACTGTTTCGGTGTAAGACCGTATTCCTCAAAAACCTTTTTTTCATCAAAAATATCGTCCTGAGTTTTGCCGCCGACAGTCCTTATAAGCCTTATATAAGTGTTTTTACCTGCAAGCTGCAAATCATCCTTATCACCGGTAAGAATAACGCAGGTATTTTCGGTTTTCTCGCAGAACGATGAAAAGGTACCTATTACATCGTCCGCCTCGTAGCCTTCGATTTCATAAATCGGAATCCCCATAAACCCGAGAATTTTCTTGACAGGTTCAAGCTGTGCAGCCAAATCGTCGGGCATACCCTTCCTCTGCGCCTTGTATTCGCTGTAGAACTTATGGCGGAAGGTTTTGCCCTTAAGGTCAAACGAAACGCAGATGCCGTCCGGCTTTTCAATATCGGAATACTTATTCATAATATTGAGGAAACCGTAAACCGCATTTGTCGGCTGACCGCTTTTTGAAGTCAGCGGACGGATTGCGTAATACGCACGGTTAAGCATACTGTTTCCGTCTATAATCATAAATTTACTCATAAAATCACCTAAATATATTATACATCAAAAAGCATAAAAAATAAAGTATTTTTTGCGAAAACGGCATAATTTTTTCAATATATGCAAAAAATGCAATCGGGTGATTAATATGACAGTATCGTTTATAAGGACAATCTTTTTTTATGTAATCCTGATAATTTTTCTAAGAATAATGGGAAAACGCCAGCTCGGGGAGCTTCAGACCTCGGAATTCGCCGTAACGCTGCTGCTTGCGAACCTTGCCGCGATACCGATGCAGGCGCAATCCATACCGCTCATCAGCGGACTGATTCCGATTGCTACACTTCTGATACTTGAGATGATAATTTCGTTTGCGGTTTTAAAATCGAGGAAACTCAGAATGATTATAAGCGGCAGACCGATAATTATTATAGAAAACGGAAAAATAAATCAGAGCGTACTGAAAAAGCTGAGAATCAATACAGATGATTTGTGCGAGGAACTGCGGCTCTCGGGGATAAGCGATATTGGCGATGTTGCCTGTGCCGTTGTTGAGCCGAACGGACAGCTGAGCGTTTTTGAGGCAGGCGGCAAAGGAATGTTTTACTCTGTGATTGCCGACGGCAAAGCGGACACTTCCGCAATGAAAGCGCTTAATATTTCGCAGACGGAACTTGAAAAAAGGATACGAAAAAAAGGTTTCGGCAGCATATCGGAAATTTTCCTTATGTGCATGAGCCAAAGAGGAGAAATGTTTTTGGAGGGTAAGGAAAAATGACGAGATATATAACCACCGGAATAATTTTGGCAGGCGTGGCGGCAACGCTTGTTTTCGGTCAGTTTTTTATAAAAAATTCATGCGATTCCGTTATAGCGGCCATAGACAGAGCCTCTGCCGCCATTGAAGGCTCGGACTATGAAAACGCAAAAGAAAACATCGGAAAAGCAATAAGGCAGCTTGAAAAAAACGAAAAACTGCACTTTGCGCTGTCCGACCACGAAGCATACGACGAACTTTCCGCAAACCTTAAGGTTTCAAAGTATTTTGCCGCACACAGCGAAAAATCCCTTGCCGGCGCATACATGACGCTTGCAAGGGATACCGCGGAAAAACTCAAAGATTCGCAGAGTTTCGGTATAGGAAACATACTATAATTTCCCGAGAGCCTCCCCAAGAAGTTCGGACAGTATTTCCGGGTTTGCCCTTCCGCCGCACTTTCTCATAACAGCCCCCATGAGAGAACCTGCCGCAGAGGGCTTTCCTTTTTTATAATCACCGATAATTTTGGGGTTCTCCGAAACCGCTTCATTTATATATTGATTTATAACCGCCTTATCGCTGAGCTGCGCGAGATTGTTATTTTCAACATAAGCTTCCGCATCAAAATCGTTTTCCCACAAAAGCGACACCAGCTTTTTTGCCACGCTCGAATTAATTCTGCCGCTGCCGAAAAGCTCCGCCGTTTTTGCTAAGCTTTCGGGTGCAATCGGAATGTCGGTTTCATATCCGCAAAACTTGCGGAAGCACTCCGTTATAATAAGATTTGCCAGTTTTTTTGCATAATTCGTATGCTTTGCAGCAGCCTCAAAGTAATCGGCAACGCATTTATCCTCCGTAAGCATTGCGGCGTCGTGCTCAGATATGCCGAAATCCCTTATATATCTCGCCTTTCGGTGCTTGGGGAGTTCAGGGATTTCCCTTTTGATTTTCCCGGCGGTTTCCGCACCGATACGCAACGGCGGAATGTCCGGTTCAGGGAAATACCTGTAATCATCGGCATTTTCTTTGGTACGCATTGCTACGGTTTTTTCGCCGTCAAACCGCATTGTCTGCTGCAAAATCCGCCCTCCCCCGGAGAGGATTTCGGTTTGCCGCCCGACTTCATACTCAATCGCCTTTTTGACAAACCTGAACGAATTGAGGTTTTTAATTTCGCACCTTGTTCCGAGCGCCTCACCCGGCTTGTGAACAGAAATGTTAATGTCGCACCTCATTGAGCCTTCGTTCATTCTGCAGTCCGAAACACCGCAATACATAAGGGTTGAGCGGAGGTTATTAAGGTATTCGACAGCCCCGTCGGCGCACCGTATATCAGGCTCGGACACAATTTCGATAAGCGGAACACCGCAGCGGTTGCAGTCAACAAGTGTTTCTTCTCCGGAATGAATCAGCTTGCCTGCGTCCTCTTCAATATGGATTCTCGTAATGCCAACCCTTCCGAAAGCCGTATCGACAAACCCGTTTTTGCAAAGCGGATACTTAAACTGCGAAATCTGATATCCTTTGGGAAGGTCGGGGTAAAAATAGTTCTTTCTGTCAATCCCGGAAACCTCCGAAATTTCACAGTTCAGCGCAAGGCCGGCCAAAACCGCAAGTCTTACTGCGTCTTTGTTGAGCACCGGCAGCGCCCCCGGAAGCCCCATGCAAACAGGACAGCAGCAAGTGTTGGCTTCAGCGCCGAATTTGTTCTCGCATGAGCAGAATATTTTTGTTTTCGTTTTAAGTTCCGCATGAACCTCAAGTCCTATAACGGTTTCATACGCACTGTTCAAAATTCACCGCTCCTTCCAAAGTATCCGCAGCACGAAGTATGGTTTTTTCATCAAATTTTCTGCCGATTATCTGCACTGCAAGCGGCAAACCCGATTTGTTTTTCAAAACAGGAACAACAACCGAAGGCAGACCGGCAAGGCTCGCCGGCACATTCAGAAAATCCTCTTTGTAAATGTCTGTCGGGTCATCGTATTTAATGCCGGCTTTGTATGCGCCGCCGATTGAAGCAGGCGCCAATATGCAGTCAAATTTCTTAAAAGCACCGCCAAACGCTGCGGAAATACATTCTCTCACAGCCTGAGCTTTTTCGTAGTATCTGTCATAATATCCTCGGCTTAAAACGAAAGTTCCGAGCATAATTCTGCGCTTCGCCTCGATTCCGAAGCCCTCGCTGCGGCTCTTTTTATACATATCATCCAAATCCGAAAAATTATCGCATCTGCGCCCGAACCGCACACCGTCAAACCTTGCAAGGTTGCTCGAAACCTCGGCACTCGAAATTATATAATATGCCGCCAGAGCATATTCAAGATTTTTAATTGAAATCTCCTCAACAACGGCACCGCAGCCGATAAATTCGGCTGCCGCCCTTTGGAGCGCCGATGCCGAATCCCCGGAAACACCTTCGGAAAGTTCTTTTATAACCGCAATCTTCATGCCTTTAATTCCGTCTTTGATTCCATCCGAAAAATCGGGAACCCCAACCTTTGCCGATATTGAATCCTTTTCGTCAGCCCCTGAAATTTCGGTTAAAACCATGGCCAAATCATAAATTTTCGGAGCAATTATCCCGATTTGGTCCATGCTGCTCGCAAACGAAACCAGTCCGAACCTCGAAACCCTACCGTAAGTCGGGCGGATTGCCGAAACTCCGCAGAACGCCGCCGGAAGGCGCACCGAACCGCCCGTATCCGAGCCGAGAGCAAACGGAAATTCCCCAGCCGCAACCCCAGCAGCACTTCCGCCCGAGCTGCCGCCGGGCACAAATTCGGGGTTACGGGGGTTGCGGGTTTTCCCGAAATACGAATTTTCACACCCAGAACCCATTCCGAATTCATCCATATTGGTTTTTCCGAGAATAATGCAGTCGGCAAGCCGTGTTATGACCTCGGCATCAAACGGCGGAACATAATTTTCAAGCATTTTTGATGCGCAGGTGGTTTTAATACCCTTGGTCGAAATGTTATCCTTAACTCCGTAAGGCACCCCGGCAAGCGGAGAAAGCCGCTCTCCGGCCATCCGCATTTTATCTGTCTGTTCGGCTTTTTTGAGCGCCGAATCAAAGCAGGGCGTTATGTACGCACCGATACTTTCTTCGGCATTAACCGAATTATTGATATAATGCTTTGTGACCTCAACCGCAGAAATCTTTTTTTCAGAAAGCGCAGTGCACAGTTCTTTTAAATCCATATTGCTCCGCCTCCCTTCAAAAGCTTTTCGGAACGCTGATAAAGCCTTCCGAAGTTTTCGGAGCATTTGAAAGAATTTCATCTCTGCAAAATGACGGCTCAATAACATCTTCCCTCAGCTCATCTGCACCCACAGCCCCAAAAAGCCGTGGATTTTGCGTGTTTTCACCGAATTCCGCAATTTTATCGGCAAACTCTATTATGCTTTCGATATCACGCTTTAACGCTTCTTTCTCGCTTTCGGAAACCGAAAGCATCGATAGTTCCGAAATTTTATCAAAGTCAATCATATAAGCACTCCCAAATTGAGGGCAGACAATATGATGTCTGCCCCCGATAAAAAACTTATTTAATTACAGGCTTCATTGAGAAGGAAAATTCAAGTTTTCCGCCGTGAACCCCGTACTTTTCCGGAAGAACCGGTCCGCAGCTGTTTGTGCCGATGCCCGAAACGGCTGCGTCGATTCTGATATATGTTCTGTCCTCGGGTTCGAGTTCAAAATTATGCATAGCTTCCTCAACCGCGTCATCGGAGAAATGCGATACTCTGAAATTAAAGTCATCGCCTTCAAACACAAGACCGCACCCCGAATCGTCGGAAACAAACGCATAGCGTGTTTTCATGTGATTTCCGTGTTCCTGGGGCATTATATACGGTTCATACTCATCCTCCACAGTTGACGAGAACATATCAACCTTAACATGAGAACACATATCGGGATAATTCTCGAAAGGTCCCATGCCGTAGTATTCAATGTTGTCAAAACCTTCGGGCATTGCAAGGTTAAAGCCTACTCTCTGGTAATAAGGTGCAAAATCTCTCAGGTCACCCGATACGCTTGTTTCGATTTTACCATCCGGGTAAACCTTATATGTAACGGTTCCCTTAAAGAGCGGAATTCTGCCGACCGAACAGCAAATGCAATCAACCGTAATCTCAGCGCAGTCATCGTTCAAATCCGCCCGAGCATCGTATACGAATGTCTGAACCTTATTAATAAGCTGACCCGAATGTATATCATCGGTATAAATAAACTTGCTTTTTATATGCCTTTCGTTGTCCGTTGTCGGGCGGTAGAACGAAAGTTCGGGGATAGCGTCGGCCATTTCCGTACCGTTTTTCGTTATACTTACAAATCCGCCTTCAACGGTATCAAAAACATAGCTGAAATCGCTACCGTCGATAAATACCAATCCGCCATCGGTGCTTAAATAAAGGTCTGAAGCGTCGTATTCGGTTTCGGTGGTTTCGGTTCCGCAGTCAACCGGAATCTGCGTGAATGCAGTTTCAAAACCTTCCTCTGCCCAGGGTGAATCAAGCTTCGTAACCGCCGAAAGCTCAATATAGCAGCCGTAAACACAACTTTCCGGAACTTCGGGCTTTATGTTGAGTATTCCGGACGAATGAGGTCTGATTTTCGGAGCGGAAATTCTGCCCTGCGAATATGTTGCCCCATCCCGTTTAACCTTCCAGATAATATCGTAGCAGTCAGCCGATAAAAAGTCATGAAGGTTAATAAGGCGGATTTTTCCGCCGTCAAGCTCAAATTTAACATACTGATAAGCATATTTAAGGTTTATAAGCCCGGTATGAGGTGTTCTGTCGGGGTAATTAAGCCCGTCAACGCAGAAATCGTTATCATGCGGAAATTCTCCGCTGTCACCGCCGTAAAGATAACCGTCCTCGCCTTCCACCGCATGGTCAGCCCATTCCCATACGCAGCCGCCGATGCACTTCGGATATTTATAAAATACCTTCATATAATCCTCAGCTCCGCCGGGTCCCAAGCCCATTGCGTGAATGTATTCGCAGAGGAATACCGGACGCTTATCCGACCTTCTTCTGCCCATTTTTTCAACCCAGCTTACGGGAGGATACATACGGCTTATTACATCGACCTCCGAGGGGTCGAAATCATCGTTTTTGCTGCCTACGCACGAAACGCCCTCATAGTGCAGGAGGCGTGAATTATCCCTGTTTTTAATCCACTTTGACATCTCGACAAAGTTATCGCCGAAGCCTGCCTCATTCCCCATTGACCATATAATAACCGAAGGGTGGTTTTTGTGGAGTTCAACCATTCTTTCCGCACGGTCGATAAATGACGCTTTGTACTCAGGCATCTGATTAGGCCATTTCTCGTTAAACGGCTCGTAATCATAAGTTCCGCCACGCCTTACGGTATAGCCGTGAATTTCTATATCATCCTCGCAAACAACATAAAAACCAAGCTCATCGCAGAGGTCATAGAACACCGGCGGAGCGGGATAATGCGATGTACGAACCGTGTTAATATTGTATCTTTTCATCAGAATAAGGTCATTAAGCATGTGCTCATACGGAGTATAGTAACCGAATTTCGGATGAGTGTCATGGTGGTTTACGCCCTTAAGTTTAACCGCCGTACCGTTCACAAGCAGCGCACCGTTTTCGGAAACCGTTATTTTTCTGAACCCGAATCGCTGAGCAATAACCTCACTTTCGGTTTCAAAAATCATAGTATAGAGATACGGCGTTTCGGCAGTCCATTTATTTATGCCTTCAAGCCTGAAATCCACCGATTTACCGCCGTTTTTCTCTGCGAGCAAAGCGCCTTCGGCATCGTAAATCTTAACTTTCACATCGCACGAAGCGTCAATCTCAACCGAAACATTGCCGCAGTCATCCGCATGGATAAAAGCGTCATTAAATCTCTTTTTGCTGCGCTCTACGGTGTAAACATCCCTGAAAATGCCCGAAAATCTGAAAAAGTCCTGATCTTCAAGATATGTTCCGTCGCACCATTTGAGAACCTTTACGGTCAGCCTGTTTTCGCCCGGCTCCACGAAATCCGTTATATCGAACTCACTCTGCAGATGCGACCCCTTTGAATACCCGACCTCTTTACCGTTAACATACACGAAAAAGCACGAAGAAACGCCCTCGAACACAATGTGAAGTTCACGGTCGGACGGCTTTACATTAAATTCCGTTGCATATATTCCGCACGGGTTCTTTTTGGGAACTCTCGGTGCGTCAACAGGAATAGTATAAGTCACATTTGAATACTGGATTTGGTCATATCCGAGCGTCTGCCAGCAGGACGGCACCGGGACGGTATCCCATGCACCTGTATCGCAGTCTGCCGAAAGAAGGTCATCATCGGCATCGGTTACCGAATCAAAATACAAAAATGCCCAGTCACCGTTTAAAAGATGATAAAATTCGGAATTTTTCTTATCATACGAAAGCGCATCGTCAATATCAGAAAACGGTATGTAAGAACAATGCGGTTTGAGTCTGTTAATGCCTGTCGTTTCAGGCGATTCCCATATATTCATGCGCATATCCTCCGTTTTTACAATCCGAGCGATTTAAGATATTCGCGGCTCTTTCTTACAGCTTCCAATGCCGGCATTTCGGGAGAACTGTCCATTTCAACGATTAAATATTCGCTGCCTGCCTTTTCGGCTGCCTCGATGATAGCCGGGAAATCCTGACAGCCCATACCTACAGGCTTGAACATAAATCCCGATTCGTCACGGTCGTTTGCTCTGTTTTCCATTTTTGAAACATTGCCTTTGCCGTCGATAAGGTCATAGACCGGCGCAACAGGCTTTTTGGTGCAGACAAAATCTTTAAGATGCACCAAGGGCGCACGACCGCTGTATTTAAGCAGATATTCACAGGGGTCATATCCTGCATATCTTACCCAGCAGGTGTCAATTTCGGTTTTGATGAGGTCTTCCGGAATTGTTTCATAAAGCCAATCGAGTATAAACTTTCCGTCAACCCTCGTAAACTCAAAATCGTGATTGTGATAAAGCATGGTTATTCCGTTTTCTTTCAGGAACTTCGCAACCTTTATAATAGTATCGTAAGCATACAATTTTCCGCCCCTGTGATAATCAAGCCCGAGCCAAGGAATTGCCGAGTATTTTGCTCCGATTGTTTTAAGGTATTTCACCATATTTTCGCCGTCCTCGAGGAAGGGCTCGTATGTCTGGTGAACTGAAATTGCTTCAAGCCCGTACTTGTCAAGCATAGCCTTGACATCTTCCGCCGTGTGGTCAAAATACCCCGCAAACTCAACGCTGTCATACCCCATTTCCGCAATTTCCTTAAGGGTTTTGTCCATGTCCTTTGCCATGTCGTCCCTTACCGAATAAAGCTGTACACCGATTTTAAACTTCTTCATTACCAATCACTCCTTATTTTTGTTAACCTGTATTATTTTATATTCCGCCACCGCTCCGTCCTTATAGAGCACGGCAAGAATATTGTGACCGTTTTTATCATAGCCCAATTCGTAGCCTTCATCTGTTTCGGGCTTGCCCAAAAGCGCCTCAACATCTTCCTTTTTCATACCCGAAAGTTCATGATTTTTCTCAAAATCATCAAACATATCGATGCGTTTGTTCGGGTACTTTTCCCATTTTTCAACCGAATATGTGCTTACATAATCCAAGAATTTATCCTCATACGGTTTTGCGAAATTCCACAGAAGGAGGTCGCAGATTGCCAGAAGGCAAAGGATTACCGCACACACGGCAAAGCGCTTAACCGATATTTTGCTGATATTTTTAATACTCTGCTTCGACATCATAAATCTTAAAAATACAAGAAAAAAGAATGTCGAAACCATATTTATGACCATCATAACATCAAACAGAAAATAAAAGTTCGACTCCGTATCGGAGAAAAAGCCGTCATCATTATATGTATTAATAATTCCGAAAACCGAAATAATCTTGTAAATCACAAAAACCGTCAGCACCGATGTCATAAAAAGTTTGAAACACTCCCTCGGTGCGGCGCGCCTTACAAGCAGAACATTTGCAATATCGTATGCCGCCATAAGGATAAACGGAAGCATTGATGATTTCATGTCCATCCTGTCCGCAAAAACGGCGATTACCGTAACGAAAACCACAGATATGATTACAGAATACAGATACTTGATTTTCGAAACCTTAGCAACATTTTCAGTCATTTCCGGACCTCCATTTTTCGTATAAATCGGGGCGTTTGGTTTTTGTTCTTTCGATTGACTGCTGCTTTCTCCATGCGTTTATGTTCGCATGGTGCCCGGAAAGCAGCACCTCCGGTACACGCTTTCCTTCAAAAACCTCGGGTCTTGTGTACTGGGGATATTCGAGAAGACCGTTATAAATCGACTCATCGCTGTAGGATTCCTCAGCCGACAGCACCCCCGGAATCATTCTCGAAACAGCGTCAACCACCGCCATTGCCGGAATCTCGCCGCCGGTAAGAACATAATCGCCTATTGACAGCTCCAAGTCCACAATTTCCTCAATAACGCGCTCATCCACGCCCTCGTAATGACCGCACAGAATTACAATATGGTTAAAATTCCTCACAAGTTTTTTTGCGGTTTCCTGATTGAAAATCATTCCCTGCGGCGACATATAAATGCAAAGCGGCTTATAATCCAGCCCGTCCGCAATGCTTTTCCACGCACGCAGAATCGGTTCCGCCTGCATAACCATTCCGCATCCGCCGCCGTAAGGATAATCGTCAACACGGCGGTGCTTATCCAAAGAGTAGTCGCGGATATTTATAAAATTCATTTCAAAAATCCCGTTTGCCGCAGCTCTCCCTGTTATGCTTTCGTTCAGAACAGCACTGCACATATCCGGGAAAAGGGTTAAAATATCAAATCTCAAATTTCTTCCAGTCCCTCCGGGATAATCATTTTAACATATCCCTTTTCCAAATTGGTTTCGATAACCGTTGTTTCGTTTGCCGGTATCAGCAAATCGCTCATGCCGTTTCTGCGCACCGCATAAACGCTTGAGCTCCCCGTCGGAATAACCTCTCTTATAATGCCGATTGTCCTCTCGCCGCAAATAACATCAAGCCCTATGAGGTCTGCTATAAAGTATCTGCCCTCGGGAAGGTCAAAATACTTTCTGTCGGCTTTCGCAACCTGGTTTTTGAGTTCCTCCGCCGCATCTATGGAATCCACACCTTCAAGCTTTAATATAACGCTGTCCTTGTGGTATTTTACATATTCAATTTCAAACATTCTGCCGCTGACGGCTATCTCCGGAAAACACTCAAACATCTCCGGAAAGTCACACCACGAAACCAGCTTAACCTCGCCTTTGAGCCCGTGGGTATTAACAATTTTACCTACTTCAATATTCATAAAAACAATTCTCCAAAAAAGGCAATAAGGAGCTGCCGCAAAACATATTCGTTCTGCTGCAACCCCTCAAAATCATTCCTTGATGTCAACCGTTACTTTCTTGTGCTCCTTGTTGGCAGCAGATTTCATAACGGTTCTGATAGCCTTGGCAATTCTGCCCTGTTTTCCGATGACCTTGCCCATATCGCTTTCGGCAACACGGATTTCAAAAAGAACGCTGTCCTCCGCCTCGTCGATTTCGGTGATATTGACTGCCTCCGGCTCATCTACCAAAGCCTTCACGATGAATAAAAGCAAATCTTTCATATCAAGTCCGCTTCCTTTCAGAAATTAGCCGATGATACCCTTCTTCTTAAGCAAAGATTTAACGGTATCGGTAGGCTGTGCGCCCTTTGCAATCCATTCCTTTGCCTTATCGCCGTCAACTTTAACCTCGGCAGGATTTACGCAAGGGTTGTAAGTACCGATTTCCTCGATGAATCTGCCGTCGCGGGGATAACGGGAATCAGCAACAACAATTCTGTAAAAAGGTGCCTTTTTTGCGCCCAATCTTTTGAGTCTGATTTTTACCATTCTGTTTCACCTCCTTAAAAAGGTTTTGTATATAAACTTTCGTTAGAACGGAAGTTTAAGTCCTCTTCCGAAGCGTTTCATCTTTTTGGGGTCGGAAAACTGCTTCATCATTTTTCTCATCTGGTCAAACTGCTTCAGAAGCGCATTGACATCGGTGACCTTCATTCCGCAGCCGTTTGCTATTCTGAGTTTTCGGCTTGCATTTATAATATCGGGATTTGTTCTTTCCGCAGGTGTCATGGATTTTATAATCGCACCCACACGGTAGAACTTCTTTTCGTCTATGTTAACATCGCCCATCTTGGCTTTGTTGAACCCCGGAATCATCTCCATAAGACCGGAAAGCGGTCCCATTTTTTTGAGCTGTTCCATCTGATTGAGAAAATCATCCAGAGTAAATGTCTGCGTGCGCATTTTCTTTTCAAGTTCGGCAGCCTGTTTTTCATCAAACGCCTGCTCCGCCTTTTCGATAAGCGTAAGGACATCACCCATGCCCAAAATCCTCGAAGCCATACGGTCCGGATAAAAAGGCTCAAGATCGCTGAGTTTTTCGCCCATACCGGCAAATTTAATCGGCCGTCCCGTTACCGCTCTTACCGAAATCGCCGCACCGCCTCTTGTATCACCGTCAAGCTTTGTCAGAATCACACCGTCGATATTAAGCTTGTTATGAAAACTTTCGGCGACATTCACCGCATCCTGACCCGTCATAGCGTCAACCGTGAGAAGAATTTCCTGCGGTTTTACGGCTGCTTTTATATTTTCAAGCTCGTCCATCAGAACTTCATCAACATGAAGCCTGCCGGCAGTATCGATAATCACAACATCGTTAAGATTTGAAACCGCATGCCTGAGCGCCGCTTTTGATATTTCAACCGGGTCAAGGCTGCCGTCGATTGTAAAAACGGGAATATTGAGCTGCGCACCCACAACCTGAAGCTGCTTTATCGCGGCCGGTCTGTACACATCGCACGCAACAAGCAGAGGCTTTTTGCCGTCTTTTCTCAAAAGCCCGGCAAGCTTTGCGCATGTTGTTGTTTTACCGGCACCCTGAAGCCCCACAAGCATATAAACGCTCGGCGGATTAGAGTTGAATGTAAGCTTTTCCGGCTTTTCGCCCATAAGCTTAATCAGTTCTTCGTTTACTATTTTAATAACCTGCTGTCCGGGCGTCAGGCTTTCAAGCACATCCGCGCCGACCGCGCGCTCGGAAATATTTTTAACAAAATCCTTAACAATCTTAAAGTTAACATCAGCCTCAAGAAGAGCCATTTTAACCTCACGCATTGCGACTTTTATATCGTTCTCCGTAAGCTTGCCCTTACCGCGAAGCTTTTTAAAAGCCGCTTCAAGCTTTCCGGCAAGACTTTCAAATGCCATCGGTCAATCCTCCATTTCCTTGAGCTTCAATTCGATTTTTTCAGCCGTTTCCGGCTCAACCTTTTCAAGAAGCTTTCTGATTCCAGCTGCGGCTCTCTGATGCTTGGCGATAAGCTTCACAAGCCCGAGCCCTGCCTCAAACCGTTCAAGCTGCTTTTCGGCACGCTTTATATTGTCAAGCACTGCCTGCCTTGTTATGCCGTAATGCTCCTTTATCTCGGAAAGGCTCAAATCCTCCTCA
This sequence comes from uncultured Clostridia bacterium, assembly GCA_934464705.1. Lineage (GTDB taxonomy): Bacteria > Bacillota > Clostridia > HGM11514 > HGM11514 > CAKSKB01. The sequence continues at coordinate 116,652 of CAKSKB010000003.1, forward strand.
TAATAAAGGCTCATAATGTCCGCCTGCTTATCGGTAAGCAGCGGTCTGTAGGCATCGAGCAATTCGGCAGCATAAACATTTTTCTCCATAAAACCGCCCCTTCTTAAAGAAAAGGTGTAAAGGATTTAACCTTTACACCTATATAATACACTATTTTTACCGGTTTGTCAAGTGTTTTTTGCAAAAAAGTCGGATTTTATGTACTCAACCGAAACCGAATATTCCTCCGGATTCCACGAAACATCGCAGCCCAAAGCCTCCGATACGGCTCTCAGCGGAACAAGAGTTCTGCCGGAAATTATTTCGGAGCTTACATCCATCGGCACCGTATCGCCGTTTACGAAAATGGAATCAGAGCCGATTTTATGCACAATAAGTTCTTTATCCTTTGAAGCGTAAACATAAGCGCCGTCAAATTCTTCATTATAGGAAACATCGCAGCCGAGAGCCTCAAAAACCGTTCTCATCGGAACCAAAACCCTATCGTTTCTGATAACGGGAGATGCGTCGCAGATAAGCGGTTCGCCGTTCACGCTGACAGATATATCCGCTGCATAAGTACTGCATACAATGCACACACAGGCACACACGACAAGCAGAAATACTTTTTTAATTGTCACCCGCTCCTTTTTCAGAATCCAGCAATTTTTCAAGCAGCCGTATCAGGCTCTGTTCAAACTGCTCGTCATTTTTTTTGGTTCTTTTGTGAAATCCGCAGAGTCTTCCGCCGCTTCTTCTGATTTTTGCGGAAATATGGCGTTCAAAAAGCATTTGGTCAATATTCTTATCCGAAAATACCGTACCGAAATTGTTAATGGCATAAGCGCCCTTCCCGAGTGCCAGCGCCGCAACGCCGTAGTCCTGGGTAACAACAACATCCCCCGACTCCGCCCTGTTTATAAGCGCAAGGTCAACGGCGTCCTTTCCCTGCCCGACCGTAACTATTTCCGAATATTCCGAATCGAGTATATGTGACGAATCGATAAACATAACGACAGGTATTCCGTATTTTTTTGCGGTTCTCTCTATTATGTTTTTTACCGGGCAGGCGTCTGCATCCACAAGTATTTTCAAGGCAATTCCTCCAAAACAAAGTATCTGCCTACAGTATATGCAGGCAGAATCCGTTTGTTATCTGATATGCTTGCTTGCGAAGTTCCATGCGTCTGCGCACATCTCGTCAATACCGTACTGCGCCTTCCATCCGAGTTCGCGGAAGGCCTTGTCGGGGTTTGCGTAGCACTGCGCAATATCGCCCGGTCTGCGGTCAACAATCTTATAATTAACCTTTTTTCCGCTTGCCTTTTCAAACGCCTTTACAACCTGCAGAACGCTGTAGCCGTTGCCGGTACCGAGATTGTAAATCTTAACGCCGTCCTCACCGAGTATTTTTTCCACAGCTTTAACATGACCGAGAGCAAGGTCAACAACATGAATGTAATCGCGGACGCCCGTACCGTCAGGCGTGTCATAATCATCACCAAAGACGCTCAGACACTCAAGTTCGCCCGTTGCAACCTTGGCAACATACGGAAGAAGATTATTAGGAATTCCGTTCGGGTCCTCACCGAGAAGTCCGCTTTTGTGGGCGCCGATAGGATTGAAGTATCTGAGAAGAACGATGCCCCAGTCGCTGTCAGCAACATGGATATCCTGCAAAATTCTTTCAATCATAAGCTTCGTGCTGCCGTAAGGATTTGTCGTATGAAGCGGAAAATCCTCCGTAATCGGCACGGAAGCCGGGTCGCCGTAAACCGTAGCAGAAGAGCTGAACACAATCTTTTTGCAGCCGTGTTTTGCCATAACTTCGCAGAGCACGAGAGTGCTTTCGATATTATTGTGGTAATATCTTATAGGCTGAGCCACCGATTCTCCGACAGCCTTAAGCCCCGCAAAATGGATAACAACATCAATTTTATTTTCATCAAATATTTTTTCGACCGCATCTTTGTCAAGAAGGTCATTTTCGTAAAACTTAAAATCCTTGCCCGAAATCTTTTTGATATTCTCAACCGCCTCGGGTTTTGAGTTAATAAAGTTGTCAACAACAACAATGTCATACCCTGCCGCCAAAAGTTCAACGCAGGTATGGCTTCCTATGTAGCCTGCACCGCCGGTAACCAAAATACTCATAGCAAATTCTCCTTCACTCTAAAAAGATTCAGATTATATTATATAACATTTTAAGGAAAAAATCAAGTCCCAAATTAAACAAAACGGCCCCGGATAAACGGAGCCGTTTTGTTCATCTCATTTTACAGCACAAGCCGTCTGCGGCGTCCTCGACCGAATGAAGCGCACGCTTTGCACGGCGCTTCATGGCGCGGATATCCTTTTTCTCCGGAGGATTAACCGCCATCAGAACGCCTGCGCCGACCATAAGACCGATAACCATACCTTTGCAGAATTTGCACATATAAATCACCTCGGGGTTATTATTCCGCAATTACTGCGAAATAAGCGCAGAAAATTCTTCCTCACCGATGATTTTTACGCCAAGTTTTTCGGCTTTGTCAAGTTTGCTGCCCGCTTCATCGCCGGCAACGACAATGCTCGTTTTTTTGGAAACCGATGACGAAACCTTACCGCCGAGGCTTTCAATAACCGCCGCTGCCTCCGAGCGGGTATAATTTTCGAGAGAGCCGGTTAAAACAAATGTCATTCCGGCAAATTTCGTTCCTGCCGCAGCCGTACCGCACTCCATATTCACCCCGGCCGCCTTCAGGCGGCTGATTGTGTGAATTGTCTGCTGCTGCGAAAGGAATTCGACAATGCTTTCAGCCATAATTGCGCCGACATCGTCAATCGAAGCAATTTCATCTGCGGAAGCCGCCAGAAGTGCGTCCATCGATTTAAAACGGGAGGCAATCAGCTTTGCCGAATTTGCTCCGACATGTCTTATGCCGAGAGCTGTTATCAGCTTTGACAAATCGTTTTCCTTGCTTTTTTCTATTGCTGAAATAAGGTTTTCCGCAGATTTTTTGCCCATTCTGTCAAGGGATGCGACATCGTCCTCCGAGAGATAGTACAAATCCGCTTCTGATTTTATCAGCCCGGACTCAATAAGCGACTGAACCAGCGCCGGTCCCAGGCCTTCAATATCCATTGCCCCTTTTGAGGCAAAATGGATTATATTTCTCACAAGCTGCGCCGGGCACTCGATTCCCGTGCATCGGTAAGCCGCTTCGCCATCGTCCCTGACAACCGGAGCGCCGCATACAGGGCAAAGCTTTGGCATGGCAAATTCGGTTTCGCTGCCGTTTCTTGCGGACTTATCGACCGAAAGAACCTCCGGAATAATTTCACCGGCTTTCTGCACAATAACCGTATCGCCTATCCTGATATCCCGTTCCCTTATAAAGTCGATATTGTGAAGCGTAGCTTTTGAAACGGTAGTCCCGGCAAGCCTTACAGGCTCCAAAACCGCATTCGGAGTCAGAACACCCGTTCTGCCGACATTGAGCACAATATCCGTAAGCTTTGTTTTCTTTTTCTCCGGCGGAAATTTGTATGCCGCCGCCCATCTCGGGGCTTTAGCCGTGCTGCCGAGTTTTTCGCGCTGCGCAAACGAATTGACCTTTATAACAACCCCGTCAATATCAAACCCGAGTTCACCGCGCCGTTCGGCAATATCGTTAATTTCATTAATTATACCGTCAATTTCCGAAAGCTTTCTGAAATCCGGAATAACCTTGAAACCGTGCTCTTTGAGATACATGAGCGAATCATAATGATTGTCGAATTTCTCCTCGGAAATCCTCTGGACATTAAACACAAATATGTCAAGCTTTCGTTTTGCGGCAATTTTCGGGTCAAGCTGACGAAGCGACCCTGCAGCGGCATTTCTCGGATTTGCAAAGAGCGGTTCGCCGTCAATTTCACGCTGTGCATTTACCGCCTCGAAGCTTTTGTGGGGCATGTACACCTCGCCCCTTACCTCGAGAAGTTCCGGCGCATTTTCAACCGAAAGAGGAACGCTCCTGACGGTTTTGATGTTTTCGGTAACATTCTCACCGATTCGTCCGTTGCCCCTTGTAGAACCGATTTCAAGCAAGCCGTTTCGGTATTCGAGAGAAACCGACAGCCCGTCTATCTTGTATTCAACGACATATTCGACTTTCTCACCGGAAATCAAGCCCTTTACCCTTTCGTCAAACTCACGCAGTTCCTCGAAAGAAAAAACATCGTTAATGCTTTCCATCGGAACTTCATGCCGCACCTGCTCAAAGCTTTCGAGAGCATAGCCGCCGACTCTTTTTGTCGGAGAATCGGGTTTTGCAAACTCCGGATATTTTTCCTCAAGTTCCGAAAGTTCACGCATGAGTGCATCATACTCAAAATCCGAAATTGTCGGATTGTCCATGACATAATAATTGTAATTATGTTCATTTATGATTTTTGTAAGTTCTTCAATTCTTTGTTTCATTTTTCACCAGCCCGTTTATATCCGCATAGGCATTCGGCACCTGACCTGCGATTATGGTTTCCGCAATCGGCACTTCCTTTTCGACCCTAAGCGTGTTGCCGCCGAAAGGCAGAACGATTGCCACGCTTGCCGATGCAACAAGATTTATTCTGTGAATTGTTCTGTTGATATCTGCGCTTTCAAACGAACTTTCAAAATCGGCATAAGCCGTGCCGTACGGCTCGCTTTTAAAAGGGATTCTTATCCCGGCGCCCGAAAAAAGTTTAGAGCCGACAAGCATACCGATAGGCACATACACCTCGGTTTCATTAAGTTCATTCATTTTTTCGTTCATTTCCCGTGACAGCGCCGACCTTATTTTATTAAGCCTGACCTCGTTTGCGTAAACCGCGGTAACCTGATTGTTTTCGTCATACGAAACGCTGATAATATCATCGTAACTAAGGTTTTCAAGTTCCTTGCAGCTGTATATTGCGTCATCGATAATAAGAACCACATCGGTTTCGGCATTATCCTCCGCCATATCGACAATCTGCGGCACGACGCCTTTCAGAAAAAGTCTTGAAAACATTATAATTATCGCAGAAACAAGCACGGGAACAATAAATTTGTTTATGCGTTTTCTCTGCATACTGTAACCGGCATGGGATTTCCAGCGCCTTAAAATCACCTTCATATCATCACCGGTTTAAATATATGACTATTATATCATATTATAGACTTTTACATTCAGATTTTCGGGACGAAGGTCGCCGTAAACGATTTTAAACTTATATGCGTCCTTCACGGTTTCAAATTTGCAAATCATGTTTTTGCCGGGTCTGTCACCCTCGAAAATCTTGTAATAATTCTGCCCGTCAAAGGCGAAAATCCCGTATTTCCACATACCGTCGCCGTTGAATGTTACCGTGTTGAAAGGATAAATTCCGCCAAGGTCGATAACAGCCTCTGTTTCTCCGATTTCAACGGAAGACGAAGGATTTTCAAGCAGATTTTTATTTTTTGCAACAGCGGTTTCTTCTTCAAAGACATCGAACGGCAATTTATAAATACCGAAATCCGCAATCGCCGGAACCGCCGCAGCGTCCGTAATTTCAAGCCTGATTTTGGTTGCCGTAACGGCCGAGAAATGCCTTGCATATCGGTTGCCAATACATTCGCCCTCGCAAAGAACCGTCCATCCTTCGCTTGTATATGCAGAAATTTTAAATCCGCGCACTCTGTGCCCAAGTCCGATAACCTCCGAAACCGACACGCAGTCAAATACAACAGGCTTTTCCAAATCAAATTCAACCGACGGAGTTAAATTGCCGTCCTCCGGTGCGTAAAATCCGCCTTCTGCAGTTAAAAGCCCGGCCCCGCAGCCGCATCTTGCCTTATCGGCGGTTATTTCCGAACCGCAAAGAAGATTAAACGCAAAAGTCTGCCTGAGAATTTTTTCGGCCTCTATAAGATTTTCCCTGTCCGCTTCCGCAATAAGGCCGTTCTTATCCGGCGGAATATTAACAAGCAGAACACAGTTGCTTCCTACGGAATCAAACCACAGCTGCACAAGATTTGAAGGGGTTCTGACCTCGCCGTCCTGATTTTCGTGATAAAACCACCCGGGGCGGATTGAAACATCAACCTCCGCCGGCATATAAAGCGAACCGTCTTTTTCACCGTGATTGAAATGATATCTTTCTCTTTCTTTATCTGTTACCGGGTTTATTGTAGCGTAACACGGGTCGCCGGCAAAGCCGGCCTCATTCCCTACCCACCTTGTATCAACATAGCACGGATTGCAGAGCGTAAAGGGCCCGAACACAGCGCACTGCGGCTGAAGCTTTTTAACCGTATATGCCCAAAGACCCCAGTCATAAACCGCTTTGTCGCTCCCGGCGCCGTCCCACCAGCACTCATATATTGTGCCGTAATTCGTCATCAATTCCACAAGCTGATTATTGTAATATTCATTATACTTTTCCGTACCCCATTCCGGATAGTTTCTGTCCCACGGGGAAAGATAAATTCCCGCCTTTATACCGTATTCGCGGCAGGCATCTGTAAACTCACGCACGATATCGCCGTTCCCGTTTTTGTAAGGCGAATTTTTAACGCTGTGCTCAGTATATTTGCTCGGCCACAGGCAAAAACCGTCATGGTGCTTCGCGGTTATTATCGCAGTGGTATAGCCGGCTTCTTTAATCGTTCTCATCCACGAGCGGCAATCAAGTTTTTCGGGGTTGAAAAGCTTCGGGTCCTCGCTGCCGTCGCCCCATTCCCTTCCTGTGAAGGTATTGATTCCGAAATGAAAAAAAGCCATTTTTTCACGCCTGTACCATTCAGCCTGAATTTCCGACGGTACAGCGCCGTAAGCTTGCAAACCAAAGTAATTCATAATCATTTTCCTCTTATTTTATTTATAATATACCCTTCTTTCACACCGCAGTCACAAGCGGTGATTTCAGAAGGCTTTATGATAAGTTCCAGCACGATTGCAGGCGCAAGCCCTGCTGTTATGGTGTCGGAGCGCCGCTTTGGTATGCCGAAATCTTCACGCTCCGAAACCGTCATCGAAAGCATTTTATCGGCAAACTGCGAAAGAGTGTAATCTTTTTTGTAATCGTACCAATTTCTAAGCGAACCGCCGAGCATAACCATAGGAACATTTTTTATCCCGAATATCCAGTCAAGCGACGCAAAGCCGTCCGAAATATGCGCAATGACATCATTGAATTCCTTCGGGGAAAGCGTTTCCCCGGATGAAAACATCCTGTTGAGCACAACAGAACCCCATGGAGCGGAAACACGGTTTTTAACCTCGCCGCCGTTTACATAGGCGATTTCGGTGCTTCCTCCCCCGGTATCAATCATAACAAATTCCCGAAAACCCGTCTTATGCATGATTGACAGGCAGTCATAATACGCCTCGTCACTCCCGGAAATCACATCGATATCAACCCCGACCGCACTCTTAACAAGCGACAAAAACCACTCGCTGTTATCGGCACGCCTGACAGCCTCGGTTGCAATAACCGAAACTTCATCGCACGATAAATCTCCGCACTTTTTTATAAATTCCGAAAGTGCAAGCACCGCCCGAAGCGCCGGTTCGGGCTTAAGTGTGTTGCTGCTGTCGGTCATACCTTCAGCAAGCCTTACATAAATATTGTCGCTGAACACGGTATTGAAATCATCGCCGATAATTTCAGCAACCGTCAGCCTTGCCGAATTTGAACCCAAATCAATTACTCCGATTTTCTTCATAACTCACCATATAAACAGCACCCGATTAAAAATCGGGCGCCGATAATTATCTCTGAACTCTTCCCGAGCCGTCACCGCTCATAAGCTTTTTAACCTCGTCAAGCGAAGCTTCGTTGAAGTCGCCTTCAATTGTATGCTTAAGGCAGGAAGCCGCAACCGCAAATTCGATTGTATCCTGTGCGGAATATCCGTTGAGCGTTGCGTAAATAAGACCGCCGCCGAACGAATCGCCGCCGCCCACACGGTCAACGATGTGGATAAGATAGTTCTTTGCGAAATAACATTCTCCGTTATCGTAAAGCATAGCGGACCAGTTATTATCGTTTGCGGAAATGCTTCCTCTGAGGGTAATTGCAACCTTCGGGATATTAAATCTTTCGGAAAGCGTTTTTGCAACCTGCTTGTAGCCCTCCCTGGAAAGCGTACCGCCGGTAATATCTGTATTTTCAGCTTTTATGCCGAACACCTTTTCGCAGTCTTCTTCGTTAGCGATGGCAACATCGACATATTCCATAAGTTCCGCCATAACCTTTCCGGCCTTCTCCGTTGTCCAGAGGTTCTTTCTGAAATTAAGGTCGCAGCTTACGGTAAGACCCATAGCCTTAGCCATTTTTACGGAATCAAGACAGATTTCGGCGCAGTTATCAGAAAGCGCAGGGGTAATTCCCGTAAAGTGGAACCAGTCAGCCCCGTCAAAAATCTGTTCCCAGTTGAAATCGGATCTTTCGGCTGTTGAAATCGAGGAATACTTTCTGTCATATATAACCTTTGAAGGTCTCTGTGAAGCGCCCTTTTCGCAGAAATAAATACCCAGTCTGTCGCCGCCGAAAACAATGTCGGAAGTGTCAACATCATGAGCCTTAAGGCTTCTCAAAGCGCATTTTGCCATATCGTTATCGGGGAGTTTTGTGACATAAGAAGCTTCAACACCGTAGTTTGCAAGCGATACGGCAACATTTGCCTCACCGCCGCCATATGTAACATCAAGCTTGTTTGCCTGAACAAACCGCCCATAGCCTTCCGGGCTGAGCCTTGCCATAATTTCACCGAAACATACTACTCTCATCTTTAAAACATCTCCTAATTTTTCAAAAAATTTGCCGAAACTCGGCTATAATATTATTCTACACCAAAAACCACCAAATGTCAAGGATGTTATTCCTTATTTTTATGAAAAACATCAGCGACTTCCGTAATGGTTATAAAAGCCGCTTCGTCCGCCGAGTGAACAATCTCACGAAGACGCCTTATCTGAAATCTGTTTACTATTATATATATGATATTTTTTTCTTTTGCGGAGTAATATCCGCAGGCGTCAATAACCGTCATGCCGCACTCGAATTCATCGGAGAGAAGTCCGCATACCGTGTCTGTCTGGTCGGTTACAATCATCGCCGCCTTTGACCTGTCAAGACCTTCAACGATAAAATCGACCGTTTTCAGCGCCGCACCGTAGGCAACGATGGAATACAGCGGCAAAATCCAGCTCCCGAGCACAAATCCGCAGCATATGTACAGAATAACATTGTAAATCATAACGAAGGTACCCACCGTCATGCCGAGCCGTTTTGCAAAGATAACCGCAAGAACTTCGATACCGTCCATAGCGCCGCCGAACCTTATCGCCATACCGCTTCCTATACCCGAAATCAAACCGCCGAAAAGAGCGCAAAGCAAAAGGTCTGTTCCGGCAAGAGGCGAGGCAATGCTCACATCAAGCGGAAGAATATCTGTTATAACCCATGCAAACAGCGAATACATTATTACGGTAAAAATCGCATAGAAAGTGAATTTAACTCCCTGTTTTTTCAAACCGAAAATAAAAATAGGTATATTCAGTACAATAAGGAAAAAAGAAAGCGAAAGCGACGGCGGCGTAATCTGCGAAAGCAGAATGGAAGTGCCCGAAATGCCGCTGTCGTAAAGCATTACCGGCGCAAGAAAAACCGTTACGCCGAAAGCATTAATAATACCCGCAATTGTCAGCAGAACCAAGTTTTTAAATCTGATTTCACCCATAGTGTCACTCTCCTCTGTTATCATATTCGCCCAAAACATAGCATGCGCGTCCGTTTTGCTTTGCCTTATATAAAAGTTCATCGGCTTTGTCCATAAGCGATGTTATATCCGCCGGAAAAGAAAACCGGCATGCACCGATGCTGCAGGTTACTTTAATATTTTCAGGCAGTATATCAGCAATTTTTTCAAGAAAATCATCGAGGAATTTTTTAATGCTGTCTTCACTCAGCGCAGCCTTATCAAGCATAACCGCAAACTCATCGCCGCCCATTCTTCCGCAAATTCCGTAATCATAAAAGACAGATTTAATGGTTAAGGCAATTTCCTTCAGAACGCTGTCCCCTGCGGCGTGACCGAGGTTATCGTTGACAGCCTTAAAATTATCAACATCGATAAACAAAAACCAGCCTGTTGAGAACTCTCTTAAATCCGCATTTTTCTGCGCTCTTCCGCAGCAATTGAGGAATATTCTTCTGCCCATAACGCCTGTAACTGCATCGCATTCGCCGATAAAGCTTTGGTAATTTGTGTAACGGTAAAACAGATTCAGTATTACCACCCCAAGCGCATTGAGCGAAAGTCCCGCAGCCGTAAACTGCATCATCATATTGGTCAAATCGTTTTTAATAGCCCCGGAAACGGCAACATTATGAAATCTCAGCATATTATATGTCTGATTTGAAAAATACCACGCCGCCGCAACGGTCATGCAGAATATAAAAGCGGAAAAGTAGGCAATTTTAAAATGTTTCTTGTCAAAATTCGCATAAGGAATATTTCCGGCACGGTCGACAGCCGATTTAATGTTTTTGAATTTAGGTTTGTTAAAAATCACTCTGACGATTTTAATAATCAAAACGCAGATGACGGCAGAAGCAGTGTTACTTACAATTATATACAGCGAAAAGAAGCTTTTCTCGATGCATTCCGGAAAAAGGATGCACATTGCCGCCAAAATAAGCATTGCATGAACAATCGGCGAAAAAAACGAAACAACGCCAATACAGAAATCGGATTTTTTGCACTTTTTCGCCGCGCAAAACGCAATTCCGGCGAGAAAGCCGAACAAAATCCGCACTCCGAGCGCCATAACAAGGCTTGAAACCGGTTTTCCGCTCAGAACGGGCGAAAAAAGCATATCGACCGGCTGAGCCGAATGTACCGTTGATTTATACATACTTGCCAATCCAAACACCGCACCGAGAACGGTAGATTCCTTTGTCCCGAGAACGCAGGCGGCAATCAGAATCGGAATATATGCAAAAGTAATCGAAACCGGCGGAAAGTGAATGTAACCGAAAAAAGTAAAAGACATTAATACTTCGATTGCCAGCAAAATCAAAAACAAATGAAATTCAAAAGAAGAAAATCTGTATTTTTTCATAATGTCCATAATTATTCAGTTCCTCCGAAAAATACTATGCAAGCGAGTGGTTAAACCTCAAAATCAAGGCAGCTGCGAACGGCGGTGTACGGCCGCACAAATGTATTTGCCGCAGCAACATGCTTGGGGTGAACCGCATAAGCTTTCAGCGCAGCCTCATTTTCAAAAGCGGCGTCAAGCATGAGGTCGGCAGTGGAAGAAGAAAGCCCGTCAATCTGAACCTTCACATCGATAAGCCCGGGAATTTCACCCTTAAGACCTTCCAGAGCTTTTTTGATATTCTGTTTTATTTCAAGCTTTTCTTCGCATGAATATTCATCTTTAAGTTTCCAAAGAATTATATGTTTTACCATAATTTTCACCTCCGAAATTAAAATAACTAAATTAAGTATATCATAATTGTTACTTTTTTTCAACTTTATTTCATAATTATATATATTTTTTTAATTTTTGATAGAATTTTCAATAAAGTGTTGACAAATTTGTGAAAATGTATAAAATATAATATATAGTAAGTTTTCGGAGATGGAATATTTGAGGGTAATATCAGGTACGGCGAGGGGAACTAAACTCAATACCCTTCCGGGGGACGATGTAATCCGCCCCACAACCGACAGAGTTAAGGAATCGGTTTTCAATATAATACAGTTCAGCGTCAAGGGGGCAGATGTACTTGACGTTTTTTGCGGTTCGGGTGCGCTCGGAATCGAGGCGCTGAGCCGCGGTGCGCTCTCCTGCTGCTTTGTTGATTCAAACCGCGAATCCTTAAAAATCGCCGAAAGCAACATAAAAAAAACCCGTGTTGAAGCAAATTCCAGGCTTGTAAAATCAGATTTCAGAGAATTTTTCTCGACAAATGCGAAAAAGTATGATATAATATTTGCAGACCCCCCCTATGCGGCAGGTTTTCTGGAAGAATTTGTTTCAAAAATCGAAAGGTACGGTTCGCTGTCGCAAAACGGAATTTTGATTTTTGAGGCTCCGCAGGGTATCGAGGCGTATGAAGGCGAAAAGCTTGCGCCGTACAGAATTGCGTCTTACGGTAAAACACAGGTTATATTTTATAAATACAGGGAGTCCGAATAATGAAAATTGCTATTTACCCCGGAAGTTTCGACCCGATAACAAACGGGCATCTGGATATAATCGAGCGTTCATCGCGCATTTTTGATAAGGTAATCGTTTCGGTTCTGCATAACAGCGCAAAACGCCCGGCATTCACGGCGGAAGAACGCGTGGAATTTATAAAATCCGCAACTGCGCACCTTGAAAATGTCGAAACGGACTATTTTGACGGTCTGCTGGTAGACTACGCAAAGGAAAAATCCGCAACAACGATTGTTAAAGGGCTTCGGGCGGTTTCCGATTTTGAATACGAAATGCAGATGGCACTTATGAACAGACGGCAGAATCCCGAAATCGAAACGCTGTTTCTTATTTCATCGAGCGAATATTCGTTTTTAAGCTCAAGCATAGTCAAGGAAGTGGCTCATTTAGGCGGTAATCTTGATGGTTTTGTACCGGAATGTATAAAAGCTGAGATTTATCATAAATTTACAAACTGAAAAAACGGAGGAATATATTAATGGAACTTTTAAGTTTAATCGACACGCTGACAGAAAAAATAGAAAGCGCATCTTCAATACCGCTTTCGGGAAAGAGTCTGATTGACAAAGAGGATATCCTTGAGCTCATCCAGGAAATAAAGCTCAAAATGCCCGATGACCTTAAAAAGGCAAAGTGGATTACCGATTCAAGAGAAGAAATTCTCGAAAATGCCAAGAAGGACGCTGCCGCAAGAATTGAAAAGGCTAAAAGCGAAATTATCACAATGATGAGCGAAACCGAGATTGCCCGCCAGGCAAGAGAACTCGCAACAGACATCGAAAATAAGGCAAACGCAAACGCAGCCGAAATCAAAATGGGTGTTATGAGATATTCCGACCAGATTCTCAACGGAATCGGCGGAACGGTTGACGATGCAAAAAATGTGCTTGAAAAGGCAATGTCTGACATCAATAATTCGGTTGACCTGATTAACAAAACACTCGCAGTTATTGAAGAGAACCGTAAAGAACTCAGAAACTGATTACATAATATACAATACGGATTTAAAGTCATCCCGGAGATTTGGGATGACTTTTTTGCAAGTTTTTATAAAAACACTTGCATTTTTTTGAAAAGTATGGTATTATAATAAAAGTGACAGCGAAAGGAGAAGATTTGATATGGATACAAAAGATTTACTGCATAATGTTCACGACGCCAGCTATACCATAGACCCTTCTAATTACCAGACATACAATGTAAAGCGCGGACTGAGGAACAGCGATGGAACCGGCGTAATTGTGGGCTTAACATCAGTCGGTGATGTAAGCGGCTATATCATTGACGATAACGAAAAAATTCCGACCGAAGGAAGACTGAGATACAGGGGAATAAATGTTGCCACGCTGGTTGAAAACTGTATTGCAAACGACCGCTTCGGGTTCGAGGAAACCTGTTATCTTTTGCTTTTCGGTTATCTTCCGACGGAGACTCAATTGCAGGAATTTTCCGAACATCTTGCACAGCTTCGTCCTCTTCCCAACGGATTTATAGAAGATATGATTCTTAAAGCGCCGAGCAGCAATATAATGAATAAGCTTGCAAGAAGCGTCCTTGCACTGTATTCATATGATGATAATCCCGATGAGCTTTCGTTTGACAATGTATTCAGGCAGTCAGTTGAGCTTATTGCACGCTTTCCGTCAATGATTGCATATGCGCTGCAGGCCAAGGAACACTACTATAACGGCAAAAGCCTGTTTATACATCAGCCGAAAACCGACGGCTCGACGGCTGAAAACTTTCTGCATCTTATCAGACCGGATAATAAATATACCGACCTTGAAGCAAAAATTCTTGATTTGTGCCTGATTCTTCATGCGGAGCACGGCGGCGGCAATAACTCGACCTTTACAACCCATGTAGTATCTTCCAGCGGAACCGATACATATTCCGCAATAGCTGCGTCTGTCGGCTCGCTGAAAGGCGGAAAGCACGGCGGTGCAAATATCAAGGTTATCGGTATGATGGACGAAATGAAAAAGACGGTTTCGGACTGGAAAAACAAAGACGAAGTTGCATCTTATATCAAAAAGCTTATAAATAAGCAGGCGTTTGACAGAACGGGTCTTGTTTACGGTTTGGGACATGCGATTTATACCATATCCGACCCCCGTGCGGTTCTTCTGAAAAAATACGCAAGAACGCTCGCCGAAGAGTCGGGTCACGCAGAAGAATTTGCACTTTATGAACTTGTTGAAAAACTGACGCCCGATGTTTTTTCAAAAATAAAAGGCGATTCAAAAATGATATGTGCAAATGTCGATTTTTATTCAGGGCTTGTTTACAGAATGCTGCATATTCCGGATGACCTTTTCACACCGATTTTTGCAATGTCGAGAGTGTCGGGCTGGTGCGCACACCGGCTTGAAGAGGTGTTCGCAAACGGCAGAATTATAAGACCGGCATACAAAAGCATTTCCGGCAAAACACACTATGTGCCGCTTGAAGAAAGAGAAGTTCCTTTTGAGTAAGATTAACAATATCAGACTCCGTACTTTTTGAGTGCGGAGTCTATTTTTGTGTTGCATTTTATACCGAAATATGATATAATATTTACGAAAACTTTCGGAAAGCGGTGGATGAAATGACATTAATTCAGCTTGCAAAAAAATGCGGCGTATCCGTTGCAACAGTATCAAAAGCCTTTGCCGGAAGCAAAGAAATCAGCGAGAATACAAAAGCGAAAATTTTCGCTGAAGCTAAGGCTGACGGGTGCTATGACAAATATATAAACAAAAGCTATCCCAAAAAGGTTATCGGAATAATCGTTCCCGAAATAATGAGTGAATACTATACCGGCATTTTCAAGGCTCTTGATGAAACAATCATCAAAAATAACGCAATTTCGGTTCTTATGGTGTCTGATTTTGACGACAAAAAAACTCAGGAATATTTTGATTACAGTTCTTTTTACAGAAAAACCGACGGTGTAATCATTGTAGACAGCAATACGAATTTAAAAAACAGCGAAAACATCCCGGCGGTTGTAATATCGAGCAGCCAGCTGCCTTGGCAGCAGAATACCGACTGCATTATTATCGATCTTGAAAGCGGAATAAACGAAGCTGTTAAATATCTCAAAACAAACGGGCATAAGAGCATTGCCTTTATCGGCGAATCCAAGACCAAAAGAAAGGAAATTCTTTTTAAAAAAGCTCTCGAAAACAACGGAATATATTCAAACAGAAACTTTTTTGTCGAAACCGATAAGAGGTTTGAAAACGGCGGCTATGAAGCAATGAAGGCCCTTATTGAATCTAATCACGCTCCCACCGCCGTAATTGCAGGATATGACAAAATGGCAATCGGTGCAATGAAATATCTTCACGAAAAAGGCTTGTCTGTTCCGGAGGACATTTCAATAATCGGAATGGATAATATATCCGACAGCAAATACACATCTGTTCCTATTACTACCATCGGCTTAAATCTTGACGAGCTGAGCCGTGAAGCGGTAGACCTTATACTAAAAAAGACCGACAGCCGCTACTTCAAATCCAAACACCAGATTAAAATCGAGTGTAAACTTCAAGTACGGTCATCGGTCAAAAATCTTAATATGTAATTTTATTTAACTTCATGTCCGCCATCGCCTATGTCCGAAACATAGAAGGATGCGGCATAACCGATTTTATCTTTATATGCCTTGCCGACTTTTTCAATAAATTCGTCAACGGCATTTTCTTTTACTATGCTGACGGAGCATCCGCCGAAACCTGCACCGGTCATTCTTGCACCTATGCAGCCGTCAATTTTGAGGGCTTCGGAAACAAGAGTATCAAGTTCCTCACCCGTAACCTCGTACAAATCACGAAGCGAATTATGGGAACCGATCATAAGTTTTCCGAATTCTATAATATCGCCCTTTTCAAGCGCCTCAACAGACTTCAGAACCCTGTCATCCTCGGATATAACATGCTCCGCACGCTTTCTCACGACATCATTCTTGATTACGCTCTTGTGGTCTTCAAACTGTTCAAGAGTAATGTCGCCCAGGCATTCCGCCTCAGGAATAACCGTTTTGAGTGCGTCAAACGCTTCGGCACACTCCTCGCAGCGTTCATTATATTTAGATGTTGCCAGACTTCTCTTTTTATTTGTATTGGAAATTACAATCTTGTAACCGTCAAGTGCAATCGGAACCAGCTTATAATCGAGATTTTTACAGTTAAGGAAAATCGCATGGTTTTTCTTACCCATTGCGGAGGCAAACTGATCCATGATTCCGCACATAACACCAACATAATTATGCTCGCTGCGCTGTCCGATTTTTGCCATGTAAACCATATCGGGTTCACGCTTTATGCCTTTTGCCTCGTCGGCAAGCGTTGAAAGCGCAACTGCGGTTACAACCTGGATTGCTGCAGACGAAGAAAGCCCTCCGCCAATCGGCACGGTATCGTCATAAAGCATTTCGCAGCCTTGAATGTCATACCCGTCTTTTATCAGCTCGCTTGCTACGCCAAGCTGATAATTGCCCCATTTGAGGTCCTTGTAATCTTCAATTTTATCAATATCGGCAATTACAACACCCGGAAGGTCGGTTGCGGCAAGCTTAATTTTGCGGTCGCCGGTAAGCCTTACAACGCACAGTGAGCGCATCGTCAGTGCCGCCGGGAAAACAAATCCGCCGTTATAGTCCGTATGTTCACCGATAAGATTTACACGCCCGGGGGACATAAATACTCTGATTCCGTCCTCATCGCCGCCGTAAAGTTCAATAAATTTTTTAATTACATCTCTCTTTTCCATGCTTACTCTCCTTTGGAAATAAATTTTTTATGTGCGGCACGAAGTTCCTCCGCAATCGCCTCGGGTGCAGTTGTATTGCAGTGAGCCCATGCGCCGGTTTCGCTCGAAGCGTTGAATTTCTGCTTGTTCGCAGACCTCATCGGCGGAAAGAATTTAACATGAAAATGATAATATTCACCCTTGTCCTCCGAATTAACGGGGTTCTGATACATACACATCATATAAGGGAATGTATAGTCAAACAGCGAATCGAGAGTGCCTGCGGTTTCTTTCAGAATCTTTGCGAAATTATGCTTTTGTCTGTCACTGAACTGCGTAACATTCTGAATATGCGCCTTGCTCATAATATACATTCCGTAAGGGTACTCGGTAAAATACGGAAGGAAAGTCACAAAATCTTCATTTTCGATAATAACCCTCTGCCCGTACTTGACTTCATCGGCAAGCATATCGCAGAAAAGGCAGGAATCTTTTTCATCTTTGTATTCCTTAGCAGACTCCAGTTCAAGTTCCAGTCTTTTCGGAATAAAAGGATAGCCGTAAATCTGACCGTGCGGATGCGGCATGGTTACGCCGACAACAGCACCGCGGTTTTCGAACATAAATATGTACTTGATTTTCTCGTCCTTCTGAATTTCGGTAAACCTTTCCTGCCAGAGAGAAACAAGCTTTTCAAGGTGCGAAACGGGAAGCTCGGGCACAGTCACCGTATGCTCGGGGCTGTAAAGAACGACCTCGCACTTTCCCCTTGACGGCATGGACTTATAGAAGTCCGTAGGAACATCGTCCGGAACCGGCGGATTTGCGGAAAGCGCCGGAAAATCATTGTCATACTCATAAACATCGTAAGCCTCCGGAACCTTTCCCGAACCCGGGCAGAACGGACACCAATCCTTCGGCATCTGCGGTCTTGCCTGTCTGTTGGAAGCAATCATGACCCAATCCTTAATCAAAGGATTCCATCTGATTTCAGCCATAAATAAAACATCTCCTCACACAAAATCAAAAAATATTATGCCTTTTTCGCCGTTTTTTTAAGAAGAAAAAGACCAATCAGCAATAAAGAAGGAAAAACTACGGCAGCCAAAAGCCCCGTTTTGAGATTATCTTCAAAAATGCCGGAAACAAACCCGACAAGCCCCGGTCCCGAACTGCACCCAAGGTCACCCGCCAGCGCAAGCAGAGCAAACATGGACATTCCTCCGGAAGGGATTTTTTCTGCCGCAAGACTGTAAGTTCCCGGCCACATAACCCCAACGGAAAAACCGCAGAGTGCACAGCCGAAAAGTGCAATAACCGCATACGGTGAAAGCGAAGCCAAAAGATAACTAATTATGCACAGCACTGCACTTATTGCCATAAATTTTACAATGCTGACCTTTTTGCTGAGTTTTGCATAAAGCACCCTCGAAATCCCCATCATAACGGCAAACATACACATGCCGGTAAGGTCACCGACGGACTTTGAAACTCCGAGAGCAGACTCTGCGAAAGCAGAAGCCCATTGGCTCATCGCAAGTTCGGACGCGCCGCTGCACACCATGATCAGCAGAAAAATCCAAAAAAGTCCGGTTGAAAAGAGTTTTTTATGCGTTGCGCCCTCGCCGCCGGGATTAAGTGTATAAATCGGAACAGCCATAAAAAAGAAGGCGTTAAAAAGCGGAATAACCGCCCAGATTACCGATAAAACCGGCCATGCGTTCATTCCGAACACCGCAAAAAACACAGTGGAGCAGAGAACCGTAAATACCTGTCCCCAGCAATAAAACGAATGAAGAATACTCATAACCGCAGACTTGTGCTCCGTCGGGCATGCCTCAACAATCGGGCTTACAACAACCTCGATAAGTCCGCCGCCTACAGCATAAACCATTGTTGATACCGTAAGCCCGGCAAACCCGAAGCGAAAAGGCAGAAATGCCATGAGAATCATCCCGAGCGAAGCCATAAAATGCGCAGCAACAACCGACACCCTATACCCTATCCTGTCCACAAACTTGGACGAAAGAAAGTCGAGCAGCAGCTGCGTACCGAAATTAATTGTAATAAGAAGCGCAATCCTATCCATCGAGATACCGAGTGAATTATGGAATGTCAGAAACAGCAGCGGTGCAAAATTATTGACAATCGCCTGTGTTATATAACCGATATAGCTTGCAAAAATCGTTGCATTATAATTTGTTTTAATACTCAAAAAATCAAACTCCCGGCGAATTTCTTAATCTGAACACTTTTTTGGTGCGCTTAAGAGTCTTGCACGACCAGACGCACATAATAACGGAATAAATAATGCCCGCCGCAGCCAATGCCGCAAAGATAAAGAGGTAAGGTTCAATCATATCATAGATTTTGAATGCGTCATCATCAAGTATGCATTTGAGAAGATATCCCGAATTTATCGCAAAAAACACATTGGAAACCCCCGAAACAATTGCATAACCGATGTAGAGCATCCACTGGGAATAATCCTTTTTAATCATCTTTGCCGAGGCAAGTATAAGCAGCAGCAGCGAAAGAATTTTGGTTACCGAAAAGAGATAATCCTCTAAAATCATCTTGTTTGTGAAAAAAACAAATGCATACACAGCCAGGAAAATAATTCCGAAAACAAGCTGAAGCCAGTTAACCGTAATAAACCACTTTTCCGAACGGCTGATGTTAAGAGGGTCCTGTGCAGCCGAAAACGCAATGCAGAGGAACGCCGAAACAAGTGCAAAAACAAGGCTTGCAACAATTCCGACACCGTATCCGCCCGTGTAGCCGAGATACTGAATTAAAGTGCCGGCAAGCATAAGAGCAATCCATAAAACAAGGTAAATCAGCGCAAACACAAGCTGAATTACGCCGATAATACTGTAAATTGTATGTATATTAAGCTTTTTCTGCCAGAGAGCCGCAATGCAAGCCGCCTGAGGAATAACAAAGAGTGCGGCGAGATACGGAAACGCCCCGACATGCATTTTGCCGACCGATGCAAATCCGAACGAAAGACCGAACACCGAAATTGAAGAATAGCTGTCCTTGGCAATCCTGAAATACGGTAAAAATATGCAAAGAACCGAAAGTGCCAGAAACACAGTAAGAACTATTTTCTGAACCGTATATGTCGAAGCGCGCCTGACCTGATTGTTAACAGGTGTTCCGCACTCGGGGCAGAACGCCGAAACGCCTTCAATAAGCGGACAACCGCATTTTTTACATTCCATCTGAATCTCTCCTAACAATTACACACAGATATATGGATATTATACCACGATATTGAATATTTTTCAAGTGTTTTATTAAAAAAGAAGCCCAAAACAGCAAAATGTTTCGGACTTCTGCGTAAAAATCACAGATTATATTCGGGAAGACCTGCGTCAAACTCATCAATCATAGACTGCTCAAACGAACCCGCAAAGCTGCCGTCTTTAAACTTGTCCAGTCCATCTGCGATAAATTTATCCCAGCACTCGTTCTCTTTCTTCGGAATAATCGGGTAAAAATGTGCACCGACCGCTCTTGCCGCCTCCAAATCTCCGAGAGCGTCACCGAGCATAAGAATTTTATCGGAAGCATAATTCCCGTAAGCCGCCGCCTTAAGCTGCTGCTTTTTGCTGCCTGCCTCCTGACCGCAAAGACAGGTGACAAATTCAAGTATTCCGCCCCTTTCCCAGTCTGTTTTAAGCCCCTCGGCGGAAGCCGATGAAACAATAACGATATCCGCAAATTCCGACGCTTTTTCAAGCGCCTTCGCAACCGACGGGAAAGGCTTTAAGCTTTCGGTACCCTTTGAAAAAAGTTCATCCGCGCCGCGGCTCCATTCAAGAACCTCCTTCAAAAGTGCGTCATCGTGAGTTTTAATAAAATCGGTAAGAGATGCATTAGACATCTTAACCTTTGAATTACAGAACTCGTCAAAAGCAGTTAAATCCCTGTCGAATATTCCACGCTTTTTCAGTTCTTTAAAGAGAAGCAAAAGCCCGGGAAACCTGTTGATTCCCCTGAGTTTTGAATAAAGATTTATAAATTCCTCAAGCTCGCAGATTTCCTGCTTTTTGTCCTCCATACCCCAGATTTCAAAAATCATGGGTATGAAAGAGTCGGTATGTTTAATAGTCATGCTGTCAAAAGCCGTGCCGTCGGAATCTATACCGATAAAAAATTCCTTCTGCGGCTTGAAATTGCTCAATTCTACCATAATAATTCCTTTCCGAAAAGAGCGCCCGAAGGCGCTCTCCGCTTATTTATTCACCGAAAACCGTATTTGCCACTTCTTTGCTGCTTTCCAAAGATGAACTGTAGTCGCATATAACGGTATTGTATTCATCCTGAACCGTGAACGGATAAGGAGAATTTGTAATAACAATAATGGGCTTATTTGTTTTTTCGTGAAGTTCCTTAACAAAAGAGTTACCGCTTTCGGGGCTTCTTCTGTCAAAATAGTTCGTGATTGCGATAACATCAGCTTCTTCAAGTCTTTCATAAACGCGCTGACGGTCGTTATCGCTGTACTTCATTGTTGTTTCAACGCAGTAAACATTGTCGGACTTCTTAAGCATTTCGAGCCACGGCGTAGCAGGATTCATCACCTGTGTGTTAACCCTTTCGTGCAGCGGATTAACCTGATATACAAGCAGAAGCTTTTTGTCCTTTGAAACCGGAAGAACGCCGTTTCTGTCACGGATAACATTGATTGCACGCTTTGCGGATTCCGCAGCGATTTCAGCAACCCTAGGGTCGTTGATACCTTCCGAAGCCTTGGCGGTATCGAGAATCTGAGGCTTATCGAAAAATCCGTAGTCATATTTAACCGAAAGCGTTCTTGTAACGGCGTCATCAAGTCTTTCCATAGGAATCGTACCGTTTTTAACAGCTTCGACAACACCCGGAATAACATCGTCGATAAGTCCGCCTTCATCGCGGAGCAGAACAAGGTCGCAGCCGGCATTTATTGCCATTGCGCAGGCGTCCTTAACTTCAAACTTGGAAATAATGCCGCCCATTGTGATTTCATCTGTTGTAACAACGCCTTCAAAGCCAAGCTCGCCCTTAAGAATATCGGTGATGATATGCTTGGAAAGCGTAGCCGGAAGACCCGAATCGTCAAATGCCGGATAAGCGGTGTGCGCCGTCATAACAGCCGGAAGACCCGCTTCAATCATAGCCTTGTAAGGCTTTAAGTGTTCTCTCAATACGCTCTCGGGTTCATCGATAACGGGAAGGCCGTGATGCGCATCCGCAGCGGACGGACCTCTCCCGGGGAAATGCTTGCCGGTTGCGATTATGCCGGCTTCTTTGAAGCCCTTAAGTGCTTCAACCGCATATTCTGTAACCTCTTCGGGAGTTTCGGCATAGCTTCTTGCACCGATTTCGGGATTGAGAGGGTTGGTGTTGACATCCAAAACCGGAGAGTGTATCCAGGAAAAGCCGAGAGGTGCAAGCTGACGACCTACCGCCCATGCAACATCGTGAGCCATTTTGGGGTCGCCGCTGTGAGCAAGACCCATGCAGCTCGGGAAGAATTTAACTCCGCCCCTGTAATAATCGGCAGAAACATCGCCCTCAAAGTCAAAAGTAAAGTGAAGCGGTATCCCGAGTTCCCTGTCAAGAGCCGCCTGTTTGAGAGTATTTATGTATTCGCAGAATTCCTCGTTTGTGAAATGCGGAACGGGAATATCCGGAAGAAAATCCTTTATTGTACCTTTAAAAGGTCTCAGCAGTCTGCTTGCGTAATCGGTGTTTGTGCCGTTGGGGTCATGCTTAACGGTTCTGATTCTCCACATAAGCCCCGCTCTTATACCGGCAGGATTATATTTTTTGATTCTCCTGATGATTTCGGGAGTCACAATCGAACCCACATAACCGATAACAAAACACTGCCCTACTTTTTGTTCAACGGTCATTTTTGACACAAGGTTCTTTACAAATTCTTTTTTGCTCATTTTTCAGTTTCTCCTTTATTGCGGCACACCGCAAATGTAATCTCCGTAATATTATATCATACTTGATTTCAAAATGCAAGTATTAAAAGACAATTTTTGCTTCTGCGTCAAAAATAATCAAAAAAACGCATTTAAAAGGTTGAAAAAAAGGCAATAATATGTTATAATATATAATTATATATTAATCGGAAGGTTCACACCATATGAAAAAATGGATTTACAAAGATACAAGCGAAAGCAAGGCTGTTAAATTTGCCGAGGAAAACAATATAGGCAGAATTTTTTCTTACCTTCTTCTTAACAGGGGAATCGACACTAATGAAAAAATCAGAAAATTCGTGTATACAGGGATAGATTCGCTCTCCGATCCGTTTGAAATTCCCGGAATCCGCGCTGCGGCGGACAGGATAAAGGCTGCGGCAAAAAGCGGAGAGAAGGTCACGGTTTACGGCGACTACGATGTTGACGGCATAACATCTTCAACCCTTCTGAAAGATGCGCTTTCGCTTATCGGCATAAACGCCGGGGTGTATATTCCCGACAGGCTGAAAGAGGGCTACGGTTTAAACAATGCGGCTATAGATAAAATCAGAGAGAGCGGCACAAAGCTGATTGTCACGGTAGATACCGGGATAACGGCGGTTTCCGAGGTTGAATACGGTCTGGCATGCGGTATTGATTTTGTTATAACGGACCACCACGAACCGCTTGAAACAGTTCCCAAAGCTGCTGCGGTCGCAGACCCCAAACTTGACGAGACCTCACCGTGCGGCAGTCTTGCCGGGGTCGGCGTTGCGTTCAAGCTTGCCTGTGCGCTGCTTTATGATAAATACGAACTTAAAACGATTGTTTCAAGATATATTGACCTTGTAAGCCTTGGCACGATTTCGGATATTGTTCCGCTCATCGGCGAAAACCGTTTTTATGCCAAATACGGGCTGAAATATTTCAAACAGACGAAAAATCCGGGGCTTCGTGCGCTTATCCGCCATGCGGGATACGCGGAACGCACCATTGACGAAACCGCAATCGGGTTCGGAATAGGTCCGAGGATAAATGCGGCAGGACGGCTCGGAAAAGCCGGATACGCACTGAAACTTCTTAATACCAAATCCGATGAAGAAGCGGACAGTCTTGCAAAGTATCTTTGTGAAATAAACAATTCCAGAAAAGCGATAGAGCAGGAAATTTTCGAGAGTGCCGTTTCGATGATTGAACAGTCGGATGAGCTTGGAGAAGGCAGAATTATCGTTGCCGCAAAGGAAGGCTGGCACGAAGGTGTTTTGGGTATAGTTGCCTCAAAACTTCTTGAGCGGTTCGGGAAACCCGTTATACTTATGAGCATTGACGAAAACGGAATTGCCCACGGCTCGGCAAGGAGCGTTCCTTCGCTGAATATTTTCTCGGTTCTCGAAAACTGCGCACAGTATACGGAGCGTTTCGGAGGACACAGCATGGCGGCAGGTCTTACAATAAAGCAGGAAAACATTGCGCCGTTCCGCGCTGCGGCAAACGAGTTTGCCTCCGTTATGGTTTCGGAAGACGAACTAATGCCGACGCTCGAAATCGATTACGAAGCGGAACCGTCGGAAATAACATTGGATCTTGCGAAAAAACTTTCGTTTTTTGAACCGTTCGGAGCCGAAAACCCCTGCCCCGTTTTTGCCATGAGAGATTTAACCGTTGACACGGCAGCTCTCACGCGCGACGGAAAGCACCTCAGGCTCAAATGCGAATGTATGGGAATATACTTTTACTGTATTGCATTTAACATGGGCGGACTTGACATACGGCAGGGCGATAATATTGACATTGCCTTTAATCTTAAGATAAACGACTATAACGGCGATTACAACTTTATAATCAAAGACATTATAATCAACAGAGGCGGTATAAATGGATAACGCAGATACACTGACAATCGAAAAGCTTAAAGAACAAATCAAAAGCTATAATGCGCAGGCTGACCTTGACGCAATAGACAGGGCATATAAGTTTGCAAGCGAGGCTCACGGGCAGCAGAAAAGGCTTTCGGGAGAGCCGTATATAATTCATCCGCTTGCGGTTGCCGAAATCCTTGCCGAAATGGAAATGGATAACGATACCATAATTGCGGCGCTTCTGCATGATGTTGTGGAGGATACGGGGTATACTACCGAGGATGTCGCATCGAAATTCGGCAAACCCGTTGCGGAACTTGTGGACGGCGTAACAAAACTGGGTAAAATTCCGTATTCTTCAAAAGAGGAACAGCAGGTTGAAAACCTCCGCAAAATGTTCATGGCGATGGCGAAAGACATCCGCGTAATTCTCATAAAGCTTGCGGACCGCCTGCATAATATGAGGACCATGAAATATCAGCCCGTGGAAAAGCAGCGGCAGAAATCGCTTGAAACTATGGAAATATACGCTCCTCTCGCTCACCGCCTCGGTATTTCAAAAATCAAGTGGGAACTTGAAGATTTGTCGCTGCGGTATCTTGACAGCGTGGCGTATCATGACCTTGTGTCCAAAATAAGCCAGAAGCGCGCCGAACGCGAGGAATATGTCGAAGAAATCAAGAAAACGCTGAGCGATAAAATTAAGGAATCGGGGCTTAACTTCTATATAGAAGGCAGAGTAAAGCATTTTTACAGCATATATAAAAAGATGTATTCACAGAACAAAACCCTCGATGAAATATATGATCTTTTCGCCGTAAGGGTTATAGTCGATACGGTGGCGGACTGTTATAATGTTCTCGGTATAGTGCACGACCTTTATAAGCCAATGCCGGGAAGATTCAAGGACTATATAGCAATGCCCAAGCCGAATATGTATCAGTCGCTGCATACAACGGTTATAGGCAAAAGCGGTCAGCCGTTCGAGATTCAGATAAGAACCTGGGAAATGCACAGAACATCGGAATACGGCGTTGCCGCTCACTGGAAATACAAAGAAGGCAAATCCGCAATAACCGATTTTGACGAAAAAATGAGCTGGATTCGCCAGCTTATGGAAATACAGAGAGATATGGTCGATGCGGAAGATTTCATGCAGTCGCTTAAAATCGACCTTTTCTCGGACGAAGTATTTGTTTTCACCCCGAAAGGCGATGTTATAAACCTTCCTTCGGGCTCAACACCGATAGACTTTGCATTTGCGATTCATTCGGCGGTAGGCTGCAAGATGCTCGGGGCGAAGGTTAACGGTAAAATTGTTCCGCTCGAATACAAGCTTGAAAACGGAGATATCTGCGATATAATCACATCGTCCGGAAGCACAGGCCCGAGCCGCGACTGGCTCAAAATCGTCAAGACCTCCCAGGCAAGGAACAAAATCAATCAGTGGTTCAAAAAGCAGAACCGTGACGAAAATGTTCAGCGAGGAAAAGAAGCCCTTGACAAAGAAATCAAAAAAGCCGATTTGGCTCCTGAAAAAGCACTTTCTCATGAGCTGATTGACGGACTTCTTAAAAAATACAGCTTCAAATCGCTTGATGACCTTTACGCAAGCATAGGCTACGGCGGAATTACGCTTTCAAGAGTTATCGCAAAAATCAAGGACCAATATCATAAGCATTTCGCTGATACAAGCCGTGAGGTTGATATTGATTCCGTACTTACTCACTCTAACAAAAGCACTCCGTCAAACGGCGTAATAGTAAAGGATATAGATAACTGCCTTGTAAGATTTGCAAGATGCTGCAATCCTATCCCGGGAGATGACATTATAGGATATATAACCCGCGGAAGGGGCGTTTCGGTGCACAGAACCGACTGTCCGAACATTCTTGCGGCGAAAAGCAACACTACAGAGTTTGCACGGCTTATAGACGCCTACTGGGCAAACGACGACGCAAACAAAAAGGACAGATATGTTGCCGGAATCATTTATACGGCTTATGATAATTCCTCGATACTGAGCTCGATTGCCGGTATTCTTTCGGAATACAATCTTTCTACAAGAACCTTCAATGCGAGAGTTACCTCGAACGGAATGGCGGTAGTGGAACTGGAAATCGAGATTGCAAACAAGCAGCAGCTTGACAACCTGATAACCAAACTTAAAACGATAAAAGATACGGTTGATGTAAAGCGTGCGTCAACCAAGAAAATTTAAGGAGCAATTGCAATGGATATAAAAAAAGTAACCGTGGGGCCGCTCGGCACCAACTGCTATATCGTTTCATCGGGGGGCGAAGGAATAATAATCGACCCGGGCGATGTGGCGAAAAAGATTATTGAAAACATCGGCAAGCTTAAGATAAAATATGTTGTTCTTACGCATAATCATTTTGACCATGTAGGTGCTGTTGATAAGGTCTGTGCGGAAACGGGAGCGAAGCTTATGCTGCATAAGGATGATGTAGAACTTTACAATAATGTTCCCGAAATGTTTCACTTTTCGACAAAACCCGAAAAGCGCATAGATACAGAACTTTCTGACGGCGATGAAATAAAATTCGGAACAGAATGCCTTAAGGTTATGCATACCCCCGGGCACACCGAAGGCGGAATTACACTCGTGGGCGGCGGCGCTGCATTTTGCGGCGATACGGTATTTTATGAGAGTATCGGGCGTTCCGATTTCCCGGGAGGAGATTTTTCGAAGCTTCTCAAATCGCTTGAAAAAATTCTGGAGCTCCCCGATGACACCGTTCTCTACCCCGGTCACGGCGAGGCAACAACGGTCGGTCATGAAAAAACGCACAATCCTTACACAGGAATGATTTAAATGGAAAACACAAAATTACCTTGGGGCAGACTCACCGGAATCCGCCCGGCAAAAATCGCAAGAGGGCTTTTTGAAAGCGGAATGAACGAGGCTGAAGTTACGGAAAAATTCCTGAACGATTACGGAGCCGACAGTTACCGAAGCCATCTTGCGGCTGCAATTGCAAAGCGCGAGATCGAACTCATGAAAGATATGTACGAAAACGGCGTCAGCCTTTATGTCGGAATACCTTTTTGTCCGTCAAGATGCGCATACTGCTCGTTCATATCATTTTCGGTTGAAAAAACCGCAGAGCTTATGGCACCGTATCTCGAAGCGCTGCAAAAGGAAATCAGGTCCTGCGCAAAGCTTCTGAATAAACACGGAAAACAGCTTGAAACAGTCTATATCGGCGGCGGAACGCCCACTACCCTTTCGCCGCGCGGGCTCGAAACACTCATAAAAACCCTCAAATCCGAATTTGATTTCGAAAAAGTGAAAGAATTTTCCGTAGAGGCCGGTAGACCCGATACGATAACCGCGGAAAAGCTTTCCGTTCTCAAAGAACTGGGCGTTACGAGAATCAGCCTTAATCCGCAGACGGTAAATCCGGAGATTCTTAATATAATAGGTAGAAAACACACGCCCGGGCAGTTTTATGACGCTTTCAAAGCGGCACACGAAGCAGGATTTTATAATATCAATACCGATATTATAGCAGGTCTGCCGGGTGAAAGCGCCGAATCCTTCAAGAATACCGTTGATGCCGTAATTTCATTGGAACCGAAAGAAATAACGGTGCATACAATGTCGTTAAAACGCGCATCGGTTATAAATCAAAATATCGGCGGATATAGGATAACGGACGGCGAAACGGTTTCCGAAATGCTCGCTTATGCTTCCGAAAGACTTGACAAATCGGGATTTTTGCCGTATTATATGTATAGACAGAAAAATATTCTGGGAGGATTTGAAAACACAGGTTTTGCAAAGCCCGGCTTTGAGTGCCTTTACAATGTATATATTATGGAAGAGGTGCAGTCGATACTTGCCCTCGGCGCCGGCGCTTCCACAAAGATTATACTTCCGGACGATATAGAGAGAATTTTCAATGTCAAAGAGCCTACCGAATATATCGGCAGGATTGATGAAATGATAGAAAGAAAATTAAGGGAGGAAAACCTATGGATTACGAAAACATAAAACGCACCGTACACAAAACCGCAAGGGAAGTTAAAAGAGTTTCGGGGAATTTTTACGAATCTTCAAAGCTTTCGGTTCAGATTTCAAAGAAAGAGGCTTCCGTTGAGGATAAGTTTCTCATGATAGGCGAGCTTGTGTATAACTCATATGCACACGATGAACCGGCAGGCGATAAGGTTCACGAGCTTTGCGAAAGCATTTCCGCCGACTATGCGGAAATCAAAAAAATGAAAAGAAAAAGGGATATTATTAAATCCGGCAGAAAATGCGAAGTCTGCGGCTGCCCGGTATCTCCCGACGCACAAAGCTGCCCCAACTGCGGCTGTGAACTGTGACCGATGATTTCAAAGCAGCCTATGCCGCGTGCATAGGCTCTTTGGCTTTGCTTAAAAATAAATTCCCGGGATATATCTGCGCAGACGGCGAAAAGCTTAATGTCACATATAAAAACGGGACATGCCTGTGCGGCGCATTTCTTGCTCATGCCGAAATTTCGGATTCCGGCATAGCTTTGCTGACCGATGTGCCGATATGCGAAATCCTGCCGGAACACGGAAAATACATAGCAAAGCTTTTTTCGGCTGCCGCAGGCATAGCACGGGATTTTGACGGAATTGATATTCACTTGCAAAGGAATGAATCATAATGAAACGATATTTGCTGCCTGACGGCTGCAATTTTTACAGAGCAAATCTTCATGCACACTCAAAAATTTCGGACGGGTCTTATACTCCGGCGGAGCTTAAAGAGCTGTATAAGTCGCACGGATACAGTATTCTTGCAATTACCGACCATTTTAAGCTTGAAAATCATTCGCAGCTTTCAGGCGATGATTTTCTTATGCTGAACGGATGCGAAATTGCGATTCTGGAGCCCGGCGATTTTGACACAAAATACAAAAAGGTGTGTCATCTTAACCTTTATCCCGTCCGCCCGGATACAAAGCTTTTTGATTTTGACACAGAGTACTCCGCAGAAGGCATAAACAGGATTATCGAAAAGGCAAACGAAAACGGATTTCTTGTTGTGTACAATCACCCGGCATGGTCGGCTGAGGAACAATATCTTGATTATAACGGACTTTTCGGGCTTGAAATTTTCAATGCTTCAACCGCAGCGATGGGTCACGATGAGCATAACGGCAAAATTCTCGATGAATTTTTAAGGCACGGCAAAAAACTTTTCTGCCTTGCAAACGATGACTGCCACAATGCCCTCCCCGATGACCATCCGTATTCCGATATGTTCTCGGGATTTACGATGATTGCCGCCCCGAGCCTTGATTATGCAAGCGTTATGAACGCCCTTAAAAACGGTAACTTCTACGCCTCGGAAGGGCCCGAAATATATGAGCTTTCCGAGGAAAACGGAACCGTATATATAAAAACATCACCCGTAAAGGAAGTCACTCTTATTACCGGCACAAGGCGGCGCGCAAGAACAGCAGTTTCAAAGAAATCGGGCGAATACATAACCGAAACACAGTTTCCTCTCGATAAAACGGACAGATATTTCAGAATCGAGGCAAAATGCAAGTACGGAAACAAGGCATATACGCAGTTTTATTCAATAGATTAAAATATAAAATTAACACCTCCCGGATTTGATTCATATAATAATACAGAATTCAAAATTGGGAGGTAATTTTTTTGGCAGATAAATGCAGCAATAACAACAATCAGCAGGAAACCTGCAATATGATTCCTTTTGTGGTTTACGGGTATCCGATGTACGGATACTGCCAGGGACCCATGATGCAGCCCGGCGGCTGCGGCAGCTTTATGAACCCTATGTACTACACACCATATAACCGCCCCGGCTGTATGCCGTCGGATCTTGACTGCGGAAAGTAAATACCGCAAAGCCGGCTGTTTCTAAATTTTGAAACAGCCGGCTTTTGTTATATACTGATAATCAATAATTTGCATAAAAAGAAAAGGAGCTTCTTCTATTGATTTATCGGCAGCACTGTCTGGATATCCACATCATCGCAATCGGCAATATATGTTACAACCAATTGCGCTATTGTTGTTCCGACACTGTTTTTGAGATAATATCCGCTTTTTACAGCTGTCCCTCTGGTATCAAAATCTGTTGCAGTTTTATTCAATACCCAGCCTGTATTTAATAAATATTCTTCATAGGCATTTTTCTGCTGTTCATTTGAATCGTAAAAATATATTACATAATTTGCATAATTATCAGAGTAACTCATCGGAGCAACATATTCTCCCGATAAACTCTTTGATACCGAGGCACCGGTTATGCTTTCATATGTCGGAATTTTTGAAGAATCATAATATTCAACTGCTGATGCAAATGAAGAAGGCGATTCTTTCTGCTGTTCCGATTGGGTTTCCTGCCGTGTTTTTTGTGCAGCAAAACGGCTTCCATTATCAGTAAATGTAAATTCGCATATATCCGACTCATATTTATTGCCGTATCTGTCTATTACATAACCTTTCCATTCATAAGTTTCTCCCAATGTAAGCCCCGCTTCTCCATTGCCGGAGGTTGAGCTGCTGTCTATCCACCCCTGACAGCCCCTATATCCGCCGGATGTTCCCGCAGCATTCTTTTGCTTACTGTCGCAATACGAAATTTCTTTGCCGGTTGCCTTGTTCCAGCAGGTTATTCCGCAGCTTACGGCATC
Source organism: uncultured Clostridia bacterium (assembly GCA_934464705.1). Lineage (GTDB taxonomy): Bacteria > Bacillota > Clostridia > HGM11514 > HGM11514 > CAKSKB01. The sequence continues at coordinate 148,067 of CAKSKB010000003.1, forward strand.
CACATCACAGTTGAAATCAAATGACAGAAAGAATTCATCATCTCCCCACGAAGTATCGAGATATGCATTCATATTTTTAAAAGTACAGTTAAAAACAGGAGATTCGGCAGAACTGTCTTTTTCAACAGAAATCATTTTTGAACTCTTGTTTCCATATTTGTTTTTTGCAATAAATTCAATATTGTTTTGTCCGTCTTTCAGTGAAACTTCGGCATAAAAACTACCGTTTGAGTCAATATTGATATCTTTCCCGTTGCAAGTCAATTCAATATCTGCGCCGCTGTCATCAGACACTTCTCCCGATATTACAACGCTCTTTTCGGAAGTTTTGTCCGGATAATCCGTTATTTTGATTTTAGGAGAAGATGATGACCTTTTTACAGTAATAACCGTACTTTCATTCGACAAATACTCCCCGTTGTACTTAACGGTTGCACTGCCTTCTTTCAATGCCGTAATGATATTACCGGATAATGATATAACACCGTTTCCGCTTGCATCATAAGGCATTATATCATCATAACTGCGACTCGTTTCGTCTGTATATAAAGCCTGTGCGGAAAGCGTTATACTGTTGCCGACTTCAAGTTCAATCGGCGATGACGGAATTACTGTTACACTTTGAATCTTGGCAACATATTTGTCATGAAAACCGTGCTCTGTACCGCGCAGAAGCAATGTAGCAAACTCAGCCCTTGTAAGAGGATCCTGCGCATGGATTGTTCCGTCCGGATAACCCGAAACCAATTCATGATTCAGCGCAATTGAAAAATACGGTTTAATGCTTTCAGATATGCTGTTTTTATCAACGAACATATTCAGAACAGACTGGTCAACATATTTTTCCGTCAAATTACAGCCCAGAGATTTAACCAATGCGTAAATCGTATCTTCTCTTGTAACAGGCATATTTGGATTAAACGGTGATTTTCCCTGTATAGTTGTGTGTACCGGAAACAAATCTTTTCCCGCTTCGATATACGGCGCATACCATTCATTTGCATCAACATCATAAAAGCTTGTCGTATTGACATTGCTCAATTCCAAGCCTAAAAATGTAACAAAAACCGTTAACGCCTCTGCCCTTGTAATGGATGCATCCGGCATAAAGCTGCCATCTGGATAACCGCTGAACCAGTTCTTTGATGATGTTCTCATTATCGCATCATATGCCCAATGATTTTGCGGAACATCAACATATTTTGTTGTTTCCGCACCGGTATATGATGACCATTCATCACCATAATCCAATGCATTTGCATGTATTCCGATATTTAAAAACAAAACGACAGCTATACCGATACCAAGAATCTTCTTACTTACTTTCATTAACTATTTTCCTTCTTTCTTTATAAATTCAATTTAGTTTTTCGGGCAAATTACGAACTTTCAAAAATATAAATCCCCTCCTGACAGTATTTATTTATACGCTTTGACAAAAAAGCATATACTAACTTCATAATTTGTCCTTAAACTTAATATTTAAGGACAAATCGCTAAAACACCTCAATATAAATATATTATAAATATTTCTGACAAGAAATTCTGACGGAGAATAATTTATTTATTGAAAATACAGCTGAGTTTGTTCATCTCCGTTCTCTTATGCTCATTTAATGAATGTGCATACAAATCAAGCGTTATGCCAACGGATGAATGACCGAGAATTTCCGAAAGTGTTTTATAGTCCATTCCGACCTCTAACGCTCTGGTAGAGAATGTATGCCGAAGTGCGTGATATTTAATATCCGGTAAATTAGCTTTTTGCAAAAGTTTTTTAAAATGCCGTCTGTATGTGCGAACATCAACAGCCCTGTTGTTTTTTGACAAAACATATTCACACTCATGCGAAATTTCTTTGAGTTTATTTATAAGAATAGCAGGCATCGGAATTTCCCGCTTTGAACTTTTACTTTTGGGAGAAATGATTTCAACACCGTTTTCTGTCCGTGCCTGCGTACCGTTTACGGTTAACGCGGAAGTTTCAAAGTTAATATCTGTCCATTTTAACGCACAGACCTCGCCGATACGAAGCCCTGTATAAAGACATATCCATATACCAATATCAAACGGCGATAATAATACGCTTTCAAGCATTTTCTGCTCATTTACAGTTAAGACCTTAATAATGGATATATCTTTTTTTGGTACTTTGACCTTATTCCATATATTAAAAATCAAACCGTTATCCTCAGCTGAAGAAAGTGCTGATTTTAATATGCTAAATATGTTTTTAACCGTGGATGCCGACAGGTTCAAATTGTTTACAAAGCCTTGCAGAATATCGCCATTCAGCTTTTTCAGCGGTATTTTGCCTAAATTCGGATTTATATAATTATTGATATGACTTTTATAAACTTGCTTTGTTGTAGGTTTTAATCCGGGTTGCGAATCAATCCACCGTTTAATCCACTCCGCAAGTAAAGTATTATTGCATTGCCGTTTGGGTTTTTCTGTTTTATATTTTGCAAGCAATTCTTTAAGTTCCGAATAGCTCCTTGAATATACATATCCGTAAACGGCTGTGCCGGATATATCGTAATATTTTATATACCGCCCTTCATAGCGGCCGTCTTTTCGTTTGTAAATATTTTCGCCCCTGCGCGCCATAAAACCAACTCCTTTTTTGACTATATTTCTGACGGAAAATTAAAAATGTTTCGATAAAAATTATATGAAATTCTTGATTTTTCGTCAATCATATGTTATAATAAACATAGTCTTTATGCACTGTCCGAAGCACAAACATCAGATTCGGGCAGTGTCCTTAAATATTAAGTTTAAGGAAATAAAAAAGCCGATAGATTATAATTCTATCAGCTTGATATATCGGTATATAATTCCAATAAAAAACCGGGCTGTCGAAAAATCCGATCAACCGCTTTCGAAACCTGTAAGCGTGCCGATAGGTTTATCGACACGCTGAAGCCGGCTGTTTCATAATTCCGAAACAGCCGGCTTTTATTATTAATTTTCCAAAAATCTTTGCAGAACGGCTGCGGTTTCCGCTCTTGTAGTATTATCTTTCGGTGCAAAACTGTTATTGTCCTTACCCTGCATAATACCTTTTTCTTTACAGTATTCCACCGCTTCCGCGGCATAATCCGAAATTTCGGAAATGTCTGCATAGTCAAGACTTATTCTTTCCGTATCTTTAGCAACCGCACCTTTGTGCTCTGCATATCTGTATATCATTGCCGCAATCTGTTCACGGGTTATTTTGTTATCCGGTGCAAATTCGATATCACTCACACCGCTTACAATATGGTTTTCCCGTGCCCAGGAAACAGCATCGGAATAATATTCGTTTTCACCGACATCGGAAAATACATTCCCGATATTTACTTCGGGTTCATTCTCTATTCGATATAGAATTGTTACAAACATCGCCCTTGTAATCGGCATTCCGGGTGAAAACTCATTATCGGAAGTACCTTTCATGAATCCCTTTTCACGCATGTATTTTACAGCATCATAGTACCACTCGCCCGATTTTACATCATCAAACAAATCTGTTTTTTCTTCATTTTTTACCGGTGAGTCGGAATTATCCGGCGATGTGCCGCTTTCCGAAGAGCCGGCAGAGCCCGATGAAGATGAGCCGGAAGAACCCGACCCTGTCGAACCTGTCGAACCGGTACTTGATGAAGATTCAAAATATGACGGTTTATCAACTTTATATTCAGACCAATCCGTGTATGTGCCCATACCGCTCATATCTGCGGTATCCGCATATTCGTCTGTCGTTACGGTATATTCACTGTCGCCATGCACCAAAACCGTACCGTCAGATTTTATAACAGAAACCGTTTTACCGTCTGTATCTTTTATACTTCCTGCAGCGCAGAGTGACGATAAAGTGCTGTTGCCTGTTACAATCCAGGAAGAGCTTTCATCAATATACAGTTTTGCATATCCGCTGCCGTCATATGTTGAATCGCATAAAACCGCTCCGGTCAAAGCGCTGCCTTCTGCCATGTAAAGGTCAAGCGTGCTGATTTTATCCCATATAATATTCCCGTTCATTTTCTGATTTACTGCTGTGAAAAGACAATCTGCGCCGTTGCTGCCAACAGTTCCCCAACCCCGTTTGTTATTGTTGCCGGTAACCTGCAGGAAAAACTCAGAATCTTCAGCTGTGGTAATATCCGTATTTTCAAGATAAAATTCGCTTTCCGTATTGGTGGTATAGAACTATCCGCCGTTGTTTGAAATAAGCTTGACGTCCTTCATCGCAAATTTTCCGCAGCCTATTTCCGAATCGCCCGACATGCTCTGATATACAATGACAGTCCATGTGGTATCGTTTTGCGAATCGTCCTTCATGTTTCCGCTTAATGTACTTTCAAATAACGACAGGCTGTTCAGTCCTTCAATGCAAACCGCCTCTGAACCGTTTGCGGTCAGCACGGCGTTATTTACGGCAATATCCGCTGTGGAATATACCGCCGGCGAACCCGTTCCGTTTGAAACATAACTGCCGCCGGGAACAGCACGCCGATACTTATGCTTACCGCAAAGAACACAATTCCCGACAAAGTTTTCGGGCTGAACAGCGGTGCGGACGATTACATGACAAAACCGTTCGATGCCGATGAGCTGCTTGCCCGCGTCGGTGCGCTGACAAGGCGAACCGGGAATGTTATAATCGGCAAACTGGATTTCGGAGATTTAAGCCTTGATCTTAACACTGCAATGCTCTTCTGCGGCGAAAGTTCAATCCAGCTTACCAAAAAAGAATTCCGTGTTCTTAAAATGCTGTTTGCGAATTCCAATATGACGCTTACGAAAGAAAATCTTATTGTGAATATATGGGGAGAGGATTCCGATACAACCGAGAACAATGTTGAAGCATACATATCATTTATAAGGAAGAAAATCCGCTATTTAGGTTCAGGAGTCAGTATAAAGAATATTCAGGGCATAGGCTACAGACCCGAATTTACCAAGGAGAATAAAAAATGAAAGATTATAAAAAAAGCTTTATAAAATCCAATCTTCTGCTCATCGGACTTGTGCTTTTAATAATGAATGCCGTGATTATGGCATATTCATACCGCACAAGCGTTGATGAACTTAAAACCGTAATGCAGCAAAAGATTGAGCCTTACAATACCATAAGGAACATCCTGAAAGAGCAGCCGGGCGGAGAAGACGCGGCACCGCCCGAAAAGCCCTCGGGCGGAGAAGACGCGGCACCGCCCGAAAAGCCCTCGGGCGGAGAAGACGCGGCACCGCCCGAAAAGCCCTCGGGTGAAGATGATAAAGAAAACGGCGAAAAGCCGCCCAAACCGAAAGACGATTTCGATTCAATGCCCACTTAGCACGATACGGCGGAATATGATACATCAAAGAAGTATTCGGAATCGGTATATGTATTCTTTTACAATATCAACGAAGAAAATGTGTCAATCGTTTCAAAAGACGAACTGAAAAACAATAACGGACTTTTGGAAACCGCACAGAAAATATATGCACAGGAAAGCGATTTCGGAGTTTTGAAATCCGAAAACCTATACTACTATAAGCAATCCACACCTAATGAACTTAAAATTTCGGTTGCAAGCAGAAATTTCATTTTGTTTTCAATGCTTGAACTTTTTGGGGTACTGCTGCTTATATTCATTTCATCAATGCTGATATTTTATTTTATAAGCAAAAAACTTGCAAACCGTGCCGCAAAACCGCTTGAGGACGCCATAGCAAGGGAAAAGCAATTTATAACGGACGCATCACACGACTTAAAAACCCCATTGACGGTTATTCTTTCAAACGCCGATATTTTAAGCCGAAATCAGGATTGCTGCGATTCGGGAATGTCAAAATGGATTGACGGCACAAAGCAGGCGGCACTCAGCATGAAAGAACTGATTGAGCAAATGCTTGTTTTATCAGAAAGCGAATCAAAAACAGAAGTAAAAAAAGAGGACATCAATATTTCCGATATTGCAGAGAAATGCACACTTGTTATGGAATCTGCCGCATATGAAAAAAATATTGAATACAAAGCGGAAATACAGCCCGATATTATAATAAAAGGCAATGCGGATTTTGCAAAACGGATTGTTTCTTCGCTTATTGACAATGCCGTGAAGTATGAAAAAAACGGCGGAAGCATCTGCGTTTCTCTTAAAAAAGACAAAAAAAGCGTGTGTTTTTCAGTTGTGAACAAAACGGGAATTATTTCGGATAATGACATAGCCCATATATTTGAAAGATTTTACCGTGCCGACAAATCACGGCACACCGACGGCAGCCACGGACTGGGGCTTGCAATCACAAAAAATCTTACCGAACTTATGAACGGAAAAATTGAAGCTTCAAGCAACGAAAAAGACGGTACGAAATTCACGGTGATATTTCCCTGCAAATAAAATACAGCGGGCAGCCCCAAAAACAAGGCTGCCCGTAAATATTATTCTTCGGTTTTTTCGGTATCATCCGGAATTTCTGCCGGCGGCTCGGTAATTTCAGGCTCATCGGCAATATCATCTTTGGCAATTTTAATACCCTGAACATGAACATTGACTGCTTCCGAATTAAGGTTTGTCATCTCCTCGATGGCATTTTTAACCTTCAGCTGAACTTCGCCGGCAACCTCGTTGATTTTAACACCGTAATTCACAATAATGTAAACATCAACCGTAACGGTACCCTCTCCGGTTTCGACCTTGACCCCCTTTGTGGGAACCTTCTTGCCGATAAATTCATATATTTCCCCGGCAATACCGGTACTCATACCGGCAACACCTTCGGTTTCTCTCGCTGTAATACTTGCAATTGTAGCAACGACATCGTCAGAAATTTTGATACAGCCCTTAACATCTTCGTTCATCGGGCACACCTCCGTATATCATTTATTACTGTAATTATATCACAAATATTCCCTCTTGTAAACTATTTTATTTCTATTATTTTAATTTTTTCTGCGGAAATTCCCGTTTCGGACACAACAATGTCGTAAATCTTCGCAGTATCGGCGGTTGTAAGGCCCTCGGTTTTAACCGTAACGCTCACAGTGTCATCGGTTATGTAAACAAGCACATCTGAAAATCCCTTAGCCTTAAGAAGGTTTTCGATGTTGCCTTCGCGCTCGGTGTTCTCCGCCGACTGCCTCATCGAAGTATACGCCTTATCTTTTTCCTCATCGGACGCACCCTCGCTTTCGGCAACCTCGCGCAGAGTATCAAGCGCATCGCTTTTTGCCTTGTCCCTTGTCATTCTTGCCGAATCGAAATAACTTCCGCCCTTTGTGGAAACCGCCTCTGCCTGCTCCTCGTCTTTTCCGTCAACAAGCGTTGCTTCGCCGTAATTTTTGGTTTCAGCGCCGCCCGTAACCGTAACGGCGTCATCGCTTTCGGTGTATGTCCAGTTAAGATAAGCCGCTATAACCACAACAAGCGACAGCGCAACAATTAATATCTGTCTTTTTTTCATCAATACCATAATCCTTTCCCTTCCGTGTTATAATTCATTTTGATTCGATCACCGCAATTCTGCTGCCGCCAATGTTAAGGGCTGCCTTTGCGGCATAATAGATTTTTTCGTTTACTTTCGGGTCACCGGCACCCTCGGCTGCAATCACCACCCCTTTTATATCCGAAATTTCAGTCTTTTTGCCGCTTTGGAAAAGCGTGTTTCCGCTGTCCGTTTCGGCCTCGGGAGTTATCATTACTCGAACCCTTCCCACCCCCTTCATTTCCGACAGAATCCCGGTCAGATTTTCCTCCAGTCTGCGGCAGTAATCGTAATTTCCGACCGATTCCGCAGACTGCTTTTCGCTTTGCGGAGCAAAAGCTCCGGCGGTAAGCATAATTATCACTCCAATAATAAATATTATCAAAACAGTTTGTTTATTCTTTATTTTTTCCGAAAGCAAGGCAAGTATTTTTTTTGCGTTCATACTTTTCTCCATTCTATGTCCTCAATCGGAATCATATACATTTCACTCACACGGGTTTTAACGGCAGAATCCTCTGTGTCGGGCGATTTTATGAGCATGTGGGTGACATACCCGGTGTTATCCTCCGAAATATTAAACGAAAACGATAACTCGCTGTTTTTGAGCTCGGGTATGCTTTTTTTCATGTCACCCGAAAGCTGGCGTGAAAATTCCCTTTCAATCTGACTTTGCCGCACGCCTTCGAGAGAATCGGAACAACTTTCTGTTTCAGGCTCGGCAAATTCGGGAAAAAGCGAGAATGAGCTTCCGAAAACCGCCGCCGTAAGAATAAGCATCACGGTTGCCGAAACTATAAAAGAAGCATATTTTTTAACCGCACTTTCCGGAATTATCAGCTTAACCGCCTGCAAAACAAGCAAGGCACCCACTATTGAAATAATAATCTGCTTCACGCCATCACACCGCCTATCATGATTGTTATAATAACCAGAAACAAAAACGAACACATGCACAGCGCCGCCAGAACTATACTTATGCAGTCGGCGGTTCCGTCAAGAAGGCTAACGATTTTATCGCTGCATAAAAGCGCCGAAAATGCAGCGGCGCACCGAAGCAGCACAAGCTGCACCGCAAGCTCTATTGCACAGGAAAGAAATATAAGCATTATAACGCACATTCCCCCCGCCCCGACCGCCTTTTTGACAATGCCGGTACAGGTTGCAACCATGTCCATGCTGTCCGCAAGCATGCCGCCGACAACCGGTATAAAGCTTCCGACAGCAAACTTGACCGTCTTCCCGGAAAGAGCATTCATTGCACTCCCTGCCGCAGTGCATATAACCGAAACTCCGGAAAAAACCGTCATAAGAAATGTCATAATCCATTTTGAAAAGTTCTTCATAAGCTTTATGCCGCGCGAAAGGTTTATGCCTTCGCCCAATGCCCCTACGGCATTAAGCGAAAACGCCCCGTACGAAAGAGGAATAACATAAGCGTTTGCCGCATTTATAGACACGGCGGACGCTCCGTAAAGAAGCGGCGGAAGCACTGCGGCATACCCTGCCTCTCCGCCCGCCATGCAAAGAGTGGTAAGCACCGGTGCTGTGACCTTCACAAAATCACTCATCAGCGCTATTGCTGCCGCGCCGCGCTCCACGGTATGCGAAAAGAGCGCTGCACAAAGTCCGCAGATTACCGAAAAGCATACATAAAACGCCGCACCCCCTCCGCCCTTTCCGAGAGAGTTTAAGTTTCCGGAAAATCCGCACAAAACCGCAATCAGCAAAAGAGTTACGGCAGCAGAAATGTTCTTTCGTATTCCGCCGGTAAAAAGCTGCAGAATATATTTTATAATCCCCGAAAAAGAAAGCTCAAAGCTGCCGGTATATATACTTTCAATCATTTCTTCAAGGTCAAAACCGAATCCGCTGACATTTTCGGAATAAAACTTCTCCATTTTGTCTATTCCGGCTGCGTCCGCCTGCTCGCTTATGTAATCGTCGGCATGGGCGGCAGTGCCGATAAAAATCAGAAATACCGAAATAAACACAATTGCTTTTTTCACGGCGCAGCACCTGCCACCGAAGATATAACCGAAAAAAGCGAAAGCACAATCGGCATTCCGAGAGCGATAATAATAACGCTTGTGCAGAGTTCCACGCTTGCTGCCACCGCCGACTGCCCGGCATCGCGGCAAAGCGACGCACACAGCTGTCCCACAAACGCAATTCCCGTGATTTTAAGCACAAGCGTTATGTATTCCGGCTTTATTCCGCACTCCTGCGCAAGCTTAAAGAGGTTTACAAATATTTCACGGATTCCGTCTGCGGCAAAATAAAAGGCTATCATGCAACCGAAAATTCCGCAGGCAACCGCATATTCCGGACTGTAGCGTTTGAGCACAATGCACAAAAAAAGCGTCACAAGCGCCGCAGAAGATATTTTGAATATATCCAAACCGATTCACCTCACAGTCCGAAAACTGTCTTTATTGTCGAAAAAAGCGTGCTGATTTCCTTCACAATTATCGACAGAACCACAATCAGACCGGCAAGAGTTGTAAGCATCGCCTGCTCCTCTCTTCCGGAGCGTATAAGCAGCTGATTCAAAACCGCAACAAGTATGCCGATTGCCGCTATTCTGAAAATCAAATCTATATCCAAAAGCCTCACCTCAATAAAGCAGAATAACAATCAGCACGCCAATTGGTATGCCGACCGCCCCGTACAGTCTTCCGAGTGCAAAAAACTCCTCTGACAGAAGCTTTCTTTTTTCTTCGAGCCTTGTTCTTATGAGTGAAAAAGCGCAGCGGCGTTCTTCCTCCTCAAGAGCCGTTATGCCGTTTATATACGGCATAATACTATCGGAAAATTCACTCTTTTCCCCGAGTGCGGACGAAAACCTCTCGTACGCTCCGCCGGTGCCGTCTGCCGCCGAACCGAATATTTCTGCCGCAGCGCCTGACGGAGATGCGGCAGAAAAAAGCGCCCGTTCAAGCGGCATAAGCAAACCGCAGACCTGTTCTTCAAGCGCAACGAACCCCGCAAGAAGCCCGTCCGCAAATTCAATGCGCTTTCTTATTTCCTCCGCTTTCATGCGTGAATATAAAAAGCTTGCAAAGATTATAAGTCCGCCACCGAGTACCTTAAACAATGCTGACGCTCCTCACACCGCCGTTATTTTCTATGACAACAAATTTACGAAAAACCCCGGCAATACTTCCGAGCCTTGAAACCGCTTCCTCACGGCTTGAACCGTGTGCGGAAGCAAGAATTTTCACTCCGCATTTCAGCGCCGCCCCAATTGCGGCCTCGTCGGATTCTCCGCCGATTTCATCTGTAACCATAACATCGGGCCCCATTGTGCGAAGCGCCGTCATAATTCCATCCGACATCAAAAAACCGCTTAAAACATCGGTGTTTTCCCCGACATCATGCTGCGGCACACCACGGAAGGCCGCTCCGATTTCACACCGCTCATCTATAATACACACCTTTTTTCCGCTGTTTGAAATCCGCCTTGCGGCGTCACGGAGAAAGGTTGTTTTTCCGCCGCCGGGAGGTGAAATCACAAGAGTGCTTGAAAGAGGCGAAATATCAAACACTTCCGACACCCCGTAAATATCTCTCGAAATACGAATGTTGATTGAAGAAATATCACGCATTGTATTGCCATATTTTTTTCCGCAAAAACCGATTCTGTGGCCGCCCTCAACGGTTATATATCCGTTTGAAAGCTCGTCCGCAAAAGCATACGGCGACATTTCGGTAAAACGGTCAAAGCAAGCCTTCATCAATTCCTGCGTTACAATAAATCCGCCGCTTTCACCGAAGCTTCCGTCAGGCATTACGCAAAGGTTTTTGCCGTCAATAAAGACCTTAAGGGGTCTGTTTATTCTTATCCTTATTTCCTCTCCGCGCTCTCTGAATTCCTGCGGCATACGGTACGCAATGTTCCGGAGAGCCTTCGGAAAATAATCAAAAAGCAGTAATATATCCAAATTTCTCACCTCCTACATTATTATATTTCTGCATGTCCCTAAATAGAACCCCTCTTGACCTTTTCTGCAAAAAATGGTATACTTGTTATCGGAGGCTGATTAACTTGAATCAAAAGATAAAAAATCACTGTCTTGCCTTTTTCACGATATTCATATGGGGCATTACATTCATTTCGACAAAACACCTTGAAAAAAGCTTTTCCGCACTTGAAATCCTGTTTGTAAGATATATTATTGCATACATAGTGTGCTGGATAATCTGCCCGAGACCGCTTAAATTCACCGGTCTTAAAAGCGAGGCAATGCTGCTTGCGGCTGCAGTTTCCGGCTCGGCGCTTTATCAGTATCTTGAGAATCTTTCGGTTTCGTATACAAACCCCGCAAGCGTATCGTTCATAACCGCCGCAACTCCGATTTTCATGGCAGTTCTGGCGCACCGATTTCTCGGAGAGAAGGTCACCGTGCGCAACATAATCGGAATGTTCATTTCAATAATAGGCATATTTTTCATATGCTTCGGCGACTCGAAGTCCCTCGAAACGGGGCTTTTGGGCGACCTTATAATCTTCGGAATCATATGGCTGTGGGCGGTATATTCAATACTTGTCAAAAAAATCTCTGCGCTTGGTTTTGAGCAGTTTCAGGTCACCCGAAGGCTTTTTATGTACTCGGTTATCCTTATGATTCCGTTCATGGCGTTTAAGCCTTCTCATATGGATTTTTCGGCTCTTTCAGACCCGTATTTTCTGATGAACTTTGCGTTTTTGGGAATATTTGCGTCTGCACTATGCTTTTCCACCTGGAACATATCAGTTGCAACGCTGGGGGCAACCACAACCAGCAAGTATCTTTTTATAATGCCGCTTATAACCCTGATTGCGCAGAGCATATACGATAAATCAGGCATCGGAATTGCGGCGCTTGTCGGAATGTTTATAACGCTCGGCGGAATCGGATTTTCGGAATTCGGGAAAAAGCCGTAATTTGATATTGATTTTTTGTAATTAATATGATAATATTATAATATAACAATCATGGAGGACTACATATGAACAGATATGAATCGGCAAAAGAAATATATGCAAAATTCGGCGTTGATACCGACGCTGCAATAAAAAAGCTTAAGGAAATACCGGTATCGCTTCACTGCTGGCAAGGCGATGATGTTACGGGTTTTGACCATGACGGCCCTCTTACCGGCGGAATCCAGACAACAGGAAACTACCCCGGAAAGGCACGCACACCGCTTGAACTTATGGAGGATATGGACAAGGTAATTTCGCTTTGCCCCGGAAAAGCCAAGCTTAATCTTCATGCGTGCTATGCGATATTTGAGGACGGCGAATTTACCGACCGTGACAAGCTCGAACCCAAGCATTTCAAAAAGTGGGTTGAATTTGCAAAAGCAAGGAATATGGGAATTGACTTTAACCCGACATTCTTCTCCCACCCCAAAGTCAAGGACGGGCTTACCCTTTCAAGCCCCGATGCGGAAACAAGGAAGTTCTGGATTGAGCACGGCAAGGCGTGCATAAAGATTTCGCAGTATTTTGCGGAGGAAACAGGTGTTCCCTGCGTTATGAATATCTGGACGGGCGACGGCTTCAAGGATAACCCGGCAGACCGCCTCGGTCCCCGTATGCGCTATAAAGAATCGATTGAGGAGATTCTTTCGGAACCGTTTGATAAGTCGAAAGTTAAACCCTGCGTTGAATCAAAGGTTTTCGGAATAGGCGTTGAGGCATATACATCGGGTTCGTCCGAATTTGCGCTGACATTTGCGGCAACGCACGACGGATGCCTTCCGCTCATGGATAACGGTCACTATCACCCGACAGAGGTTGTATCCGATAAAATTCCTGCGCTTCTTTGCTATTATCCCGAAATTGCGCTTCATATAACACGAGGGATTCGCTGGGATTCCGACCATGTTCTTATTTACGATGACGAAACAAAAGAAATAGCAAAAGAAATTGTTCGCTGCAACGCACTCGGTAAAGTATATATGGCGCTTGATTATTTCGATGCGAGCATAAACCGTATAGCGGCATGGACGATTGGCTTCAGAAGCTGGCAGAAGGCTCTTCTCAATGCGCTCTGCACACCTCATGAACTTTTGAAAAAGCTTCAGGACAATTCCGAATTTACTGAACTTTTGTATATGCACGAAGAACTTAAAACGCTCCCGTTCGGAGACATCTGGGAACAGTATCTCAAAGAATGCGGCGTGATTTCGGACGCTTCGTGGTTCTCTGAAATAAAAAGGTACGAAAACGAAGTTCTTGCAAAAAGAAAATAAATTAAAGACTGAAAGGCAGCATCTTTGTTGCCTTTCTTTTTTTGTAATTAACGGTATATACTCCCTCATATCATAGTTTAAAAAGGGAGTGATTTGTTTGCACATAAATTTTCATGTCGAACCTCAGGGAAACGGCGTTTCAGGGGCAGTGGCAGATAATCTTGCGGAACTTTTGCAATGCTGCGAAAAAGGCGATTCCGACATTACAATAAAGCTTGCGGCGCACAGAGTAAGAGGAAACCGTTCGTTTATCACGGCATACGGTCCGATTTCGGCAGCTGAAATAACAAAAAACGCCGCGGCTTCCGCAGCTGAAGCGCTCGGCGTACAATACGCTGTGCGGTGCTCGGCAAATGTGCCGAATATAATAATCGAGTTTGCCTTAAGTTCCTCTGCCGCCACAGCCGCGGTTAAAAATCCAAAAATTCTTTCGGACGCAATATACAAAGGAATAATAAATACCGTCCCGGAAAATCCGGAAATACACACAACCGAAAACATGAGCGAATTTGACGAATACCTTGAGGAAAATCCGTCAAAGGGCTTTATACAGGTTCAGGTGTACTCCGGCAGAAGCCCAATCCCGATTTCCGGAGCGAAGGTAACGGTTTCAAAGACGCTTTCCGATAAGTATGTGCTCTCCACCGTTTACACCGACAGAAACGGTCATACGCAGACGATTACTCTTCCGGCAAAGCCTGCCGCAATGTCGCAGACGCCGGAAGGAGCAATTCCATACACATCTTATGATATTCTCATCGAAAAAGAAAACTATCTGAGCGTTGAAAATCTCAATGTGCCGATATTTGAGGGGATTCTGTCGGTTCAGCCTGTAAGAATGAACGCAGATACCGGAGGAGAAGGAGATGTATATGACGAAAAAAGCAATTATAACCTGTAGAAGGAGGTTTCAGATATGCCAAACGCAAACACACCGGTTGTTCCGATGGAAATAACGGTTCATCTCGGACGGCCCGACGCCTATGCGGAAAATATCACCGTACCGTTTACCGACTATATAAAAAATGTAGCGTCAGGCGAAATATATCCCACCTGGCCGGAAGACGCAATACGAGCTAACATATACGCTATAATCAGCTACACACTTAACAGAGTATATACCGAATTCTACCGCTCAAAAGGTTATAATTTTGATATAACAAACTCAACTGCCTTTGACCAGACCTACACCAAAGGACGTGAGTATTTTGAAAATATCGGTCTGATTGTCGATGATATTTTCAATAATTACATAGTTAAAGGAAATTCAATTGAGCCGTATTTTGCGCAGTACTGCAACGGCACAACCACCACCTGTGACGGGCTTTCGCAATGGGGCACGGTAACGCTTGCCAACGAGGGAAAAACACCGTTCGGGATTCTGCAGAACTATTACGGAGATAATATAAGCATAGTTTTCAATGCCCCGGTACAGGAAATCAGCGAATCGTATACCGGGGTTCCGCTCAGGCTCGGGTCATCGGGAAACGAAGTAAGAATTATCCAGGTTGAACTTAACAGAATAAGGCAGAATTATCCGTCGATACCCGAAATCACAAAGCCCGACGGGATTTTCGGGGTTGAAACCGAAAATGCGGTAAAGGAATTTCAGAATATTTTCAATCTGACAACCGACGGAATAGTCGGCAAAGCAACATGGTATAAAATAAAAAGCATATATAACGGCGTAAAAAATCTCAATGAGCTGTCAAGCGAAGGCATAACATATGATGAAGCGGCGTTTGTATATCCCCAAAGACTTGCTCTCGGAGACGACGGTTTTTATGTTTCGTACACGCAGTATTATCTCATGATAATCGGATATTTTAATGACAACTATCCGTATATCGACATGAGCGGTGTGTTCGATGAACAAACCGAAAACGCAGTGAAACTCGTACAGGAGTATAACGGACTGGAAGTAACCGGCGTTGTAAATATTCAGACATGGAGGGTGATACAGGATTTATATATGCAGACCGTAGAAACCGTCCGCGCCCAGAGCGGTTACGGAGCGGCGAGCATATATCCGGGGGTTATCCAGAAGAGAGGAATGTCAGGCGAAAGCGTGAGGCAGATTCAGACATATCTGACCAAAATAAGCGAAGCCGAACCTTCAATTACGCCGCCGAGCATAACGGGATATTTCGGCTTGCAGACCGAAAATGCGGTGCGGCAGTTTCAGCGTGCAAACAATCTTCCCGAAAACGGAGTGGTCGGGGCAATAACATGGGCACGAATGAGTGCAATTTACGACAGTATGATATGAGGTGATGCATTGAATATTCATGTTGTAAACCGCGGAGAAACACTCTATTCAATCGCAAGGCGTTACGGTGTAAGCCCTAATCTTCTTGCGCTCAATAACGGAATAAACAGAAGCCTCGCAGTTGGAGAAACACTGGTTATACTTTACCCGAAGGTGGTTCATACCGCAGTCCCCGGCGACAGTATATATTCAATTGCGGCGATGCACGGAACCACCGTAAGAAACATATATAAAAATAACATTTTCCTTAAAGGCAGCCCGGATATTTTTGCCGGGCAGACCATTGTGATAGAATACAGCGATACCCCATTGAGGAGCGCCGTGTCAAACGGATATGCGTATGATTTTATAAACCGTGACACACTGAACACCGCCCTTCCATATCTTACATTTGTTTCGCCGTTCACATACGGGATAACAGAAAGCGGAAACCTCGTAATCCCGAATGACGAATACATAAGAAACCGCGCGGCAAATTACGGCACCTCCACGCTTCTGCACCTGTCAACTTTGTCGGAAACCGGCGGATTCGACTCGGGTCTTGCGGAATTTGCATTAAACAATCAGACCGTCCGGGACAGATTAATAAACGAAATATCAAGGGTTGTATATGAAAACGGATTTTCGGGAGTTGATGTGGACTTTGAGTTTATAGGCGGCGAAAACGCCGAAAGCTACGGACGGTTTTTGAATGCGCTTCGCAGCACCGGGCTTTTCGTGATTGTCGCAGCCGCCCCGAAAACCTCCTCCGACCAGCCAGGAAGTCTCTACGAAGGGCACGATTACGCAGTTTTGGGGCAAAGCGCAGACTTCGTAATGCCCATGCTTTATGAATGGGGTTACACCTACGGCCCTCCGATGGCGGTGGCTCCTCTGCCGCAGGTAAAGCGTGCGCTCGACTATGCACTTTCCGAAATCCCGCCGCAGAAAATCCTCATGGGCATACCGAACTACGGCTATGACTGGACTCTCCCATTCGTTTCGGGAAAATCCAAAGCAAAGTCAATCGGCAACAACGAAGCCGTAAATATCGCAATAAGATACGGAGCCGAAATTAAATTTGACGAAACCGCAGCGTCGCCGTATTTTAATTATACCGATGAATACGGCCGCATACACGAAGTGTGGTTCGAGGACGCGAGAAGCATACTTGCGAAATTTCAACTTATCATAAATTCAGGTCTTGCCGGTATGGGGTACTGGAACATCATGCGCCCATTTCCGCAGCTTTGGCTGCTGCAAAATGCACTGTTTACATGAAGAAGCAGCCGGGATTGCCGATAATGCAATCCCGGCTGCTCTTTATTAAGGAGAGAGATAGCTATTTATTTGTCAAGTAATCTCTTAGCCGAGCAGTCGCCTTACGATACTTGCCGCCTGCGCACGGGTTGCGTTGGCATTCGGTGCGAAAGTACCGTCGCCCATGCCGGAGATTAAGCCGACTGAACTTGCCGTATCAACCGCTGCTTTTGCCCAGTCCGCAATTTCGGCTTTATCGGTAAAGTTATCGATTCCGCCGTTTGCGCCTTTACCTTCAAGATAGGAGTAAGCGTTAACAATAATAACCGCCATTTCCTGTCTTGTGATGTTATCGTTCGGTCTGAAATATCCGTCATATCCCGAAATTATTCCTGCCTCGGAGCAAGCGCCCACATACGGTGCAAACCATTCATCGTTTACATCTTTGTAGTCTGCCGTTTTGTCCGAAAGCTTGAGTGCTCTTGCGATAATTGCGGCAAATTCCGCTCTTGTGATGTTTCTGTCGGGGTCGAAAAGCGTGTCCGAAACGCCCGAAACGATTCCTGCCTTGTTCATAGCCAAAACATCAGCCGCTGCCCAATGACCTGCCATATCCGTAAACGGATTTGAAATACTCGGGTTTGTGGTATCGTTTGAGTAGAATCCGCCTGTTCCGCTGCCTGCGGAAGGCTTGGTGGTTGTTCCGCCGTTTCCTCCGCCGGGGGTTACGGAAGGTTCATACGGTTCCGAAGCAGTTTTCGTATATGTTACAAACTCGGTAACCGCCGTTGTGTAAATAACCAAATCGTTTCCGCTTACGAATTTTACAGCGACTGTCTTTCCGTCCGAAAGTGCGGTTTCGGCTGCGGCAAGGCTGTCCTCTCTTATTGTTCTTGAAATCTGGACATATCCGCCTTTTTCGTTTTTGTACGCAACCTGCACGCCGCCTGCGCCGTAAAGAACTATTCTTACCGGCTTATTAAATTCCGTATATCCTCCGCCGTAAACTCTGCTTACATCGCCGAGCTTAAAGCTTCCGGAGGGTTCCGCTGTCTTTGTCGGAAGCTCAAACGAGCTGCCCGGTATGCTGCCGTCCTCCGCTGTCATTTCAAAGTCTTTGGATTTTGCGCTGAACTTCGGCAAAGCCTTATCCTTTTCGGCGTTTACGGTGACTTTTGAAACAGAATCCGGAACCGTCAATTCCGCTTTTTCTCCGCCGTAATTGATTGTTACCGTTTCACCGACGCTTCCGCTCTGATTGAACATTCCCTTTGCCGCATTTGCAGCCTTTTTCAATTTCAGAGCCGCCTCATCAACTTCAAACTGAACCGCATTTCCGTTTCCGGAAACCTTCTTTGCGTCCGCTATCGCCGCATTTACGCTGTCTATTGCATCCTTCGGGTATTCGCCGTATCCGTTTCCGGTTTTAGCGCCCGATACAAAGCTTTCCGCTGCGGCAATCTCTGCGTTAAGTTCCGTCTTATCCGCCTCTGCGGCATACACCGTAAGCCTTGTGTTGTCACCGGCGCTTATTGCAAACATTCCTTCGGTTCCGTTAAGCCCGGTGCCCGAAAGCGTTTCCATATAAATCTTTTCGCCGTCCAATGTAAGTTCGATAAGCATTTCGCCTTCTGTTTTGGTTTCATACACACCTACACTTACATCGTATGTTTTGCCCATCTCGAGTTTCTTATCGTTAAGAACAAGGTCGGGATGTATTGCTGCGCTCCATGTGAGTGGCTTCGGGTGCTGCTGATACTGTATAAGTTGCTGCTTAAGATCAAACATTGCTGCTCCGTTGCCGCCGTTCCAGCACCATCCGTTTTTCTGCTGTCTTAAATAGATTCCAACCCATGCATTTGCGGCATTTGCTGCATCGGGGTCTATTATTTCGGGTTTCATCTTAAAGCTGAACTGCGTATTTCTATACTTTTTCGCAGTATATTCGGCAAGCGTTGCACTGCCGTCGCCTATTATGAGCGTTCCGTTTTCAAACTTCAGGTCATCGCCTGTAGATTTGTTCCAGCCTGCCTCATCTTCAAGGCACTCTTTAAGCGAAATTCTTTCAACGCCGAGGGTGCTGAGAATATCATGCACGCTCTTTTTGAATATATCGAGCGCCGTTTCGAGTTCCGCCTCAGCCTCGGTTACCTGATACTGATATGCGTTTGCGTTGTTTGCAACCGAAAGCGCCTTATCTCTTGCTGCGGTGAGGGCGTCCTTCGATTCCTGATCGTACTGTCCGCCTTCTGTTCCGACAACAGCTTCATCAAGAACGCCGTTTACCTTTTCTATCAGCGCCCAGAGTCCGTCCTTATCTACCGTTGTTGCATTCGGGTCGATATACACGCTCTCTGAAACCGCTCTTTCGCCGTGCGTATATTTTACATCCTTCGGCACTGCTTCATAGCGGATATACTTATTATCGTATGCCGAATCAACAGTGTAATACTTTCCGTAACCGTCGGTTATACGCGTGTAGCTGCCGTTTTTGCTGTTTGCATAGTACCAGTAAATTTCGGTCGAGCCTTCATCGTTCGCACCGCTGTAATCATACTTCGCAGAAAGTGTTTTCCCTACTGCTGCACTTCCGAGTATGGATGCATTGGCGATTGCAGGCTCTGCCGTGCTTTCGTCCTGAACTCCCATTTTTGAAAATTCGGGCTTTTCAAAATCCGGTATGGTTTTCCTGATTTCCGCCATACCGCCATCATTCAGCGTAAAGTCCTTTCCGTATTCGGTGAACCAGTTCTTTGCCGACTTGCTGCTTGCTTGAAGGTTGTTTTTCAGTTCAGCCCAGCCTCCACTAAGCATAACTGTGGGAATATCGATTAATACATTGTTATAAACAAAGTTTGTGTCGCCTGCGGGCAGGTTGTTTTCCATCCATGCAGTGAATCCTGCGGCATCTCCTTTGTCGCTGAATTCTTTTGCGGCATTATAGTTTTCGGAATTAATAAAGTCAAAAACCTTCGCCCAGTATTTGGTGCTTTCGGTTTCTGTATAATATTTCTTCCAATCGCTGCTGAAAATGAGGTCTTTCCTCGATTCAAACAGATTTGAACCTGCGCTTGATGAGCCAAATACCTTTTGCAGATCCGTCATATATACAAACCATCTTGCCGGAATCATTGTGTTTTTAACACCCGTATCCCCGACTCCCCAAGGCTGCATATAAAAACCAACATTGTTTTCGATGATTATATTATTGTAAATCTGGTGGAACTGTCCGCCATGTGTTTTGAGGGGATAATCCGGAAGACCGCCCTTGTATATAATGTTACCGTAGATTGCCGGACCTACCTCGCCGTCATCGGTGAACACCGCCTGCTGACCGTGGTGACCGATGTGTGCGCCGATATCATGGAAATAGTTGTATCTTACGATATTTCCGAGGTCGGTGCAGTTTCTGCCGGCATAGATTGCTCCGCCGTCGGCATTGAGCAGCTGCACATCATAAATGTCATTGTACTCAATAACGGTATTGTTCAGCTTGTCATACCTGATTGCATCCTGACCGAAATCAAATATATCGTTATGCGAAATCTCGTGTCCGACTCCTGCGGCATATATACCTCTTGAAAGCTGACCGTAACCGCTGTGGACTTTATTGTTGGTTATTACATTCCCGGAAGGAGTGAGCGTAGCCCTGTCACCGCCGGAAACGTCAATGCCGTGCGACGCATAGTTATATATATCGCAGTTCTTTACGGTTATATCCGAGCCGTTAATTTTTATTCCGTTGGCTCCCATACCGCTTATTTCGCTGCCATCGACAGTTATGCTGCTGCCGGTTATATTCATTGCGTTGCCGGTTCCGTTTTTGAAATCTAAATCTTTGAAGGTTATATGCTCCGCTCCGTTTATCGTCAACAGATTCGAGCCGGTCTTAGACAGATACATTTCAGCGCCGTTTACTTTTCCGACAGGGTAAAAATAGAGTATTCCGCTTTCCCTGTCAAGATAGCTTTCGCCGGGCTGGTCAATTTCTTCAAAAATGTTTTCAAAGTAGAGATATCGCTCGGTTTTTGCGGTGTACGTATCCTGTCCGTATGAAGCTTTTCCGCTTGTGGTTACAAGCTTTGCCGTTGGGTCGAGCTTATCGATCAGGATGCACTCGGGATACCAAAGATATGCAACTGCTCCGCATACAAAAACATCATCCTTCTTTATCTTCCACTTTGCCGTACGGTTTTCGGCATCAACATATTTTAGTACAACCGGCTGTCCGTCGCCGTTGTATTTGCCTTGCTGCTCCGCCGTAAGCGTGCCGGTTTCGCCTCTTACATAGTACTGCTCGCCCGTTTTGTCGGGGTTGGGCCAGCGCGCGTTGGTAAGAGCCGTTCCGTTCATATAGAACTTCTGTCCGCTCGTTGTCACTGTTGCACGAAGCGGCGGAAGCTCAATCCCTTCTGCTTTCAGGTCGAGCATATATATATTATCTCTTGCATAGCTTTCGGAAAGTCTGTTCAGAATAGTTTCATCGGTTACCTTCTTTATCTTGCTTGTGTCTATCTTCTCAGCCCCGGTAAATGTTACTTTTTCGCCTTCGTATGGCTGATAGATTATTTTCTGCTGCGCTGTGCCCGAGTCATCTTTCCCGAACGTCAGCCCCGTTTCGGTTCTGTATTCTCCGCCCTTTATGTACACATTGATGTTTCCGTCACCGAGAACTTCTCCGTCTCTGTACTTTTTGATTACCTCCTTAGCGGTTGTGATCGAATCAAACGCTTTATCCTTTGCAGTACCGTCGTTATCAGCGCTTCCTTTTTCGGGGTCAACGTAAAAACGGTTGCCCATTTTTGGAAGCTCGTTGAAGGTTATCGAAAGAGTATGTGCACTTTTTTTCGGATATATTATCAAAGTATTTCCGGAGTATGAAACCTTTTCGCCGTCAAGGTTAACCTCCGCATCATAACCCTTGTCGGATATAACTTCAATTGCAACCGAGAGTCCGACCTTGCTTGAAATTATATCGCCGTCGGAAAGCTCACCGCCACGGTAAAGCACTTTCCCGTGCGCATTCGTTTTAAGAGTAATTGCGGAATCCTCGCCGCTGTTCCATCTGTCATATTCCCATTTAAGCATAGGAAGCCCGTCATTAACCTCGATAGTATCGTCGGCAAAGACGTTATCCGCAAAATCAGTTGATTTGGGTGCGGGAAGCCCCGTTTTTTCAGCAATAAAAGCCTTATTGATGGCATCGAATTTCAAAAGCGACCATGTGTCCGCTTTTTCTTCGTCAACACTGTAGCAGTTGCTGAAATCGGTTATAAGGCTTAATGATGTCGGCCCGCTCAATACTCC